>CADCBZ010000009.1:0-40674 GCA_902799765.1 uncultured Prevotellaceae bacterium
GATCCGCTGAGACCGACGAATCAAGAGGATCAGCAAAAACTCATCGGCAAAATAGCAGGTCTCTGCAAAAAGGAATACAGCGGTTTACAAACCAGTATGAGTCATACGTATGTGGAGACGATCGACAAAGCTGCCAAGAAAGAAGTGACCGACATGTATGAAGAACTGCGAGGCGTGTTCCGCGGTCGCATACAGAACAACAGTTGGATGGGCGATGCCACTAAGGCCAAAGCCATCGAGAAACTGGATGCGATCATATTCTTGTGCGGATGGCCTGAGAACTTTCATACAGAATGGGAGGCAACAGTGCCAACTGGTAAATCGTTCTATGAGATGGTATGCAACCTGTTCTCCCAATACTCCGACATCATGAAAAAGCTGATTGGCCTGACCTCAGAAGACGCCTTTCACTATTGCGAGTGGATGCAAGTACCTGCCTATACGGCTAATGCTTTTTATAACGAAAAGAACAACTCGATCAACATATTGGCTAGCAACTTGATACCGCCCATCTACGATAAGAATCAGCAGGCTTTCTATAACTATGCTGTACTGGGAGCCACTACCATCGGCCATGAGATGACTCACGGCTTCGATGCCACAGGTTCGCTGTATGATGCCATTGGCAAGCAAGCGGAGTGGTGGGATCCGCAGGATAAGGCGGTATTCAAAGAGAAGCAGAAGCAGATGATCAACCACTTCGACAAGTTGGAATACATGCCTGGTGTTTACTGCGATGGAGAAAATACACTTAGCGAGAACATTGCCGACCTGGGCGGACTGGAGATAGCCTACGAGGCTTATATGAATAAGGTGAGCGCCACCACAAGAAGTGAGCGCCAATACCTGGCTCGTGAGTTCTACCGTGCCTTTGCCGATGCTTGGAGGCAAAATGCCACTCCTGAGAGGATGAAGATATACGCGGCAGACGTTCATGCGGCGCCCAAGCTGCGCATCAACGGCAATGTGTGTCTTACCGACGCATGGTATCGCGTGTTCGGCATCACGGAAGGCCAAATGTATCTCGCGCCCGACGAACGCATCCAGATCTGGTAAACTGATGATCCCCGACCACACAACAAATGAATGGTCGGGGATTTTTGTCTGATTCCAAGAAATTAGCCAGATTCTTATCGGATTTGTTGCGACAGGGGGAGAAGATTTTGTTTCTTGTTTCACCCGAGGTTACTCAGTTACTCACTTACTCACTTACTTTCTATTTTGCCATTTTGGGGCTCATAATTTTGGCAGAACAGATTATTATCATTATCTTTGCAGCATAACTAAATATACTGCTATACGATGAAACTGATCAAAGGAGAATTCAAAGAGATGCTGAAAGGCTGGGGCTCGCCCCCAGTGCGGGGCTTTTTTATTTTTTAGCCCAAAAGTTTGGCTCAATCGAAAAATAGTTGTACTTTTGCAGCCGATTTCTGATTGTTAATTTTTAAAATTGAATGCTTATGAAGACAAATTTAAACAAAATGAGTAAGGGAATTGAGATTATGGATGAGGATTTATTTGGTGATATAGCGATATGCGCACAGCTTAACGACAAGGCCGTTGAGGAACTCCGTAACGGAACGATGACGGAGATCTGCGTGCAGATCAACGAGGAGAACCAGTACAGGCTCTTGGAGAACGTTGATGGCCGGCTGGTGATGAATGTCGGTAGGAAGCCACGCAAGGATTATTCGTGCTTCTATTATAATCATGGTGTGTTCCCCTATGAGATGAAGGAGGCCTTGCTCTTTATCGGCGTGAACGGTGAGAAAGATAACATCTTTACAAAGATTGTCGGTGAAAAGGTGGAAGCCATCGAGGTGGATTCCAAAGCCAACAGGTGCGTGTGGGTGGTGAGTTTTGAGGTGGTGCCCGTGCTGAAGGATTTTAAGACGTTCCTGATGCGATGGGAGGCCGATGACGATTCTTTCACGGATGACGATCTCGAAGTGTTTATGAGGGATATGGAGAATGGCTCGTTCCACATGGACTGGCTCATCTCTGACTGGGAAGAGGCCAGAAGGGGTGATTTCTTCTATATGATCCGTACGGGCGACGACCGCGCCGGCATCGTGATGAACGGCCAGATTATCTCTGACCCTTATCCTGTGGAAAGTCTGTCGGGGGATTTCGATCATGCGATGTGTGTGGATGTGGTCTGCATGAACGTTGTGGAGCCTGGTGGTGAGCCACATATCTCACTGAAAGAACTCCAGACGGCCATCCCTGAGTTTGATTGGGAAAAAGGCCAGTCTGGAGAGCTTCTTACTGGTGAGGTTGCCAAGAAACTGGCAGCGCTCTGGAGTCCCGATACGGATGATTGGGATGATCTGGATGACTATGATCCAGATGACTACCCTCAGTTGAATCAAACGTATGTGAACTGATTCACTGACTCTCTGTTTCTTTTTTTGCGAAAGATAGACGGCTGGCCTGTTCGTAGGTGAACTCGGCCATTTGTTCTGTTTCGCGTGAGGCGCCGTAGAGGGCCTTGTACATCCGATAGAGGGCACGGAGACCATCCGTCTTTACCGCCTGGACGATACAGAGGTTGAGAATACCCACGTTCTCAGACAGGATGTCGAGGTCGGTGAGGGCGATCTGCGAGAGCGCCATCTGATAGGCATCGTCGCTGTTGGCGGCGATGAAGCGGTCGATGTCGCCCAAGGTGGTGAATCCGAATTTCTCGAACACGCGGATGAAGGGCTGCAACGAGGCGGGGTAGATCTCGGCCTGGTTGACGGCGGCAATGCGTTTGTTCAGGCGGTCGAAGGGGCGCAGGTTCAAGTAGTTGCGAAACGTCTCGCTGTCGAGCTCCACATCATCGAGCTTGCCTGATTCCACCAGTGACTTCACACGGCGGCGGTAGTCGGTGAGGGTGGCGCGCAGACGGCTGAACTCATCGTCGATGAGCTCGAGTGTGCCTGCCAGCCGACTGAACTGGCGCACGTATTCACGCGGGATCTTCACGTCGCCCTTATAGCCCGTGTCGTGCTCGATGGTGGACCATACGTGTTGCAGGGCGGTACGCATCTGCAGCTCGAAGCGGATGGTGTTGAGTTCGGGCATCGAGGGGTCATCTACCACGCTCTTGGGCAGGCGGCAGATGTAGTGGAGCGAGTTGTAGCCGAAGCTGTCGAGCTCGTGGAGCTTTCGCTTATCCACCGACTCTTTCCAATCGACATCGAGGGTGCGCTTGGCAATGGCTGCCACCTTATCCACATCGTCGGTGTAGAAGGTGATGATGCGCACACCCACAAGATCAGTCAGATTGTCGATGTCTTTATACTTGTAACCTTTGCGCTCGAGCTTACCTGCCAGTGAGTCTTCTTTCTTCACACGGTGCTCCATGGCGTTGACGTAGATGCCCTGTTCCTGCAGGACACGACTGAGATGTTGATAGACCAGCTCGTCCAATCTCTGGAGAATGGGGAGCCGGTCGCGGAATTGCTGGAGAATCATTTCTCCATGGGGATCTAAATGATAGTTCATTTCTTGGGTGTAGTACTGATATTTACTAAATGTACAATGTTCAGATAGGGGATGCCGGTATTGGCTTCCAGACCGATCTCGCAGGTGCGGCTGTTGGAGTAGCCTACCTCAATCTTATGGGCCTCGATCTGGGGCTTCAGCTTGCGCAGACCATAGCGGTTCAGTTCAGGGAAGGTGAAGCCACGGTCGCCGGCAAAGCCGCAGCAGCCCACGCCTTCTGGAATCAGCACGTTGTTCGAGCAGAGTTTGGCGAGGGCAATCATATCCTTATCCACACCCATGTGACGGGTAGAACAGGTGATATGGATAGCAATGGGCTTGTCGGTGGGATGGAAGTCGAGACGATCCTTCAGGTAGGTCATGATGAATTCGGCAGGCTCGTAGAGCTTCATCTTCTTCATCACTTTCTTCATGCGGTGCAGACAGGGACTCTGGCCACAGAGCACGGGATACTTACCTTGCTCAGAAGCTTTCCAGAGGGCGGCTTCGAGTTCGGCACTCTTACGGTCGGCGATGTCGAGCATACCCTTCGACTCCCAGATCTGGCCGCAGCACATCTTCTCCATACCTTCCGGGAAGATGACTTCGTAGCCTGCCTTTGCCATCAGCTGGATGACCTCATCGACAAGGGCGTGCTTGAAAGGCGCTTCTTTTGAAAGACCCATTGTCTGGTTGATACAGCTGGGGAAATAGACCACCTTCAGGTCGGAGTGCTCTTCCTCGTGGTGAGGAACACTCTTCTCGATGATGAACTTGGTGAGGTCGCTCTTCTTGGGCTGACGCATCTTCTTCGGCATGGCGGTAGTCCAGAGGGGCAGTCCCATCTTATTCATCGTGCGGCAGACATTGGTCATCAGCGTAGGACCGAGGGTGACATGGGCGAGATGGGCCACGTCGAGCACGACGCGCAGACCGCTCTTGATGCCTGCCATGTGGTTGGCGGCAAATTCGCCGATCTTGCGACCCATGGGGTTCTTGTTCATGTCGAGCTGGCGAATGAGGTGGGTCAACTCACCTGTATTGATCTTCATGGGACAGGAGGTCGAGCAGAGTCCATCGGCAGCACAGGTCTGATCACCATAGTATTTATATTGCTTTCGCAGAGTAGCGGCACGCTCCGGATTCTGACCTGTCTTCTCCAGATAAAGGATCTCGCGCTGGACGGCGATACGCATACGGGAGGAGAGGGTGAGGCCGCACGACATACAGTTGACCTCGCAGAATCCGCACTCGATGCACTTGTTGGCGCGCTTCACCTGTTCGATCGTCTCCTTGGCTGTGGAGTGCTCTGGTTCCATGAGATAGTGGCCGCCATCGGGCACGCTGTCGAAGTCGTAGTCGAGGACGGGCAGCGGCTTCAGGCACTTGATGAAGCAGTCGGGATCGTCGTTGAAGATCACCCCCTGGTTGAGCAGACCCTCTGGGTCGAAGATGGCCTTCAGCTCCTTCATGGCCTCGTAAGCCTTGTCGCCCCACTCGTATTTCACGAAGGGCGCCATGTTACGGCCTGTGCCGTGTTCTGCCTTCAGCGATCCGTCGTAGCCCTCTACCACGAGTTGTGCCACGTTGCGCATCATTTCTGCATAACGGGCCACCTCGTGCTCGTCGGCAAAGCTCTGGTTGAGGATGAAGTGGTAGTTGCCCTCGAAGGCGTGCCCATAGATACAGGCATCGGAGTAGCCGTGATCGGCGATGAGCTTCTGCAGTTTCACAGTAGCCTCAGGCAGCGACTCGATGGGGAACGCTACATCCTCGATGAGGCAGGAGGTGCCGATAGGACGCGTACCACCCACGCTGGGGAAGATACCTGAGCGGATGGCCCAGTACTTGCCATAGACGGCAGGATCCTCCGTAAACTCGGCAGGGATATACAGCTTGAACTGCTTCAGGCATTCCTGGATCTTCTCGATCTTCTCGAGGAGCTGCTCGTGGGTGATGCCCTTGGTCTCGGTGAGAATTGCGGTGAGTCCCTTGTAATCGCCAGGCTCTACGCCAGGAATCTTGCCGGCATCGACATCTTTCTTATACTGCAGATAGACGGGATCATCGACAGAAGCCAGTGACATGTAGTCGAGCATCTCGGCCGACTTCACCACGAGGTTCTCTGCACTGTAGGTCAGGTCGTCCTCACCTGCCTTCATCTTCTTCATCGCCACCACAGCTTCGCAGCTCTCCTTCATGGTGAGGAAATAGACCATTGCCGAGGCCTTGAACTTGTAGTCGATGAGGGTCTTCATCGTCACCTCTGAGAGGAAGGCGAGGGTACCCTCACTACCCACCATCGAGTGGGCGATGATGTCGAAGGGATCGTCATAGGCGATGAGTGGACGGAGGTTCAGACCCGTCACGTTCTTAATACTATATTTGGTACGTATGCGCGAGGTGAGGGCTTCGTCGGCGCGTACCTTGTCGCGCAGGGCCTCGATCTTCTTCAGGAACTCGGGATGACTCTTGCGGAAGGCCTCCTTGCTCTCTTCCGAACCAGTGTCGAGCACCGTTCCGTCAGTCAGGATGATACGGGCAGATACCATCATACGGTCGCTGTTGGCATGCACGCCGCAGTTCATACCTGAGGCATTGTTGATCACGATACCGCCCACCATCGCAGAACCGATGGAAGCAGGGTCGGGTGGGAACACGCGTCCGTAGGGGCGTAGGATCTCATTCACCTTTGCACCCACGATACCAGGCTGGAGCCTGATCGTTTCCTGGTTTTTGCCAATCTCATATTTCTCCCAGTGCTTACCTGCGACGATGAGCACGCTCTCGGTACAACTCTGACCAGAGAGCGAGGTACCTGCTGCACGGAAGGTGAAAGGCAGCTTGTATTGCTGACAAGCCTTGACGATTTGGGAGATCTCCGTTTCGCCATCGCTGCGGATGACGACTTGCGGGATCTGGCGATAGAAACTGGCGTCCGTTCCCCAACCTAAGGTACGGAGCTCATCGGTATAAATACGGTCAGACGGCAGGAACTGCCTGAGGTCTTGAAGGAATTGATTCATCATAGGGCTTTTTCTATTTTACGTGTAATACTATTAGTTTTGGGGGCAAATATACAAAAAAAAGTTGAAATAATTTGCATTATTCCAAAAAAGTTTGTATATTTGTCGCCAATAATATTCATCAAATAACTAAAAACCTATATGACAGCTCTAATTTCAGTAATCCCAATTCTATTGCTCATCGTGTTGATGATGGGTTTTAAGGTGTCTGGTTACAAGAGTGCAGTGGTCACTCTTATCGTTACAATCCTGCTGGCCTTGTTTGCAGTACCTGCCATGGGTATCCTGCCGGAGAAGTTTGCCGGTGTGTCGATCTTCGGTATCACCATCTGGTCGGTGGTGGAGGGTTTCCTGAAGGCGTGCTTCCCGATCATCCTGATCATTATCTGCGCCATCTTCAGTTACAACATCCTTTGTGAGACGAAGGAGATCGAGACGATCAAGACGCAGTTTATTCAGATGACGAGCGACAAGGGTCTGCTCGTGCTGTTGCTCACCTGGGGTCTCGGTGGTGTGCTCGAAGGTATGGCCGGCTTCGGTACGGCTGTGGCGATTCCCGCTGCCATCCTGATCGGACTGGGCTTCAAACCGATGTTCTCGGCTGTGATCTGTCTGGTGGCCAATACGGTGGCTGTAGGCTTCGGTGCCGTAGGTCTGCCTGCTACCACACTCGCCAATCAGGTGGCTGTCAGTGGTGTGGCTACCCCTGAGGAGCTCTGTGAGGTGGCTACCTTCATCATCCTGCAGCTCTCGCTGATGTTCTTCATCACCCCGTTCCTCATCCTGATGATGACGGATCGCACGAAGATTGTGAAGAATCTCTCCATCGCCCTCTTCGTGGGTGCATGCTCCATCGCCGTGCAGTTCTGCTGCGCTCACTTCATTGGTCCGGAGACACCTGCCATCCTGGGCTCTGTGGCTGCCATCATCGCGATGCTGATCTACAATAAGCTGTTTATCAAGGAAGAGAATCCTGCCGACGAGGTGAAGGTAGAGAAGAAGCAATTCGGTACCGTGAAGACCCTCAAGGCGTGGAGTGTCTATGGTCTGATCATCTTCTTCATCCTTATCAGCAGTAAGATTGTGCCTCCCATCAACGAGTTCCTGAATTCCACCTTGGTGACTAAGTTCGACCTGCCCGTGATCGGTAATACCTTTAAGTTTGGCTGGCTGTCGAATGCCGGTCTGATGATCTTCCTCGGTGCCGTGATCGGCGGTCTGATCCAGGGTATGAGCTTCGGTAGCCTGATGAAGCTGTTGGCGAAGACCACCCTGAACCTGCAGAAGACGGTGGTGACCATCTGCTGTCTGGTGGCTATGGCCATGCTGATGAACAATACGGGTATGACCAACGATATCGCCAAAGGCCTTGTGCTGCTCACAGGCTCTGCCTTCCCGTTCTTCGCACCACTGATCGGTTCTATCGGAACTTTCGTTACGGGTAGTGCTACGAATGCCAACATCCTCTTCGGTAAGCTGCAGGCTACTGCCGCCAGCGACCTCGGACTGGTGAACCAGGGTACGTTCTTCGGTGTGACAGGTAATGAGACCAACTGGCTGGCTGCTGCCAACTGTGCCGGCTCTGAGGGTGGTAAACTCCTTTCACCACAGTCGATAGCCATTGCCACCGCCGCCTGCGACATGGAGGGTCAGGATGGTGACATCATGCGTAAGACGATGCCGTTCGCCATCTTCTGGATCCTGATGAACGGATTGATGGTCTTCCTCGGACTGCACGTGATCTGATCATAAAAATCCCCGCCACTCGGCGGGGATTTCTTTTTATTGGAGGTTCTTAAAGGCGGAACCGAAAATGATGTACTGGGTGTTACCGGCGATGGTGCCTTCATTCTGTCCCCAGAGGAAAGGCCAGTCGTCGAAGTTCTCGAAGTGGTCTGGCTTACGGAAGAGCAGTCCAGGTGCTACGTTACCGGGGATGGCAGAGAAGTCTGCACGGTTGTTACCGTAGAACACCTGCTTCGGACGGGCAGCTCCTACGACAGCCACAAACGAGTAGTTATGATAAGGATGGCAGCCGTAGAGCCAGTTGGACACGCGATAGATCTCATCCTTGCTCACAATGTCAGGATAGTAGAGGTGGGCGTAGTTCACGGCGATGCCGAAGTTGAGGATCATGTTCACACCAGCCCAGTTGCCGAGTCCGATGGGCACACCGTAAGGATTGTCTTTGTCGAAGCTTTTAACATAGTCGGCAAACTCCTTGACGAGTGGACGAAGGCTCTGCTTGTAGGCCTCGTCCTTCATGGGGATACTGTCGAGAGCGATCTGCAGTTTTAAGGTGATGTTATTACCAATCAACCAGGCGAAATCGGCCTCTGCCTGGGTGTCGCGACGAGGTTTGCCGGCTTTCAATAGCTCTTCTGCCTCAGTGCGCAGACGGTCTGCCTGGCACTGGGCGCGTTCTGCCAGATTGTCGTTATAGCCTCGAAGTACACGGGCAGCAGAATTCAAGACACCTGCGGCCTGAAGATCGAGTCGGGGATTACGCGTGGTGAAGGCCCACATGTCGTCAGGTGTACCACTGCGCTTGCCATCGGCTGACACCTCATAGGGCTTCAGACTCGGATCGTAGTGCAGACCGTCGGTGATAGAGGCGGCATCGCCTAAGTGGTGGTAGTTGTCGAGCACAGAGTTAGAGAGTGTCTGTGCCATGTGTCCGATCTGCTCAGCCTGTGCCACGAGGTTCAGCGTGCCGTGCTCGATGAACTGCAGGATATCGGGAGTGCCGTCAGGACGGTGCAGATCAACGTAACGCTGCTTCTGACTGACGAAAGTTTCATCACGCATGGGCTTGAAGAGTTCCCAGGCACGGATGAAGTTCTGTACCACACTGATATTCGAACCCGTCTCGATGTCGAAGTCACCAGCATCGAAGAAACCGCCTACATTCAGTCCTGGGATGAGTTCATAGGGTTTATATTTCGTATCTGTAGTCGCCCCTTGACTATGCAGGTCGAAGTGGTCGCTCTCTGGTGCCTGCAGATAACCCTCCTTGAAGGGCTCACCATGCCAGGTACGATAGCCCTCGGTGACGTACATGTGATCCATGTGGATGGGCACCCATACGTCGGTGGTGGCATCGGTGATCTTGTCATACACGTGTTCATCGATCAGGAAGTCGTTGGTCTTCGTGTTGCCATACTGGATGTAATACACACCAGGCTCACGGACACTGGAGAAGTCGAACTTCACATAGTTATATTTGAAATAGGGTCCCCAAGGCTTGATCTCACCCGTGAAGACTTTCTCTTTAGAACCGTCGTCCTTGATGCGGTAGAGGGAAGCATTCGCCTGAGGGGTGTCCTGCTTGTCGAGTTCGATCACGGCCACCTTCGGCTGTTCGGGGGTATAACCTACCTGACAGAAACCGATATTCGGCTCACGGATCCATCCTGGGATGGCATGTGGTTCAATGGTCCAGGTCAACACCTTACCCGTCTTACCCTTCGGCAATACACTGCGCAGCACGAACCAGCCATTCTGAGCCAGCATACGTCCATCGAAGAGCTGCAATTCCGAGTCACTGCTGATGCGCACCATGCGCTCAGGATCATCGGTAGCCATGATGATCTGATGACCTGTCTCCAACGGCAGGGGATCGACGAAGCGGTCTGTACCACGATCATCGTATGTCTTGAAACCCTTGAACTGACGGGGCTTCTCACTGTTCGGACGGGTAATGGTCTGACTCGTGGCATAACGCGGGAAACGGTTCAGACGACCATCCATCGTGAAGGTCTTCAGCCAGTAACGTGAAGGCAGGAACTCCAGATTGAAACCTGCATCACCAGCGAGCTTTTCAGGCACGGGTTTGTCGAGCCAGACGGCAATCTCCACCGCCTTGCCTTTAGCGGTCACCACCACGCGACTGTCGAAGTCGTAGTCGTTATAACGCAGGGCTACCTCGATGGTACCTTTCTCTTGGTCCACCTTACGGTCAGTCATCAGCGGCACGAGGTCCCACTGCTCTGGGGTGTTGTTCAGGCGGACGGCTCCACCCTGGATGGAACGCACACCATGTTGGATGACCTCAATACCCGAGTTCTTCTCGTCATTGAATCCACCGTTAAAACTGTTGCTATAAACGAGCACGTTGACGCCTTGTCGCTCGAAATAGCCAAGATCGTTTAGCGTAAGATCCTGCGCTTTGCCAGTAACAGCAGTCAGAATCAGTGTTGATAAAAGAAAAAATTTATTCATAAGATTAAAATGATAATGCTTTTATATTTGACGAGCAAAAGTGTCAAAAGTCTATTGGTGTTAACATAGTTTAATTAGATTTGGTAGTTTGGGAGCTTTTGTGTAAATTTGCAGGCAGAAATCGTACAGCTAGATGGAACGACTCTGGAACAGGAACTACTGCAAGGTGATGGCAGCGAACTTCTCGCTGTTTTTTGCGTTTTATGTGCTGACACCACTGTTACCGCTCTATCTGAGTGAGCACTTCGGCGCCACGAAGGATATGATCGGTCTCGTGCTGTCAGGCTATACCATCACGGCCCTGCTGTTTCGTCCGTTCAGCGGCTATGTGGTCGATTCCTTTCCGAGAAAGACGGTGCTGATGATCTGTTTCAGTGCGTTCGCCATTTTCTTTGCAGGTTATCTAGCGGCTTCCACCTTATTATTATTTACCATCGTCAGGACCTTGCACGGAGGACCTTTCGGTGGGTTAACGGTAGCCAACTCTACGGCTGCTATCGATGTGTTGCCATCGAGCCGACGCACAGAGGGTATCGGCTACTACGGACTGAGTAACAATCTGGCGATGGCGATAGCGCCGACGATCGGTATCTGGATCTATGAGCTCACTGACAGTTTTGACTTCCTGTTCTGGCTGGCATTGGTGGTGGCATGTGCAGGCTGGCTCACGGATGCCATCGTGAAATTCCCAGAGAAGGAGATTGTGCGTAATAAGTCGAAGCTGTCGTTAGACCGTTTCTTTCTGGTGCGCGGATGGCTGTTGGGTGTGAATATGATTGCCTTCGGTTTCAGCTTCGGTGTGCTGAGTAACTACCTGGCGATATATGGCAAAGAGGAGATGGGAATCACAGGTGGTACAGGCACGTACTTCCTGTTGTGCTCCTTAGGACTGATGGCATCGCGGTTACAAGGTAGTAAGGCACTCCGTGAGGGACGGGTCACGTTTAATGCAGGCTCAGGCATGGTAATCTCACTGATTGGCTACACGATTTTCATTGCTCTTCCGACATTGGGTAGTCTCTCTCCACTCTCCACTCTCCACTCACCTCTTACTTTCATCGGCTATTACGGTTCTGCCCTGCTCATCGGTCTTGGCAACGGTCATATGTGGCCTGCCTTCCAGAATATGACTATCAACGTGGCGCATAACAATCAGCGTGGCACAGCCAATTCCACGATTCTCATTTCTTGGGATATTGGTATGGGATTTGGTATCTTGTTGGGTGGCGTGATAGCCGAGTTCTTAGGCTATGGTGCTGCCTTCTGGACAGTAGTGATCATCAATGCCGCAGGTGTACTGACCTTCTTCCTCGCCACCAAGGCGTTCTTCCTAAGCAGAAATCTGAATCCGACAGTCAGATAACATAAACCCTGCTGTTTTCTGCTTGAAAGATAAGTGGGCACAAAGGTTCTTGTCCCTTTGCGCCCTACTAAGTAATTAATCTTTTAATAAAGTCTTTCTATCATGCAGATACATGATAGTTGCACCAATTGTCACCACAATAATAAATCCTATTGCCACCATAATGTTTATTCTTTAATTCCTTTTTCAAAATATCTATTCCCATACCGCACGGATGCAAAAATACATATTTCTCACGAACCAGCCAAACATTCTGAGAACATTTTACCCAAAAAGATCCGGGCACAGGATTTATGAACCCTTCCCTTCGGAACTGCAATCTGACGCGGTATTCACAAATCCTGCTGTTTTCTGCTGCAAAGATAAATAGGAAACTAGACCATGTCTCTTTGTGCATGGAAATTTTAATGCAATTATACTTGCGTCTCAATTTATTTTACTACCTTTGCACATATTCTCTAAATAAAGGTATTATGGCTTATAGTAAAGAATTCCAAGACTATTACGATTATATCAAGGAGATTACCAATGGTGTTTTCTCTGTCTGTGCTCCCCATCGTGATCTGTTTCAAGTGAAGGATTGCGAATGGTCTGTGATCTATGACCTATTGCACAAGCTGAGTTACGATTCTGCGGAGGTAGATGTCAAGGTCAAGTATGAGGACTTCTCAGAAGTTGAAACACCTTCCACATACGACGTAATAGAGAAAGCCCTCGAACGAGGGTACATTACAATGAAGACAGACCTTAGAACAGATGGCACCATCGGCCTTACCTGTTTTCTGGAATGGGACTATGGCGATAGCGACGGCTACGGTATGGATGTTAAAAGCCTGTGGGCAGTAATCGACAAGGAAGGAAAGTTTGTTAGACAAATTCATGTAGGTTAGGAACCGTTTTACACGTTCAAGCGCCTTTTTCTACATCAATTTTAATCGTTTTGCGCAAATTCTTCTTGAAAATGAGGAGAGTTTGCAAAAGTTTTCGTATATTTGCAACGTGCATCTTTAGTTTAGCCCGCGAGAGGACAGACGCGAAATAAGAGCACAACCTTTTTATTTGCTCAATCGCCAGTCGAATCACCACCTCGAAAAGGCTTAAGGGCAATAAATTCAATACACCGTTGAAGTGTACGCATTAGCGTGGACTTCCTTGTAGGTGTATTGGGCTTGTGGTGAGCCTGACTGGCGTATGGCGGAGGTCTGCGCTTTCTTTTTGCTAATAGGTTAGTGCTGAAACGTCATTCGAGATAGATTCAATTTAGTATTAACTTAAAAACGTTTACGTATGAAAGCAAAAAGATTATTGTTCCTTGTTATGGCGATATGCCTTGCAAGCGGAGTGAAGGCACAATTCTATGATGGCCCGGATGACATCTGTTATTATGTGGAATGCGATGAAAATGGTAAGATGAAAGACAGTGATAGTTATGCCAAAGTTACTATTTTCAATTTTGACGGCCAAAAGGCTTGTAGTTGGAGTAATACTGTTTATGAAGTAAAAAAGAATTTAAGAAGTAACCCTAATTATTATGAAGACAAAGTTGAAACCACAGAATATTTGTTCAGGTATTTGTCGAATAACACTTACACATACATACCTTGTGAAACAAAAGATAATTATATGAATTTTGTTTTCTCAAATGACAGAAGTACAGCGACCTTCGTAAATCACCAACTGGATGTCTACGGGCCAAATCGTGATAAAACTAAAATATTCGAAATAAAAGTTACATACAAAAGAGTTAATAAAAACTTTTTTAACTATAAAGTTGGTCGTTCAAGAACTCCAAGTGGATCATTGTATGAATAGAATCGTTATCACGTTACTTTTATTAATGGCGTTTGGGCAAAGTATTAATGCCCAGACCTATTATTATAAGTATACGAAGTCCATTATCAAAGGTAAGCATGACACTAACGTAAGTGGTGGGCAGTTCATTACCTTTGATGGAAACAAATGTTTCGAATCGGATAAGTATGGGAATAACGTTGGCAATGGTACTATGGCATACGATGCAGAGAATAGCAAGCAACTGAAAACCTATTGGGGCTCGTGTTACTGGAGCAAGAACGCCTATATGAAGTTCAATGCCGACAAATCTGTGATGAACATTGAGACGAACGCAGGAAAGATATACGTCTATAAGCGTGCTACTGCTCCTGCTGGCGTTACCACATGTTCACTTATCCGCAAGCCAGAGTCATCAAATGGAGGCAGTGGTGGAGGTGGCGACTATACGCCATCTTATCCTGTGCAAACCTATCCGCAAGGCGGTTATACAGGAGGTGTAACATATAATAATGGTAATAGTGGAGGTTCGAGTCACAGTAACTCTAATAGCTATCATCAAGATAAGCCTCAGAAAACTCGTCACACCTGTTCTGCATGTAACGGTAAAGGCACCATAGAAAGAAATGATGGTACTGTCTCAAGCTATGGAAATAGTGGCTTCAAAAAGAGATGTCCTACATGTGGTTATGAATATTGGAGCACAACGTTCCATCGGCATGAGCCTTGTAGAATTTGTCACGGAAAAGGATATACAGAATATTAAGCAGATGAAAAGTTTTTGGAATTTATACCCGGAAGATCCTATCAAACTACATTCTGTAGTTGAAATGGTTGTTTTTGTATTTGTATTTGGAGTTTGTTACTATCTTTTTTTAAGATGGAATACTGTGCCTGTAAGAGATATAGAATTACGGGTTGAGCACATAAGCCCAGACGTTGATTCCATAAATCAGAAATTTTGTTCTATTAAAATGACAATTCCCATGACTTCTCAAGATGCCTTTATGAAAGATTCTGTTCCGCTAAGCATTTTGAGTGGTAGTTATGAGAAAACTTCGGCTGTTAATAGTTTAACATACATCACTTTTATAAATGATAGCCTGCGGTCTCATAAGAAATTATGTAATGATATAGATATAACATCAGATACTCCTTCTAGAAAATATGCGGAATCTTTTGGTATAACATCTTGGGAATATATTATAGTTTACAAACAATCTGATAAGGATTTAGACTCTTTGTATGATGCTAACATTAAAATTGACAGTTCTCAGACGGGTAAACCTCTAAGATATATATGGTGTGAACAGACAATGCCATATGGAGGATTTAGTAAGAATGTCTTCCATTCCAATGATTTAAGCTATAAATCTGATTCAATGGGATTGGTTACAAATCAGATAGTTAACACAACAAATGACCGATTCTATACATGTGCTACTGGGACAGGAGGGTATGTGTTTTCAAAGTATAAATTGAATATGGAGTCGACTGGCCATTGGTATGACTTCATTGATTTAACAGCACCATTTAGCGCAGGCACTCCAATGGAAACTCCAAAATGGGGGCGTCTAGAAGATATTTCTCAGGCTTATTACAATTTGAAACTAAGATCTGTAACAACAGACTCTATCAATCTGAAGATTGATTTTGTAGGAGTTACAGATTTCTCAGCTATGGACCCAATGCCAGATAAAATATCAATGAGTTCCATTGAATTCAATGACCCTGTGAAGATCTTTAAAATCCGTGCTAACGGATTACGCTTTCATGCAGACTTTAAAGAGTTGGGGAATTGGCAAGTAATTCGTTTGTTCGTAGTGACGGCTATAATGAGTGGATTCTTTATAATATTTATAGGATTCTTGATTTTAGTCTTTTTCAAATTTAAACGTAGAAAGAGATAATTGATAGTTAAGGATATGTTACATCTAAAATAAATAATCAGTATGAAACAAACATTATTATTGATGCTGGCATTGGGAATGTACAGTATCAACGTGAGTGCACAGACTAAGAAACGGACACCAGTCAAGAAAACGACAACCACAAGAACTAAGTCGTCTGCGGCAACCAGCAAAAAAGAATACCGGGTTGAATTAGACGGTTTCGAATGGTACAAAGTATGTAAGAATGGAAAATATGGTGCAGAAGACAGAAATGGGACATTATTAATTCCAACTGAATATAATTATGTTTATTATGGCGGTGTTTATTCTCATTATTTTGTAGTTGGAAATAAAGAAGGATTCATTGGCGTGTACACGCCTCAGGGAAATTGTATTATGCCTATCACAAGGCATTATATAAATATAGATGATAATTATGACCGCGAACACGGATCATGGTTCGTGGGTGAAAGAATAAATGGAGGAGACTTATTTGATGCAAATGGAAGAATTGTCTGTTCTATAGAATACAATGCCCCATTATTTATATATCCCGACACGTCAGAGGGTATAAGTTATTTAAAAATTCTAACAATGGGTAAAATTAACGGTTTATGGAAGGCAATTCCTGGAACATCGGGCATTGCAGATTTCAATGGAAAAATAATCATGAAACCACAATATGAATCGGTGTATATTTATAAGAAGAAAATACATGCAGATGGGAAAGAATACGATCTGATATCATCAATGACAACAACTAATAATTTACTCGCAAACAATCCCATAATAGGCAAAAATAGTCAAAATAATTGCACGTCTTCCAGTTTTTCCTCATCCTCCAATAGCAGTTCAAACAACAACAATTCTGGAGGTGGAACAACAACGGTTGTTGTAGAGCATAAACATGATCCTATTCCTGTACAGGAATGGGTGCAATGCACTGCTTGCTGGGGATCAACTATTTGTCCGAATTGTGCTGGTTCTGGAACTACTTATATAGGGAGCAATTTGCATAGATGTTCACGATGTGGTGGAAGAAAGATTTGCACAAGTTGTTCTGGCCAAGGTGGAAGGTATATTACGGTTTACAAATAAAGTTCGAACGTAAGTGCTTAAAAGCCAATACTAAAGATGATAATCTTTGTATAAAGGCTCGGCGGATGTTTTTCGGAGCCTTCAGATATGTTCCCAACGTGGGAATGTTTGATTCCCAGTGTGGGAACATTTCATTCCCAACGTGGGAATAAGTTGTTCCCGTAATGGGAATGATTTTCGCGATAGAAGACGCACCTGCCAACACCTAACGTATCACCTAACAAACTCCTAACAAACACCTAACATTCTCCTAACATACACCTAACATTGGGCTTTCTCTGTAGTTCGCTGATTTTGCTCCATCACAGCTGCCTGAGATGTTAGGTGATATGTTAGGTGTTTGTTAGGTGTTTAAGAGTGCCTGCAAAAACTAACGTTCACAAAATGAGAGAGTTATATGATGCCAATGTTAGGTGTTAGGTGATTTACTTGGTTCCGTTGATCGTATAGTCAAGGGCGGCACCAATGGCGGTGCAGTACTGCGAATACTTGGGGATGTGGAAACGGATGTTGTAGAGCTTCTCCAAGGCAGGGAAGACCTCCTTGCACTGAGGCAGGAGCGACAGGTTGCCGATGAGCACGAAGTCGCGGATGTCGCTGCCTAACGAGGCGAGCCACGCGGCAGAGCCTATCGACTGGAGCACCATCCTGATGAGACCTGCAGCGATGTCTTCTTTCGAGGCATCGGTCTGAGCACGGGCGAAGTTAGAGGCGATGGTATCCATCGGCAGCCCAGGCAACGGCTGGGCACTGATATCGCCAATGGTGAGGTCGATGTTACGCATATTGCCTTGTTTGGCTAAGGTTGCCACCTGTTTGATGTCACCGGTGTTGAGCATGATGCGGGCCAGTCCCTGCAGAGTGCCACCGCCGACACCAATACCACCGATATGGCGCATCTCATCACCGTCGCACTTTACAAACGAGGTACCTGTGCCCATTGAAACGACGATGGTGTGATCCAGTTTCGACTCAAAACGGGCTCCCAGACCATCAGCCATAAACTCCTGCGATTTTGCCGTCGGCAGACCATAGATGGGGGTGTCGATATAGGCAGCACCCACACCTGTGAGCATCACCTGTTCCACGTCTTTGAGGTCGATCTCATTGTCGTGCAGATATTTTCCGAAAGCGCCGTAGAGTGAAGTGATCGGATCAGCTGCAGTGATGCGGATAGGGGCAGATACCTTTCCGTTCTTGATGCCTACAATCTTTGTTGTGGAGATACCCACGTCGATACCAATGACAATTCCCATAATATTTAAAGTTTTAATGTTTACTATAAAACAAAAAACCCGGCCGCCATAACGCGAAACCGGGGTAATGAAAGGAGGAGTGGTACCTCCAGGAATCGAACCGGGGACACACGGATTTTCAGTCCGATGCTCTACCAACTGAGCTAAGGCACCATTGTGTCAAACAAAGGTACGACAATTTTTTGAACCCACCAAATATTTCAGCATAAATTTTGCAAAAAAATTATTCAGAAAGATGCGTCCACCCCTGCGCTTTGAGCTCAAACTCCTGATTATCACGGGTTACGAGCACTTTTCCGAATTTGGCATCGGTGATGTGGCCGATGAGCTTTACACCCTCAATCTGCTCAATCTTCTCGTGATCGCCGATGGGAACGGTGAACAATAACTCGTAGTCTTCACCGCCATTCAGGGCACAGGTGGTGACATTCATGTTCAGTTCCTCTGCCATCACAGCGGTCTGATAGTCGATGGGGATGTTCTTCTCGTAGATACGACAACCCACGCCTGACTGCTTACAGATGTGGAGCAGTTCGGAGGAGAGTCCGTCGCTGATGTCCATCATCGCCGTCGGACGGATGCCTGCCTCACGCAGTTTCTCAATGATGTCGCCACGGGCTTCGGTCTGAAGCTGGCGCTGCAGCAGATACTCCTTACCGCTGAAGTCGGGCTGGAAATCCTTGAGAGTTGAGAATTGAGAATTGAGAGCTGAGAGTCTCGCATCATCGCCGGCGGCTTTAGCCTCGGCAATCTTCTTCTGGAGGTCGCTGATCTGCCCGTAATACACACTCTTCTCACGCTCCAGCAACTGGAGTCCCATATAGGCAGCCCCTAAGTCGCCTGAGACACAGACGAGATCCGTATCCTTTGCCCCGTTGCGATATACGATATCTTCCTTCCTAGCCTCACCGATACAGGTGATGCTGATGGCAAGACCTGTGTAGCTCGAGGTGGTGTCACCACCTACGATATCCACGCCCCACTTGTCGCAGGCCAGGCGCAGACCGCTGTAGAAGGCTTCCATATCCTCTACGGTGAAGCGTTTGCTCAGTGCCAGCGAGACGGTGATCTGACGGGGTGTGCCGTTCATGGCAAACACGTCGCTGATGTTCACCATTGCACTCTTATAGCCCAGGTGCTTCAGGTCGATGTAGGTCAGGTCGAAGTGCACTCCCTCCATCAGCAGGTCGGTAGTGACAAGCACTTCCTTATCAGGATAGCTGAGTACGGCGCAGTCATCGCCTACGCCGTACTTTGTGCTTTCGTTTTTATTCTCAAGATCTTTTGTCAGTCGGTCAATCAGACCGAACTCTCCTAATTTCGCTATTTCCATCCTTCTGTCGGGTGATTAGTATTAAAGGAATCTGTCTGGTCGTAGCCAAACTTGTCTGTCCAGATAATCAATTCTCTCATGATCTCTGTCATGAAGGGCTGTGCCTTGTTGGCTGCCTCCTGCACTTCCTCATGGCTCACCTCCACAGGTTCGTCGAAGCCGCCGAGGTCAGTGATGACGGAGACACCAAAGGTGCGGATGCCACAGTGGTGGGCTACAATCACTTCCGGTACGGTTGACATACCCACGGCGTCGCCACCCAGGATGCGATACATCTTATATTCTGCGGGTGTCTCGAAGGTCGGACCCTGTACGCCGACATATACGCCGTGCTGTACGGGGATGCCCTTCTCACGGGCAATGTCATAGGCTATCTTGATGAGCAGGGGATCATAGGTCTGATGCATATCTGGGAAGCGCGGACCCGTGGGGAAGTTCTTACCACGAAGCGGATGCTCTGGGAAGAAGTTGATATGATCGGTGATCACCATCAGGTCGCCGATATTGAACCTCGGGTTCATGCCACCTGCTGCATTCGATACGAAAAGGGTCTTGATGCCCAGTTCATACATCACGCGTACGGGGAAGGTGACCTCCTTCATCGAGTAGCCCTCATAGAAGTGGAAGCGTCCCTGCATGGCAAGGATATCCACACCGCCCAGCTTACCGAAGATCAGCTTGCCGCTATGTCCCTCGACGGTAGAGACGGGGAAGTTAGGGATGTCAGAGTAGGGGATCTCGCTCTTATCAGTAATTTCTGAAGCTAATTGTCCGAGGCCTGTCCCCAGTATGATTGCTGTCTTTGGACTTGTAGTCATCCTTGCCTTTAGCCAGGATGCTGTTTCTTGAATTTTTGCGTACATAATCGATGATGTGTTTATTAAATGATTCCTCCTGATCTAACATAAACCTGATGCGGATGGGTAGCACATAGAGATGTTGCAGCACCTCGTCGCTCAATCCATCGACGGTTCTCAGGCGCACCGCATCTTTCTCAGTGGTGATGATGCACTTGGGTGAGGGGAGACTGCCGAAGGTGTCGTTGATCCGTTGGATATCCTTCTCCTTGAACTGATGGTGGTCAGCAAAGGCTAAAGGCTGGATGTCTTTGGCATACGACTCCAGATCGAGCTTCATCTGCTCAGGCGAGGCGATGCCCGTCAACAAGAGCACATGCTTGTCGGCAAGGTCTGTCAGCTCGGCTTTGTCTGTTGGCTCAGTCAGCCTTTCCAACTTTCCATATTCAAGGGTCGAGAAATACAGCTGCTGGTAGGGATAGAGGGCCATCGCCTTGGTAATCACACGGAAATCCATCGGCTTGATGTCGGTGGGACATTTGGTGACAATCACGATGTCGGCCCTGTCCTTACTGCCGACGGGTTCACGAAGACGACCTGACGGCAACAGCTCATCGTAGATGATCAGACGGTGGTAATCAACCAGCAGGATGTTGATGCCCGCTTTGACGTAACGGTGCTGGAAAGCATCATCGAGCAGGATCACGTCGATGTCCTTGCCGGCTTCACCGTTGATGAGACGACTGATGCCACGGTGCCGTTTCTTATCCACGGCGACGGTGATATTAGGGAACTTCTGCTTCATCTGGAAAGGCTCATCACCGATATCATACATCGTTGAGTCGTTGTCGGCCAACACGAAACCACGGCTCTTCCGTTTGTAGCCACGACTGAGGACGGCGAGGTTCGTCTTGTCCTTCAGCAGACGGATAAGGTATTCCACGTGGGGAGTCTTACCTGTTCCGCCAACGGTGATGTTGCCCACAGAGATGACTGGGGTGGCATAGGTGTGGCTTTTCAGGATGCCTGTCTCAAAGAGCAGGTTCCTGAATCCCACACCTAAACCGTAGAGCCAACTCAACGGGCGTAGTTTCTTGTTGATATAGATGAGATCACCTTCCATCACTTATCTTACTTCATGCGGACGTCGTCGAGCATACGGGCCTGCATGCGACTGCTACCCTTCATTGTCTGACGGATCTCCATCAACGGCTCGTAGAGGTCGCCTAAGAGCGCCTTGAACAAGATAAGAACCCTTGTTCTCCTCATTGGGCAGGAACCGATCAAACCAGCTGCCCTCGTTGGGATAAGCTGCTGTGTGATATTCCTTCGCCTTGGCGAGTTCGGCGGCCTTCTTCACGGCATCGTCGAGACTGCCCAGCTGATCTACGAGTTTGATCTTCAGCGCATCGGTGGCGAGCCATACACGGCCCTGACCAATGGAATCCACCTCAGCGGGCTTTATGCCACGACCCTCCGACACGATGTCGAGGAACTGCAGATAACCTTGGTTGATATAGGTCTGCAGATGTTTCATGATCTCGTCGTTGTCCTTACCCAGGATCAGGTCAGTCTCGTAATCTGAGAACTTATTGGTGGTCACACCGTCGAAAGTCACACCGAGTTTGTCGGTGACGAGTCCGCTGAAGTTGGGGATAAGACCGAAGATACCGATGCTACCGGTGATGGTGGTCGGCTCTGCGAAGATGTAGTTGGCAGGCGAACTGATCCAGTAACCGCCAGAGGCTGCCATACCACCCATGGAAACTACCACGGGCTTCTTGGCCTTCACCAGCTTGAGGGCATGGCGGATCTGCTCAGAGGCAACAGCACTACCGCCACCGGAGTTCACACGGAACACCACAGCCTTCACGTCATCGTCATCAGCCAACTTACGCAGGTCTGCTGCAGTGGTCTTGCCAACGATGCAGTGTTCGCCGCCGTCCAGCATGTTCATCGCCTCACTGTCCACGATGCTGCCGTAGGCATAGTAGATGGCGATCTTCTCGCCGTCGTCCTTCTTCTCCGACTTCACGTTGAGCATATTGCTCAGGGTGAGCTGGTTGATATCATCGTCCTTGTCGATCTTCAGACGCTTCTTGATCTCTGCCTTGATCTCCTCGGGGAACATCACCTTATCGATCAGTTTGGCTGTCACATAGTCCTTCGTGTCAGCGAAGCCCATGATGCTGTCATTAGCTAGCTGGTTCAGCGTCTCCGCATTCACCTTGCGGCCCTCTGCCATCTCCTTCAGCCAGTAGTTCCAGATACCGTTCAGGTAGGCGGTGCGCTGCTCGCGGTCGTAGTCGCTCATACCCGTCTGGGTGTTTCTTTCCACGTAGCTCTTATACTTACCCACCTTGGCCACCATGTATTTGATGCCGAGTTTGTCGTAAAGGCCTTTTAAGTATTCGCCCTTGGCGCCAAGGCCCGTGAATTCGATGTGACCATGGTCATTCAGATAGATATTGTCAGCTACCGAGGCTACGTAATAGGAGGTCTGATAATACTTGTCGGCATAAGCCACGATCCACTTACCGCTTTTCTTAAAGTCCTTCAGGGCGTCGCGCAGCTGCTGGGCTGTAGCTGGTGCGTCGAAGGCCAGTGCACCACCCTCCAGGTAGATGCCTTTGATGTCTTCATTGTCCTTCGCCTTGCGGATAGCACAGATCAGGTCGTC
The DNA here is from genome assembly GCA_902799765.1 of uncultured Prevotellaceae bacterium. GTDB lineage: Bacteria > Bacteroidota > Bacteroidia > Bacteroidales > Bacteroidaceae > Prevotella. The sequence goes on from CADCBZ010000009.1 coordinate 22,932, forward strand.
CAGACCCATGGCGCTCATGTCGCCCAAGTCCAGAATCTCATTGATGGGGGAACCTTCTTCCACCCGTTCACTGATGGTTCCGTCGAGCTTGATGACAAACACAGAGTTTTCCTTAACTTTGGTTGAGGCTGAATCACTGGCAATCATACCCAAGAGTGAGATTGTCAGGAAGAATCCGGTCACTACCAGGAAAATAGCTATACCACAGATGGTGGCAAGCGTCATTTTGAAGAATTGTTTCATAATAGAGTTTTTTTATGTTACGTAACTGCTGCAAAGGTAATCATTATTTTTTGATTAGCATCAACTTTTTACAAAAAATTAAAGAATGTCACTTTTGATGGCACATGTCGCTGACAACTTGTCACACCCTATTGGGTTGGCACGGTTTTAGCTGAAAAGATGGCGAGACGATGGAAAATCGTCGCGCCAATTAATATAATAATATAAGGTATAACATTAAAATATTTGCATTATGAACATCAAACCATTAGCAGACCGCGTGCTGGTATTGCCCGCACCGGCAGAAGAGAAAATCGGTGGTATTATCATTCCTGACACAGCCAAGGAGAAGCCACTTCACGGAACAATCAAGGCCGTAGGCCAGGGAACCAAGGATGAGGCTATGATCCTGAAAGAGGGCGACGAAGTGCTTTACGGTAAGTATTCTGGCACTGAGCTGGAGTTCGAGGGTACCAAGTATCTGATGATGCGTCAGAGCGACGTACTCGCAGTGATTGAGAAATAATGATTAAACATTAAACATTAAAGATTAAACATTATGGCAAAGGATATTAAATTCAATATTGACGCCCGCGACGCTATGAAGCAGGGCGTTGACCAGTTGGCTAACGCAGTCAAGGTAACACTCGGTCCGAAGGGTCGTAACGTCGTTATCGAGAAAAAGTTCGGTGCACCTCAGATCACTAAGGACGGTGTGACCGTTGCTAAGGAGATTGAACTCGAGGACAAGTTTGAGAACACAGGTGCACAGCTCGTTAAGAGTGTGGCCTCTAAGACTGGCGACGATGCTGGTGACGGTACCACTACCGCTACCATTCTGGCTCAGGCTATCGTAGCCGAAGGTCTGAAGAACGTGACCGCCGGTGCTAACCCCATGGATCTGAAGCGCGGTATCGACAAGGCTGTGAAGGCCGTGACTGAGCACATCGCCAAGAGTGCTGAGCAGGTAGGCGACAACTACGATAAGATCGAGCAGGTGGCTACCGTATCTGCCAACAACGATAAGGAAATCGGTGAGTTGCTGGCTGAAGCAATGCGCAAGGTATCTAAGGATGGTGTGATCACCATCGAGGAGAGCAAGAGCCGTGATACCCATATCGGTGTGGTTGAGGGTATGCAGTTCGATCGTGGTTATCTGTCAGCTTACTTCATCACCGACAGTGAGAAGATGGAGTGCGTGATGGAGAATCCTTACATCCTCATCTACGATAAGAAGATCTCTAACATCAAGGACTTCCTGCCCATCCTGCAGCCTGCTGCTGAGAGCGGCCGTCCCTTGCTGGTGATTGCCGAGGATGTTGACTCTGAGGCTCTGACCACACTCGTTGTAAACCGTCTGCGTGGCGGTCTGAAGATCTGCGCTGTGAAGGCTCCTGGCTTCGGCGATCGTCGTAAGGCCATGCTCGAGGATATCGCTACCCTGACTGGTGGTGTGGTGATCAGCGAGGAGAAGGGTCTGAAGTTGGAGCAGGCTACGCTTGAGATGCTGGGTACCTGCGACAAGGTGACTGTCTCTAAGGACAATACCACCATCGTGAACGGTGCCGGTGACAAGCAGGCCATCCAGGATCGTATCGCCCAGATCAAGAAGGAGATCGAGGTAACTACCTCTTCTTACGATAAGGAGAAGCTGCAGGAGCGTCTGGCTAAATTGGCTGGTGGCGTAGCAGTGCTTTACGTAGGTGCTAACTCTGAGGTAGAGATGAAGGAGAAGAAGGATCGCGTTGACGATGCCCTCTGCGCTACCCGTGCTGCCATCGAGGAAGGTGTGGTTGCCGGTGGTGGTACCACCTACATCCGTGCCCAGGAGGCTCTGGCCAACCTGAAGGGTGACAATGCTGATGAGCAGACCGGTATCAACATCATCTGCCGTGCCATTGAGGAGCCGCTGCGTCAGATTGCCGTGAATGGCGGTGCTGAGGGTGCTGTGGTTGTTCAGAAGGTTCGCGAGGGTAAGGGCGACTTCGGTTTCAATGCCCGTACCGATGTCTATGAGGATCTGCGTGAGGCTGGTGTCATCGATCCTGCTAAGGTGGCTCGTGTGGCTCTGGAGAATGCTGCTTCTATCGCTGGTATGTTCCTCACCACGGAGTGCCTGATCTGCGACAAGCCTGAGAAGGAGCCTGCTATGCCGATGGGCGGTGCCCCAGGTATGGGCGGAATGATGTAATTTTGCTAAGCATACATATCAAAATGAGGGGTGAATGGTGTCATTCATCCCTTTTTTTATGAATTATTGTATATTAACACTCATTTTTTTTGGTATTTTTCTTGCATAATCACAAAAAACCGTATATATTTGCAGCGGAATCATTAATCATTAATTGCATCAACTATTCGAAGTCCCCTCGACAATATAGATTTTTGAATACATTTTGTGTATAAGATATTTTTTTGATTTGTTTTAGTAGATTAGTTTTTAAGTAGTTTGTTTTTGAAACCGATTGTCGTGAGACACTCGGTTTTTTTTATTTTTTTTGATGAAATAATTTGGAAGTTTAGATTCTTTTTAATATCTTTGCACTCACAAACATCATAAACATCATGGAATTAGTATTATTAATTGTTATCGTTGTGCTGCTGCTCGTTGCAGGAGTAGGCTTTTTCCTATTCCGTCGCCACTATCAGCAGCAGTTGAAGCTGGCGATGCGCCGTGCACAGAAGAGCGAGCAGCTGAAGGCGGTTTTTATCGACAATGCCTGCCACACCCTTCGTACACCGCTGAATGCCATTTCAGGTTACAGTACTATGATTCTTGAAACACCCGACACGATGATGCAGCCTGATCATGTGAGAGAGTTGGCCGGCAACATTGAGAAAGACAGCAAACAGCTGCTCGGTTTCGTTGACCAGCTTGTCGAATTGTCGAAGTTCGAGGGTATCACACCGTCCTTCACGTTCATTGAGGTCAACCTCACCGAGCTGATGGCCTCTTATCGTCGTGAGGCCATGAACTACACGAAACCCGATGTGTCCGTACAAGTCAGAACCGACCTGTCGCCTCACTGTAAGGGCACCCTCGACACGAACTTCATGCACCAGCTCATGATGCATCTGCTGAAGAATGCTGCCATGCATACCACGCAGGGTGATATTGTTGTCAAATACGGCTATGAGCGCAAGGGTATTAAGGTCACCATCAGCTATACGGGTATCGGACAGGCCGAACTGGTCGGTGCCGATATCTACGCCTTCCTGCAGAAGGAGAATGCCCTGGCGGATGTCAACGAGTCGTCAGCACTCGGACTGGCCACCTGTAAGGCCATTGTCGAAGTCCTCGGTGGTGAGTTCTATATGGAGACAGAGGCCAACTCAAAGACCGTTGCCACCTTCTGGTTCCCCTGTAAGATGCGAGACCGTCGCAAAGATGTTTATATGATATAAAACAAGAGCTGACTATGGGCTGCTGTCACCATGGGTGGTAAGTTAGCCGGCACATCGTACACCATAGACGACCAGAAGATCACCTTCAATGCCGATGCACTTGAAACGATGGCCGATTATGGTACCATCACCATCCAGACGAAAGGCAATAAAAAGCCTACTGTCAATGTGACCTCCGATGAACGGATCGTCTATAACGCTCCGATGAAATAATGACACAAAGGGTACAGTCATTCACAATGGGGACTGCACCCTTTATTACATGGTTTTTTATTTCGTGAGTTGCTGGTAGAGCTTGAAGAGTTCGGCCACGTACTGGCTGTTTTTTTATACTTTTCCTTGCAAGATTAAAATATTATTTGTACCTTTGCAACGCAAAACAAACCAGATACTTTAAATTGATGAGAAAGCTAAACATTGACTCCAAATGCTGGGCAGCCTTCCTTAAGATGGGTGCCCTCCTTGAGAATTCTCCATCCTAATTACCTTTCCTTCTTAGGTCAAAGCTTTTTGTCCTTCACTTCATAATCATTTATGAAGCGAAAAACATTCTATATTGTTTTATTTAAATTAATTAATTATGCAACTTAAAGAGAATTGCACATATTATTCTGCAAGAATTATTGGTATTGGGACTAAAGTCCCCAAATTATCATATGAGGAGAAATATTTAAAGTTATGGAAGATACTGAAAGATGATTTCTGTGAGAAGAATCTATTATCAGTTACAACCCCTAATGGCGAAAAGACATTTATCAGAGAGTATCAAGATGAACCAACAAGGGGTCTTGCTTCAGTGCTTTATTCATGCGATAATATGAAATTCCTTGTGAACTATTTTATCACCGATCATAGTGTAAATATAGGAAGTGATAATCGAAATGAAGATAATAATAATGTAGATATTATAGTTGAAGCATTGGAGTTTAGTCTAAATAAAGTTTTGGCTAAGCATTCTTTGTCTATTGAGTTTAAAAAATCAAGTTTGGATCATCAGAAAGATGCAGAATTTATTTATTTCAATTATGCTTTGGGCAACCTTTCCCGTTTTAAGTAAGATATGGATGCATACAGAGCTTATATGCGTGATCCAATTACAGAAAGTATATTTCAAGGGGACAGCTCTCCTTTTTAAATAATAATAGGTTCTTAGTTATTCATACGTTAGATATATGGCTGAAGGGGTTCGCAGTGATGCGCGCCCCTTCTTAGTTGGCTAATGGGAAATCATCTTCTTCCTCATCATCTATTTCCTCCAGCTTTTTGACAATGTCTTCTGGCAATAAAGCCCCAGAGTGGCCTTTCGACCAATCAAATTCAGGAATCTCCTTCTTAAGTTTATCAAGTGAGATGCCAGGCCTTTCTTTTGGATCTGTAGGACACATACAAACCAGATCTACATACATTCTCCGCTTTGTTGATCCAGCCCAGTCGTCAGCAGGATAGGGATCAGAGATGAACTGTCCGGTGAACACAATACCCGCCTTATAGTCACCAGTGCGCAACATATAGAAGAAATCGCCCCTTCGGGCCTCTTCCCACTCGTAGATGCTCCAGTTCATGCGGAACATACCATGCACCATATCTTCCACGCATTCTTTGTAATCCTTCTCCTTGAAGGAACTGATAGAAGGATTCCAGCGTAACAGATAATGGCGAGGCTTAGCTGGTAAAGGCACCACTTCAAAATCTATCTCCCATATGCAGCTGTCGCCGTTGGGATCTTCCACGATGGGTTTGTCAGCTCCCTGAAAGTTGAATCGGGTGCCAGGCTCAGTATCAACGCTGATAATGCGTGCAAGACAGTCATCATCACCGCCATTAAGGACCAAGAAACTTAATGAGCTTTTTATGGCGTATGGAAACACACCATTATTATAAAGATAGCACCTGTGATAGGTTGTTGGCATATTGTCGATAACCAATACCAGGTTACCGTCAATGTTTTCTAATATCATATTCTGGTTCTGCTCATTAATCTGTAAGACAATGTGCGTTACCTCGCCACTGCGCACCTTGTCAATCACATCACTATCCACCTCTAAGGCAATAGCCACCTCGTTGATATTGACTTCTTTATCTTCTGACTTCATATGCATTTTGTTATTGGATATTCCTGTTTAGGATGGCAAAGATAAGAAGTTTTTATATAAATTCCAAATAATTCTTCTAAAACTTGTATAGGTCCGAGATTATTGTTACCTTTGTGACCGAATAAATCATAAGATGACTGAAGAACATATCTTTGAATACGAGATACTTGAAGAAGAGAAAGACTCAATGCTGGTGGCAGAGGGTTATTCATGGCGGGGCTTTGCCGATGAGTTACAAGAGTTGCACTATCTCCAAGGTGCCCGTTTCGTTAATCAACTGAAATTGATCATCTATTACGGCGAGTTTCATCCAGTGGAGGGAGAAACAAACATCTATAGCGCATTAGGAGAGCAGAGTGAAGATTATGGAAACCTGCTCAATGCAGCCCGTAAAGCAGTAGAGAATGGCTATCGTGTGTTTATCCTTCCCAATCCCAAAGGTATCCGAACTGCAGACTTTATCTTCGAGCGCAAGGGAGTTTATAAAATGTTCGACTTGAAGACTATATCAGGTAAGAACTCTGTAGGAAATAGACTAAAAGAATCTGTAGGACAAACAAACTGTGTTTTGTTGAATTTACTTTGCTTATACAATGTTCGTAACCTTACTTTAGAGATTAAACGGTATTTCGAATTATCATCAGATGCACAGGAGATATTGATATTCTTGGGTAAGAAGGAAATCTCTATTAAGCGTAATATTGCGACCAGCAAGGGTTTTCTTAAGATGATGATGAATAATTTTAGAAAATGATAAAAGACCACCAAATGGTGGTCTTTAAATGGGTAGTGACGTATACGGCTTGCCCTCTCGGGAAACTTACCCGGATAGCCAATAGCGAACTATTAACGGTGCAAAGATAAGAAGAATTTCAATAACTTCCAAATAATTCTGCATTTATTTGCAGTTTTTCGTTTTAAAGGCACTTTCGTTTCATTCATTATTCCCTAAGAACGAAATACGTTTCAGTGGTAGCATGTTTTTATCCTCATCACTCATCTTGTCGTAATAATCCTGCCACATATTTATGAACTCATCACCATCAATCAGACGGATAAAGTTATTACTGCCAGATGCAGCCTGTTTGGCATCATTAGAATATGTTCCTGAAGTAACAAACAATGCAATATCACCAGCTTTTAAGATACCAAGTAAAGCACGAACATCACTAGCTGGGATTGCTGTTTCTGGCTTATGTTTTACCTGCACTTTAACACGAGGTGTTTTTGCACCTAATGGATCAACATATGCCACAACATCAATACCACCATCCTTTCCGCGTGGAGCAACAGATTGAATGTAATAACCCATCGCTTTCAGGAGAGCCGCCACAAGATCTTGAAACTCATATGGGTTCTTACTCTTCAGATATTCGCGAATGCCATTGATAGCCCTCTCCTCAAGTGTTTCCAACTCTATCAATGTTTCTTTTGCTGGATCCTCGTCTTCCTCAGTAATATTTGTGGGTTTATCGTCTGTTGTTTTTTTACTGCCTCTATACCATTCATTATAACGTCTCCAAGCCTCGTCGCGTAACTTTTCTGCACCAAGTTTCATAGCTTCTTCGCCCTCTGGTGTTATCGTCCAACTACCCTTCTTCTTGATAAGGAAACCTGCTCGCACATAGTCCACTGATGTAAAGTGCATATTACTTTGCCAGCGGATATTACCTGTATTCTCTAGAATCTCTTTCTCCCATGCGGAGAGTTCCACACTCTTTTCGATTTCCTGCATCAATAAGCGTATAGGCATGGTTCCTCCATTCTTAGATAGGATTTTCATTGCCGCAAACATTGTTTTAGCAGACGTCTGATAAGATTTAGATTTTTCTTTCATATTGTTATCGGTTTTATTATTCCATTGGCTTAATAATCGACTATACATAAATGAATCAACGATTATATTCCTCCACTGTTATAACGGTGCTATAGCCACCAACCATCTTTTCGCCTTCATGGCGATCAATACCAGAATACGACAGGCTGGAGTCCTCATAGCGTTTAAACTTATAGACGGCATCGTTCATCAGTGCCTCATTGAACACATTCAGGCTAACTAGTAATGCAAAGTCCTGTTTGGTTAATCCTGTTACACGTTCAAATAGTTTTGGTTCCAATTGTAGTATCACGTCTTTTAGCGAATACTCTCGATAATCCGTTAGATACATAAATATAGGGATGCGCGTGGCAAACTTCATCAGTTTTTCCTGAATCTGCTTACGTTTGCTCTTGATTTCCTTCTCCTCATCAGTCAGTTCTCTTTTCTCTTTAACAGACAATCCATTCTCGTTTTCCTTACGCTTCTTTTTGATGGCATCCGATTTGTTGATGATGGTCTCAATATCCTGGTTCAGTGAACGGAAACCCTCAATCTTCATTAGAGCAGCCATTGCAGCCTCGTTATTCATTAATCGCTGGAGAGTGAAGTTATCTACATTCACCAAGAGTGCACTTTCCCATCGACGAGCCAATAGAGTGGCTGAAGTGTTGTTCATAGCCATGTCAAGAACATCACTTGCAGACAGTGCTTTCATCACTCCATTTTCATAACAGAGTACGGGCAGGAACTTTATAAAATCATCTACACACTTCTCCGGATTACCCTCCTTAACATTCAGTTGGCAAGAATAATCTGCTATCTTCCTTAACGCTCTGTTAGGAGCAAAATCGAAAACATAGCATACTTCTTTTAATATCTCCACACGGTTAGGATGCAAACCATCGCTGTTGGTAATGGTCCAAGGTGACTGAACACGGAATGCCGACTGGAAATAAGTCTCTGGTGATGATGTGTCACGCAACATAAAGATACCCGTCCATGGTCTCACTGTAACACCTGTTGTAAGTTTTCCGCAAGTCAGTGTGATGGTCTTGCAATGCAATGGATCTGGGTGCGACATGGCTTTCTCTACTGGTGGTAATGCCTGTTGTCCGATACCTGCCCGAGTACCAGCACATACGATGACACGATAGTCATGATAAAATGTATTCTGAAACTCCGTCAGCAGATTACGCATAGCAAAGCACGATGCCACATTTGGCAGGAACCACAGCGTATGATTCATATTCGAATAGAGATCGCCATTTAAGAATGGGAGAGGCGGTTTCCTATTCCCTGCCTTCAAGTCATTAATAGAAGTCGGCAAGTATTGTCCTCTCAGCATATCTAACCACTTCTGTACCTCGTCGTGATGCTTGAATACAGCATCTTCGCCTTTGCCTTCTGCCTCAAAGAATGAATTCAAATCAAATTCGTCAAACTCGCCCTCTTCTGCCACTCTTGATATTTCAGCTGGCAGTTGATAGGTAAGCAAAACCATCTTAGGTAACGAGGCGTAAGGGTTATTAGGTTTATCACCCCAATCCTCTTTTGCCCGCTGTTCGTCAGAATAGGTCCAGTTATAGATCTGTTCTTCTATAAATTCTCCTGAGGCAATGGCTCTAAAGGGAGTACCTGACAAATAGAGGTAGTGATTCGATGTAATGGGAATCAGATCCTCATCGAAGTAATCAGGATTCTCTATTTCATTTCCTAAGTCTTCACTGGTTCCTATCAGTTCTTTGGCATTCTCCCGCCAGGCGCCATAATGGTATTCATCTAATACGATGCAATCCCAGTTAAACTCTCGCGCCCATTCATGTTTCAGTTTCATACCACCGCTGGCAGTATTCTTTCCAAGGAAATCCTGAAATGAGCCAAACACCACCATCGGCTTCGATTTATCAGCATGCTGAAACTGATAATCAATGGTTGCTTCTGGATTGCGAGCGATAAACTGCCATCCGTCGAAATCCACATGCGTCATCAGATCTTCTTCCCAAGCATGTGCCACAGCAGGCTTGAATGTCAGAACCAGCACACGAGTCCATTTCATCCGCAACGCTAACTGATAGGTGGTAAACGTCTTGCCGAAACGCATCTTACAGTTCCAAAGAAAATGTGGAACCCGCCCTGCTTCTGATGATTTGTAATTGTCGAAGAAGTCTGCAGTCATATCTACTGCCTTCTTTTGTTCTGGACGCAGCCCAAATGTCTTGTCTCTATTCCAAGCCACATCTAACCTTTCTCGGACTGCAACGATGGCTGCTTTTACCTGTTGTGGTGTGCATCGATACCATTCGCCTTCGATGTTCTGGCATCCCATCCTTTCTAACTGACGATGCACATCATGATCCATAAACGATGTACCATCCTGTCGCATAGCCGACTCTTCCACTAAGATACGATAGGGAGGTTCGCCTGGTCTCAGAATATTATACTGCTGTTTGACACGTTCTTGAACACCGATAGTAGTATAACCAACCTTAAGAATACCATTTAGATTGGGATCGTACTTATCTTCATACGCATAAATCATCGGAGCCGACTCCGATCTTGCAGGAAAATAGTTATTCGTAGTTGCCATAGACTTTTCTCTTTATTTATTCCATTGGTCGAATCATTGATTCTATAAATGCGATTTCGTCATCTGTAAGATTGTACTTCTTGTAGAGTTCCTCATCAGTCCAAGGTTTGCTAAAGTCTTGGAGTGGGACAAATTGGAAGGCATCAGGTGGTGTACTCTGTGTCGATGTTTTAGTGGCTACTAAGAATCTCACAAACTTCGTTTTAATATAAGAGCATAGATTAGTTGCTTCCACTTCATACATGATTCTGGATGGAGGAATTGCTACCATATATGTATTTGAATTACATGTATCTGGTTCAGATATTTTGGGTTTTCCAATAATAGTATTTCCAAAACCAGGATTTCCTGATCTTGGGATTAACACCTTATATGAAGAGATTCTTTCTTTATTTCTTGGAATATTATCTTTACTTATCCAACATTCTCCACCATGAATATAGACTTTTACTCCATTTTCCTTCGTCTTTACTTTTGAAATAGGAAAGAACGATCCACCATCTGCAGATTGTATTTCACCTTTAATTCCTTCTGTCCAATTAATCTTGGTATGAAAGCCAAAGAACCTCCCTGCATTCAACCAATCAAAAAGGGGCTCTTCTGTTTTGGAGATGACTTTATGGAATATGCTTACTTGTTCTTCTGTCCGAATGAAAATTTCGGCCCCATGTTCTAACAAAGGTCGGAAAGAATGTTTTACGTTTCCTTGATTATGAGAATATACATCACAATCTCCTTTATAGTCTTTCTCCCATAAAAAATAACAAACACCACCTTTTATTTCAACACCAGAGAAGCATTCTTTAGAATCAAAATAATCATGAAGGACACGAATCTTTCCATCCTCCAACATCCTCAGTCTGAAATCATCAAGACCACGTCCTCCATTTAACCAACGTGATGGAACGATAAAAGCCATATATCGTGGAGATAGTTTTTTTGCCTGCTCAATAAAAGTGTGATAAATGGGTAATGCACTCGCACCATTTCCGCCATCTCCCAATTGATACGGCGGGTTACCGATAATTACATCGAAAGTCATATTATTATATAATGTATTAGGATCTTCTGTGTGAATAAACTCGTATGCGTGGGATTCAAGGTCCTCGCCTCTGTCGTAGACTTCCTGTGAGGCACCACAGTAGCAGCATTTACCTTGAACCCATGTGTGCTTGATGTCTGTATATCTGATGTTTCCATCGGCATCATCGAAATGCGAGATGCTGTATTTACCGCTGGCATCCTTTGAGCAGTAGAGACTTCGACGACTCATCATCGAGGTAAGTTTGGTAATGGCTATTCCGTAAAGTTGATAATGCATAATATGGTCGATGCGCTCTTGAAGGTCAGGAATCACATCGGCTAAACCAACGATCAGTCTCTTAGCTATCTCACGGAGAAAGACACCGCTCTTGGTGCAGGGATCAAGGAACTTAGTGTCAGGACTGCGGAAGAGTTCCTGTGGCAACAGGTCGAGCACCTGATTGGCCAACTGTGGAGGCGTGAGTACCTCGTCATTGCTCAGGTTAGCCAGACAAGAAAGGACATCTGGGTTGTAGTTTAAACGATTATTCATAATCAGGCAGTTTTAGGTAGTCAGTCAATGGATATTCCCGTTTAGGCAGGTGAACAAAGGTTGGCTCTCCAGTATCAGCAAAGAGTAACCCTTCTTCATTAGCCTTGGGTTTGTCGTATTCCACGTTTCGTAAGAGTTCCGCAAGTTCAAAGTCACGACGCTTTACCTTTCCGCCAATGCCAATGAAGGTCCATTCACAAAATGTAATGGGCTGTCCGTCGGCCTGTATCATGGTAAGCGCATCGCCACAAAGAATGTTTTTACGAAGTAGATACCTGATACACCTCTTCAGATTGGGTGAAGCATCTGTATTCTGGTGTTGACGATAGGTTTCAAGATATTGATCCATCAGGCGGTTCTGGCAGGTCTCTACATTGTCTGGCAATAGCTCGACACCATACATTGAGCTGACGGCTACAGCCGAAGCCAAGTCGTACTCATAGCGGTTATGGGCATGTTGCCTATATACTGCCTCCATCTTCCTGTTCAGTATTTCTACAAGGAAGTTGCCATTGCCACAAGCAGGTTCCAGGAATCGGGAATCAATACGCTCCGTTTCCTCCTTCACCATATCAAGCATTGCGTTGACTTCTCGTTTGGCGGTATATACCTCGCCATGATCAGCCACGCGCTGCTTCGATACTACCTGCCTTTCTTTTTTATCGTCCGTTACTGTCATTTGGTCGGATTTAGCATGAAACGATACAAAAGTGCAGATACAAAGAAAGTGTACCACGTTCCTTAGTACACTCTCTGCTGGTATCCGACCAAAGACCCGTAACGAAGCATACATGGAACGGGCACACCTTATACAAGGTGTATCCCGATTCCACAGGGCTCGTTACTTTTCTGGTCGGAATTTGCAGAGGCCACTATAGAATATAGATACAACGATCTATTTACCCACAAAAGTCACACCGGTATGTTGCCAGTGATCGTTTGCAAAGGTAAGCTAATTCCGCGAAAAAACCAAAGAAAAATGCTGTTTTCTTTCTAAAAGTCCTAAATGTTGACTGAATATTTATATAACAGGTGAATTTTTCTCTGAAAAATTTGCATAATTCAGATTTTTCAACTATTTTTGTACCCCAAATGAAAAGAGAACTAAGAATCTATAAAGACTACAGCCATCCTGGCTCGTGTTGTTGGGCTGCATTCATTCGAATGGGTGCCTTACGCGAAAATTCCCCTAATCATTTAGGGCTGCACTGCAATTAGCAGTGTAAGCTCACTTAGTCACACAATCTCATAGACACACCATGGGTGGTCTTAAGATTGTGAGAAAGCATTTCCATATCATCTCTTTTGGGAATGCGAACGGCCACCCCCAGCCAATTTTTAAAAAAGATTATTTATTCAAAAATATAGTATGTTTATGATAAAGAATATGGTATTGACTGCCGACACACCGCTGTCGGACTTGTTTCGTCGCACGTTTCATGAGGAACTGCGACAAGTGATTAACGCCTGGCGTCCGTTCTTGATCAACGACGACAAGACAAAGGATGCCTTAGAGCTCTGTCGATTTGATTTCGACAAGAAGCACCTTACAGCCAAACGGGTCTATTGGGACTTGGTGGCTTTGGTAGAGCATGGTGCCTTACGACCATCATTGCAGATGCTGGCCGACTACCTGTTTTTGCACTCCAACCTGAGCAGAACAGCATCGACACTCTATCAACTGTTGGCGCTTGCTCGTAGAGAATGGGAACAACTGGAAAAGTAGGTAAAATGTTTTTAGGTTTTCGGTCTGGTTTTTCTTGCAAATGCTTTGTTTTTGTTGTACCTTTGCAGTGGCAAATTTAAAAGCCACAACCATTAAATTAAAAATTTAAAAGTATGAACGAATCAGAGCATTTCAGATTATTACCGAGGGGCGCCACCATTCTGAGTGGCGCCCTGACATGGTTGGCAGCCTCTGCCACCTTAACTTCAAACAATAATCAATCAATTTTCACTACAAAGTATGCAACCACTATTCGATTCCAACATGCTCCTGTCGGAGCACTTCAAGCTCAGCGAGATGCTTGCTTCGGAGACCGCCGAGCAGCATCACATCCCCAACACGCCACTGAAGCGCCACATCACGGCGCTGCAGAACCTTGCCGTGCGCTGTCTCGAACCCACGCGTCAGCACTTCGGCCTGCCCATCCAGATCACTTCCGGCTACCGTTGCCCCAAGCTCAACGGCGCCGTGAAAGGCGCAAGCAATTCCCAGCATATGGAGGGCGAAGCCGCCGACATCACCATCCCCCGTAGGCACTGGCCTTTCTGTTACACCAGCAGCGAGCAGATCGCCCGTCTGCTCTTTATGTGGATGAAAGACAATGTCGATTTAGACCAACTGATCCTGGAGCACAGCGGCCCCGCATGGTGGGTACACGTCAGCTGCCGCATCAACTACCGCCGCAACCGCCACGATAAGCTCAAAATCGAAAACGGTAAAACCACCATTCTTGAATAAGAAGAAAACAATGCCAGCTAGTGTAAAATTTGACTTGTGGTATTTCAATACCCCTGAGATGGATGCCCTGATAGAACATGAGGGTGCCATTGCCGCACAAGGAGCAATGCTACAGTTGTTCCGCTATCTACGATTGTGTCATAATGCCATCGGTAATCGTCGCTCACTCTCAAAGATTGCGCGTGATTCGAACTGCAGTGAAGAGTGGCTTTGGCATATTGTGACCAGTTACGGACTCTTCATCGTTGAGGATGATGAGAGCTTCTTCAGTCCCTATCTGTCAGGTCTGTTGCATGCTACTTCCAAAAGCTCGTCCTCACGTATGGGCAAGCATGCGCGAAAACGCGCACACGCGCCTTATAATGAAGATAATCATCATAAAGAAACTAATGATGATAAAAAAGAAAATAAAGAAAAAGGCGGGAAGGTCTCCGATATGATCGGACCTTCCGCCTACGAGATGGTTGACCGCGCGGGCCTGCGCCACGGGCATCGGGGCGAATTGGTGCCCTGGTGGGCTTCACCTCAGACCGACATCCGTTGCGTGTGGAGTCTTTGCGGGAACTGCTGGACCACCCCAGATAGCATCGACCCGAAAGCAGAACGACAACAAAGGCAGCAGATGAGCGACCAGGACTTCATGATGAAGACCGCCTGGGAGATACTTGGTGAAGACGAACAATGCAGCATACAGGATCATGGCAGACGGATATAATTTCATTCCCCAGAAGAAATGGGAGCAGACACCTACGGGCTATTACATCGTGCCCATAGACCAACTGGACATCAAGCGTACGAGAACCGACAAGGACGGTACCGCCACCATCGTGCGCTGCACCTGTCCTGACTGCTCTGACTCGCGCAAGCGGTCTCACCGCGACCAGGCATGCGTCAGGCTCGACATGAACACGGGTCTGGGCAAATGCTACAACTGCGGGTTCCACTTCATCATCAGCACGAAGGTGAAAGCCCTCAGCAAGCACCAGCCGGTGAAGAAGGAGAACTGGAAGCAGCCGCGCACCGACCACCTGAAGCCGCTTGATGCGGTGGCCATCGACTACCTGATGAAGCGTGGCATCCAGCCGCAGACGGCGAAGAAGGCGGGTGTCTGTTCGGCACGTCACATCGTCGGAGGTATGGAGCGCGACTGCCTGGCCTTTACCTTCCGCGAGGGGACGAAGATAGTGAACATCCAGTATAAGACCACCAGTAAGCAGTTCGCCATGGAGAACGACTGCGAGATCATCCCCTGGAATGTGGATGCGTGCATCGGACAGGAGAGCATCATCATCACCGAGGGTATGATGGACGCACTGGCACTGATGGAACTGGGCTACGACAACGTGATCTCGGTGAGCAACGGGGCAGACACTGAACTGCGCACCTTCAACCGCTTCCGCTACTCCCACTTCGACAACCTGAAGACCATCTATCTGGCGGGCGACATGGACGAGGCTGGCGAACAGCTGCGCACGAAACTGGCGGAGTACTTCGGCGAGGCCCGCTGCCGCACCGTGGAGTGGCGCATCGAACAGGAAGACGGCGAATCGTTCGCCGAAAAGGATGCCAACGACATGCTGACGGCGCACGGTGCCGACGCGGTGATGCAATGCATCAACCACGCACAGCCCTGTCCGATCACAGGTGTGGAGACGGTGGCCAACTATCGTGAGAAACTGTTCGACATCTGGCAGAACGGCATCCAGCCAGGCAAGAAAGTCGGGTGGGGCGAGTTCGATGACCTCGTGCAGTTCGAGCCTGGCCGTTCGACAATCATCGTAGGAGAACCCAACACGGGTAAATCGACTTTTGCCGACGACCTGGTCCTGAACCTTGCCCTGCTGCACAATTGGAAGGCTGCCATCTATTCACCGGAGATGTTCCCACCCGAACGGCACATCGCCCGACTGGCAACCACCATCGCCGGACGGCAGTTCCGCAAGGAGAAGGTCACCACCCAGCGGGGCGTGGATTATCGGCAGACGGCCATCCCGCAGCCCATGGCAGAGCGCATCGTGGACTGGCTGGAGGAGAACATCTTCTTCGTGACCGAGGAAAAGGGACGCACCATCCATAAGCTGCTGCACCGGGCCGAACAGCTGCAACAACGCTACGGCATCCAACAGCTGCTGCTCGATCCCTTTAACTACATCCAATTGCCTGACGGAGCGAAGAGCGACACCATGAAGATCGGTGACGTGCTGGCAGAGATAGAGCTCTTTGCCCATCGCACAGGACTGTTCGTGATCGTGGTGGTGCATCCCTCGAAACCGCAGAAGGGTGAGCAGATCGAGTCGCTCTACAATGCCTCGGGATCGGCTGAGTTCCGTAACCGTGCCGACTACGGCCTGGTGCTCGTGAACGACGATAATGCCAACCGTTCACAAGGCTCGCCATCGCAGCTGCATCTGCTGAAGGTGATCGTTGACAAGGTGCGTGATGACGCCATGGGCCACAAGGGTATCTGCCATCTCTCGTTTGATGCGGAGAACTACCGTCACGGAGCCGTTCGGACTGAACACTTGACCGACCAGCTGAACCAGTACCGTGTGCTGCCCGTCAGCTCTCACTGTTGGCTTGACCGCTCCGAACAGCAGCAGCTCGCCTTCGAGGCGCCCAATCCCGAGGATGATATGCCATTTTAATAATTGTTATTGTGTTACTCTGTCTTATAAAGATGAATACTATGTCTGAACTGATGCAATGTACGCGGTGCGGGCAGTATCTGCCCCGTTCGAAATTAGAACGCATGAAGACGGGCACGTACCGTCGCGTGTGCAACCACTGCAAGTGGCTCTACTACGTGAAGCCCTCCCGCGACCGCCGCATCCTCGTAACGAATCGCCCTGCGAAAAGTTACTTTTTACAAAGGTATTCTTTTTCTTTCGTCACCGAAAAATTATCTTCATTTCTTTCATCACTGAAAGAAACGAAGCAAAGAAAGGTGCAAAAACGTCCTGAGCTCAGAGGCCGAAACCCTATTTTTTCAAATCACTCAATGAACTCGCTTCGCTCAAACAGCATTTCGTGTTTCGTTGCTCAGATTGCTTTCGCAATCAGAGACTCAATAACGATTCAAAAAAATAGAATTTCTCTGAAGACCTCTTCGTGCGGAATGTTTTTGATGTTGGCTGCGCATTGGCTATTCGCCTCGCAATATTGTGTCGTTAGACCCTTAATACAAAAACATTCCGCACGAAGAGGCATTTATAGGATGTACTATTATCGGAATCTTCTTCGATTCTTGTGTCGCGTAGCGAGACAAGCAAATCGACATGAGAAGCTGTCTGAGCGTAGCGAGTTCTTCGAATGATTACGATAATCGGACAGCCGGCCTCTGAGCTCAGGACGTTTTTGCACTCTTTCTTTTGTTTCGGTTTTCTTTCTGGTGACAGAAAGAAAATGAAAGCATGATAGCATCATTTTGGCTAACTTCAAAAGAACGATTTTCTTGTAAATGCCTTGCAAATTTAGTATCTTTGCAGTGTCAATCAGAGATGATGACTGCAAGCAGGAAACGCCTGCCCTAAGTAGTGTTTAACGCAGTAGGGATGCGAATCCCGAGTAAAGAAAGGAG
>CADCBZ010000009.1:40683-93565 GCA_902799765.1 uncultured Prevotellaceae bacterium
TATCCCCGTGCGGTGATGACCAGCACCGTGGATACCGATGCACTCGCCACGATCATGCAACGTAACTGTACGGTGAAGAAGAGCGACATCCTGGCGGTGATCACCGAACTCATCGAGACGATGCAGGACCAGTTGCAGGACTCGAAGCGCGTGAAGCTGAACGGCTTCGGCACGTTCAAGATCGGCATCTGCAGCGAGGGCGCCAACTCAGCAGCCGACTTCAGCGTGAGCAAGAACGTGAAGAACCTGCACGTGCTGTTCATGCCCGAGGTGAAGAGCGATGCCAGCGGTCAGCGTAAGAAGACCTTCATCACCGGTTGCAGCGTACAGGAGGCACCGAAGAACGATGTGGACACTTCGAAGCCTAAGGACGACGAGGCTGGCAGCAACACCGGCAGCAACACTGGTGGTAGCACAGGTGGCAACACCGGAGGTAACGGCGGCGACGGTGGCGAAGACCTCGACAAGGATTAGTAGTTAGTAACGTTTAAGAAGAAAGGAGGAAACTGTTATGTTGAAGAACTGGAAGGTGATCGCAAAGGTCGCCGTGGCGGTGCTCACAGCCTTGTTAGGTGCGTTGGGAAGTGCAACCGCCGCAGGGGTTCGGATTTGACCCCACACAGTAGGGACTGTCCCTTTTGTGAGACATGAATCCAATCCCAAACCCCTCCCCTCGATAGGGGAAGGGGATTTTTTTTATCTAAAATTTGGTGGTTTGAAAAAGAAGTCGTACTTTTGCAACTATGAAACAACTGAGATTATATGCTTTAGCACTGACGGCCTTGCTGCTGGCAGGCTGTGCCGACAGGGGAGGTAAGACGGTGAAGCTGAACAGCGAGGCGGATGTCAGCGGGATGACGGTGGCAGTGATGGCGGGTAGCATCTACGATTTCGAGATGTCCAAACGCAGCGACATTACGGTAACACGCTTCAGCAGTGCCCCCGACGTGGTGGCTGCCATCACGACGGGTTACGCCGATGTGATGAAGGACGATGAGATAAGCTTGTCGCCCGGCGACCTGCGCCGACAAAACCTGCGTATCGCATTTCGCTGTGCAGAGAGCTTCGATATCGCCTTCGCTTTCCGTAAGGACGATGCCGGAACGGTCGGCCTCTTCAATACCTTTCTCGAGGAGATACGTGCTGATGGTACCTACGACGCGATTTATCACCGCTGGTTCGATACGTTGGATCCCGATACGGTCAATCTGCCAAGTATCGAGGCTGTGGCGGAGGGGCAGCCCCTGCGTGTCGTCACCCATTCGATGATGGCGCCCATGTGTTTCCGCAAGGGCCAGCTGTGGACGGGTTTCGAGATAGAACTGCTGAAGCGGTTTGCCGCCTACGCCAAACGTCCCATCACCATCAGTCTCCTTGATGCGGCCAGCGGGTCTGCAGCGCTCCAAAGCGGACTGGCTGACGTGTGGAGTGGCTCGATCTTCATCACCGAGGAACGTTCCAAGATGGTGCTGTTTACGAAGCCTTACTACCAATGTCACCCTGCCTACTTCGTCTATGATGGCGAAAGGGCCGGCTCTGGCGGATTCTGGCGGGAGATGGAGGAGAGCTTCCGTAAGAACTTCATCCAGGAAAAACGCTGGCACTTCCTGGTGGATGGTCTGAAGGAGACCATCATCATCGCCGTCCTCTCGCTTCTGCTTGGTACGCTGTTGGCTGCCGCCATCTGCTGGATGCGTATGAACCGCCGTCGCTGGCTGCGCTTGTTGGCCGCCACCTATATCGACATCATGCGCGGTGTGCCCCTGCTGGTCATCCTGATGCTGATGTTCTACGTGGTACTGGCCCCCACAGGCCTGAATGCTACCGCCGTGGCTGTGATCAGCTTTGCCCTTGTGTTTGGTGCCTACGTCAGCGAGATATTCCGCACGGCCATCATGAGTGTCGGAAAGGGTCAGACCGAGGCGGGTGTGGCGTTAGGGTTCACGCCGTTGCAGACCTTCCTTTATATCGTGCTGCCGCAGGCCGCAAAAGCCGCGATGCCCGTGTATAAGGGCGAGGCCGTGTCGCTGTTCAAGAACACGTCGATCGTGGGCTATATCGCCATTCAGGACCTGACGAAGGCCAGCGACCTCATCCGCAGTCGTACGTTCGATGCCTTCTTCCCCCTGATCATCATCTCCATCATCTATTTCGTCCTGGCCTGGCTCTTAGGCAAGTTGCTTGACAGAATAGTGAAAAATTGAAGGATTGAAAAATTGAAGTTATGATTAGTATAAAACATCTCAGCAAGACGTTTAAGGCACCTGACGGCAATTCCCTTCAGGTACTGAAGGACGTGAACTGCGACATCGAGAAAGGCAAGGTGATCAGCATCATCGGTCCTTCGGGCACAGGTAAGAGTACCTTCCTGCGTGCCTTGAACCTGCTCGACCCGCCGACAGGCGGCGAAATTCTCTTCGATGGTGAGAATATCCTGTGCAAGGGTTATCCTGTCAACCGTCTGCGCCAGCGTATGGGGATGGTGTTCCAGAGTTTCAACCTCTTCGACCATCTGACCATCCTGCAGAACGTCACCCTGGCACCCATCAAGCTGCTCGGCAAGTCGCGTGAGGAGGCCGAGGCCGAAGCCATCCAGCTGCTGCGCAAGGTGGGTATGGCTGAGAAGGCGGCGGTCTATCCCTCGTCGCTCAGTGGCGGCCAGAAACAGCGTGTGGCCATTGCCCGTGCCCTGGCGATGCACCCGGAGGTGATCCTCTTCGACGAGCCTACCAGTGCCCTCGACCCGACGATGGTCGGCGAGGTGCTCAGCGTGATCCGTCAGTTGGCGAAGGAGGGTATGACGATGCTCATCGTCACCCACGAGATGAAGTTTGCCCGCGACGTCTCGACGCGTATCTTCTTCATGTACGACGGCTATATCCACGAGGACGGTTCGCCCGAGCAGATCTTCGAGCATCCCGTTCACAGCGCCACCAAGGCCTTTGTGAACCGCATCAGGAAACTGGTCTTCGAGGTGGACTCCGAGGACTTCGACTTCCTTCAGATGCCCACCGCCATCAGTCAGTTCTGCATCAAATACAATATCGCAGAGAAAGCCGGGCTGGCCTCGAAGCTGATCCAGGAAGTGCTCTTCCAGCACTTGCCTGCCGTACGACCCATGACCGTCCGCCTCACCCATACCGAACTCTCCGGTGTGACGGCCCTCGACTTCATGGTTGAGAAACGCAACGATACGCCGCTATCCGAAGCCGTTCGCGCCAGTCTCCGTCCGCAGGTCAGCGACATCATCGAAGAGCCGACGACGAGGGGCTTCCGCGTGAAGCTGATCTTGTAGAAGCAAAACTTGGAAAAACGATAAACGAACATGATTATGAGAAAGAATTTGTTATTAGTCTCTTTGACAGTGGTCATGCTATTGACCAGCTGTAGCAAGAATGAGTCAGATGCCCTGGTATCAAAAGTCTATTTCACGAATTGGAACCAGTGTGAGGCGCTGAACACCTTAAAGGCGTATGTGGAGGACGTGACCGACCCGAAGTCGGCCAACTTCATTAAGGAGGAAGACCGCATCGCCACCTTCGACATGGACGGCACCTTCCTCGCCGAGCTCTATCCGACCTATTTTGAGTATAACCTGCTCGAATACCGTGCCCTCGATGACCCGACCTATTGTGACAAGGCACCTGAGGATGTGCGCGAGGCGGCACTTGACATCAGGAATTTTGTGCGTAAGGGCATTTCCCTTCCTTCCCATTTCGACATGAAGCATGCCCATGCTGCCGCCAAGGCTTATGCAGGCATGACCCTGGCCGAGTTCGACAAGTATGTGAAGGCCTATGCCGCCCTGCCGGCTAATGGATTCATTGGCATGACCTATGGTGAGGGTATCTATAAACCCATGCTCGACGTATTCGAGTATCTGAAGGATAAGGGCTTCACCTATTATGTCGTTTCCGGTTCCGACCGTTTTATCTGCAGGTCGTTGGTAGATCCCTACCATATCATTCAGCCAAACAGGGTGATCGGTATGGATGTGATGCTCAATTCGAGCGAACAAGGCGATGAGGACGGTGTGAACTACACCATGGGAAAGGAAGAGTATCTGGTTCGTACCGATTCGCTTCTGATCAAGAACCTGAAGACCAACAAGGTGCGTCAGATCTCCCAGGAGATCGGTAAGGTGCCTGTGTTGTCGTTCGGCAACAGCAGCGGCGACGCAGCCATGCATAACTACTGCCTCAGCAACAAGCAGTACCGCACTGCCGTCTTTATGCTGGTGGCTGATGATGATGCCCGCGACCATGCCAGTCTGGCTGAGGCAGCCAAGCGTGAGGCGAAATGGCGCGAAGCCGGCTACACCGTCATCTCCATGAAAAACGACTTCAAGACCATTTACGGACCAGGCATCCAAAAGGTAGATTTCGTATTCCCGGAATAAAAGAAATCGGGGGCTGATCATCATCAGCCCCCGATTTCTTTTTTATTTTTAGTTACTTATTTTTTTCTGGTGCAAAGATACAACGCTTTTCAGGCTCATTCCAAACTTTTTGCTGAATTCCGTCTGAACTTGTTGCGCTCCCCATACAATGATGCGACAAATGACGGGCAATGGTTGGAAATCTGTCGCAAAACAGAAGAAAAATAAAAAAAAAACGCTTTCTTTGCTGTTTTTTCGGAGAAAATATCTATCTTTGTCACAGAATTATTAATTATGTATATATAATATATGCAGCAGCTGACAGAACTCTATAAGCAATGGAAGGGGGCTGAGCCAGCCCATATCCATCAGTTGACAGGGGCGGGGAGCAACCGTTCCTACTACAGACTGACCGACCAGGATGGGCAGACGGTGATCGGCGTGATCGGCACCAGCCGTGACGAAAACCATGCTTTCCTCTATCTGACAGAGCATTTCAACCGTCGTAAGTTGCCCGTGCCGCAGATACTGGCTGCCAGTGACGATCAGCTGCGCTACCTGCAGACCGACCTGGGTTCGGTGTCGCTCTTCGATGCCGTGCGCGGCGGTCGTGAGGCCGGTGGGCGTTACACGCTGAAGGAGCAGGAGCTGTTGCGGAGAACTATCCGTGAACTGCCGAACATCCAGATGCGCGGTGCCCGTGGACTCGATTTCTCCAACTGCTATCCCCAGGCAGAGTTTAATGTGGACAGTGTGCTCTTCGACCTCAATTATTTCAAATACTGTTTCCTGAAGGCCACGGAGATCGACTTCCATGAGCTGAAGCTGGAGGCCGACTTCCGCCTCTTTGCCAAGGACCTGACCACAGATCTTGACAACCCCGTGCCTGACGTGGAGAGTTTCCTCTACCGTGACTTCCAGGCGCGCAACGTGATGCTCGACCGCCAGGGCAATCCCTACTTCATCGACTATCAGGGCGGACGTAAAGGTCCTTATTACTACGACCTGGCATCTTTCCTCTGGCAGGCTTCTGCCAAATATCCACATAAGCTGAGACGTGAGCTCGTGTCGGAGTATTACAACTCTCTGAAGAACTATACTGAAGTGCCTCCTGTGCGCCATTTCGCCAACCGGCTGGCGCTGTTCGTACTGTTCCGCACCCTTCAGGTGCTGGGCGCCTATGGCTTCCGCGGCTATTACGAGCAGAAGAAGCACTTTATCGAGTCGATACCCCCTGCCATCCAGAACCTGCGCGAACTGCTGAACAGCTCAACCGGTTTCCATTATCCCTATCTGATGGAGGTACTCCAGCAGCTGACCGAACTGCCGCAGTATGCCCAGATAGAGACGATCGGCAGTCGTGCCGACGGTTATAAGATCACCGATTTGAATCCTTATAAGGCGCACCCGCAGGATGGTCCTGCCACCTTCTCGAAGTATGATGCCCAGGGCCCGTTGGTGGTGCGTGTGTTCAGTTTCTCCTTTACCAAGGGGATTCCTGAGGATGAGAGCGGCAACGGTGGCGGTTACGTGTTCGACTGTCGTAGCACGCACAACCCGGGTCGTTATGAGCCGTATAAGAAACTGACGGGCCTTGACGAGCCCGTGATCCGATTCCTGGAGGACGATGGTGAGATCCTGACATTCCTCGACTCGGTGTATAAGTTGGCCGATGCCCATGTGCGTCGTTACATCCAGCGTGGCTTCACCTCGCTGATGTTCTGTTTCGGCTGTACGGGCGGTCAGCATCGCAGTGTGTATTCTGCCCAGCATTTGGCGGAGCATATCCACGAGAAATTCGGCATAGAGGTACGTATCTGTCACCGTGAGCAACATATCACGCAGACCTTGGAGGCACGACAACAGGAAGCCTGACTGTGTGCAGTCTGTCGCATATCAGCGCCTTTGTCGCAACAAGTTGGAGAAATAATGGGGAAAAAGCTTGCAGACAACCCCGTCAGAACGTATCTTTGCACTAAAAACTTAAAAAAGATAAGAATATGGCATTAATAGCAGCATTAGAATTTGGCGATAACAATATCGGGCGCTACTCCAAAAGCTATTTGGTTTCAGACTGCCGTTTTGTTTTTACACGGCCTTACAACTCCTACCGTCCAGAAGGGATGGCACGTTGTGAGCGACTGGAATTGGATGTTGTGGCTCCAGGTAAGAACGATCTGAACCTGTTTGAGTGGTACGACAGCCAAGGAGTGCAGAGTGGGCGGATCGTCATCAGTCTTGCCGCAGAAGCAAAGCTGGATGAGAAAGACGCCCAGATCATTTATTTCGAGGATGCCAAGTGCTTCTCGCTCTCAGAGAATTATGATATCAACTCCTCACGGCGGAGGAACCTGACCCTCGCCATTGAGGCGGAGACGATCACTGTGGATGATGTAATATTTCAGCATTTATAATATAAAAAGATTATGGCAACACTTTCCAATGAATTGAGAGCGGTGATCGTTCAGGATAACTTCCTGGATAACCCCAAGAATGTGCTGAAGGAGAAATGCCTGGTCTTGCAGAATTTCTCATATGAGTGTGAACGCATGCGTAATAACTCCAGCGATGTGTATGGCGCTTCGAAGCCTGTCATCCTGAAGTTCACGATCCGCGTGAATTCACCGTCGCATGCCAAGGAGCTTTACCAGCGACTGGCGCTGAACGGACATAACGACTTCTCCATCCTGTTCAATGTGACTTTTGATGCCAATCAGCGTCTGTTCGACTATGAGGACGGCATGGTGGTGAACGGTTATGTGGTCAGTGTGGAGGAGAAGTATAACAGTCTTCGCGACGAGAGTGGTCTTGACAAGCAGATGATACTCGACGTGGAGGTGCTCGTACGCTCTACCATTTATATGGGTAGGGAAGAGCAGAATAATTTAAAAAGTGTATTCATCCATTAAATAAAAAAGACTATGGCTAAGTTGGAATTGACATTTTGCGACGTGACAGGTACGGTGAATAAGGATGGCTCTCCTAAAAAGGAGCAGCTAAACATCACGATGTCCACAGGATCCGAGCATAAGGAGGGGTACTGCTATTATAAAGTGACCTGGACGAAGACTATCCTCGTCAAAGATCCCAATGATCCGAAGAAATATAACTCCAAATCATCAAAAGAAACGGGTACGATGGGATTTGCGTTTAATCTCCAAAACGCACGCTTCACCAAGAAGATGTATAGCCCTAACGAGATCTATGCCGAGGTTCAGATTGCGTCAGGAACTCCAGTATCTGGTGATATAGATACTAAAGCGACCTATACAGCTACTATTCCCAAGGACATTTTGGAATCATCATTCGCCAATAAAAAGGTGATTTTGGCATGTGACGACAAGAATGTGTGCGAAGACTATTATATACAAGAGGTCATGCCTACCTATAAGAAGGATTCCATGTATGTCACCTTTAAGATCTATAGTCCTGACTATTTGTTGACTCAGGAAGACTACTGCCGTACGTTCGTCTCAAAAAAGTTGGGTGCGGAGATTCTGACAGATGAGATCAAGAACTATAAACTGCCTTATGATTCAAATAAGGCGGTGGCTATCGATTATTCCAACATGAAGCACATCATATTGGCAAGTGATGATGAAGATGGACACAAGGCGGGTACGGAGCATCTCTTCTCTTATCTTGTGCAGTATAACGAGAGCTTCTATGATTTCCTGAAGCGTACCACCAACCGATGGGGCGAGTTCCTGTATTATGAGGATAAGAAGTTGGTGATGGGCTATGGGTATGCGGGTACTAATAATACAGAATTTAAGAACGTGGCAGAATCGGCCACCTATTGTGACCTGACATGTCAGCAGCAGAAACAGGCAAATGCTGGTAAGTACAATTCTGAGGCTCCGATTGACGAGCAGATCCAGAGTAACGTCTTGAAAAAAGGTGAGTACGATACTGTCAAGACCCGTATGAACAGTCTCGCTAATTTTGAGAAGTTGGATGGTGATATCTATGTGGTGAAGAAACTTGCAGGTTTCCTGAACAATGACAAGACCATTTTCCAATTCCTGGTTGACACAGGTGTTGACGATATTATTGACCTGGAAAAGGCTAATAAAATAAGTGATGAAAAGAATGATAAATTTAACAAAGATTATTTCAGCAAGAAAAGGACTGAGACCAAGTTTAACGATAATCAGTACAATGGAAATGAGTTCAATCAGTTCTCTGAGTACAAGCCTTTCTTAAATACAAAGACGTATATCGAAATCGTGGAGAAGGAGTTTGCATCCGGGCGGAATGCCATTGTGATGGATTTCGACACGACCTATCCTGATATCAAGTTAGGCCAGATCATCACTTATGATGGTAAGAGTTATCTGGTGGTGAAGGTTGAGGGTTATCAGCCTGATATACTGAAGATTGTGGACAATACGCGCGTTGTCACTTCGGTTGACATGACGAAGGTTCTCTATAAGGTGACTGCCGTTCCTGAGAATCGTGTGGTGATAGAAAAAGAAAAAGAAGTTGAAGTCGAAGATAAGACGACCGGAAAAAAGACAAAGCAAAAGCAGAAGTTTAAGGTTTATGACCCCACCTACTATCCTCCAGTGATTCCTGAGGGACATGTCAGACGCTCCGGTCCGCAGTTGGCTGAAGTGGTTGAGGGAACGGCTGATGATCCCTTGCGCCAGAACCGCGTGCGCATCAAGTATGATTGGCAAGGTGGTAAGGAGTGGAGCTCACCGTGGTTGCTTTCTTCTCCTGGCGGAGGTGCTTCTAAGTCGGGCGTCTATAGCTGGCACTTAAAGGGTCAGAAAGTGATCGTTGATTACGTGGCCGGAAATATTGAGCGTCCATATGTGATGGGTTCTGTGGAACCTAAGATGCCTGCTCAGATGAAGACTTACCAGCAAGTGTTCCAGACGCCTGCGGAACAAAAGATCCTGATGACCGACGGTTCTGGTTCCGGCCTGACCGCATTGTTGGCTTCCATGAATCCTGGCCTCAAACTGATTCAAGGCTTCTGGCCGGGTTCCACACTTCCGGGTTTGGATTTCGAAAAGAGTGTAAATCTGGAGGGAAATATCGAATTGACCGATAAGTATGGCTTCTATAGCATCAAGGGTAGTACCGACGAGCGTAACATCTCCATCAAGTCGCCCTGGGGTGACGTGAAGATCAATGCCTTCACAGGCATTACCATCAGTGCGCCCAACGGTGATGTGAAGATCAAGGGTAAGAACGTGTCGATTGAGGCTGGTGGTAACCTCACGCTGACTTCGGGTAAGAACATCAAGCAGCGGTGGTATATGGATGGTGAGGATGCCGATGCGGTAACATTAGCTTCTACCATCACCAAGACTGTAACCTCTAAGGCAGCATCTTTGCTCGTGAACATCACCGACCTCTCGCTGATCCGTCATATCATAGAGGTAATCTTCAACCGCTATCTGATGATGGAAGCAGGTGGTAAGAAGGCTGGTTATCCGATTGAGGCCTATAAGCCGAAGTGGCAGGATGACAAGAAGGATGAGAATGATAATGATAAGCTGTGCTACGAATCATTTGAAAAACTCCATCTGCTTGTCTACCATAATTATCAGCGTCATCAGCAGATGTATGAATCGGCTCGTCAGAGTGCGATTGTTCAGGCTCAAATGATCAATGCTTGTGTGGATAAAGATAACAATCCTCAGTGCGCGACTTTGGATAGTATTATCACTTCTCTGTGGAATGATCCTCAGCAGGATATTAAGGCTCTCTTAAACTTCCAAGGCGTATATCGTGATGTTACGAAAGATGATAATCCAGACTTTGCAATTATGGCGAAATTCTTGAAAATACAACAGGCTACGTTGGTGAATTTGGCTATGTCAGATAAACAGAAGAAGAAAAAGTGGGAAGAAGCTATCGCAGCTCAACAAAGACAAAAACAGATTATGATTGGTTCTGTCGGTCTTTTCGCAATGTTGATAAGGAACCTGAAGGATTTCCAATTAAACACTGATGCTCAGATAGGCTTTGAATACACTCAACTGCGTGACGTGGTAACATGGGATAATTTGCCAGACGACTGTATGTTCAAGAAACTTAAAGATAGGGACCCGTATAATAAATTCGCAGCGGATTATCATGTCTCAGATGATGAGATCAAGAAGGTTCTCAGAAAGTTCTTTATCGCCTTGGTGAAGAAATTTGAAATTAAACGTTCCGCAACAGAAAGTGCTGGTCTCGGCTTGGTGGCTACAGTATTCCCGGAACCATCCTTCGATTGTTCTGATGCTGACTGGGCGAAGTATGTCAGAAGTATACAGAATATTAGGAAGAAAGAGGAAAAGAGTACCAAGGAAAAGGTTGGCGAAGCCATTGGTAACGCTATTCTCGATCCGTTAAAGGGTATGTTTGACTATAAGGGCTTTAAGGCATTCTATGATGATTTCTCGTATGGCTCCAGCAAGAAAGGTGAGATTCTCTTTGCAAGCGGAGACGGTACGATGGTTCTTGACAGAGGTATCTACCGTGCCAATGTGGGCGGCATGGATAGCGAATCTGATGATCCCATGCGTCCGGAAGACAACGGCCCTGCCACAAGAGTGAGAAAAGCAATGTTGCGTGCATAATTAATAATAAGGAGAACGACTATGGATTATATATTTGACGATTGGAAGAAAATCTTGAGTGACTTCCAAAATAGCGTGGAAAAGGATCTCGCAGAGATTCACAAGCAGAAGAATGCCGTTCAGCAGATGAAGAACGAGATATTTGATCGTCTGGACAGGGGTCAGTATATCTATGACGAAAATCGCATCGTGCTCTCCGCACCCGAGATCATCATCGGTCATGTGGATAAGAGCGGAGACCTGAAAGGCTCAGGTAAGGTGATTATCCGCGGCACAGAGGTGGATGTCGAAGGTGTCGGTGAGACGGGTGCCATCATTAACCGAGCTCCCGTGATCCAGCAGACGGCAGTCGATCCTGGTATCGACGGTCAGGAGGCAGTGGTCTATCCCCATTCTGCTGTGCTGACACAGGCCCGTTCGGTGGTGCTCCAGAGTAATGATGCCAAGGACGCCTTCTCACAGGCTGTCGCTTTGCCGGGCGGTAGTGGTATCTCCATTCATGCCGACCAGCTGTTGGATATCGATGCCTCCGTCTCCAGTGAGTTGCGTAAGGCTGCTATCGAGGCCAACGTGTCTGCCCTGAAACAGCAGAAGAGTGACCTGAAGAGTGCTACAGACAAGCAGAAGAGTGAAATCGAGCAGTTCTACAAAGATCTGAAGAAGCTCATGGACGACGCAGAGGATAAGAATAACGGTTTCATGAACACCCGTGTGAACATGGTGGATATTGAGAAAGGACGTGCCAATGTGGAGAGTATTATTCCCGCCTTGTACCGCGTGACCGTTGATTTTATCCATGGCGTATCAAAGCAGGCAGAACTGAATCGTCAGATTACCGCCTTGCAAGCTGAGAAAGACGCTATCAAGTCGGGTGATGACTTTAAGAATAATACTACAAGTGCCCAGCTGTCTCTGAACGCTGAAACGATTAGTGTAACCACTGTTGATGGCGATGGCAATTTGCGTAAGAACGACGGTGCCGGTATTAATGTCTGGACGCCTCAGATGGCTATCAGTATGAATCAGGCCGACAATACCCTTGTGGAAGGAAGCGCGTTCAGTGTATCAACAGAGAATGTGCAAATCTCAACGGCTAATCCGAAGGCCGATGGCAGCGAGATTACAGCAACCGGTCAGGTGTATATCTTGACGAAGAATATCAACATCGAATCGATGGACTACCAGCAAAAGGATGATGCCTATACCGAGAAGGGCTTGGCAGCCGATGGTAAGGTGAGCATCACTGCCAAGACCATTGAGATGGCTACGACGAACCCGAAGGATCTCACGCGCGATGACAAGGGTAAGGTGACCAAGGGCGAATATACGGCTGAGGGTGACGTGATCATCCGCTCGAAGACGGTAGCCGTGGAGACCCTCGACTACGAGGTGGCTGACGGTCAGCTGAAGCCCAAGGCACTGACGAAGGACAGTAAGATCGAGATGCGCTCGGAGAAGATGGGTATGCTGGCTGCCGATACCGAAGGCAAGGCTACGGGTAGCATCAGCCTGAATGCGAAGGCGGTGGCCGTGAAGTCGATGGATGTCGATAAGGAGAAACTCACCGACTCGGCACTGGCTGCAGGCAGCACGATGACCCTCGTCAGCGAGAAGATGTATGTCGGAGCGAAGTCGAAGGATATCAAGAGCAAGAAGATCCAGGCAGTCAGCGAGGAGATCGGTGCCTTTGCCGACAAGACGCTGGAGATCCAACAGGGCGACGGCAAGGCTGTGGTACAGCTCGACGGTGGCAATGCCGCTGTGGGTGGTAGCAAGACCCAGGTCTATGGCGAAACCACTATCAATGCCAAGACGGAAGTCAAGGGCGATCTCAAGGCGCCGAAGATTGTTGGCGACAGTATCGAGGTCAAGACTTCCTTCAAGTCGCCGAACATCACCGACGGCATGGGCGGCGGTGCCGGTGGCGGCGGTGGCAGCCTGAGTGCGAAACTCAAGACCGAGGATGCACCGAAGGAATAGTAAAAAAGTAAAAAGGTAAAAAAGTAAAAAATAGAATAGGATATGAAACGAGCTATTATCAATCAGCTTAGTCTGCTGTCAGAACAGCTGAAGGGCTATGTTGGAGCCTTGAACTACCGCTATATGAATCTCTGTGTGAAAGCCGAGGAAGCCTCAATGCTGCCCATAGAAATTCCCATAGAGGATGAACTGAAGAAGATGGAAGACGTGGCGTTTGTCGGTAAGAAGACAGGTGACGACTATTCGCTTTATATCGTGCCGAAGATCCAGGACGACATGCGCGATATCGCAAAGACCGTCATGCTGTATCATCCAGAGTTTATCCAGGAAATAGAGAAAGAAACTGTGGATCCGGGTGACGGTAGTCAGCAGGAAGTGCAGTTACTGAGACTGAAGATGCCTGAGGTGGACGACAATCGCTATGATGTACTGAAACAGGGCGTTGACACCTTCTACAACATGTGTAAGGCTGATATGGAGAAGGCCAGGATGGAAGCCGACGTACAGTTTGCAACTTTGAGCATCGACGAGAAACCTGAGGATGTAGATAATCTTAAAAAGGGCGTGGATGAAACAAACGAGATGTGGATAAAGAAGCGCGACCAGCTTCGTGATGAAAAGCTGAAGGAGATTGAGGATGCCCACAATAAGTGGATCACAGACCAACAGGCTACGGCTCAGAAGAAGCAGGAAGATGATGCTGCCCATAATCGGGATGTGGGCTCGTCGATGCGGATGACACCTGATGAAGAGTAAGTTTAACTATTCAAATAATGATCGTTATGAGAAAACTATTGATGATGCTGATGGCTACTGCCATCTGTGCACTGGTAACAACCAGTTGCGTGAAGGGACCGGATGATGTTCCACCGAGTCCGACGCCAACGCCGACACCAACGCCGACACCGACGCCGGAGGAACAGTATGATGCTGCGTTCCTGAATTATGTGGGTGGCACTATTGCTTCTAATCAGGACTGGGGCTTTAACGCCAGTGTCGCTGCTGCCCGTGGTATGACCCGTGGTAAATATGGTCAAGACGATCCAAGGGATGGCTATGCCCTTTCTCTTGATCCGAAATATCAAAAGTCTTATACCAAGAACTTCTACGATGAGATTTTTAAGTTCCTTCCCGAAGGAAAAAAAGTGTCTGATGACATCTATACGAACTTCGAATTTGAAGACAGAGGCCCATTCCGCTTTGATATCATCTTTTCCTATACAACACAGGACATTGAGATCGGCTATTACCATTATGGGCCTAATCAATCGCCAGATGATCGTAAGGAGAAAAAACTGGTAACGGCTTTTGTGCAAGATCTGGCAAAAGAAGACTATTTCCAATATACCAAGAATGGCGTGACATGGACTACACCAGATGCAGATATGGGTTACCAGATGTTCTCACTGTTAGGTGCTAACGAAGTCCAAGCCAGATTCTTTACACTTCGAGACGGATCGGAAGAGGGAGATCCTATAGATGTGCCAGTTGGAGATATCGTCGGTTTCTATGTGAAGGCTGGGGATAAGAAGGTTTATACAAACCGTTATCTGAACGAGAATCAGGAGGACAAATACTTTGCCGTACTTTATGACGATAATAAGGATGGTATTTTATATGGATCGTATGTTATCGGTTTAGAGGACTTTGATTCTAATGAAGATGATCACGACTGCAACGATGTGATTATAGTTGTGAATAATCATCTTGAAGATACTTATCCACTTTTAAGAATTCCCAAGCCTACTTGGCGTGTGATTGGCGAGGACCTCAGTGCTGAAGAAAACACAGACTTCGACTTCAATGATATCGTACTCGACGTGACGCTGACCAAGGAAGGTGCCGAATGCGTGCTGCAGGCTGCTGGTGGACAGTTGCCACTCCGTGTTAATTACGATGACAATTTGGAGGTTCACAAACTGTTTGGTGTAGATCAGAAGATGATGGTGAATACCATCAACCTTGAAAAACATCCGGAATTGAAACAATACAAGGTGGACAAGGATCCTGTCAAGTTCTCTATCAAGGGCTCGTTCAAATCAGTATATGATGTTGTGATCCAGGTGCAGAAAGGTAATCAATGGCATGAGCTTTATGCCAAACCAGGAGGATCTGCTTGTAAGATTCTCGTAAAACCCACATTCAAGTGGCCGGATGAGCTGGAGAGTCTTAAAGTTGTTTACCCGAAGTTCATCGATTATGTGAATGATCCTAACGTGAAGTGGTATCCATAATCAGATCATCCTTAAGGTCAGCATCAGGATATCATCCTCCTGAGGTGCTGATCCACGATAGCTCTCCACTGCTTCCTGCATGTTGGAGAGCATTTTTTTAGGTGCATCGTTATGGTGGGCGGAAGATTCGAGACGGGTGAGCATCCGCTTCTGGCCGTAGGGCTCATGATGGATGTTCTCCGTCTCATAGAGACCGTCGTTATAGACGAAGAGGGTGAAGTCTTCGATCAGTGTGATACGCTGTTCGGTATATTCGTAGCCTTCCATGATGCCTACAGGAATATTGGGATCAATATCGATCATCTTGGCACCTGTTGAGGGACTGACGACTACAGGTGCGGGATTGCCCGCATTGGTGTAAGTGAGAATGGCATTGTTGAGATCGAGCACGCCGACAAAGAGTGTGGCGAACATCTCGTTATGATTAACCGTACACAAGGAGTCGTTCATCGAACGGATAACAGCTGCAGGGGACGGGGCCTCGCCATTCACACTATTGATGCTGGCTGACGTACGGAAGATACTGCGGATGATCGACATCATCAGGGCAGCCTTTACATTACTGCCTGGCACATCGCCAATACAGAAAATGACCTTCGAGCCGACGTAGAAATAGTCGTAGAAGTCGGCACTCACGTCTGGGGCAGAGATCAGTAGCTTCTGCACGTCGAGGTGATGGCGGGCATTCTCGATGTCAGAGATGTTGGGCTGCATGGCCGTCTGGATGTCGCTGGCAATCTGAAGCTCCTTCGTCAACAGCTCTTGCTCCATGATCAGATGGTTGACCTGCTTGAACTTAGAGGTGTATTTCCATACGATATAAACCACGAGCAGCAGGCCTAATATCTGAAGGATAAAACCTACGAAGTTGATCCTGTCGATTTCGTCATAGGTAAAGTCATCGTCAGTAGCCAGATCCTTGAAGAAGACATCGGCGGTCAGGATGCCGACGACACGACCTGCATTATCGTGAATGGGCTTACTATAGGTACGGACGAGCAGGTCGGAGCCGCCTTTATCGAAATAGGGTTCCGTCCACATGGCAGAATCTTTCTGGAAAGGAGTGGCAAACCATTCCTGCTTGGTGTAGTCGTAAGGCAACAGTTTGACGCGTGGCTGTCCTTTGCCGTTTTTATTTTCAGGATAGGCAAAGGGCGCAAATAACTTATCCTTCTGGGGATAATAGCCTGGGCGCATGGCGATAGCACAGCCTACAATATAATCATTATGGGATACAAGGCGCGAGGTGATGCCATAGAACTGGTCGGGGTCGCCCAATTGGACAGTGACTTCACCCATCGTGGCCTCTACAGCACTCTCCACACTAGTCTGGAGGTTGGCAGTGCGCTGTAGTTTTACCATGTTTTTATAGGTGTTCTCTACCGACTGTTTGCGGATATTCCGACGGGTATAGACATATTGCAACGCATTGATTACCTGCGAAAGTACTGCTGCCACAATGATAAAAGCAATACCTGCCTGTGCCTTACGTATGGTGCTCTTGATGTGATTCTTAATCATGCCTTTATTGAATTTGGTGGCAAAATTACAATTTTTGACTGACACAAACAAACACTTCTTAAAAAAATACACATTTATTTGGAATATTGCCCACTTATTAGTACCTTTGCACGCATGAAACAAGCGATGATCTTTGCGGCTGGGCTTGGA
Source organism: uncultured Prevotellaceae bacterium (assembly GCA_902799765.1). Classification (GTDB taxonomy): domain Bacteria; phylum Bacteroidota; class Bacteroidia; order Bacteroidales; family Bacteroidaceae; genus Prevotella. Next base: position 57,528 of record CADCBZ010000009.1, read on the forward strand.
ACCCGTCTGAAACCCTTGACCGATACGATGCCAAAGGCATTGGTCAGGGTAGGAGGGCAGCCGTTGCTTTGGCATGTGGTCATGAAGCTGAAGAAAGCCGGTTATGAGCGCATGGTGGTGAACGTGCATCATTTCGCCAATCAGATCACAGATTATCTGGCAGCCAATGATCATTTCGGGTTAGACATCCGTATCTCTGATGAGACCGAAGCCCTACTGGAGACGGGTGGCGGTATTAAGAAGGCACTGCCGCTCTTTGATCCATCAGAGCCGATATTGATTCATAATGTGGATATCCTCAGCAATCTCGATCTTAACGCCCTCCCGATGGATGCCCCGTTGCTGGTTGTGAGCGAGCGCAAGACCAAACGCTACCTGATGTTCGACGACGATATGCGCTTGTATGGCTGGACCAATATCGAGACAGGCGAAGTGAAAGGCGAAAAAGCTAATCATCAATTGGCTTTTTCCGGTATTCATGTCTTCCATCCTTCTTTAGCTCCACTATTGGCTGATTGGCCTGAGCGATTCCCCATTATGGACTTCTACCTGAAAGCTTGTAGCAATCACTTGATCAGAGGTTATGAGGCGCGCGACTTACAACTGCTGGATGTGGGTAAACTCGACACCCTCGACAAAGCTGAAACATTAATCAAACAATTATAAACAATGACACAGAAGATTATTATTTTGGATTTCGGTTCACAGACGACGCAGTTGATCGGTCGTCGTGTCCGTGAGCTGGACACCTTCTGCGAGATTATGCCTTACAACAAATTCCCGAACGACGATCCTTCGGTGATCGGCGTGATTCTGAGTGGTTCGCCCTACTCGGTTCACGATCCCGAGGCGTTTAAGGTCGATCTGTCGCAGTTTGTAGGCAAGGTGCCCGTGTTGGGTATCTGCTACGGAGCGCAGTTCATCTCCCACACGTTGGGCGGCAAGGTGGAAAAGGCTGACTCCCGCGAGTATGGACGTGCGAATCTGGAGACGGTGGATACTACGAACCCGCTTTTTAAGGGCTTTGAGCAGCACTCACAGGTATGGATGAGTCATGGCGATACGATCACAGCTATCCCTGAGAGCTTCAAGGTGATAGGTTCAACCAAGGATGTGCAGAATGCCGCCTTCGCCTCGTCCCAACAGCCCATTTGGGCTGTGCAGTTCCATCCTGAGGTATTCCATACACTGCAGGGTAAGGATTTGTTAAAGAATTTTGTGGTAGATATCTGTGGTAGCCGACAGGAGTGGAGTGCCGCTTCTTTCGTTGATTCGACGGTGGCGGAACTGAAGGCACAGTTGGGTAACGACCGTGTGATCCTCGGCCTCTCTGGTGGTGTGGATTCTTCGGTGGCTGCCGTGCTGCTCAACCGTGCGATAGGCCGTAATCTGACGTGTATCTTCGTTGATCATGGTATGCTCCGTAAGAACGAGTTCCGTCAGGTAATGGACGACTATCAGGTGCTGGGTCTGAACGTGATCGGTGTGGATGCCAGTGCAAAGTTCTTTGCTGATCTTGCCGGGGTGACTGACCCTGAGCAGAAACGCAAAATTATTGGTCGTGATTTTGTGGAGGTATTCAACGCCGAGGCTAAGAAGATCACGGATGCCAAATGGCTGGCACAGGGAACCATCTATCCCGACCGTATTGAATCGTTGAATATCACGGGTAAGGTGATTAAGAGCCACCATAATGTGGGCGGTCTGCCCAAGGAGATGCATCTGCAGCTCTGTGAGCCGCTGAAATGGTTGTTTAAGGACGAGGTGCGCCGTGTGGGTCGTCAGTTGGGAATGCCCGAGCATCTGATCACCCGTCATCCGTTCCCGGGTCCTGGTTTGGCCGTGCGCATTCTCGGTGACATCACACCGGAGAAAGTGCGTATCCTGCAGGATGCCGACGATCTCTATATTCGTGGCCTGCGCGATTACAAGGTAAAGCTGAGTGGCGAAGAGGCCCGTAAGGTGTTGGCTGCTGGTATTCCTGCCGATATGAAGGATGGCGAGATCGAGGTTTCGCTCTACGATCAGATCTGGCAGGCCGGTGCCATCCTTCTCTCTACCGTGAGAAGTGTAGGTGTGATGGGTGATGAACGTACCTATGAGCATCCTGTGGCCCTGCGTGCAGTGACCTCTACCGATGCGATGACAGCCGACTGGGCTCATCTGCCCTACGATTTCATGGCAAAGGTATCAAATGAGATCATCAATAAAGTGCGTGGTGTGAACCGCGTCTGCTATGATATCTCCTCAAAACCACCTGCAACCATCGAGTGGGAATAAAGTAAAGGGTGTGCCAATCGGCACACCCTTATTCGTTCATTCGTTCTAAAGAGGCAGGGTCAAGACGAAGCGGGCCCCTTGACTGTAGGAAGGATCGAGTATAAGGTCGCCTCCAAGTCCTCGGGCGATGTTGCGACTGAGAGTAAGACCGATGCCCGTTCCTGTTTGATATTCATCGAGTTGAACAAACTCTTTGAAGATCTCTTCGGCTTTCTCTGCCGGTACACCACAGCCATTATCCTCTATGGCAATCTGTACAAAACTATTGGTCTTGCTGCAAGTCATTTGTATCTTGCCACCTTCGGGTGTAAACTTCATGGCATTGTCAAGCAACTGCGAGATTGCTTGGATGGCATATGATTCGGCGGTCAGGATCTGCTCGTCGTCGTTGAAGTCAGAAATAAAATTGAAGTGATAGAACAGATTATCGCCCACGTGGCTCATGGTGATGGCACTGTGACACAATTGGTTGATGCTAACAGTGTCGGTGCGATCAATGCGGTTTCGGCTGCTGGTCTCTGAGAGGGCTAGCAGTTTGTTAATGAGTGATGTGATGCGGTTGGTATTTTCCACAATCTTCTCGCTGGCTTCATAACGGATCTCTTTCGGCAACTCTACATCCGGCTGTGCCATCACCTGTGAGAAACCGGACAGGATATTCAGCGGCGTGCGTATCTCGTGGGAGATATTCTTGATAAACTCTGTTTTCATCCTCGACGATTCCTGAGCCTTGTCGCGGGCGATGGCCAGTTCCTCATTCTTACGCTTCAACCGACGGTTCATCAGATACCAGTAGCCTAACAGCAGAAGCAGGGTCAAGGCAATGACCACTGTGACAATAGCCGTTGTGCGGACGCGGTTCAGACGCTTCTCCATGTCGAACTCGTTTACGCGGAAGAGTGTGTTGAGCTCGTTAATTTGTGTGCGGGCATCCTTTCGATACATCGAGTCGGTCAGTTCATAGACCTCCTTGTACATCTCTGCCATTTCCTCAAACCGTCCCAGTCCGTTCATAATCTTAGCCCGTTGCTCACGGATCATCACGAGCGACGACTTGTCCTCGTAACCGAGACTCTTTTCCAGTCGGCGAGTGTTGTAGTCGAGGGCTTTCCGATAGTCTTTCCGCTGGAGCCATAGCTGTGCGCGGTAATAGAGGATACTCATCTGAATGAATTCGGTGCTATCGGGGGCGGTGGTCTCTGCCATGTCGATGTCTTTTTCTGCCTGATCGAGCTCCCCTAAGCCAAGGTGCATCTGGGCACAGGCGAGATAGTAATATGAATACCAGACCTTTGAACTGGATGTTTTTTTGCCTTTGTCATATTCCGTCATGCTTTCAAGCAGTTTCCGCCAGTCATCGGTCACCCCTTTCATCTCTTTCCACTGATGGTTCTCGTTAAGGGCATCGCAGTAATAGCTATAGATGTCGTTATAGGTGGTCTCGCTGGTATTTGTCTGGCGGATGAATTGGATACTCAGCTGATAGCATTTTACAGCTTCTGGCAGATAGCCCATATTATTGTAGGCGTTGCCCATTGCATAGTTCGAAAGAGCTAAGCCGTAATTGTCGTTACGCTGGGTCGCATCATCGTGCATTTGTTTAACTTCGCGCAAAGCGGTGTTAACTTTCCCCATGAAGGTATAGGTGTTGACTAGATGCATCCATGTCTCGTAATAGTGCTCCCATAGCCCGATACTTTTGTGAAAGGCCATATCCCTAGGCGCCTGTGCGATCAAAGAGTCGTTCTGGTCATGGTTATATAACTCGCAGATATGTTCTATCCGCAGTTTGCTTTCCGTCTCCTCTTCGGCAGTCTGTGCCGATGAGTTCATGGATATGGTTAGCAGTAGTATAATAAAAATCGTTCTCATCATTCTGGATGCAAAGATACAATATTTTCTCTGATTGTTGGATGGTTTGCGGAAAAAGATACGTGAAATGTATAAAAAACGTTAAAAGAATAGATATTGCAGGTGTGAAGACGTTTTTAAATCTTCGCTTTTTAGTAATTTTGTACCCAATAATATCTAAAAATAGTACATGTTATGAATGCGAAACTAAAATCTATTGCCAATTCCTTCGCCGAGGAGTACTGTAGCGATGCCATTTATCCTGCGCATCTGTTCAAGGCTGTGCTCCACAAGGAAATCGGACTCGTACACTTTATTGAGAGTGAACTGAATAAGGATTATTTTTATTTGCAGGACTGGGCTGACGTGCAGATGCAATTGGCGCCGCGTGCCGTTCGTCCGATGAGAGACCTGGAATATAGCGAAGAGTCGGTGGCCGTTCTCGAAGAGGCTGAGAACTATATGGTGAAGTTCAATCTTGATGAGACCACTGACGTCTGTGTGCTGGCCTCATTGGTGACACCTGGCGTAGGTTTTTCTTTCGATCAGTTGAAGACATTGCCATTGACCCCATCAGATATCAGTGCGAAGATGGCTGGTGGCGCCAATGTGGAGGCTCCTTATATGGAAGGTGCTGAACTGACGAAGCACACTCCCGCAGCTGGCACAGGCGCAAAAGGTAGTCTCGCAAAGTATTGTGTTGACAAGACTGCTATTGCCCGTGCCGGAAACCTCGATAATGTGATCGGTTTTGAGAAGGAGATCTCTGTGATCTACGAGATATTGGGTCGTAAAACCAAGGCTAACCTGTTGATTACAGGTGAGGCAGGTGTCGGTAAGACCTCTTTGGTGAACGGTTTCGTGCGTGAACTGGCTGCCGACCATGTGCCGGGCTTCCTGAGTGGTGCAGTGGCTTATGAGCTTGATACTGCTGCCCTCGGTGGCGATGCTCAGTATAAAGGTGAGGTAGAGGACCGCTTCAAGAATGTGATTACGGAAGTGGAGAATCTGCCGAATGCCGTGCTGATTATTGAGTCGATCGATAAGTTGTTTGATAAACAAGGTTCCCTGTTCGGTGCTTCTTCCATCCTGAAGAACGAGTTGAGCAAAGGTCGTCTGCAGTTGTTGGCCACCTCAAGTATTGACGGTTATACGAAGAACATTGAGACCGATAAGGAGATGACCTCGAAGCTGGAGAAGATTACCGTAGAGGAGCCAACGGCTGACCTGTCGTTGCGCATTCTGAAGGGTGCTATCCCTGCTTACGAAGCTTATCACGGACTGACAGCTGATGAGACTGTACTGAGTGATGCCATCCGTCTGGCAAAGCGTTATCTGACGGAGAAGTCGTTGCCCGATTCTGCATTCGACCTGATCGACCGTACTATGGCACAGGTGAAGACAATGAATGATCTGACCGGTAGTATCATCACTGAATTGCGTGAGAAACTTGATGCTATCAAGGGATCTACAGAAGGAAAGGATAAGGCTGACGAAACCCTGATGAAGGAACTCGACTGGCTGAATTATGAGTTGTTTAATAAAGTGAGTTGCATCCTGTTGGCTGGTGTGGATTCTGATACCGATTTCAGTAAGATTGCCACCATCCAGGAGCGTTTAGAATTCCTGTCGGGTATCCTTGACAAACTTACAGAGTTGAGTGCTCAGCAGCGCACAGAGCTGAAGAGCGACGATCTGAGTGCCGTCGTGGCTAAACAGACCGGCATACCTCTGGGTAAGGTCCAGACCAAAGAACGCGACCGTTTGATGGGGGCTGAAGACACTCTGAAGAAACGTGTAGTTGGTCAGGACCATGCAGTAAAGAAGGTACTTGATGCTGTGTATGAGGCCCGTTCTGGTCTGAGCAAGAAAGGACAGCCGATGGGCTCATTCTTCTTCCTGGGTCCGACTGGTACCGGTAAGACGGAGTTGGCTAAGGCTCTCGCTACTTTTCTCTTTGGTGACGAAAGTGCTCTGATCCGTTTCGATATGTCTGAGTTCAAGGAAGAACATTCAGTGGCGCTGCTCTATGGTGCGCCTCCGGGATATGTAGGTTACGAGGAAGGCGGTCTGCTTGTAAACAAGATCCGTCAGAACCCATATGCTGTGGTGCTGTTCGATGAGATTGAGAAAGCCCACAAGTCGGTGTTCGACCTGTTCCTGCAGATCCTCGATGAGGGTAAGTTGCACGACCGTCTGGGTCGTGTGGGTGATTTCTCCAATGCGCTTATCCTCTTTACCTCAAATATCGGTGCACAAACGATTGTGGAGAAGTTCAACAGTGGTGTCATCCCCGAGAATAATGAGCTGATGGACATTATGCAGGGTTACTTCCGTCCGGAGTTTCTGGCACGTCTGACAGAGATCGTACCGTTCTCACCTATCACCGACAAGACCGTTGTCCACATCTTCGACATCCACCTGAAAGGTCTGTTGAAGCTGTTGGAGGAGCAGAACATTACGCTGACGTTAACGCCTGATGCCCGTGAGAAAATCGCCCTGCGCGGTTACAACCAACAGTATGGTGCACGTCCGATCATCGGTATCATCCGTAAGGAGTTGCGTCACCCCATCTCAAAGATGATGATTGCCGGTGATGTCAAGTCAGGCGACAATATCGTGGTGGAAGCCGACAAGGGCGGACAGGCAGTCTTTGTAGTCAACGGCAAGCGCCTTGGTAACCCTGAGGAAAAGGCTGCCGAGTCCGCAGAGAAGAAAGCTCCGAAGAAAGAGAAGAAATAATTTTTAACTTGATGTATAACATTTAAAACCATTACAACTATGGCAATGAAAGAGAATTTCATTTCGATGGCTCCAGATGAGGAGTCAAATGCGAAAGTCAGTTTGATCGATCAGAACAAGACATTGATGATTGACCAGTACACTTCAGACGTGGAAGCTGGTAATCCTGAGTTTGTGGAGGACATCCACAACATCGATGATGCTTTTGCACACTTCAAGCCCAAAGTAGAGGTTGCCTTTACAGACGAAGAGGGTGGCTCAGTGACTGAAACTCTGAAGTTTGGTGAGTTGCGTGACTTTGAGGCACAGAGTGGTAAGGGTCGTCTGGTACAGAACAGCCCGTTCCTCTCAGGTGTGAAGAGTAAGATTGACACCGACGCGAAGATTCGTAAAAGCATTGAGCAGAACCGTAAGTTGCGCGACATCCTGAAGGAGGCTGGCTCACGTGACGAGCTTAAGCAGGTGCTGCAGTCGATGCTCAGCGAGCTGGAAGGTGCAGAATAATAGAAACAGATACACACAATGGCTAAGAAGATAGAAGAACTGGAGCAGGAGATCGCCCGTCTTGAGAAAGAGAATGAGCGTCTTGATTTGGAGAATGTGCGTCTGTTGGGACGTAATCTCCTGATGAGTGAGCAGCTGAACTCATGGTATGAGCTGCGTCAGCGTGTCGGCTGGTTGAAGGCCGAGATGCAGCGTGGACATCGGTTGTCGATGCAGGCAGACCTGGTGGATGATGCAGAGTTGCTGGCTATGCTCGAGAACCGCCTGGAGAATGAGCCCCAGTTGGTGACCGCAGAGTTCGGTGCCAAGGAACTGGCTGAGTTGATGGGCGTCTCACAAGCGCGACTGATGCGTCTGTTCCGTAATTCTACTATCTTCAGATCAGCCGATGAGTATCTGGAAAATCTTCGTCTGGTGCGCGCGTTACGGTTGTTGCGAGATCATCCCGAGTACGGTATCGCTGCCATCAGTGCCGAAGCTGGTTACAACTCCGTCAGGACTCTTCAACGCAGAATGTTGGAGGTGGTCGGTATGACCCCTGTGGAATTCCGTATCATGGTGGAGAAATAGTCCTCTCTGCGACAGATGGAACTACTGGAAATTACCGTTTGTCGCCCGACAGGTTGCCTGTCGCAATAACTTCAGGAAAAAGTTACATAAATCCTGAGGCATCAAACAATGAATGTTTAATTTTGCAATAGAAAAAAGTATTTAAGATTATGGCAGATACAGAAATGCAGAAAGCTCAAGCCGCCAGTCAGGCAGGTGCCGAGCTTCAGGAGAAAGGTAAAGACGTATCACAATTGCTTTCCGCTTTTGGTGGTTTTAATGCAATTCGTGGATTCATGCCCGACGCAGATAATATGAATCCCGCGCGTAAGGCTGCTAAGGATGTGTTCCTCAGCGACAAGCGTTTTAAAGATAAGCGTGACGGCTTGAAAAAAGAAATCAAACGCTGGTTGGAGCTGCTCGATGACACAAGTCTGGAGACTGCTACCGGTTTCGCTGATGCTTGTAAACAAGATGAGGAGAAATATACAAATGTGCTGAAGCAGGGTATCACCGATGCCTTATATGCTACACAGAATCTGGAGCGCAGCTATCGTCAGCTCGACTCTTTCTTCAAGACTTGCGGAACTGACAAGGTGAAGAATTTGCGTGTGATCAATGTGCTGAAAGAAGATATCGCCGATGCTGACTCTGGCTTCGCAGGTGAGGTGGAGAATATCCTTCGTAACGGTTTCGACCGTCTTAGTCTGAAGGATGCCTACAGTCTCGTTTGTGTGCCTGGTGCTGTATTTACTGATAAGGTAGATCTGCTCCAGTGGGCTAAGATGGCATTCAAGTATAAGGTGATGCTGCTTACCGACCATGCCGACGAGTATTCATTCGATGATCTGCAGGCTAACACCGAGGGTTATCGCGACAGTGATCAGTGTTTGATGAACGTGGTTATGACTGCCAACTGGATCGTAGGTCGTGAGGCAGAGAAGATGTCGTCAGACGAGGAAGACCAAAAGGCATTCTACATCGCTCCTGCTGCAGCCCTCTGTGGTAAGCTCTACGACGAGACTGCAAATATGGCTCAGGGTGCCGGTGGTAAGAAGTATGGTACACTCGATGGTGTGAAGGGTGTTAAGAGTGATCTGCTGAAGTCAGAGATTGCTGCCCTGATGGACAACCAGGTGATTCCAATGGTATTTAGCGAGGGCCGTGTGATGGCTTTCAACAACACCACCCTTTACAATGGTGACCTTGATGCCATGAAGGAGTATCCTATTGTTCGTGTGTTCGACTGGGTGAAGAAGGTGCTGATGAACTTTGTACATGAAGTGGCTCTCGAGAACTGGGATCCATTCAACAGTCCGAAGAACCTGAAGGCGAAGATTCAGGAGTTCCTGAACCAGTACAAAGGTTATGGTAACCTGTTCCAGAACTACGAGATCGGTGAGCCCCGTCAGGATCCTATCACCAAGCAGATCACCTGTGACATCACACTGACTCCGTTCTATGCAGCCAAGAACTTTATCATTAAGGTCGCTGCAGACAAGAAGGACAAGGAAGCTGCTATGGCAAGTGCATAAGCAGTGATTATCAATAAGTGATTAATAATAAGTTTAACCCTTTAAACATTTACAATTATGGCAACAACACCAGTAGTAATGAAGATCCAGGACTATAAAGATCGTGAAGTCCAGATGGTATCTTATGAGTTTGATCAGGAGACAGACCGCGAAGGTCAGATGACAGGTATCCCCCGTTTCCAGATGCTTCGTGTTCGTGTAAAGGCTCTGAACGACGGTACACCCGAACTGATGGCCTGGATGTGTGACCGTTTCTTGAAGAAGGACGGTGAGATTCAATTCTTGGAGACCAAGACTCTGAAGGTGATGAAGACCATCAAGTTTACCGGTGCTTACTGCGTAGATTTCGAGGAAAACTGGGCAGATAAGGAAGGCCACTACGAGGAGATCCTCATTTCTTGCCAGAACATTGAGGTCGGCTCTGTGAAGTTCGAGAATGCATGGGCATAACTTGAACATATCGTTAAAAGTTTAGTAGGATTAAAATTAAGAAAGGAAATATATTATGGCAGAGAATGTAACACCGGTTGTGCTGAAGGTTAAGGACTTTGCACCCCGTGAGGTATTGTTGGTAAACTACAAGTTTAACCAGGCCACTGATCAGGAAGGTCAGGTAGCAGGTATCGTTCGTGGTGGACAGATTACTATCCGCGTGAAGGCGCTGAATGATGGTAACCCCGAGTTGCTGGCTTGGATGATCGATCCGGCTGCTCCCCATGACCTGGAGATTGAGTTCGAGAACACGAAGGACGGTTCAGCCATGAAGACCTTGAAGGGTACCGCTTGCTACTGTGTACACTACAAGGAGTATTGGGCTGACGGCGAGGAGCACTACGAGGAGATCCTGCTCAGCTGTCAGAAGCTCGAGAATGGTCCCGTAGCATACGAGAATCCTTGGAAGTAATCACTTACATTATCTGGACTCGGCCCTAAACGGGCTGAGCCAGATAATTAAATAGAAAGATATGGGTAACTTTGTAACTCAGGGAGCTGTGCTCCAGTGTAGTTTTGGCTTGTCTCCGTGTACATTGGTTATTACCGTGCCTTCAAGACCAAAGTGCATGAATCTGTTGATGGCTGTGACGACGGATTTTACGGTAACTAATATTCCTTCATTCGGCATGTGTCAGTCGTTGTCTAATCCGACTGTTTCCTCTGCTACTTCTGCAGCCATGGGTGTGCTGACACCGATGCCCTGTGTGCCAGTGATTTCATCTCCCTGGTCGCCAGGCAGTTCTCAGGTGAAGGTGGGTGGTATTGCTGCACTGACTGACAACAGCAAGTGTATGTGCTCTTATGGCGGTAACATCTCTATTACCAGTCCTGGCAATACGATGGTAACTGGAAAATAACTGCATGCAGAAAAGACTACTAGTAATCTTACTGATTGCAGTACTATCCCTGCCTTGTGTCGCACAGAAAATCAGCATCGGGCAGTTTAAGCGGGTCAAATTCGACCTTGCTACGAAGAAGTTTTTTCATGTAGATAAGAAAATGGCGACCTTGGACTTGAAGACCGACGAGAAAGGATTCACTTTCAAGGCCGATGGAAAGACACCGATAGCGGCCCAGGAGGGTGATGGGAAAATCACCTTATTAGCTCCTCATAAGACCGCTTACCTGCTGGTGCAGCATCCAGATTACGGACAGTTGATGTGGAAGGTGCCCGGCAAGGGATTGAGGAAGAAAAAACATTACCAGGCTATCATGCAGACTGATAAGCCTGGGAAAGAATATAAACTGTCGAAGCAATGGGTGGTGTTCCAGGTTATTCCTGAGAATGCCATTTTGCAGGTAGATAGTACAGTTGCACTCGTTAGAAATGGGCTCGCCCAGTTTAATCTCCCATTAGGGAAGCATGGCTACCATGTAGAGGCTCCATTCTACGAGGAGCTGTCTGATACGGTAGAGGTTGTGGATAGCGCAAAACTCGTGGTGCCAGTTGTGTTGCAATCGGTCTATTCCTATCTGACTGTAAAACTACCAGTCTTGGCGGGACGCATCTATATTGATGGACAGCCCATAGGGAAAGGCGAGGCAACAAGTAGTCGTCTGCAGCCAGGTGATCATCAGGTGATTGTGATGCAGGATAAAACCTGCTATGCAGACACGGTGGTTAATTTGGGAGTCGGAGAGAAACGGATCCTAACTTTGAAAGCAGATGATCTGAAAGCCAGACCGTTGATGACACGAGGCATTACGCCTGGGATTCTAAAGGAGTCTATCGACTCCACAACTATCGACTCTACGGCTTTGGCCGCGAATGTCCCAGAGGACTCTTTGAAGGCTCAGGTGACCATTACAGCACCGGATGAGGAAACACAGATATTGCTTAATAGGGAGCCTTTGGCTTATGGAAAATGGGAAGGAAAGTTGGCACTGGGATTCTATGCTGTCAGCACGTTGAAGGAAGGTTTGGAATCAAAGCAGATATTCCTGTGGGTGGACGATATGCTCCCGAAAATACTCGACATGAGTCTGCCGAAAGCCAGCTATGGTGTGCTGAACATTCATAGCAACGTGGTGGGAGCCACCATTATCCTGAATCGGGTAGAGGTTGGTGTCACACCGTGTATTCTGGAGAACCTGCCGGCAACGGTGGCGTGTAAGATACAGTTGAAGAAAGCTGGTTATCATGATGCCAAATTGACGGTGATGCCTGTGCCGAATGACATGTTGGATGTAGAACTTAATATGAAACCAGATAACTAACCGATGAGTGAATGCCTAAAACAACAGCAAGTCTCGGCTGCCCATGTGATGGTGGTCGGATGCGGTGCCCTAGGAAATGAGGTGCTGAAGAACTTGGTACTGTTGGGTGTGGTACATCTTGTCGTGGTTGATTTTGATGTGGTGGAGGTTAGCAATCTGTCTCGCTCCGTGCTCTTCTCGAAAGCTGATGCTGATGCGCATCGTCTGAAGGTAGAGGTGATTGCTGAGCGCGTGAAAGCTATGAACCCCGCTATTGAGATCCAAACCATCTGTGGCGATGTGGCCTATGATGTAGGACTTTCACTGATCCGCCGGATGGATGTGGTCATCGGTTGTGTGGACAGTCGTTGGGCGCGCTATTGCATTAATCGCTTATGCATGCGCGCGGGTGTGCCTTGGGTGGATGGTGCCATCGAGGAACTTGAAGGAACGGCGCGGGTTTTTATACCTGGTAAGAACTGCTATGCCTGCAATTTAGGTCCTGAGGGCCTGGGTGACATGGCAAAGCGAATGTCGTGTACAGGTGTGATCCGTCGGCATGAGCAAACGGGTACTGTACCGACAACCTCACTGATGGCGTCGGTGATCGGTGCTGTGCAAGTGCAGGAGGCAATGAAGTTGGTTCATCAGGATGCCTTGGAACAGGGAACATTTACCTCTCTTTGTGGAAAGATGTTCTACTATGACGGGCAGCATCTGACTACTAAACTTCTCGACTTCCAGGCTTATGATGATGACTGTGCCGTCCATACGTGTTGGACACCGATCCGACCATCGGCACTTTCAAGGCAGTTGTCGGTATCAGAGGCACTTTGTCTGATAGGACAGATGATAGATGCCCAGTCGGTGATCCTCTGTTTGGAGAACGACTGTTTTGTGGATTATGTGACAGAACGCGCAAATGATCGTCGTACGGATGTTATGCGCCCCGGTCATGCTGTAGAAGCCTTCGTGGAGGCGGATGCCAACTTGCGTGGTGTACCTCTTAGTGGCCTTTATCAGCATGAATACAGAGAGATCGATGCCGATTTTCTTTATGGAGAATTGACACTGGCACAGTTAGGTATTCCCAGTCATGACGTGCTGCATATAGTGGCCGATGGACAGGATTATTATTTTGAATTGAACGAACAATGATTATCAATAGGAATATCAGTCAAATCAGGGCCGAAGTGCTGCTGAATTATCTCTATCCTGAGATGAACGGGAAGTGGATGGTTCAGGGCAAGGGTACGTTCTACAGAAACTACAATCAGGATGTTCTCGCCGTTTACGAGAAGGAGAACAAGGTTCTGCTGACGCGTGATGGTTTCCTGCGTCTGTTGCCAGAAGGGCTGCTGACACGTGATGATGATCTTCGTGGAGAAGACTTCTCAGAGAAGTTTAAGGAGTTGGAGTGGCGCAGAGAACTGCTGAGTGAGTCATTTGCTCCCTTCGATACCTATGTGTTTCGGAAGAAGCTGGAAATTGAGCGTCAGGTATCGGAACTCCTGGACCAGAAACTGAGTTATCTGTTGAAGGAATATTTCAACTTTGATATTGAAGCAGAGCAGAGCGAACTGGTAAAAGAGGCTGCGGTATTATTACCGTTTGTCAGTCGTTGGCGGGGTAATCTCGGTTTGGTTGGAAACATACTGGGGGCCCTGATGCATTGTGAGGTGGAGACAATAAAAGGTCGTTATAGTCCTATTGATACGACTCGTCTTTGGTTGCCTCAGGTGACATATAAATTGCTGATTCCGGGGTTGACAAGTGCCACTTACCTGGAGTTGAGAAAATCGTTGGAACCATTAACTGCTTTCCTGAAGGAGTGGTTGATTCCTTTCGATGTGAGATGTGTGATAGAGATAAAACAGCACATGATTCCTCAGAACCCTGACGGAAGTATGACGCTGGATTATAATACAGAACTGAATCAATAAATCAGTAGGGTTATGGATCTGAATTCAAAAATTAACTGGTTGCCAGGCATGGAGATTACAGCACAGACTTTCATCGGTCTGGAGGAAAAGTTGGATTTCCAGCAGCAGATTGCCATCCGTGCAGCATTGGGAAGTACGCAGATGGGCATGTTGCCTGGGACGGAACTGAGTTGTAAGGGCGTTTTTGTCAAGAATACATTTGAGGTGGAGGACCTGCGATGTATGGCTCTGTTACCGTCTGGTAAGATAATAGACGCTGATGAGAAAGCTGTCGTTCCTATTCCCATGCTGTTTGGTGACAGTTACTACCTGACGATTGGTATTAGCGATACGACGACATCCTTCGAAAAAGAAGGTGTGCCTTATCTTCGTCCGCATTATGAATATGCCCTTCTCTCGTTGGAGGAGGCGGAGTCACAGGATGTGATGCCGTTGGTACACTTCAATGTCAAGGACGGTATGTTCTCTATTGATACTGGCTATATACCGCCTTGTCTGCTCATGACGGGTAACCAGCAGTTTGTCACCTCTGTGGAGAGATACGTCAATAAACTGAGCACCATCACCTCTCATCAAAATCTCGAGGAAGGCGACGGTAAGCGTGCACTTCTACACTATCTCTTCATCATGAAAGGATACAGTCAGCGTAACAGTGTGCATGATTTCCTGATGCTGTTGCAAGAGATCGCCCATGCTGTCGATTATTATATCATTAGCCCAAATACAGAGCAACCCATCGTCATCCCACAGCCAAGACAGGTGGATGTCATGAAGTGGCTGAACTGGTTTGAAGATTATCTGACGGGTGCGGTGGCCGTGCTTGACAAAGTGGTGTTGGTGGATAACACCATCGACTACGAAGCCCTTCTGAGACAGGCGAAGGCAGAACTATATGCCCAGTTGCATGAGGAGCTGATTGTGAAACTGCTTGAGGAGACGAAGGAGAAGCTCATCGCCCTGGTGAAGGAAGAGATGCAGAATGCGCTGGAGCAGCAGACTCAGACGCTCACCAACTATATCAACAACCAGATGAAACCGATGCTGATGGAGGAACTCCGTACGGAGATGAACCATTCTCTGAGTCTGATGGAGGAAGACTTGAAGGATCATCTCTACGAGCGTCTTTACCAAGAGCTCTTCGAGCACCTGTTCAATGCACTCTATGTGCCTGAGCCGGAAAGTGAACGTTTTGTACCATTGATTTAAATAACGCTTATGGCATACCTGTCAATACCTCTGAAAGTTGTCAAAAACGGCCTAGCCCGTGAGAACAAGATTAAGCGCTCGATTGACGAGGCGCTGAATATGTTGTTGACTACGCCGTGCTATAATAGTATTGGAGATTCCAAGTACGGTTTCGTCTTCAATAATATGCGTTTCGAGATCTTCGATGAGCATGAAGGTGTGATCTACAATTCGGGTGATACGCTTTATGAGAATGGTCTGCGTGATCTCTATTCCAAAAAGATCTCTGGTTCCTCGAAGAATATGAATACCTTTGCAGCAGAGCTCAAAGAGGCTGTGAAGGTTTACGAGAAGCGACTCGAAGAGGTGGCTGTGACGATGACATATATCCGTGAAGAGCGTTTGGTCTATATCACGATAAAAGGAGTGATTACCTCCACTAAGCAAGACTATTTGTATAAGAGTACGCTGCGCGTATGGAAATAATAAAGATTTGGAAGCATGAAACAGACAATATTTGAAAATAAGCAGAGGGCTGAGGAACTGCTGCAGGAGGCCATCCGTATTTGGCGGAGCAGTGATCATCCTGACCAGTTGGAAGGCATCGAACAGGATCCGGTTTTCTCGTTGCTCCTGACTGCATTGGCTTTTCAGTCGAATGAGTTGGAGAACGACTTGGACCAAATGAAGAGCGATGTGCTGGAGGAGTTCTCAAAGATGCTGATTCCTTATGAGATTGGTCATGCCATTCCTGCAACGGCAGTTGTCCAAGCCTCCTTGCAATCTGGTATTTCCAGTATGGAACTCACACAGGATCATGTGTTCACGCTGACGGATACGGAAGCACATTTCATTCCTCTGCTCAGGACCCGAGTGCTTAATGCAAACATCCGCTCGATTGTTAGAATGGATGGCCGACGCTGGAAGGTATCGTTGAAGTTCGATGGTCCTGTCACTGACCTCACCGGTCTTAGTTTTGTGGTGAAAAACCGTAGCTTCAAAGATCTTAAGGTGACGGTAAAGGGACAGATTCTGCCGTTAGTCAGTCCTTGGGAGTTTTCTGAACTGCCGCTCTCGCCTTGCTTCGATATCGACACCGTGCTTTACAACGGCTCTCAGACCTATAATGCTTCTGTATCGTGTCTGGATCTGTTTGCCCGTCAGAATGTCAGAATCTATTGTGTGAAGAGTCATCAGTACAAGAAGATCATACCAGTAGAGATGGAGAGTGTCGATATGGTATTTGAGTTCTCAGGTATTAAGGATGACTTTGTGTTTGACAAGGACAATCTGATTCTGAATAGTATCATTCTGGTGAATGCAGAGGTGCGTACTGCAGACCTCTCTTCCAATACCCCCATTGTCAGGGTGGCAGGTTTCCAGAGTATCGGTACCGAGGTGGATAGTACCAGTCAGCAGTTCCTACACATGTTACGACCTTCTACCGACCAGATATTCGGACAGTTCCCCGTAGAAGTGCGTAAGATGAGTGCCGATCGTTTCAATCAAGGTCGTCTCGTGGTATTGTTGAATACCCTTATCAGTCGCTACTATACTGATTTCTACGCCTTCCAGTCATTGCGTGAGGAGGCAAACGATAAA
Organism: uncultured Prevotellaceae bacterium; assembly: GCA_902799765.1. Lineage (GTDB taxonomy): Bacteria > Bacteroidota > Bacteroidia > Bacteroidales > Bacteroidaceae > Prevotella. Next base: position 74,410 of record CADCBZ010000009.1, read on the forward strand.
GTGATATATAGTCTGATAGAGACGTTGACACGTATGCGTGATGCAGCCCGTTCGAATGTCGAAGAGCGAATCCCTGGTGTCTATCTGATGTTGAATCCGCGTGCGGCAGACTTCCGCAATGACGTCTCGCTATCCCTTTCCTATGTCACCACTTTAGGATCGGCCGTTAATGATCAGCTTTCCGATGACAGTACCTTCCAGCCGCCAGCAGGTTTTAGTAATACCTCTGTACGACTGATTGCCACACCTGTGCCAGGTAGTGACGAGGTGCGTGATCAGTTGGAGGAGGCAAGTCTGTCGCGTTACTATATGATTACCAACGATCGTCTGGTGACCCCGTCCGACATGAAACTGTTCTGTTATATGGAGTTGATGACGCGTTACGGCATCACCCGTCAGATGGTAAAGAGCATTACTGTCAGTCATCGTCAACAGCAAGACAGGCTGCAGGCAGGTTATGAGATACTTGTCGAGATCCTGTTGAATGAGAATGCGTTTATCCGCCGTGGCTTCGAGGAGAAAATTCCGCAGGCAGAGACGTTGATGCAGGCGATGATGAGTGTCAGGAGCACGAACATCTACCCGATACAGGTAACGATTACAATAGATAAAACTGAAAAATCAGAATTGAATAATTAAAGAGATAAGATATGGAAGAATTCTTTTTGGATATCTCGTACAAGAATAAGACGGTCCGTTTCAAGGTTGTGAATCCGGATGCCCCACTCGCTACGCTGATGGACAACCTGCGTCACGCTATCGGTGAAGACGGTCGTCTGATTTTTGACTTTCCGTCGATTGATCAGACGGGTGCGCCCTTGGACTATTTCTTCGGAAAGGAAGACCCACAGGTGCATGAGATCAGAGTGATGCGTCCACGTATCGGTCGTGAGGATCAGAAACTGGCCGATTATAATGTGAAGAACGGTGATCTGGTATATCTGGTGCCGGATCCTATTCCAGGATGAGTAAGGCTTGAGCGGTATGATGGAGCGTGAGGTACAGGCTTTTGATGCCACATCTCTTCATGGGCGGAACCGTCGTCTGTGGTATGAGTGGCAGCAGCTGGAGACAGGACTGGCAGACCGTCAGGATATCTCCTGCAAGGTGATGCGTCGCAATGCCGACGGTTTGCCTACGGCCTATCTCGTCACTTATCATCTGCGTAGCATCTGTGGCGTAACCAACGAGGAGACCCTGAATGAGCCTGGAGTGGAAAACCAGCCCCTCTATGCTACAGGTTTTCAGATGATGATCGAGCTGCCTCATAACTATCCCTGTGTGGATGCACCGCCATCGTTACATTTCCTTACTGCCGATGCAACTGGACAGTCGATTCCGCACCCCTGGCATCCGAATATCCGATACTTCGGTGACTTTGCTGGACGGGTATGTCTGAATATGACCGACACCTATACCGATTTGCTGTGGGGCGTTCAACGGGTGGCTTCCTATCTGCGCTATGACACCTATCATGCACTGATAGAGGCGCCTTACCCTGAGGATATGAAGGTGGCAGCCTGGGTCATGCGTCAAGGCGAGCCCAAAGAATGGATTTATTTTGAGCAATCATAAAAGCGTATGAAGATAAGACATAGAATAATACTTCTGCTGGCAGGCTGTCTCTGGATGCTTGCTACCCAGGCACAGATAGTCAAGACTATTACTGTGGCACAGGGGAAGTCCTATACCGACCATATTTCCCTGAAACCAGACAGCAAGGATATGGATCTGATGGTAAAGTTCGTGTTCAGCGAAGATGCCAACACACTCACGGTGACCCTCATCTCCTATAGGTCGCTGTTGGTGTTCTGGGATAATGTGCATTTCTATCCGTTGATTAAAAAGCGTAAGCTACGTCCGAAACAGCTCCCTTATGTGGTGGCTTTTGATCCTGCCGACAAGTATCGCATCACGAAACTTGTCAAGGCTTCCATTCCCCAACCGCATAAGATGTTCTCCTTCAAACGCTGGATCGATTATGAAGGTCTGCAGCCTGCTCCCACAGAGTATAAGATGGAGAACGACTTCATCGCCCAGACATTTAATATCCAGAATAAGCGTACGCAGGTTAATATCACGCTTCATGATGTGTTCCTGATGGATAAGACCGAGAAGAAGAAATATAACCTCTTTGAGATTCCTTTTGGTAGGGATTTGAACCAACAGTATCAGATCACCATCGAGCGGAATCCGTGTTTCGGTCTAGATACCGAGGTGGAATCAGCTAAGAAAGCCTTGGAGGGCGTGCAGACGAGTTTCACATCTATGAAGAAAAAATATGGTACAGGTCAGGTGGTATCCCAGGAGTCGCTGAAGATCTTCGAGGATATGAAGTCCACCGTTCAGAACCAATTCCAGAAGAAAGATGTCGAGAGCCCGTGTCCTGACGTTCAGACCGCATGGGAACAGTATAACCAGTATGTCGATTCCATTGCCGCTATGAAATGTGTGGTAGTGGGAGTAACAGGTGTTGGTGGCCCTGGCATTTCGCCCGAAGACCTGAAAATGCTGATGATGAAAACCCGTCAGATTGACCAGACCGTATCGCGCTGGCTCGTCAGCAGTGATCCGATAGAACGTCAGGACTTGATAAACGAAGCGCAGAACAATATCAAATCAGGAAACGATCTTCTTGGGGGGCGTCCAGGTGTCACGGCTGAACAGAAGCGTGTCATTACCCTCTTCCGTTCTGCCGAGCGTTACTTTAATCGTACATGCCTACAAAAGAAAGAATGAGCATTGCTGAGAAATGAGTAATTGGCTTCGATATATTGTAATGGGTCTGTTGACCTTAACGCTGTCTATCTCTCTGATGGCGCAGGAGCAAGCTGTGCCGTTGAAGAATGAGAATACGGCAGCGGCAGCACCGGCGGAGACTCCTGAAGAGCAGTCGGCTGAGGAACAGGCCCTGAAACTCGAGATCGAAGCACGTCTGAGTCAGTTCTCTGATGATTTCCTGCAGTTGCAATTGGTGGGGAGTATGGCCCTGACACCTGATGCCAAGTTGGGCATCAACAAGAATTTCGTCTCTGTATTGGAGGGACGAATGAATACCTATAATCAGCGGTATAACTCGTTAGATGTGATGTGGACCACCTATACGCAGGCCCAGCAGATGGATATCGCCAATGATGATGATCTGATGACGATGGTTGCCAATATTGAGGCTTTGAAACAGTCGGTGAAGGATACGCTCGATGCAAAGGCCGAAATGGTGAAAGCCATCTCAGATTTTGCTGCTGCCGATCAGTTCATTATCAGTCAGGTCGCTGTCTATAAGAAGCTCTATAAACGTGCTTTCAAATTGTCACTTCTCAAAAAACTCGCACCTCAGCTTGAAAAGGCTAAGGCTCGTGAGCAGTTGGTCTTCGAGAAACTTCAGGCAAGTTACGACTCCGCCAAGGCTGCTGCCGAGCTGGTGCCCTCGCTACAACCCCGTATGAAAGTGCTCGAAGAACAGTTCGTGGTGATGAAGAGTGTGTCGGAGAAGGTACAGGCGTTGGAGTACAAACCACTCTTCCAGCGTGTGAAGGACTACATTATGGGTCTGGCCGCCGTGTCAATCATTCTTCTATTCTTCAGTATGATGATTGCCAAATACAAGGCCTATAAGGGTAAGTTGGCCAACATGAAGAAGGTAACTGAAATGATGAATAAACAAGGAAAGGATACTCAGTATCCTATGATCTAAATAAAGAAAAAGGAATAAGCGCATGATCAAGATGTATCGTATATTACTGATGGCTTTCTTCGCCGTGTCCCTGGTGGGATGCGATGAGTTGACAGGCTCTGCTATCAATGAAGAAGAGATGGATGACATCTTCAGTACAGAATCTGAAAACGATTCCACCGCCAATAAGGAGCAGCTCGAAGTGATGGGTGTGGAGTTCATGCCCGGCTATAAGAGGTTTAAGATGTTCGTATCCATCAAGGAAGATCTTGGACCTTATGCCCTTACCGATACCAATCAGGTCGTCATAAAAGCGACGGAGTATATTGGCGGCGTGCCTAATAATTCCAGCAGTAAGCCTGTCCTGAAGCTGGTGAAGAACACCGAGGGTGAAGCGATTACCAAGGAGGGTGCGAAAGCCCTGGTGCTGGTCGATCTGGATCAGCCACAGACCGTGGTGAATAAAGAGCTGAAGGCTGTTCGTGAGATGCGTACCGTCTTCCGTCAGAATCTTTATGTGGCATTTATGTATGATCAGTCTGTTAGTGAGACCATGCAGGCCACAGACTATGTGCTCGATAGCCGTTTTGTATCTACGCAGAAATCGCGCAAACTTCTCTATCGATCCATCTTGCTCAAGAAGAAAGAGATTGAGGATCGTGTCGGTGCATGGGCGAATGCCAAGAAAGTATCTCTGGTGGTGTTCTCCAACGAAGAGATTTATGACGATAATGACGAGCCTCTCGATAAAGACCATTTTGCTTTGGAAGAAGAGATGGTGAAACCTGATTCCGTTTATAATACCCGTTTCTACTCCATCAGCTCCGTCTATTTCTCTGATGCTGAGAATGACAATGCGGATGATCAGGCATCGAGTGTGCTGAAGGTCATGACGAAGAATTACGGCGGTATCTATGAGAAACAATTCTCATGGTCAGAGCTGAAGGAGTCGATCATGGGAATAAAGAGCGAGGATATTATTGCCAATGAGTTCGACTTCGAGAATCCTAATGGCAAGGTCTATAGTGGCATCTCCCATAAAATGGTCATCGAACTGTTTGCAAAGGAAGACGGCCATCTCATAGGTTCTGCATCGACAGATATCCTGCTTGGTGTCGTTTATAATCCTGTGGTTGTCAATGGCGGCAATAACTTCCTGGTGTTCCTTCAGGGTGTCGCCATCGGATTGCTTGTCATCTTGCTTGTCTATCTCATCTTCCAATTGCTGATACCTTATATCAAATATCGCCTCTTCCTGAAGAAGTATGTGGTGAGATACATACCTGGTAACATGAGTGTTGAAAATATTTCTGTTTCCGAGTCATGCTACTATTGTAAGGCCCCCTTCAAACCAGGCGAGGAGATCGTGGTGAAGTGTGAGCATGCGATGCATAAGAGCTGCTGGGATGAGAACCAATATCACTGTCCGGAGTATGGACGTCATTGCCAGACGGGTTCGCATTATTACAACCATGTCAACTTGTTCGATTCCGCTAATGCCATTTACCATATGAAGTGGATTATCGTGTCGATCCTGGCGGCTTTGTTGGCCTGGAGTCTGTATGTGTTCCTGATTCTGGAACTCGACCAGACAACACCGACATTGGTGGCCAGAATGGTTGAGTCGAAGATTCCTGAGTTGGGTAGCTATGCGGTGTTTAATGAGCCGGATAACAGCATGGGTTATCTCCCCCTGTTTGGTATGTGCTTGGGTGGTTGTCTTACCTTGGCATTGGCAATCTTGGCTGTCAGGAAGCAGTTCTATCTGAAACGTGTGCTCGACCTCTTCCTGCGTGTGTCGGTTGTGGCTATTGCCTCTTATTTCTTGTTCCTCCTCAGCGAATCCGTCATTATGGCTTTCGATATGAACCCGTGGTTGGCTGTGATCAACTGGATCCCCATGTCAATCATGACCATGTTGATCGCCTTTGTATCTACTGCTGATACGAAAATTCACCTGCGGAAATACATTCTTCTGATAGCCATCGTCTTGGGCGGATTGTCCCTTTATGTATGGTTCTTCTTCTTCAGAGGAATCATGTTGTTGGATATCCGTGTGCTGTTGCTGTTCAGTTGCATCTTCTATTGTGTGGGTGTGGGTTTGGCAGTGGCACAGATGATGCCAAAGTCTGAGCATTACTTCCTGAATGTGAAGGGTGCTGTGAAAGAAACGGATATCGCCCTCTTCAAGTGGTTCATCAACAACCCTGACGAGGTGGTTACCATCGGTAAATCCATCGATTGCTCATTGCAGATGACGTGGGATATCAAGGGACAGGTGGCACCCATTCATGCCAACCTGAGGCTGACGAATATGGGCATCCGTCTGACGGCACTCGAAGAGGGTGTGATGGTAGGTAGCAAGATGCTGCTACCAGGCAATAGTCGCCTGCTTTCCCATAACAATCAGTTCACCATCGGTGATACCACCTTCACCTATATAGAACGCGACATATAACAACATCAACATACCAATAACTATCAAACAACTAAGATGATCAGAAAAACTATTCTTCTGTCCTTACTCGCCTGTGTAGGACTCACTGCACAGGCGCGTGAGCGACAATGTTTTGACAAGGGATGGCGCTTCATCCTTGCCGATACGGCGGCGATGGCATCCCCCGAGTATCATGATGCCTTCTGGCGACAGCTCGACGTGCCCCACGACTGGGCCATAGAGGGCGATTTCTACGCTGGCAACCCCAGTGGTGCTGGAGGCGGTGCATTGCCTGGTGGTATCGGCTGGTATAGAAAGACCTTCTCATTGCCTGCCGTCAATGAGAAATATTTCCTTGAGTTCGATGGCGTCTATATGAATGCCACGGTCTATGTGAATGGTCAGAAGGTGGGCTTCCGTCCTTATGGCTACTCCAGCTTCGAATACGACATCACACCTTTCGTCCATGCAGGGGAGAACCTTGTCGCTGTCAGGGTCGATAACTCTGATCAGCCTAACTCCCGCTGGTATTCAGGTTGTGGCATCTATCGTCATGTGTGGCTCACGAAGACTGCCCAGACTCACGTTGCCCATTGGGGCGTCTATGCCAACAGCAGCGTGGTGAAGGGCAAGGGCCGTCTCGCTATCGAGGTAACGCTCGAAAATCTCACAAAGGGGACTGTCCCTATTGTGAGAAATACGCTTATCGATCCTCAGGGAAAGGTGGTTGGTGAGTCGAGGGGCCTGAAGTCTGTCATCAATGTCTCGAAGCCGATGCTCTGGTCATGTGAGACACCTTATATATATATTGTGCGCACGGAAGTGATCCAGGATGGCAGGGTAGTGGATACTTATGAGACCACTACAGGCTTCCGTGAATTCAGGTTCGATGCCAAGACGGGCTTCTGGCTCAATGGCAAGAACTTCAAGATCAACGGTGTATGTGAACATCACGATTTCGGCTGTCTGGGTGCTGCCCTCAGCGAGGATGCCCTGCACCGCAAACTCTCAAAGCTGAAGGCGATGGGTGTGAACAGTGTCCGCTCTTCGCATAATCCTCCTGCACCGGAACTGCTCAATATGTGCGACACGATGGGTATCATTGTCATGGACGAGTCGTTCGATATGTGGCGACGCAAGAAGACGCAGAACGACTATGCCCGTTTCTTCGATGAGTGGCATGAGCGCGACCTCACCGATCTCGTCTTGCGCGATCGTAACCACCCCTCTGTTCTCATGTGGTCTATCGGCAACGAGGTGCTCGAACAGTGGTCTTCGGCTGAGGCCGACACACTGACTCTCGAACAGGCCAACCTCATCCTGAATGCAGGCCATGATGCCTCTACGCTTGCCAAGGATGGTGAGCTCTCCGTACAGTCACTCCTTACGCAGCATCTGGCGGAGATTGTGCGCCGTTACGATACGTCACGCCCTATCACGGCAGGCTGTAACGAGCCCGCCCCAGGCAACCATCTTTTCAAGAGTGGTGCCCTCGACATCATCGGCTTCAACTATCATCACCAGTGGATCAAGGATGTGCCTCAGAACTTCCCAGGCAAGCCCTTTATCATGTCTGAGAGTGTCTCAGCCTTGCAGACGCGTGGTTTCTATAAGATGCCCTCCGACTCTGTGTTCAAGGCGCCTAAGGAGTGGTGGCTGCCCTATACCGACCCCACTTACATGTGTTCGGCCTACGACAATATGCATGCCTCCTGGAGCTCTACCCATGAGGAGACCTGGGATGTGGTGAAGCATACGCCCTACGTCAGCGGACAATACATCTGGACAGGCTTCGACTATATCGGCGAACCCACGCCCTACGGCTTCCCTGCACGTTCCAGCTACTTCGGCATCATCGACCTCGCAGGTTTTCCTAAGGACAGCTATTATATGTATCAGAGCGAGTGGACCGCTGTCCCCATGCTGCACCTCTTCCCACATTGGAACTGGATACCTGGCGACGAGATCGACATGTGGTGTTATTACAACAATGCCGACGAGGTCGAGCTCTTCATCAACGGTGTCTCTCAGGGTGTGCGTCGCAAGGCCGACTCTCATCAGTATCACGTCATGTGGCGTGTCACCTTCGATCCAGGTGAGGTAAAGGCGGTGAGCCGTAAGGACGGCAAGGTGGTCTGTGAGCAGACCATCAAGACCGCAGGCGCCCCTGCTAAGATCCGCCTGTCGAAAGATTACGAGGGTCAGGAGCTGACCTTCATCACGGCTGAGGTCGTTGACAAGGATGGCAACCTCTGTCCGTGGGCTGAAGACCAGATCACTTTCATCAGCGAGGGCGGCTTGATCCTTGGCACCGACAACGGCTGTCAGACCTCGATGGAACGCATGCGCGTCGTCGCAACTCCAGAGAATCCCTATCCGTCGCCCCAGCGTAAGGTCTTCTTCGGCAAGTGCATGGTGGTGGTCAAGGGCAATGGCTCCATCACGGCCAAGTCGCCGATGCTCCAGTCGGATGTGATTGAATTTACTGTCAAAAACTAATTATAGATCATGATGAAGAAAATTTTCTGTGCGATGCTGGTGTTGGGCAGCGCAGTTTCTGCCAGCGCTCAGATCCAGACCAATGCTGGTGTGCAGTATCTGCAGGCCATGCAGAAAGACATGTCAACCGATTTCTATGACCTCTCAAACACCTACTTCCTGGCCGACTCCCTTTCGAGTTTCGATGCTGCGAAGGGTGAGGGCCTCGTCAACTGGAAGCGTTATCGGCTGTCGCCCCGTCAGGCCTTCAACCTCAATGGCTACTGGCCCGTGCGGATGCAGATGCTCGACTTCCCCGATGCTGCCTACGTCAACGATCCTGACCTGAAGATCAAGATCGATTTTATCTCGCCTCGTACCGTTCGTGTGCGGATGCTCACTACGCCTGTTGAGCCAGCCGATACCGATCAGGACGATGTGATGTTCTCCGATCAGTTCAAGCAGCGGAAGAGTGGGGCAGCCTGGCAGGTATCCCAGAGCGCCAATGCCATCGTCTATACGTCACCTTTCGGCCGCATCGAACTGCAGAAATACCCCTGGCGTATCGTCGTGAAGGATGCCTCAGGAAAGATCCTCACGCAAACGCGTCACAACATCGACAACGACTCCTCGCAGGTGAAGCTCCTGCCGTTCTCGTTCATCAAGCGCGGCTCCGACAACTCGCGTAGCATCAACCCTGTGCTGTCGCTGGCACCAGGTGAGCGCATCTATGGCTGTGGTGAGTCGTTCACCTCGTTGAATAAGGTAGGGCAGAAGGTACACCTCTCCGTCACCGACCCTCAGGGGCCTGAGACCGATGGTCAGTACAAACCCGTGCCTTTCTTCTTCTCCAACCGCGGCTATGGCGTGTTCATGCACACTTCAGCACCCGTCACTTGCGACTTCGGCGCCTCCTACATCGGAGCAGACCGTCTGTTTATGGCCGATGAGCAGCTGGATTTCTTCCTCTTCCTTGGAGAGCCGAAGGACATCCTCAACGAATACACGGAGATTACGGGCAAGTCGCCCATGCTCCCCCTCTGGAGCTTCGGCACGTGGATGAGTCGCATCACCTACTTCTCGCAGGAGGAAGGTCTTGAGGTTGCCCGTCAGTTGCGTGCCAACAAGATCCCCAGCGATGTAATCCACTTCGATACAGGCTGGTTTGGCGTTGACTGGCAGTGCGACTATCAGTTTGCCAAGGATCGCTTCCCTGATCCCGTGAAGATGCTCAAACAGCTCTCTAACGACGGTTTCCATACCTGTCTGTGGCAGTTGCCTTACTTCACCCCCAAGAACCGTTTCTTCCCAGAGATCATCGCCAAGGGGATGCACGTGAGGAACGCCGACGGCGGCATGCCTGTCGAGGATGCCGTACTCGACTTCTCCAATCCTGCTACCGTCAGCTGGTATCAGCAGAAGATCGAGGGACTGATGCGTCAGGGTGTCTCCACCATCAAGTGCGACTTCGGTGAGGCAGCCCCTTACAACGGCTTCTATCATAGTGGGAAGGGTGGACTCTATGAGCACAACCTCTATCCCCTGCGTTACAACAAAGCCCTTTGGGAAATTGTGGAGCGCTCACATCCTGGTGAGGGCATCATCTGGGCACGTTCTGCCTGGGCTGGCAGCCAGCGTTATGCCCTCCACTGGGGTGGTGATGCCGCCACCACCAATACAGGTCTTTTAGGCGACCTACGCGGCGGACTCTCCTTCGGTCTCAGCGGCTTCTCCTTCTGGAGTCACGACATGGGCGGCTTCGTCACTGCCTCTCCTGAGGATATCTACCGCCGTTGGCTGCCTTTCGGCTTCTTGAGCTCCCACACGCGTGCCCATGGTGCACCTCCCACGGAACCCTGGCTCATCTCCGAGTCGTTTACAGAGGCCTTCCGCGATTGTGCCGAGATGAAATACAAACTCATGCCTTATGTCTATGCGCAGGCCAAGGACTGCTCACAGCGTGGTCTGCCGATGGTACGAGCCCTGCTCGTGGAGTTCCCGCAGGATCCAGGTGCCTGGCTCGTGGAGGATGAGTATATGTTCGGTTCCCAGATCCTCGTGGCACCTCTGATGGAGAGTGGCAACAGCCGCATAGTCTATCTGCCCCAGGGCAAGTGGATCGACTACCAGAGTGGCAAGGTTTATGAGGGTGGTTATCAGACCATCGAGGCAGGTAAGATCCCTGCTGTCATCCTCGTTCGCGATGGCTCGCTGATCCCCCATGCACCCCTCGCACAGCGCACCGATCAAATCGACTGGAGCAAGGTGGAATTGAAGCCTTACAAGGCCGATGCCACCACCTGCACAGGACTGCTTTTTAAGCCTGGCGACAAGGAAATACAGACGATTACCCAGTGATTTGGGTTAAAAATAGTTAAAAACTCTTAAACAGAGGGTGCTAAAGTGGCAACGAATCGATATTTTTTGTACTTTTGCACGCTTTTAAAGAGTAACAGGATAAAAAATGAGGCAATTAAAGATTCAAAAAAGCATTACCAACCGATCAAGTGAGGCACTCGATAAGTACCTTGTGGAAATCGGTCGTCAGCCCCTTGTGACCATTGATGAGGAGATTGAACTGGCACAGGCCATCCGTAAGGGCGGCCCTGATGGCGAGAGAGCAAAGGAACGTCTGGTAACCGCCAACCTCCGCTTTGTCGTCTCTGTAGCCAAGCAGTACCAGCATCAGGGTCTGACACTGACCGACCTGATCGACGAAGGTAACATCGGACTGGTAAAGGCTGCTGAGAAATTTGATGAGACTCGTGGTTTCAAATTCATCTCCTATGCTGTATGGTGGATTCGCCAGAGCATCCTTCAGGCTATTGCCGAGCAGAGTCGCATCGTGCGCCTGCCGCTGAACCAGAGTGGTGCCCTGAGCAAGATCAATCAGGAGATCAACCGCTTCGAGCAGATTCATCAGCGCCGCCCCTCTGTTACTGAGTTGGCAGAACTCACGCAGATCGATGAGGCTAAGATAGAGCAGACCGCCAAGGCCGACAGCCATCACATGAGTATCGACGCCCCCTTCGGAGAGGACGATGACAACTCGATGGCCGATATGCTCAGCTCAGGCGACGACACGCGTACCGATAAGCATGTAGATTATGAATCCCTCACCTCCGACCTTGAGAACGTGCTCCGCAGTGTGCTGAAGGATCGTGAGCTGAAGATCGTGCGCGAATGCTTTGGTATCGGTTGCCAGGAGCGTGGTCTTGAGGAGATCGGTGCCGAGATGGGTCTCACCCGTGAGCGCGTGCGCCAGATCCGCGAGAAGAGCATTGCCAAGCTCCACGACAGTGGTCATGCCCGTATCCTCATGAAGTATTTAGGTTAATCCGTTGATCATCCTTCGCCTCAACAGCGGAGGATTTTTTCTTTTTGCATATGCCTAACAGATATATCCTTACCATCGCGAGCCTGCTTTTGGCTGCTAACGTCTTTTCTCAGGCCCTGCCTACCGACGGACCGCTCACGCTGCGTCCTGTGCTCCAGCAGCTCGGAGAACGCCTCCTGAAGCACAAGACGGGCAGCATCGTGGCCATCAATCCCGCCAATGGCGAGATCCTCTGTCTGGCCACCAATACGCCTCAGGGCAGCGATGTGCGTCAGGCCATCGGCAAACCCAATGCCCCTGGCTCCACCTTCAAGACGGCACAGGCACTCACCCTGCTCTCCGAAGGTATCGTCACCCCAGCCACCACCGTCGAGTGCCACAATGGCATCACCGACGGCAACATCAAGGTAGGCTGTCATCAGCACCGTTCACCCCTCGCGCTGAAAGAAGCCCTGGCGCAGTCGTGCAACACGTGGTTTCTCACCACCTTCGCCTCGATGATCAACGACGACTTCATGTATGCCTCGCGCGATGAGGCCATCACCACCTGGCGCTCCTACATGCAGTCGATGGGTTTGGGCGGCCCTATGCACATCGACATCCAAGGCGAGCAGGGCGGACTCCTCGCAGGCGCCGACTATCTGAACCGCCGTTATAAGGAAGGGTGGGACGGAAAGACCATCTGGTGGGCAGGCATGGGACAGGGCGATGTCACCTGCACCCCCTTACAGCTCTGCAACCTCGCCGTCACCATCGCCAACCGTGGCTGGTACTTCGTGCCCCATATCCATAAGGACACGCAGAACCAGCGTTATCTCACGAAGCGTCAGACGAAAGTCGCCCCAGAGGCCTATCCTCCCGTTGTCGAAGGCATGCGCCTCGCCGTCGAGCACGGCACTGCCGCCTGCATCAAGGCCAGCTATCCCATCTGTGGCAAGACGGGCACTATCGAGAACCCTGGCGAGGATCACTCTGCCTTCATTGGCTTTGCGCCCATCAACGACCCCAAGATCGCCGTCTGTGTCTATGTCGAGCATGGCGGCTTCGGTGCCGATCTCGCTGCCCCCATGGCAGGCCTGATCATCGAGTCCTACCTCAAAGGCAAGCTCTCCTCCAAGTCCGAAGCCACCGCCGCCCGTCTCGAAAAGAAAACCTGTCAATAAACAAAATAACTATTAAAATGAAACAACGAATTCTTTTTCTGATGGCATTTGCCATGATGCAGGGAACCGCCAGCGCACAAAAGTTAGTGCTCGAAAAAAGCCTCGGCGCCGCTTGGGGCAACGAGCAAGTAAGTGATGCCAACAAGGCCAACGGTCGCATCTTCCGTCTGCGCGAAGACGTGCGCTGCAAGGATCTGCCACGCGTGCCTGAAGTGGAGAACCTGGAACTCATCATCTCCGAACCGATCAGCATCGGCTGGCTCGCACTCTACCGCCTGCCGCTCAGCGCCGACAACTACAAGTTCGTCGTGGTGCTCTATAACCACGATAAGCAGCCCGTGACTACACTCGACCTGTGTCGCATCACGGCCAACCACTACTGCGAGGTGCAGGACGTGCGCTGGGATCCCGACAAGCAGAGTGTGCTCTTCAACATGGCCTGCCCCAGCTATGCCTCCGAGATCAACGGTCAGGGCAGCAAGCTTTACAGCATCAGTATGGAAGGCACGATCAACTGGGAGTCCACCTGGCTCGTGAGCAACGACATCTTCATCCTCGACGATCAGTTCGTTTACTGCGCCTATGGTTTCACCAGCGAGAAAGACTATATCTACCTGCTCGACAAGAACACCGGCAAGATCTACTCGAAACTGCCTACCAAGAAGAAGATACAGTATCTCGAACTGCAGAAGCACGGCGGTCGCCAGCTGCTCTATGCCGTTGACTACGACGACAACCTCTTCATCTACCGTGTCGCCAACGACCCGCAGTCGCCTTACGACTGGCAGATCCCTGGAGGCCCTGACTGCTTCACGCTGGTTTACGCCACCAGCAGCGACGGCTTTCTGAATGTCCGCGACAACAACTCGATCAAGAGCAAGATTATCGACAGGCTCACTGATAAGGTCAACGGCCTCGGCGGCGCCCTCCTGCTGAGGAAGATGGGCGAATGGAGCCGTATCTGGATCAACAATCAGGTGGGCTACGTTTACACCAAGTATATGGGTCGCCAGACCTGGTACACAGGCAAGGGCCCGCGTGTGATGTTTGCCAACACCGTCAGTACGCCCATCTACCGCGAGGATCTTCTCGACACGGGTAAGATGCCCGTACTCACCTATCTGAATATCGGCTATCTGATTGCCGATCAGTTCCGCGAGGAAGGCGACTACTACGTGCTCGATAGCGAACACGAAAACCTGTACGTCAAGAAGTCCGATGTGCTCATCAAGAACCGTTAAATAGTATTAGATTCGCTCGGCCAACTACATTGGGTGACCGACTCCCGCTAAGTACCTATGTACTCGCATTTTCCGGATTGCGAGTACAAAGGTACTTCAGCCGTTTTTATATAAGGTTGCGCGTAGGGGGAGAGATTACTGCAATCTCCCTCGAAGAATAGTTCAATCTGGTAGATTGCAGTATCCCCGCTGACACACGCCGTATCACCGTATCACCGTACCATAAAGCTTCTTCCTATATAGCAGATCGAGGACATCCTGCTTTCGTGCCAACGTGCCATCGTGCCATTTGGTATTGTGTAAATAGTGTAATCTTGCCTATTTAATATTTATATATTATATTATATATTATAATATATAATATAATATATAAATATATATAATACACTTTACAGCGTTATCAACCCTAACCTAAAAACTAAAAAACGTTTTGGCACGATGGCACGTTGGCACGTTTTACTTCATGTTACGGTGATACGGTGATACGGCGACGTTGAAAAAAGGAATCTGTAATTATTCTATTAACTCAAAATGCTGATAATCCTTACGGGTTTCCCAGTCACCGCCCCACTCGAAACCAGCCTCGGTGAAGAGCTTGAAGCAGAGGTCGTCGTGGTCGATCTTGTAAGGGAAGTCCCAGTCACGATCACAATACGCCGCAGCAGTAGCAGGCTGGATGAACAACGAGCCATCCTCGAGCACCTTATAATAAGGATTATAGAGCGTATTGATATCGACGGCTATTCCGCGGGCGTGTTTCGACAGGTTGGTAGAGCCTGCTATAGTGCGGTAACAGAAGCACGATGAGTTATTGTCGCGCATCTGCATCTCGTTGTCTGCGTCATACACATCTGGCAACAGCATCCGCTGGATGGGGTACCTCGCATCGTAGAGCTGGCGCAGGATCTTGACCAGACGGTCGGCAATCACCTTGTTGCACACCATCTCACCGATGTGTATCTGGTTGTCATAGTCCCAGTGCAGGGCACGGATATGGCGCAAGTCATCACGACCGATATTGGGGTTCTCCTGGTAGGTTCTGCCCTGCATACTCTCCCAGACACCGTCGGGGACCGGCTCGGCGGCAAAGCATTTGTCAACGCCTCCGTAGTCGGCAACGGCTTCGGCAGTGACGATCTTTCCTGCCTGCCACGCTGCGAGCGGCGTCATGTCAGACGTCATGTTTTCACTACTGTCGTTACATGATGACAGCATGATACCACAACAGAGGATGACGGCCACAACCGCCCACTGTATCTTTTTCATGATGATATTTGTTTTACTGATAGTTGCGGATCAGAACCTTGATGCCTTCCTTCGCAAGTAACGGGAACAGCTTGTTGACGGGCGTGTCGTTGTAGTGATAGGGGAAGAGCACCTTGGGCTTGATGATCTTGGCGGCATTGGCTGCCTGCTCGATGGTCATCGTGTAAGGCTGGTTGCAGGGCAGGAAGGCAATGTCGATGTCTTTTATATTGGCCATCTCGGGGATGTCTTCAGTGTCGCCTGCGATGTAGATGCGCATGCCGTCGAGGGTGAGGATATAGCCGTTGTCACGGCCCTTGGGATGGAACTGTTCGCGCCCAGGGGTGGTGTTGTAGGCAGGTACGGCCTCGATGGTGATGTCGTTGGCAACTTTCACCTTGTCGCCGTTCTTGAGCGCTTTTCCGCTGCCGAGCATCTTATGGACGGCGGGGTTGAGGAAGATCTTGGTGGAGGCCTTGCTCAGCTGGGCGATGGCGTCGCGATCGAAGTGATCGTGATGCTCGTGGGTGACGAGGATGATGTCGGCCTTGGGGAACTGCGCGTAGTCGGTCTCGGGCTTCATGCCTTTGCCGACGGGATCGACCTGGATCTCCATGCCGTTGTAGTTGATCTGGATGCTGGCATGCTTGATGCATGTGAAGCGTACTTTCTTACCACTGTTGGTGGTGAACTCGTCGGTTTGCTGTTGGGCCTGGCTACCGAGGGTCATCAGGCATGCAAGGACTGTCATGAATAGTTTCTGTATCATATTTTATATAATAGGTAATGTGACAATGAAGCGGGCACCCTGGGTGTAGCTGGTGTCGAGACGGACGGTGCCGCCGAGCTTCTCGATGAGCATACGGCAGAGGGGGAGGCCCAGGCCGATGCCCTGCTTGAAGGTGTCGAGCTTGACGAAGCGCTCGAAGATATGCTCTGCCTCTGCAGCAGGGATACCGCAGCCGGTGTCCTCTACGATCAGGTCGAGCTCGTCGTCGGAAGGCTTTGTCGCCCTGAGGACGATGGTGCCCTTTGGCGTATTCTTAGCCGCATTATCGACGAGGGCGTTGACGATGATCTTCAGCATATATTCGTTGGTGAGGATAGTGAAGTCGTCGGCCAGCGTGGTGTCGTACTGAATCTTGGTCTTGGATGAGAGGTTGGTTTCGGCCTCTTTCATCACACCGCGCATCAGGTTGTTGATCTCTATTTGGTTCTCTTTCTTGGCTCCCTCGGTGCTCTCGTTGAGGGATACGAGCAGCATCTCATCAATCAGCGTGGTGATGAGACGGGCGTTTTTCTGCGTCATACGGGCTATCTCGCGACGTTCCTCGATGCCAGGATCGATGTCGGGATTGGCAATCACCTGCGAGAAGCCGCCGATAATGTTGAGCGGCGTGCGCACCTCGTGGCTGATGTTCTGGATGAAAGCGGTCTTCATCTTGTCGGACTCCAGGGCCTGGTCGTAGGCTTTCCTGAGTTCTTTCAGATGACGACGGCGCGTCTGGGTGATATAGAAGAGGGCGATGGTCAGGAGGGCCAGCAAGATGATGACGGCCGACATCATGTAGAAGCGGCTGCGGGCAACATCGCGCTCGGCTTCGTAGATCATCATCTCGTCGCGGATACCCATCATGCTGTTGGTGAGCACCACGTTGTCGATGGAGTCTTTGGCAGCGGTCTGTTTCTTCAGGGCATGGAAGGCTTCCTGCCAGCGGCCTGCCTTCTCGTAGATCATGGTGACGGCGTCGAGCCCTTCATCGCCCAGTTCTTCACGGGCCAACTTGATGGCTTCGTCGGTGTGTCCCAGCAGGGCTTCGTGATAGACCTCGATTGAGCGGCCATGAACGGAGGATTTGCCGATGGCTTCACCTTTCTTGTATTCCTCATAGCCTTTCATGAATTTGTCGTAGTCGCCCCGGTAGTAATAACTCAGGGTGCGGCGGGTATCGATGTCGAACACGCGCTCAGGACAGTGCTTGAGGGATATCTGCCTGGCAATCTCCAGCAGGGAATCGGCCTCTTCGGGGCTGTCGTCGAGTGCCACATTGACGATGTTCAAATAGATGGAGGGCATGCTGGAGTAATAGCCGTGTTCCTGCATCAGGCGGAGCACCTCGCGCCAGTTCTCTTTCGCCTCTTCATTGTTGCCGCAGTAGCGGTTGATATGGCCCATCATGTTCATCGCCATATACATCTCTTTGTCAACCTTCTTCTCGCGCAGTTCCTTTGAGAGCTCGCGTGCCATCTTGTAGGCTTCGTAGATGCGCTGCTGGTTCATCTCGAACACAATCTCATTGCAGCGCTGCGTGTAGTAGCCGTGCAGGTCTTTCTTGTCGATCAGATATTGCTGGAGCGCTTTGACGGCAGGGAAGAATTTCGCACTGTCGCCGTCGTTGAAGGCATGGTGCATGGCATTATAGAGCTCCTTATAGGTCGCATCGTTGGAGTAGTCAACAGCCTGCGCAAGGACTGTGCTGCTGCCAAAGAGCCATATGGAGAGCGCCAAAAGGAAGGTTCTTATCTTCATAAGTTTTAATACATACAGTTTTAAGTTGAGAAATCTTTCTGCAAAGATACGAAATATATGGTAATATCCAAGAAAATTAGGAAAAAATTTTGTTTTTTAGTAATAAAATCGTAATTTCGCCCCCGAGATGGAGGTTTTTCCGATAGGTTATTTCCATTCGCCACTGAAGTCGAAATTCGGCATACCGAGGCAGAGTGGTCTCGTCAGTGAGCTGACGGGGTATGTGACTTTTGAACCGGAATACCGCCAGGAAGAGGCTGTGAGAGGCCTGGAGGATTTTGATTTCCTCTGGTTGATATGGGGCTTTTCGGCGAATCGTGGTGAGGCGCACGGACTCACCGTCAGACCGCCCCGATTAGGGGGTAATAAGCGGATGGGGGTGTTTGCCACCCGCTCGCCGTTCAGACCGAATAAGTTAGGGCTCTCGTGCGTGCAGCTCGACCATGTGGAGTTGCATCCGAAACAGGGCCCGGTGATCTATGTGAGAGGGGCAGACCTGATGGACGGCACACCCATCTACGACGTGAAGCCGTATGTGGCCTATGCCGATGCCCATCCTGAGGCCAGGAGCGGGTTTGTGGATCAGAAGGACTGGGAGCCGTTGAAGGTATTGGTGCCGGAGGCTTGCGGGCGGCTGTTTTCCGAGGAGGAGCTGGCTGCGCTGAAGGCTACGCTGGCACAGGATCCGAGACCTCAGTATCAGGATGATCCCGAGCGCATCTATGGGATGCCGTATTTGGACAAGGACGTGCGCTTCCGCGTGAAGGGGCACGTGCTGGAGATTGTAGAAGTGAAGCATTTGTCTTAGTTGGTTTTGTTATGATGTGGGTTTTAGTAGTCGTATTGGTGATTGTATGTCTGTTGCTGGTGTTCCGCCTGAAACAGCAACAGGAGCGGGTGTCGGCCCTGTATAAGTCCGACAAGTTGAAATCGCATTTTGTGAAGTCGATAGCCTATGAGATCCGTAGCCCGTTGCAGTCGGTGATGAAGTTGGCTGAGATGGTGGGCAGGAAGGACCTGTATCTCTCGAAGGAGGAGAAGAAGCATGTGGC
>CADCBZ010000010.1:0-97475 GCA_902799765.1 uncultured Prevotellaceae bacterium
CGGTACTGGTAAGACCGCTACCGCTGAGCAGGCTGAGGAGATCCACGCTTACATCCGTAGCATCATCGCTGAGAAGTATGGTCAGGCTGTTGCCGACGACACCACGATCCTGTATGGTGGTTCTTGCAAGGCTTCAAACGCTCCTGAGCTGTTTGCCAAGCCCGACATCGACGGCGGTCTCATTGGTGGCGCCTCTCTGAAGGCTGCTGACTTCAAGGGTATCATCGACGCTTGGAAGAAGTAAGAACAGTGAAACAATTACTCATTACCATCGCATTGTGTATCGGCTGCTTCACGGCAGTCGATGCACAATCGACTTTCACCGAACGCTTGCAGAAGAGCAACAAGGGTGAAGGCAAAATCAGCGTGACCCAGGACAAGCGCATCGACGCACTGGTGAATGGATCATCGGCTGTTACCAAACAACCAGAAAACAATAAACCTGAACAGAAAGACAAGGTGACCACGCCTAAGGATAAGGCCGACAACAAGGAGAAGGCCGAGTCGA
Organism: uncultured Prevotellaceae bacterium; assembly: GCA_902799765.1. Taxonomy (GTDB): domain Bacteria; phylum Bacteroidota; class Bacteroidia; order Bacteroidales; family Bacteroidaceae; genus Prevotella. The sequence continues at coordinate 509 of CADCBZ010000010.1, forward strand.
AGGACAAGGAGAAGGTGGCCCCCAAGGACAACGAGTCACAGGCTATCGTGGTGGCCCCTGACACCGCCGACGTACACAAGAAGGTGATGAAGGGCATGAAGATCAACGGCTACCGTGTTCAGGTGTTTGCGGGAGGCAACTCACGCAACGACCGACTGAAGGCTGAGCGCACGGGTGAGAGCATCAAGGTCTCCTTCCCAGGCGAACCCGTCTATGTACACTTCTACTCCCCCAGGTGGATCTGCCGCATGGGCAACTACCGCACTTACGAGGAGGCCCACGAAGTGCTGCAGCGCGTGAAGCAACTGGGCTACGACTCAGCCATCATCGTCAAAGGCAAAATCACCGTACAATATCCATGAGTTACGAGACAGAGTATCACTCCGGCTATGAGCCCCAGTATCGGGAGGGTCTGGAAGAGCTGGCCGACCACTACAAGGAGATCCTGACCCTCTTAGGTGAGGATACGGATCGTGAGGGTCTGCAGAAGACCCCCATGCGTGTGGCGAAAGCGATGCAGGTGCTTACCAGAGGCTACCAGATGGATGCCCACAAGGTGCTCACCGATGCCCTCTTCAAGGAAGACTACTCGCAGATGGTTATCGTGAAGGACATCGACTTCTTCTCGCTCTGCGAGCACCACATGCTGCCCTTCTACGGTAAGGCCCATGTGGCCTATATCCCCAACGGCTACATCACGGGGCTCTCGAAGATAGCCCGTGTGGTGGATATCTTTGCCCACCGCCTGCAGGTGCAGGAGCGTATGACGCAACAGATCAAGGACTGTATCCAGGACACCCTGAAACCCCTCGGCGTGATGGTCGTGGTCGAAGCCAAGCACATGTGCATGCAGATGCGTGGCATCGAGAAACAGAATGCCATCACCACCACCAGCGACTTCAGCGGCGCCTTCAACCAGGCCAAGACGCGACAGGAATTCATGAACCTCATACATAACAACCAAACTTGATTAGAATATGCTGAACATCAAACGCAGAGAAAGAAGAATCAACTACGGAGACGGCGAGAAGAATTTCTTCCAGAGGCTCCTCAGCAGTAAGAGCGGACGTATCATCTTCGCATGTGGTATCCTTGTATTCCTGCTGATCTTCGTCTATATCTCCGCACCCACCAAGAAAGAGATGACCAGGGTGATGACTGACAACGTGATGCAGTGTCTGGAAGACAACAACTTATCTAAGGGCGACGTCATCGACGACTTCGTGCATAACCTCGGCTACTCGTTTACGGAGGCTGACACGGCCAACATCGCCCCTGAGGTGATCGAGACCTACCACAAGTACAACGAACTGGTGCCCCATCGTCACCTCTTCTACTCCACCGCCTATATCCACAACAACCTGCACCCAGAGGGCATCCGCGTCGGCGTGGGCTTCCTCGGCTTCATCTTCTCTACGGTGCAATACAAAGACCTGCTGCTCGATGTGGAGCCTGTACACAAAGGCTACGAGCAGAAGCTCATCGACGTCACGAGTCTCCCAACAGCAGAGGAGACCGACCTGGGCACGAATCCGAATATTACGGAGTACCACTACGAGGCAAATCCAGAGAACTAAATGCGCATCATCGTTTCGCAGGAGATAGAAAGCGTGTGCCCCAACTTCGTGGGGGCAGCCGTCGAGGCACAGGTGGTCAACACCCCCTATCACGCTGCCCTGTGGGACGAGATCCACGCCCTCGAGGCGCGATTCCGTTCTGAGCTCACCACCGAAAGTCTGAAGGAGCTCTCAGGCATTGCCGCCACGCGACGCGTGTATAAAGCCTGTGGCAAAGACCCCTCGCGCTACCGTCCTGCCAGTGAACAGCTCATCCGTCGGATGCTGCAGGGCAAGGAACTCTATCAGATCGACACGCTCGTCGATCTCGTCAACCTCGCCAGCATCGCCTATGGCTACAGCATCGGTGGCTTCGATGCCGACAAGTTTGTGGGCGACACACTCACCCTCGGTGTGGGTCGTGAAGGCGAGCCCTACGAAGGCATCGGACGTGGGATGCTCAACATCGCAGGGCTGCCCGTCTATCGCGATGCCCAGGGTGGTGTCGGCACGCCTACCAGCGACAACGAGCGTACGAAGATGACACTTCAGACCACCCACCTCGTGGTACTCATCAACGGCTACGACGGCCAGGAGGAACGCGTGCTCGCCAATGCCCGTTTCATCCAGGAACTGCTACGCAAATATTGCCAGAGCGACGGAGGGTCCGTCATGCTCTACAGATAAACCCAATATGGCACCAACAATCACCATCCGAAAAAGTCTCATCGCCAGCCTGATGTTCGCAGCACTGACGATGACAGGATGCTGGGGCGGGCAACAGCCGAAAGCCTACGCCAGCCAGCTCACCAGCTCTGACAGCATGTCGATCCAGATGGGCAACTACACGTTGCTGAAATACCACAGCGACCGCTTGGGGTTCGACATCAACTACCCCTCGTTCCTCTACCGTCAGGAGCTGTCTGACGACGCAGGTCTGCAGGAAGTGTTTATGATGGACGACATTTCTGTATCCTTCATGGTCGATTCCCTCCACAACATGTATCGCACTTCAGGCCAGACCCTGATGGCGATGGGAGCCGATCTCGTGGATGTGGGCGACGACTACTCCATCCACGAAGGCCAGGACGAGAAATGGGAATACTACAGTAAGGTGATCAACAGCGACAGTCTGCGTCAGGTCACTGTCATCCTGCGCTACGATCCCGATCATGCCGAAGCCATGGAGCCCCTCAGAGAATGGGTCCACGACTTCCAACCCACACCATAAGACAATGACGAAGCAATAGAGTGACTATGAGTACGGAATCCATCATCAGACCTGCCACCCAGGCCAACCGTTTCTACGAGGGCAATCCCCAGAGACTCAGTGAGGAGGTGGCCCACTTCCTATCCAGACATCAGGCGGACGACACCGATCAGGATGTGGCAGCCCTCATCGTGCCCCATGCGGGCTATTACTACTCAGGCCATGTGGCTGCGAAAGCTTTCAAGCAGCTGAACCCTGAGCGTAAGTACAAACGCATCTTCCTGTTGGGGCCGAGTCATCATACGTGGCTCGACGGTGCCTCCGTCGATACGAAGGCCGACTTCTATGCCACGCCGTTAGGCCACGTGGCTGTGGACAAGGAGACGGCTCAGGCGCTGATAGAGGCCGACAGCGTGTTCACCTACCAAGAAGATGCCCACGCGCAGGAGCACTGTCTGGAGGTGCAGTTGCCCTTCCTGCAGCAGCAGTTGGGCAAGGTGCCCCCCATCGTACCGATCATCATCGCCACCAACGACTTCGGCCGTCTGAAACAGATGGCAACGGCGTTGAAGCCCTATTTCAACAAAGAGAACCTCTTCGTGATCAGCAGCGACTTCTCCCACTATCCCAGTTATGAGGATGCCATCAGCATCGACGGCATGACGGGCAAGGCCATCGAGCGTGGCGACGTGCGAGAGTTGATCTCCACCGTCGAGGCGAATGCGGCGAGTGGTACCAGCGGGTTGGCCACGAGTGCCTGTGGGCTGTTCGCCATCGTCACCCTCATGCTCATGCTCGACAGCAGCTATGAGGTGAGGCACCTGCTCTACCAGAACTCAGGCGACATCGACCCGCAGGGCCGAGACCGCGTGGTGGGCTATCATGCCTTCGCCATCGTAAGGAAAACGGATCAGCAGGGCGACGAGTTCCTGTTGACGGATGAAGACAAACAACAGCTGAAGCGGATTGCCGCTGAGAGCATCAAGGCGCACTTCGATGGCCAGAAGGTGGATGCCCAAGCGCTGAGCAACGGCTATCCGACCCTCCAGAAGCAGTGCGGCGCCTTCGTGTCGCTGCATAAGAACGGCCGACTGAGAGGTTGTATCGGACACTTCGGAGAGGATGTGCCCCTTTATGAGATCGTGACAGAGATGGCCAGGGCAGCCGCCTTTGAAGATCCGCGCTTCCTAAACGTGACGCGTGAGGAATTCGACGAGCTGGAGATCGAGATCTCCGTGCTCACCCCCATGCGACGCATCTACAGCCTCGATGAGTTTGAGCTCCACCGTCATGGCATCTATATCCGCAAGGGGTTCCACAGTGGCACCTATCTGCCCCAGGTGGCCGACGAGGTGAACTGGACGAAGGAGGAGTTTGTGAGCCACTGTTCGCAGGACAAAGCCGGACTGGGCTGGGACGGTTGGAAGGACGCCGACCTCTATGTGTATGAAGCGATCGTGTTCTGATGCGGCGTAAAGATATCATAGACGGCTTTCGGATCGGCATCCCCATCGCCTTGGGTTACTTTGCCGTGGCCTTCTCGTTGGGTATCATCGCCAAACAGGCAGGACTGACGGCGATCATCGGTTTCGTGAGCAGTTTCTTCACCCGTGCCTCGGCTGGCGAATATGGTGTCTATACGCTCGTCGCCGCCCAGGCTACCTACGTGGAGATCGTGGCGATGTGTCTGGTGGTGAACCTGCGGTATATGTTGATGAGTGCCGCCCTCTCCCAGAAGATTGCCCCTGGCACGTCATGGTTTCACCGAGTGCTGATGGCCTGCTGTGTGACTGACGAGGTCTTCGGCGTCTCCATCTCCCGTCTGGGTTACTGTCCACCTGCCTACACCTATTCTGCCGCCCTTATCTCCACCCTGTTCTGGGCCTCAGGCTGTGCGGCTGGTATCGTGGCTGGCGGGATGTTGCCCGCCAACATCGTAGCCGCCCTGAGTGTAGCGCTCTATGGTATGTTCCTTGCCATCATCATGCCCCCTGCCCGCGACGACCGTTATGTGCTCTATGCCGTCATTGCCAGTTTCGTGCTGAGCGGCGCCTGTACCGTCGCCCCTGTGGTCTGTGAGTGGAGCAGTGGTACAAGAACCATCGTACTCACCATTCTGATCTCGGCGGTTGTCGCCTGGTTGAAACCAATAGAAATGGAGGAGGCCCATGGATAAGCAAAGTATCATCATCTGCATCCTGTTGGCGATCATCACCACGAACCTGATCCGCGTGGTGCCGATGTTGTTGATCAAAGGACAGATCAGCAACCGTTTCCTGCGCAGTTTCCTCTATTATGTGCCTTATGTCACGCTCGCCGTGATGACCTTCCCCAGCATGATCCAAACCACCCTGTCGCCCCTGTCAGGCACCATAGCCCTCTTGGTAGGCATCGTAGCCGCCTGGCGTCGCATGGGTCTCTTTCCCGTCGCTATCATCTGCTGCGCCATCGTCTATCTGATGGATACGCTGATACATTAATATTATGTGATGATGAGTACAACAAGGTATTATCAGCAGTTGGATGACGGCAGAGTTGAGTGTGGGGTCTGTCCCCACCACTGTATAATTGCAGAAGGGAAGACGGGGCTCTGTGGCAGTCGCAGGAACCGTCAAGGTGAGTTGGTCAGCGAGGTCTATGGCCGCCCCTGCGCCCTCGCCATCGACCCCATCGAGAAAAAGCCGCTCTACCACTTCCACCCAGGTACCACCTGTCTGTCGTTGGCCTGTACGGGTTGTAACTTCCGCTGTCTGAACTGTCAGAACCACGACATCTCACAGGCGAAGCCAGAAGAGGTGCCGAGCTACGAGCTGCAGCCCGAGGCGCTGATCGAACTCTGCCTGAAACATCATTGCCCAGGTATCGCCTACACCTACACGGAACCCCTCACCTATATAGAATATATCATCGACACGGCGCGACTGGCGCACGAGGCAGGCCTGTGGAACATCCTCGTGTCGGCGGGCTACGTGTGTCAGGAACCGCTGGCTGACCTCTTGCCCTATCTCGATGCGGCGAACATCGACCTGAAATCATTTAGCGACGACATCTATCAGCGGGTGAGTGGCGGCCATCTCGAACCCGTGCTTCAGACCATCCTCGCCATGCGCGATGCAGGCGTGTGGATCGAACTGACGAACCTCGTCATTCCTGGGGTGAACGATGATAGGAAGATGATCGGCAGGATGTGCCAATGGCTGATGGACAACGGCCTCAGCGAAGCCCCGCTGCACTTCAGCCGTTTCTTCCCCCGTTACAAGATGAGCCAGCTGGAGCCCACCCCTGTCGCCACCCTCAAAGAAGCTAAGCGGGTAGCCCAGGAAGCAGGCATCCGGCATGTGTATCTAGGCAACGTATAAAAGAACAGCGGCGAGCATCCATTGTAACTGCTTCATAATCATAATCTTTGTGCAAAGATAACACAAATAATCCATTATTCCAAACTTCTGGGCTAAAAAAGACAAAATGATACGGTGATACGGTGATACGGCGTCAGTCTTTTAAAAAAACAACAAACTTATGCATTGTTTTTGCACAGGTTTTTTGTATCTTTGCAGCGGACTAATTCAAAATGTTATGGCAAAGAACCTATTAAACAAGTACGTCTGGCTGGTAGAAACCATCTATAAAGCCAAGAAGATTACTTTCGAGGAGATTAATGAGAAGTGGCTTGATAACGACATGAGCGAGAACAAGCCCCTACCCCTCCGCACTTTTCATAAGTGGAAGGATGCCATTGGGGAAATGTTTGGCCTCATCATCGAGAATGAGAAGGGAGGACATTACTATTATTATATCCAGAATGCAGACGATCTCGAAGATGAATCGTCTTTGCGTAGCTGGCTTTTCAGGACACTGTCAGTAAGCAACATGATGCTCGACAGCGTATGTATCAAAGACAAGATTCTCCTTGAAGAAGTTCATGATGGCAGAGAGTATCTGCCTGTGATATTAGAGTCTCTGAAAAAGAATATCGTGTTGGAGATGACCTACCAGAGTTATTGGCGCGACGAAGCCAACACGTTCGAGATTGAGCCCTATTGCCTGAAAGCATTCAAACAGCGCTGGTATCTCGTAGGTCGTAGCCCCTACTATGACAAGATCATGATTTATGCCCTCGATCGTGTTCATCAGTTAGATCTTACAGATCATTCTTTCGAGTATCCTAAGGACTTCAAGGCTGAGAATTATTTCGACGATTGTTTTGGTATCATCGCAGATCAAAACTGTGATGTAGAGACAGTCAAACTCAAAGTGTCAGCAGGTCAGGCCAATTATCTTCGCAGCCTGACGCTCCACCAGACGCAAAAGGAGATTGAGCGCACAGACGAATATAGCATCTTCACAGTAAAGCTTCGCCCTACCTTCGATTTCCAGCAGGAGATCCTTTCCATGGGTAGCGACATCGAAGTCCTCTCTCCCAAGTGGTTCAGGGAAGATACGGCTGAGAGAGTGAAAGCCATGTGGAACAAATACAAGGAGGGCTGAATATGCGAGACTTTGCAGCCATAGATTTTGAGACTGCCAACAACGAACGCACCAGTGTCTGCTCTGTTGGTGTGGTCATCGTCAGGAATGGCGAGATTGTAGATTCCTTCTACTCTCTGATTCAGCCTGAGCCCAATTATTATAATTATTGGTGTTCCCAGGTACATGGTCTCACGCGCCAGGACACAGAGGATGCCCCCATCTTCCCTGAAGTTTGGAAGCAGATTGAGCCGCTGATCGAGGGTCTTCCTCTTGTGGCCCATAACAAAGCTTTCGATGAGAGTTGTCTGAAAGCCGTCTTCCGCACTTACCAGATGGACTATCCAGATTATCCGTTCTACTGCACCTGCATCGCTTCTCGCAAGGCATTCCCTGAGGCAGAGAACCACCAGTTACATACCATCTCTGAACTCTGTGGATATCATCTCGAAAACCACCATCATGCCCTTGCCGATGCCGAAGCCTGCGCTTGGATCGCCAGGGAAATCTTGTAATTTTCATTTTTCCTTGAAATTCTTCTAAGGTGTGTCTCAATACGGCGCACCTTCTTTTTATATTTGCGGCGTCTTAAAAAAATCATGTCATATGAGAACAAAAACATTCATCATCGCGCTATTAGTCCTTGGCGCATTGCAAGTAAGGGCGCAAGTAAATAACGTTACCGCTTTCAGCCAGAAGCTGCAGGAAAGGGAACAGAAGAAGAAAGACGAGGTGAAAGCCCTTGAGGATCTGCTAGTCCAATACAAGGCTTTGGTGCCAGGTCTGGTGAATCTGAAACTAACAGTACAGGACCCCATCGAGGTATCCAAAGGGCAGTTTGTCTCCATGATCGATATGGGCGAACCAAGAGGTGGCCGTGATATCACCTTTGGCAAGAGTGACAATAAGATAAAATACATCGCCCATCATTTTTCGCATTACACACAGCGAACAGGTCATATTAAGAAAGAGTTATACGTCAAGAATGGAGAAGCCATTGAAGCCAACTTGAAAAACTGGCTGGCTAAAACAGATGATTGTGTGCTGATGTCTATAAATATCGATTGCAACTATGACAACGACAAGAAAGAACAGATTCTGAAACTCTTTGATGAGACCATCAATAAGATAGCACTATCAGATGAAGAGATTGCCGAATTCGAGAAGAATAATGTCAGCTACACCACCAGTTTCCTGCTTTTTGAGCCATGTATCCCTCAAATCTGGCGTGGCATTGCTTTAAGAAACAGCCCAGAGGTGTTGTCAGAGATATGTCATCGTTTCCTCGAAGTGGGTTATGAGGCATTATCAAATTTTGTCATTAAGGACAATCTGGGTGTAACATCGTCATTCCAGGCTCATCAGATCATGAAGAATCTCATTGAATCAAATAAAGGTTATGACACCAGCAGCGCAGAGTATCTTGATCCAGAGGGAAAGTTGATGGTTATCAACACTAAAATAGGTATCCTGACCAATGGCGAAGGCTTATTCTCACCTGCCGTCTATATCGAGCAATTACCATACGCCAGTTTCACATTCAAATCCTATCAGGATCGCGGCTATCTGAAATATAAGAGCTATGGTGATGGATGGGTACTTCACTTCTTGATACCCAAATCAGAGTTCTCGAAATACACCAATTTCACCATCGAACAAAGAAAATAACCACAAAATAATAAGATTCTTCAAAGGTGTGCATCTTATCGGCACACCTTTCTTCTATCTTTGCATCGTGAACAATAAATGACGTAAAGATGGAAGCAAAACAGAAGAAACAATTGGATCTACTCACAGCCATTGAGCAGATTGTAGAAAAGGCCAAAGATTCGAAACTCAGCCCTGAGTTCTATCGCAAGGCCTCACGATATATTAAATATGTGTCAGACAAGCTTAATCTGACCAAGGAGCAGAGCGTGATGCTGGCCATTTTTGTTGAATTTGGTTATTATGACGAAGATGCTAAACTGAAAGACATGGGTAAATACTTAAATTGCAGTACGGCGAAGATTCTTCGATACACAAAGGAAATAGACGACCTGGAAAAGAGGGAAATATTACGTTGCTGTAGAGAGGGAAGGCATATTACATATAGAGTACCAGTAGATGTAATTGAAGCATTCAAACATGATGATAATTATATACCCAAAAGATATAAAGATATAACCTGTGCAGAACTATTTGGGGTGCTAGATGATTACTTTGGGATGCGCAAGGACAATGAACTTTCTTACGATGTTTTGAATGAAAAGATAGAATTATTGTTTGAAGATAACAAAAATCTGGAATATGTGAAGCGTATAAAATCTCTGGATCTGACAAATGATGAAGAGATGTTACTCGTATTATTCACTCATCTTTTCGTAAATAACCATGACAACTATATTCGATATCATGATTTAGATTTTTTATTTGATTGCAAATCTCAGTGGATTCATGCAAAATATAGACTTAATTATGGGGATCATCCTATCCTCACAGAGAAACTGGTAGAATATAATAATAACAATGGTATAGTGGATCGTGAGTCATTCCGCGTATCTCGTAAAGCAAAAAAAGAATTGCTTTGTGAAATAAGCATACCCGATGACAATCAAGGGTATAAGGAAATGATAAAACATAAGGAAATTGTTGAAAAGAAACTCTTTTATGGTTCTGGTATTCAGAACCAAATCATGGAACTTACCTCTTTGTTGGAGGATGGTCATTTCCAGATGGTACGCACAAGAATGAAAAGTTCAGGCTTTCGATGTGGATTCACCTGCCTTTTCTATGGAGGACCTGGCTCAGGAAAGACGGAAACTGTACTCCAATTGGCTCGTCAGACAGGACGCGACATCATGCAAGTGAACATTTCGCAGATTAAAAGCTGCTGGGTAGGTGAAAGCGAAAAGAACATTAAGGCACTATTTGACGAATATAGGGAAATCGTAGGAAGGAGTGAGAAAACACCAATCCTGCTCTTTAACGAGGCTGATGCTATCATCAACAAACGCCAAGAGGGAGCAGAACGAGCAGTAGATAAGATGGAGAATTCCATCCAGAACATTATCCTTCAGGAGATGGAGAACCTTGATGGCATTATGATCGCCACCACGAATCTCGCTCAGAACATGGATAAGGCTTTCGAGCGTCGATTCCTCTATAAGATCAAGTTCGAGAAGCCTACCTTGGAGGCTCGCATGCACATCTGGCATGAGATGATCCCTGCTCTCTCAGAGGATGACACCAAGATTTTGGCTGAGAAATACGAATTCAGCGGAGGCCAGATTGAAAATATCGCGCGCCACAATGCCATCAATGGCATCCTCTATGGTGAGAAAGGCAACAGCCTCGAAGCCCTCATGTCCTACTGCGACAACGAGCGCCTCGAAACAAAACAAACAAGAAAAATAGGATTTTAATAATAAGTAATATGGACGCAAGAAAAGTACAAGAGATCTTCAACTCTACTGTCATCAAGGACATAGAGATTGAGATATTATCAACTCAGCACGAAGTTGATAGGAGGCACTTCGAATATGAAGCTGGCGAGGAAGTTATCAAGTGCTTACTGGGCACAAGAAAGTCTTTGCTGAATAAAATGTTTGTGATGGATGAGGATAGCAAGCAGCTCTTGTCCGACTTCAACGAGGCCCTAAAAGTCCAACTGATAGAGATGAGAAAGCATGCATTATCAATCTATGCATCCAATGTCAACAGTGGCCTTCTCCCCAGTTTCAGTCTCAGAGGAAGGTGCTTCCTGGGTTATGACTACTCCAAGATCCATCCTGTCCAAACGATGCGAGCCAGGAAGATGTGGGCAGTATTGAATGGCTCACTCACTGACTACATGCCCCTGTATATGGATGGGGTTAACAATTTCGTGTTGGATTACGGAGCAGGAAGAGAAAGCGATATTCCATCAGAAAACCAGCTACTCTATCTGGATGATAAGATAGACAACTGGAATGAAGAGTTGGATCAGGAGATGACTAAAAACATGCACCTAATTCATCCTTTCCACAACCTCTACAGTCACATGGATTTCTCCATCTTCGACCTCTTATGGGTACGCGACTTCAATATCGAGCTAAGTCTCGAATCTGATTACAGCACCTCCCCCCAAGACATCCCAGGCGATGATCTCGATTGGTCAAATTATGATTTTTATGATTAAAGGACAGAAATATGCATGTAGAAGACACCACATCTAAAGAACAGATGCTCAGGGAAATCATTCTCTGGGCATCTGAGGTTAAGCAGAAATCAATAGAAATTCAAACGAAATATGCTCTGGAATTCTCAGAAGAATTAGATAAAAACATACCTCGTACATGCGAAGCAATAGCCTACAGTATATATCACATCAGCTGGGCAGCAAGCAAATTAATAGAAGAATGCAAGGATGCAAGAATCTTTATGAAGGACGAACATCGAATTATAATTGGATCATTATAAATATGGGGATTTTCTTGCGACTTTCAATAATAATCCTTATATTTGCAATCGAAACTTAAAACAATTTAGATATGACTGAACAAAAATGGGCTATACCAGAAGAGACCCTAAAGGTGGCATTGGGCAAATTGGAGATAGATGCCAAATACTATCCCCTATTTGTCGAGAAAGCTACAAAGGCCCTCAATGAAATTGCCATTGGTTATGATCCTGAACAAGATGACATAGACGGAAGCATAGATATCGCAACGGATTACATGAATATCTATGTTGGCCAGATAGAGGCTGGTCTATCTGAAACTTGGGCAGAGACTTATGCCGATCACCGTTTAAGGGAAAATGTGGACGATAGCGCATGGGAGGCATTTCAAGCAGTTTCTAAGTTGCAAGGTTATGTACAGGCAAGAATGGAAGTTTCTCATTTTGCACGTTTCATTGATGATGACTCAAGTTTTGTCGAGAACTACGCATACTTCTTCATCTATAAATGGACAATAGAAGACGTAAAAGAATTCATGAGGATTAAGAATTCGTTGATAGAAAAAGGAAAGAGCGAAGTTTATGCTAGGGAATATGCCCTACACCATAATATCACTCCTGATGATGATTATTGCCATTTATTTGCTTCCAAATTTGAAGAATGTATCAATAAAGGTATAGAAAGAGATAAAGCATATACTATTGCAGAAGCGTATGAAGATTGTTACGATACTCATTACCCGCAAGATAATGACATAGAAGGGAAAAAGTTCATTGATGTTTATATTCAAGGTTTTGAGTATGCTATCGTTAATGGTATTGATTCCCCAAAGAAATTCGCAAAGGAGTATCAAGCAGCATATTATAACAATGGCGAAAGACCATCTTATGTGGCAAAAGGGGAATATGATTATATCATTAGCAAGTTGTTGGCAAATAAAGGATGATTTCGTATAATTGAACTATTATATTTATGGAGAATTTACAGAATTTATTGAATAGTGTAAATGCTATCTTACGAGAAGAAAAGGTAAAAAAAGAAGAGAGCCTTCGCCGAGGAGAACGCTTTAATGTTTTTCAGATTTGTGGTGTAGACCATTATGAGGTAAAACACTCTGCTATTATTGCAAGAATCCTTGACCCTCAAGGGAATCACGGGCAGAAGGACAAATTCCTCAAAATCTTTCTTCAAACCATTAAAGATTCTACAGGAATGGACACCTCTTCATGTAGAGTCAATACAGAGTATGTAACCAACGAAGGTCGTATAGATATTCTCATAGAAGATAAAAAAGGTAAAGGTGTTATCATCGAGAACAAAGTGTATGCCAGCGATCAAAGCGAACAATTGAAGAGATATGATAAATTTTCAAAAGAGAAATATAGAGTTGGTCAATATACTATCTATTACCTTACACTTGATGAACATTATGCAAGCGATGATAGTGGAGAAGGAATAAATTATACTCGTATTTCATATAAGGAACATATTCTTAATTGGATTGGAGAATGTATTAAAGAAAGTGCGACCACTCCCCTTATTCGCGAGACATTAATTCAATATAGGAATCACATTAAACAACTAACAAATCAAGATATGGACACTAAGAACAAAGAGGCTTTGATCGAAATGATGGTCAATAATTCCGAAGCTATTGCGGCTTTATTTAGCGTACAAGAGGAATACAAGAAGTATGCATTCGAGAATTACGTAAAACCCTCTTTTGAAAGATTTTGCAAGGAAGAAAATCTTCTCTATGAAGAATGCAATTTGTTTGCATACGGGATTGAAAAGGGTTTTTATTTCCGTAGAAAAGAATGGGATATCTTCGCCATTTGGATTTACTCAGAGAACAAACGTAGTAATAGTGGATTCCATTGGGGAATTTCAAATTACAAAGGTGATGCTATTAAATTAGAGTCATCCTCCTACCATATTGGTGGAAAGAAAGAATTAATATGGCCATATGGAAGAGCAAATTTGGAAAGATACGATAATTGGGACGACATGAATACTGTCGCAGCAATGATTAATGGTGAATTCTCAAAATATGTTATGGATGTCGTTCGTAAAGCCCTAAAAGATATTGACGAAAAGCAAATACATATTCCATAATGCTCACCTACATCTCTAACTCCGCCCACTACAAAGAAGTGCTTTCACGTGTTTTGCATGTGAAGGAGTCTTTGTGGATTGGTACGGCTGATATCAAGGATTTATATATCGAGGATGGGAAAACGAAGAAACCATTCTTGGAGGTATTGGCTAAGCTGATAAAGAAAGGTGTGGCTGTGAGGCTGATTCATGCCAAGGAGCCAGGACCAAACTTCAGGGAGGACTTTGACAGGTTCCCTATTCTCTATGATGGGTTGGAGAGGGTACTTTGCCCAAGGGTGCATTTCAAGATGATGATCTTTGATGGCAAGGATGCGTATATTGGTAGTGCCAATCTCACAGGTGCTGGCATTGGCATGAAAGCTGATGGCACGCGCAACTTTGAGGCTGGCATCCTGACTGATGAGCCTGAAATCGTAGCGCAAGCGATGGACCAATTTGATGAGGTTTGGATTGGTAAACACTGCAAGACCTGCAAGCGCAAAGACTTCTGCCCAGACCCCATTTTAGCGTAATAAGACATCATTATTCTCACTTTCTTTTAGGTGTGCCCCAATACGGCGCACCTTTCTTGTATCTTTGCGGAAAAAAGAAAATTATGAGGAAATACAATTCATTGTATGAAGTATGGTTGTCCTGTCAAGAACTAAGAGGATTATCAGTAAAAGAGATAAAATATTATCCTGAAGACGAACTTGCAAATTTGTATTGTCAAGCAAACATGTTTATCATTAAAGAGACATGCAAACTTGCTTATGAACTGAATTTCATTATAACTGATGTTGAGTTGATTTGCTTTTCTCCTCAAAGAAGAAGAACTGCCTGTGCATATTGTTGTGGTCGCTCTATCAGGATTGATTTTCGTTTTTTATTTCGATGTGGAAATTATAATGAGATTATTTGTACCTTGATACATGAACTATGTCATACGGTTCATTATAATCATCGTAAGCCATTTTGGGAATTATATGAATCGTGTTTAAAGTCGAAATCTTTGATAGGCTCTAATTATGATGGTTGGCATATACATAAAGGGATTGATGATGATCCATACATGTATTCAACACATCCTTATGAAAAGTACCTACCGGTACAAAATTTTAATGTTATTCAAAAGATAATATTTACCAAGAGGTATGAACTTCTTCCAAAATATCAAGAGAAGATCAATCCCATTTCTTTTAATAAATGGGAATGTCCAAAATATATACATGGCGATTTTCAAATATTGTATGTATTTAAATTAATTGAGACGATGCAACGTGCAAAGCACGTTATTCCATTTGATTTTCATAATTTATTGTACTTAATTGAAGAAAAAGAAATACTATGTTTGCTCTATGATTCTCGTGTGAAGAGAGATGAAGAACGAACATCTAACATTATAGAGCGTATGAGTGAAGATCATCAATATGATTTATTATCATACACATCATGTGTTATAAACATAGAAGTGGACGAAAGGCGTCCTCTAAACACGGATGATTTAAACAAAATCAAAGAAATCCCTATGAGGGAAGGCATTAATCCTATAATAACATATGGTTATATAGGTCGTTTGTGGAATATAAATAAATGTGAGATATTGATTATTTATAGTAAATAAAAAGCTATGCCCTAATACGGCGCACCTTTTATTTATCTTTGCGGGAAAAAGTAAAATATAGATTTTTATATGAGTGAAGTTAGTTTAAATCATAGAGGTTACCAGTGTCCACCTCTTGACCTGCTTAATGGTCATGTGCCTATTTTCTGTTCTAAACAATTCCAAAATAATACAATGGAATTACCTTGTGCCATAGGGACTACAGAAGATAAAGAAGCGTTTATGTTTGATCTGGCCAAAGCACATCATTTATTGGTGGCTGGAGCTACTGGGCAGGGAAAAACTGCCTGTCTGAATGCAATCATCTGTTCTCTCCTATTAAAGAAAGCACCATCAGAATTGCAGTTCGTACTTGTTGACACCAAGGGATGTGAATTCAAAATTTACGCTCCACTTTACAATATCTTTCTGAAAGAATCTCCAAATGGTATAATTTATGATTTCTATCATTGTCTTGGCGTAATAGATTTACTACGTTCTTTGATGGATAACCGCTTTGAAAGGTTTAAGGAAGCGGATGTGAGATCTATTACTGAGTATAATCAAAAGTATCCAGAACAACCAATGCCTTTTGTTGTGACTGTGATCGATGAATATAGCGATTTGCTGATGGTATTAGGACGCGAATTTGAATCAAAACTTTCTAATCTTGCTGCACAGAGTTGGAGAGTTGGAATCCATTTCGTGATTTGTACTCAACGCCCCACCACTAACATCATCACGGGTTGGATTAGGGCAAATTTCCCTGCTCGTATCGCTTTTAGAGTTTCTGAAGGATTTGATTCTAAGACTATCATTGATCGAGCAGGTGCAGAATGCCTCAATGGTAAAGGTGATATGCTGGTAATAACAGACTCATTAGACCCTGTTCACATTCAAGGGGTTTATATTGAAGACAAGGAAATAGAAAGGATCGTTTCTTATATAGCACAGCAAAGAAATTATGATCGCAGCAAAACGAGTGATATCACAACTTGCACGGAATAGAGAAATTTGTCTCAATGACTTCTTTCTAGTGAGAGATTACGCCAATCGGATACTCATTGCCACAGAGGACAATAGCAAGATTGCTATCATTATGTTGAACATGAAATCAGGTGTCAATGACTATGAAGCTGAAATCCCCAGGCTGATCCAAGAATTGAAGACGCTGGGGTATGACATTCTTTCTATAGTTCGATTAACCAAAGAATACGAGAATAAGGAAATGTTATTTTTAGCAGATTCTTTATAGGTGTGCCCTCATACGGCGCACCTCTCTTGTATCTTTGCGGCATGAATAAAAACGATGAACGTATGAAGAATAAAAAGAAATTGGAAGAGGTTTCATCTTTTGTATATAACCCTCAACTTGATTCTAAAAAGACTTTCCTGAATTTCATTGAGAGCAAGAACAATAAAGTGGCACGCACGATGGGGTTATCTATAGCTGAGAACCCAGGTCAGACAACCTGTAATCCTTACTTTATCTTCGGCCCAAATGGATGTGGTAAGACTCACCTCATCAATGCCATTGGTTTAAGTTGCAAGGAGAAAGATCCGCAGAAACGTGTATTGTATATCAGCGCCCAACAATTCCAGAGAGATTTCACTGATTCAGTTCGTCATAATACGACGAATGATTTGGTCGACTACTATCAGTCGATCGATGTGCTCATCGTGGATGACATCCAAGAGTGGGTGAACGCTCCCAAGACACTCGAAGCCTTCTTTCATATCTTCAACCATCTCATCCGATGCGACAAACAGGTTATTCTGGCAAGTGATCGTCCTCCAGTGGATTTGCAAGGGATGGAAGAATATGTGGTGAAATGCTTTGCCTGTGGGTTGGTTGCTGAGATCGAGAAGCCTGATCAGCAGTTATGCATCGACATCCTGAATGCCAAATGCAAACAAGACGGTCTGGATATTCCTGCAGAGGTCAGCGAGTATATATCTAAGGCTGTCAATGGCAGTGTGTGTGACTTGGAAGGTATAGCAAATTCACTGATAGCCTATGCCAAAGTCGATAACTCTTGCATCGACATGGAGTTGGCAAAACGTGTAATAAGCCATTTTACAAAATTGGAAGAACAAAAAGATTAGCTATTATGACGGATTTTGAGTACATTTTACAAAATGCGAAACTGTTCCATTAATATGGCAATACTGACCATCATTTTAATCAATGGAAGAAAAAATTAGAATGGATATAGATCAGCATGTAAGAGAACTGTTAAAGGCGATGGGGGAGGGAGTGTATGAGAAAGAGCACATCCTGGCGATGTCGCTGCTGAGTGCCGTGGCTGGTGAGAGCATTTTCCTGCTGGGGCCTCCAGGTACAGCCAAGAGCCTTGTGGCCCGTAGGTTGAAAATGATATTCAAGGATGGTCGTGCCTTTGAATACCTGATGTCTCGATTCAGTACACCTGATGAGATCTTTGGACCAGTTTCCATCTCTCTGCTGAAGAGTGAAGACAGATACGAGCGCGTTGTAGATGGTTTCCTGCCATCAGCAACAGTGGTATTCCTCGATGAGATCTGGAAAGCTGGTCCCTCCATACAAAACGCCTTGCTGACAGCCATCAATGAGCGTATCTACCAAAACGGACGCACCACGCTACAATTGCCCATGAAGGCTCTGATTGCAGCCAGTAATGAGTTGCCTGCAGAAAACGAGGGACTTGAAGCACTCTGGGATCGTTTCTTAGTACGAATGGTGTCCAACTGTATTCAGAGCGAGAACGTATTCTACAAGATGATTCGTCAGAAGAATACCAAACCCAAGCCTATTCCTGAATACCTGTTGATCACAGAGGCGCAATATGAGGAATGGCAGCAGAAGATTGAAGAAGTGGAGATCACCAATGAGGTGTGCACTGTGATTACCCATATCAGGAAGAACCTTAAAACTGAGGCAAAGAAGGAAGAGGTGGAGGAAATGGATTTTTATATTTCAGATCGTAGGTGGAAGAAATGTGTTCATCTGTTGCAGGCCTCAGCATTCATGAATGGGCGTAGATGTGTAGATCTGACTGACATCCCCATCCTGATACATTGTCTATGGAACAAGTCGGATATCATCCCCACCATCATTGATGCGGTATGCGCCAGTCTTACTGCCCCAATAGACGAACGGATCGCCAAATTGGGAAAGGCTATCGATATAGAACTCAAGAACGTGAGAAAAGGACTGGCAACTACAAACACGACAGAGCCTGATGAAGACAACTACGTTCTCATCAACTTCTTCTATTTTAATGTCTTGAAGTATCATGCAGGTAGCACCTTGTTCTACAAGATGGATTATAGTCATGTACCCTCAGGACAAACCTGTGATGGTGTCATCTACTACGATGATGCCAAGAAATCATATATCATTCACGCAATCTATACAGGAGAATTATACGATTATAAGATCAAGAACACGAAAGAGGCCAGAAGAATCAAACTCTCCAAATGTCATGGTGGCATCATCATCGACAACGTACCTTACGCTTTCCAAACCAAAAAGGCTAATCCAGAGCCTACGATATTCAATATACCTGGAAGTCCGAGTCCCAATTTGGCATTGGCAGCACTTAATGAAATAAGGAATGACCTTTTCACCAAGTTATCCAACTTGCAAAGGCAGTTTAATGATTATCGTAACCTTTTCCTATCTGACGATGACATGAAGATTGTCTCAAAATACCTCGCCCAGTGTGAAAAGAGTCTGAAGGAAATGGAGGTTAAAGCACAAAACGCCAGTTTGCTGTTATGACGAAAGACGAGATCATCACCCAAAGGCTGACTGCTTATGATGAGGCATTCGACTTCTATATGGATAGAGGAAGAATGCCTGATGCTGTGCCGTCTAACGACTTGTTAGGTGGTTTTATGCAACAGGCTATCAGTGAGAATCCGCAGTTAGACAGTCAGGATCCTCTATGGAAGGAGATCATGAAAGAGGAAATCCTGAAGTTTATTGAGGCCATGCTGAAACTCTTCGAGCCTGCGGAAAAACAATACCAGAAGGAGAAGTCGCTTATCAGGGTTTTCTCATTAGGTAAAATTGAGAAGAAAAGGGAGTTGTGGCCCAAAGTTTATGGAACCATCAAGCAACAGTATAAGCCAGAAGAGGTGAATATTGATGGATATGTCCAACAGTTCAAGGAGTCTGCACCAGAATCAGTGTTTGGGCCCCTGATAAGGGATTGGGATGCAGCCTGCGATAATCAGTTAAAGGAATATGAAGCATCCTGTATCGAAAGGAATAAAAGTTACTGGGAACAGAACATTCGTGAGTGCGGATATAATGACTATAAGGAGAGGAAGAAGATTCTGAGGATGTATTATAGTTTTCCTCAGATGGTGGAGATCGTCAATATGATAGGCAGGGAGAAACCCAAGAGAGAGGACGAGAAAGACGAAACCTTCAGAAGGTATATCCCTTTATTGCCATCGCCCCCCACCCCAGCAGTTGAAATTGAAGAGGTGACGAATGGAAATGATTTGCAACACCTACTTCCCATAGAGACCACTATCCTCGCAGACCACCAGACGGAAAGTCTGTTCTATTACAAATACGCGATGAGCCAACTACAACTATTTGCTAATAAGCCAAAGTTGGAGAGTGTGATGAAGGTGGAACATGCCAAGAAGAAAGAGCCACGAATGGAGAAAGGCCCCATCATCGTAAGCATCGATACCAGTGGTTCTATGTATGGGCGTCCTCTGGAGTTGGCCACCTGTCTGCTCAGGCAATTATTATTCATGGCAAAGAAACAAAAACGGAATTGTTTTCTGATCTCCTTCTCAGTGCGAGCCAAAAGTATAGACTTGGCAAAGCCTGGCGCATGGAAGAAGTTGGAATCCTTTCTCAGTGATCGTTATACTGGTGGTACGGATGGTAATGAGATGCTGAAAGGTGGCATCCGGATGCTAAAGACTCAGATGTATGCGATGGCAGATATGCTCATCATCAGTGATTTCATGTTTGAACCACCAGAAGAGCATGTGAGAAAACTTATGGAAGAAGAGCATCAGAAAGGCACTCGTTTCTATGGTCTGCAGATAGGCAGGTATTCTCATGATTATGATACAATATTAGATAAAGTATGGCGGATAGAAAACTAGAACCACTATTTTGGATTAATCCTAACTTCAGACTTCAGTTTCCATATTTCAGCATCAAGTGGTATCTGATTGACCATCAGGTGTTGCTTCAGGAAGCGCAGAAGAGAAGCATGGGTAAGATGGTATATCAGACCAAAAAGAACCTCATGGTGATCATGTTACGTGGTGACCGTTCAGGACTTGATTTGCTATATTCAGAATGCACCCAGTTTGAAAATCTCAGACTGCAGAGTTGGTTGCGTATCAATATACGTGACCAGATTGTCATTAGGGCAAAAGAGGTACTACCACGACGATTCCATGAGATAGAGACCATCAAGCACATTAAAGCAAAAGATGTCAGGGTAAGGAAATTGAGAAAGAGAATTCTAGGGCAATGTAATGCCTTTAAGATCATCAGTCTATCACCAGTTCTGGTAATCTTTCCCATAGACTTCCTGGATATGGTTATCCTGCATGAGATGGCCCACCTGAAGTATATGCACCATAGAAAAACCTTCTGGGCATATCTGTCTCAACTCATCAACGACGATGCCAAGCAACAGAATGAGTTAAGAGACATCGTACTTTCAAAATACATTGATCTCTATGATTTTCTGATGAAATAGGCCTCTAAAAGAATTCTATTCCAACAGTCCCAATACTGTCTCTGGAGATGTTTGCATTTTGGTAATGGCACATAAGCCAACGCCCATGTCCTTCACACTAGCCCCCAGCAGATATACCTCATCATCGATGATCAGGAACCTGTCATGATTCCTATGGGGTAACTGTGTGAACTTGATTTCACGTTGCTGGGCATTATGCTTCTGGAGATCAGTCTGGAAAGACTCGCTATATCTGGAATAGATCATCGCCTCTACCCCATCGCCACGTTTATCTAACAACGACAGCACGCGATCGTCAACAAAGTTATCGATCAACACAATGCGCTGTTTGGCGCTTCTCACCAGATCAGAGACGTATGCCCAGGCATCCCAAACGCAGCCTGTAGTGAATATCTGCTCAGTGAGAAGCTTAGGTGAGTTCGCATCCATCTTACTAAGAATGAAATCTATCTTCTCATCCGTTTCCAACTGATGCTGTTCAATGTGAAATACGCGTTTAAATAATAAGGCATTGCTTTCTATGATCTGCTGGCCAATAGTAAATGCACGCATGATCCTAATATTCATTGCAACTGCTGTTTCCGATCCAAGTACACTGCTTAGCATACCTATGCCATTTCGCGTGAACGCATATGGCAGAGTCCTTATCTTCGATAGGTCTTTTGTGGTCGCAAATTGCGACCGCAAAAGCGCAACAGCCTTTTCTTCTGGTGTATTTGCAGTCGCAATTTGCGACCGCAAAGTATTCCATTCTTCTTTTGTGAGTTGGAACATAAAGTCGTCAGGGAAACGATTTATATTACGTTTCACTTGTTCATTAAGACGTTTATTTTTAACACCATAGAGCATGGATAGGTCGAAATCCACCATCACCTTCTGACCTCGAATTGTTCGAATTAAACTCTCTATATTGAAATTAAGGTTATTGCAATTTGCAACTACCTCCTTGGACTGGTCGCAAATTGCGACCGGTTCTTCTAACTTATCACATTTTGTGATGAGTTCACTTGCTTTTTTACCAGCAATTTTCTTTGGGGTCTTTTCCATATTACCAAATTTTTAATTAACTGGCTACAAAGGTAACCATTTATACTGAAACCACAAAATATAATGCCAAGAAAATAGAAAAATCAATTTCTTCTAACCTCTGCCCCAATACGGCGCACCTCTCTTGTATCTTTGCAACATGAATAAAAAGC
The DNA here is from genome assembly GCA_902799765.1 of uncultured Prevotellaceae bacterium. Taxonomy (GTDB): domain Bacteria; phylum Bacteroidota; class Bacteroidia; order Bacteroidales; family Bacteroidaceae; genus Prevotella. The sequence goes on from CADCBZ010000010.1 coordinate 22,787, forward strand.
AATGAACGTATGAAGAATAAAAGGAAAGAAGAGGTTTCACCTTTTGTGTTTAATCCTCAACTTGATTCTAAGAAGACATTCCTGAATTTCATTGAGGGCAAGAACAATAAAGTGGCATGCACTATGGGGTTATCCATCGCTGAGAACCCAGGTCAGACAACCTGTAATCCTTACTTTATCTTTGGCCCCAATGGATGTGGTAAGACTCACCTCATCAATGGCATTGGGTTAAAATGCAAGGATAAAAATCCAGAGAAATTTGTGTTGTATATCAGTGCTCAACAATTCCAAAGAGAGTACACCGATTCTGTTCGGCAGAATACAACTAACAACTTCATCAACTTCTACCAGTCAATCGACGTGCTGATTGTCGATGACATTCAGGAGTGGATGAACGCACCCAAGACACTCAACGCGTTTTTCCATATATTCAATCATCTCTTACGTAATGGTAAGCAGATTATCCTGGCCAGCGATCGCCCTCCTGTGGATTTGAAGGGTATAGAGGAATATGTGGTGAAGTGTTTCGCCTGTGGGGTGGTTGCTGAGATTGAAAAACCTGATCTGCAGCTATGCATTGACATTCTGAATGCCAAGTGCGAACAAGATGGTTTGGAGATTCCTGCAGAGGTCAGTGAGTATGTTTCTAATGCTGTCAATGGCAGCGTGTGTGACTTGGAAGGTATAGCAAACTCACTGATAGCCTATGCCAAAGTCAATAATTCTAGTATCGACATGGAGTTGGCAAAACGTGTAATAAGCTATTTTGAAAAATGAATGTAGGTGAAGAGTTTGAATTCTATGGGATTCCATTGAGAGCAGAGAGGGAAATGTCTGACCTCTCCTGTGAAGGTTGTTTTTTTAAATACATTTCTACAAAGGGTGATATAGGATGTTTGACAACAAGCGAAGAGAAGGTGTTTGATTGTTGCAAGCATGACCATATTGTTTTTATCTGTTTAGATAGTGAAAAGGGAGATCCCTTTATAGAGAAGAGAAGAAATTTAGCACGAATGAAATAGGAAAAATACCATTTTCTTATAGTTATGCCTCGAAATGACACACCTTTTTTGTATCTTTGCAGAAAAATAGAAGAGTAACATGGAGAAATATCTGTTTCTGGATTTTGATGGGGTGCTGAATACTGGTAAATATGCCAGGCAGATGAAACGCGAGGGCATTGACCCCTTTGATGAGTTTGGGGCGATGTTCGACCCTGAGGCGATAGCCAATCTGAAGCATATTGTGGAGCTGACGGGGTGTAAGATCATCCTCTCTTCGACTTGGCGTAATGAGGGCATCATGCGAATGAGGGAGCTTTGGAAGGAGCGCAATCTGCCTGGTGAGATCTTCTCTATGACCCCAATCTTACTCAGTAGCTCTTTTCAGGATGCCATGACTGGTGAGATGATGGGAATGCCATTGCGTGAGGCAAAAGCATTGGAGATCAATGCCTGGCTGTTTCAGAATGCAGGCAAGGATTATCGCTATGCAATCCTCGATGATGAAGATTATTTCTTCCCCAACCAGCAGGATCATCTGGTGTTGACAGACGATAAAGAAGGTCTGACTGATCGAAAAGCTCATCATGCCATCTGGATTCTGAATAATTAGACATTTTTTCTTCTGATTTAATAATCTTCCTATAAGGTTCCCAATTCGGCGCACCTTAATTATATCTTTGCATTGTGAACTAATAAGTATATACAATGACGTATAGTGAATTGTTACATCAGGTGTCGTTTGACGAGATTGCGCCATATATTAGAAAATATGGTAGCGAGGGTTGTAGCTTGGTTTGGTATAAGATCCACTACGATATGCTCCGTCAATTGGAACCTCATTTAGATGATGATGACGAGGAAACGGCAACCATTAGTAATGCTGAACTCTACTATGATTGGGAGGAGCCACATCTTGATGCTTATCCCATGGAGGGTAACTCGTGGGAATCGAGTTTAGCTAAAGAATTAATCGTCAATGAAGATGTCAATGCCACCTGGGCAGAAATAGCTGCTTGTTGTCTCTGGCATACCTCCTACTATGGTTTTACACGAGACCAGAAAGACGAGACCAATGAGAGGCTTTATTATTATGGAAATAATTTGCTCGATTCTGATATTACTAAAATCAGGGCAAAACGGGCAAAGGAAATCGTAGAAAGTAAAGGATTCCACGTCCCTTCAGTAAAAGAAATGCTGAAGGTTCCTGCATTTAAAAATGAAATCAGAAAAAGGATTGATAAGGTCAGGAATCTTCATTATCACATGTCCCATCGTCATAACTGGAGACGAATAAAAAGAAGAGTTATTCATAATCAATATTGGGAAAGAGTATTGGAGTTATGTGATGTGATAAAAGAATTAGATATTAAAGAATATACTATCTCCAAAGAGCCTATTAGAGAGTTATTTAATGCCAATCACTTCGAAACTTATAAATACGAATCATATACGGATGAGGGAAGTAATAGGGCCGGATGGTTCAAGGAATTGATTGAGAAATACGAAGCTTTCAACAGAGGTTTCTATCACAATGCCATCTTCTGCTTTACTGTATCGTCTGAGCATGGACCAACAATGGAAGAAATGTATTCTATCAACGAAATATTTACTTTGTATGATGATAGTTACAGATTGAATTGGGCCATCAATTATGACGAAAGCTTAGGCAATAAAATGAGAATGACGGTTATTAGCTATGAATAAAACCTATATGATATGAAACTGAAAGAACTATTTGACAAGTACACGTTTGATGATATTGTTCCTTTTCTCAAAGAGATAATTACTGATAATCCAGACTCGTTGCCCGACTTTAGAATGGCATTTGACGAGTTGCGGATGATGAAACCATCGGATGAAGACTGCGGCGATATCTTGATAAAAGAGTTTTTAGATAATGATGGTAACATACTGGCTAATCCTGTTTGTTGGAATCTTGGTTACTCTTGGGACGAATGCCTTGCCAAACGTGTGGTAATTGATAATGATTACCCTCTGGATGATCGTTATGTATTAGCAGGTTGTTTATGGGAGATGACCTTCTACGGTTTTAGTAGTATGTCTGATGATGAGGCGGAGATTAGCTTCTCTATTCCAAAAGAACTCAAAAACAAATATGATAAGGCACTGTACAGATTGCAACTCAGCCATTGGAAACATACTACACCACGCAGACATAGATGGAAAGGGCATCCTCTCTGTACTGATATAGACTATCAAGAAAGGGAAAATAAGAATCGTAGTAAACGTAAGCGTGACTATCGCGTGGAATGCAGGGAAAAATATTTGGAGATGCATAGTCAGCGAGAAAACTTCATTCTGAAGCTAACCCGCTGTGGAGCCTTTCAGCGAGAAGACGTGGAGTATCTGCATCAAGTGGATGAGGGCCAATTTTATCCTTATACGTCTCGCACATGGGATACAAGCAAACGTATAGATTATATTCTGGAATCCATCAACAAGTACCAGGATCTGGATTTCTCGCTATATAATGATGCAATTATCTGTCTGCGTGCGTCTTCTGAGTATCCTGTAACAGAGGCTGAGAAAGAGAAACTGTTGGCAGGGTTGCCAGAATCCCTGAAAGCAATGCCTATAAAAATTGGCTTAGGCACCAAGGAGTCGATGAAGCAGGAAGTGGAAATGATGCTGTTTTTAAACATTATCAAGTAAAGCGTATGTTGAAAGATCATTGTGAATATTCGAGTTGGCTGGTGAGAATGATTGAGGGAGACATTAAAGATTCTTGGATGTATGATCTCTCTGACGAAGCAAAAGACAAGTGCCTACTGTCTATCAGGAAGAATCTGATTGATGAAATGGTACTATCTCATCAAGAGGATTATATAGAGATCATCAAAGAGTTTAATGATTGTCTGAAAGATGCCCTTAAGGAGATGTACGACAGGGCTCACCGTATCTATCAAGACGCCATCAAGCATCAAGATGATGGTGAAAAGATTGAAGTGACTGCCAGCCTTTATTTAGGCAAAGACTATCCTGCTCTGCATCCTGTTCAGGAGGGGAACCGTCAGCAGCTATGGAAAGCTTTGTGTGATGGGAACTGGAATGTAGCCTATGACGGTGGTATCAGTCAACTCATCTTGCCTCAAGGAGCTTATGCCGATTCATTCGAAGCATTCATTGGTATGAACGACTCTTCTTCCAACATGATTGAAGATTTTAATCCAGAACTCACAAAGGATCTGAATTTGACGAATCAGTTCCTTCACCTCTATCGTCATACGGATTTTGCCCTCACGGATTTCATCTTTGTGCGCGATTTCTATTCAGAGATCAATGTCAGCATCACCAAAGGACTCCAAGATGATGAATAAAAACAAGAGGTAGTCGCAAATAATGCGACCACCTCTTTTCAATTATTACTTTGCTATGATAAAACCACCCTTCCGGCGGTTATCCCTGGGCCTCACGGCGAAGTGGATCCAATGGTTGCCTGCCTTATTGCGCTCAATATAGAGCTCATCGAAATCGCGCTTAGTGCCTTCAGCGATATCAAGGAGGATGGAGGCATAGCGTACCGCCTGTTCGAAACCCTCCACATGGATATCTACGGCGCAGCCTGTCAGATGGTTGCTTGTAGGTGAGCCCCCAGCCAAGCGATTCACCTCTGGCGAACGATAGCCGCTGTTGATGATCAGCATCTCACAATGGGGACTGTCCCTTTTGTGAGACAGCGTGTAATAGCTGTACCGCAGATCCTCGAGCCAGTTCTCACAGAGGTTCTTCAGATTCTCAATCGCCACCCGACTTGGGATATTCTGATCCTCCGTCTTATAACTTGTCTTGGTGACTTCTCCGAGCGTAAAGTGCTCACTTAACTTCATGTTCTTATTCATACTTACTTCTGTCATAAACCCTAAATTATCAAATGTTACGGTGATACGGTGATACGGCGTCAGCCCATGGCGAGACCAGTCTTCTTGAAGACGGCCTTAGTGGTGCCGTTCTCAATAAACTCCCCAGCCTTCTCCACCAGATGATCCTTTACCAGACGGCTGATTTTAACGCGTGCCACCACATCATTGGCCAGTGAGAAACAGCGCATGGCATCCTCTACGGTGAACTCCTCTGGCAAGCGTTGAAAGGCCTCAATGGTCTTCTGCTGGCGACGGATATTCACTGACGCATCCCTCAGCTTATTATCGAAATAAGTCTCTGCCATGGCTCCGAAGTAATGGCGCTGACAGGCGTACTGGATGTTCACGATCAACTCTGCCAGTTTCCAATCCACCTCGTCGGTCTCGAACACGCCACACCAGAATTCACCTTCCTGATGGAGTTCTCCCCAATGGCGCATCACGATGAATGGCGCAGAAAAGTTCAAACCGTGATAGGCGCAGCGCTTCAACAACATCTCGTCGGCCTTCGAATCGTTCTCAGCAGCATCGGCCATGCGGCGTGCAGTCCAGTCATAGAGTTCATCCACAATCTTCTGCACAGAGAGTTCCCCCTTCGTGCGATCGAGCTTCTCAGCCCAATCTTTCAGACGGTTGTCGCTGTCATAATCAACGTTTGATTCGCGACTCATCATCTCGAAGTTAGTGGCAGGCAGCGGGATGCAGGTGAGGCGTGTAGCCAAACCTGAACCGAAGTTCTGCTCGTTCACCTTCTTCTTCAAGGCGATGGGTGTACCAGTGCAGATGAAGTTCCACGTCACGTAGAAGTCCTGCAGGATCGAATCATTGTTCGAATACGCCTGTCCGTCCTCTTCATTATGGAAGGCTTTCAGTTCCAGGCTCTGCTTGTCAATCCACGAACCACCTTTCTGCACGGTCATAGTGTTATCAAGCTCCGTATCGAAGGTGAGTTGATGCAGCTGCATCAGTTCACCATCCACCTCCTCCACACTGTTCACCATGTCCTGAATGAACTGGGCGTTAGAAGTTCGAGCCGGATGCACCCTCACCACCACCTTCGGCTTCTTCGGTTTCTCCTTGTTGGCCCCCTTCGTACGCATCTGTTCACGATAGGCATTGATCGCCTCCTTGCCGATCTTGTCAGCTGCCACAATCGGCGCCGCGAGCAATTTAAACAAACGCGTCGCAAAACTCTTTCCTGAAGCAGGATCGCCGATGATCAGCGTCGAGTTGTTCAGGCGTCGCAGTTCCTCTGGTCGATGATAGAAACGATAGGTACAGCGCGTCATCAGCGTCATCATCAGGCCACCAGCCACAAACAGCGCGGCAGGATATTGGTTCTTCTTCAACCCCTTCGTGATATCCTTGATGATCGGATAATCCTCACTCAGCACTTCGATCTGACTACCCCACTCCCAAAGCCAACGGCTGATGTCCTCCTCCGACCTATCACTGGGGCCTGGCCCCAGCGATAGGTTCTTCTGCGTTTGCGCCTTCGTGATTTCCTGAAACGTTTTACCTGTGGCCTTTTCGATCGCTTCGAGCATCGCCTTTGAAGGCATATTATTAGTATATTTCTTTTCCTTTTGGCTAATACAAGAAGCAGCAGAGGATACGGTTTGGCCGACATCTTCACCCCTTTCCTGGATGATTTCCTGTACCCACGGCTGGGCCTCAACCACGCGCTGTACAGCGGCTTTATCCCCATCGAGCATAAGTAGCAGGTCGGTGGCCAGTTTGAGCGACTCCGTATGACGGTTGGAGTCGTCTTTGCAGGGCAACTTGTCAGCATAACGCTGGTCAATAATAGACTGTACATCATACCCTCGCCATTTTAACGATATTGACTCAGCGTCCACCTGGCAGACATCCCCAGCGCCCTGTTTAACAACCTTGCTGGCCACAACATCAGCCGCAGCAGCACGACTATTACCAGCACGATACTCAGCATCGTATTTCTTAGCAAATTCTTTGTTTTCATACGTAAATAGTTCTTTATCCAAATATAATATGTCTGAATTTTTACAAATGTAACTCATCCTTGAGGAATCCTTTCCGCTCTCATCGATGATCACATTACCAAGCTCACTCGCCATAGCGTGTTGGTTGGCGATCAGGTTGCCCCACTCCAAACGGGCTTTGAAAACGATTTTCCTTCAACATGGTCGATATCCATCACCACCAAGCCCGTCAATCGGGTGGCACTCTGCTTCCGCCAGGCACCAAGCTTCCCCTTGGCTGACTCCGTCTCGTCGAATGTCGCCTGGAAGATAAAGGCAGGTAGTTTGCGTTTCAGCGACGCCTCCCCCGTCTCACGATACTTGTCGATGTTCTCGTTCCATTTGGTTGCCGTGACGAGCGCATGAAACTGCGCTTCGTCAACGGGCAACGTAGGATGACAAAAATTCTTCTGATAACAAAATCCCATAAACCTCCTTTATTATACAAACTCAATCAGTTCTCGGTCGATCAGGGCGTTCTTCGCATCGCGCGTATGGTCCTCCAACAGTCCCATCACCTGAGCCGTACCCACGTCCTTAGGGAAACTGCCGAACACCTTGATGCGCATCATCGACTCCTTCACCCAGCCCCAAGGCAACTTCTTTACGAGCACATCCTTTTCGCGGATCCGAGGCTGGCGGTTATACGCCTTGAAAGTGATACGACCTGTGTTCTCATCCAGATAAAGAACACCCTCCACTCGCTTGCCATTCAGCAGCTGCTTCAGCAACTCCATGGCATTCAGAATAAAAATGTACTTTTTCAACTACTAATCCTGCTTTTTTTAATCCATCACTCATCTGCCACCGCTTGCATTTGAACTTCTGTTCCACCTGCTTTATCGTCAGTGAGCAGACCCTTGTACCATCAAGTTCGATACACTTGTGCTGGCAAGAGGCACAGCACTTTTTCACTTTCACACCCTGCGCGTTTCTCACGCACTTGATTCTCATTTTCTCCATAACTTTAAATCTTTAATTTTTCATTTTATTCATCACAACCATAATTAATGATGTTAGTAACCTCCACTCTTTCTGCCTCCACATCTGGCTCGAATATCGCAGCCAGATCTATCAGCGTTCCTACATAAATGATTCTCTTTTTCATAACTTCAATTTTTCGTTTTACTTCTGATTTCTGGTGCAAAAGTACATCGAAAAACAATGCACACCCCTTTAAATCGTCAAGTCGTCAAATCATCGTCTTTTCAGTCGTCAATCGTGCTCGATAATCGTCAAACAGTCGTCAAAATCATCTGTTTGATGATATCCCAAAGCGTATCGCACACTTCCTTCTGTGGACATTTCTCCATGTCGTAATAAGCCTCGCCCTTGTCGTTGAAATCTATCTCGCGCCCAAAGTTCTTGTAAGTGTTCAGGCTCATCTTCAGCTTCAGAGGCCAGTCGGCTGGCATAATCTCGTTAGCATAGTCAATAAAGTCCTTCATCTTCAGCGATTCACCTTCCAATCGGTCTCTGATGACCAGAAACACCCCCAGCCAGTGACACCCATAATTAAATAGGTGGTAATTGGAGCGCAACATTGACAGACTGCTTCTCAGAACCTTTCTGCGTTCATCCAAGCTCATCTTCTTGAATACTGCCCTTGCCTTGTCATCCTGAGAATCAGTTTTTCTGCAAGCCTTCGATATCTCGTTACCAGGCATAGGAATCTTAGGCGCGCCATAAAAATCTCGCACCTCGTTCACACGATCGATGATCTCCGTTTTGCCATACATCAGCCCATGCGCCAACAGCGCACACAGATAATGCTCAGCCAGGGCAAAGCTGCCCACGTTCATTGCCAGCTTCACCAGATGCTCCTCTTTCAGCAGCATGCCGTCTAACCAGACGTACTCGTTTTCTTCTTTCATTCTTCCAAGTGTTTGTGAGAAGAGCATGATTGCTGCAGCTTTTCACCTCAGAGGACTCTCACTCCACTCGGGTTAATACTATATTTACGAGTGCGAAATTAGGTAAAAACAAGGATTAAGCAGAAGAAAAAAATAACGCTTCGCAACGATGAAATATTTCCGTTACGAAGCGTTATAAATTATCTTAAATCGTTACGTCAGAGATTCAAAGCGCCCTGAATTTCTCCACCATGTTGTCAAAGGCAGAGTCCTGATACGTCTTACAATGAACTCTCGTCAGTCTGTGGAATGAGGATTCCAATTTGTCGCTTAATTGAAATTCAGAAGATGCTTCTGGCCATGAGGGGCGTCTGATCACCTTGGCAACAATAGCTGCCGCAATGGGAAGAAAGATGTCTCTGGGTTCCGTTTTGCCCTTCATATACTTGCGAATTGTAGAGATGATGATGTCAGCCTTCTCAGGATTAGGAATACACGATCTGAAATCTGCCGATGTCTTACGTCGCTTGATGCTATCATAGTTCTTGAGTTTCCTGATGGTAGTGTTTTTCAGTTCACTCGCTTTCTGATACGTTTTAAGCATATAATCCATCCAGTGATTGGCTTCCACGTCATCCTTTCCGCTGGGCGACAGGCTGATGGATATACCGCGACCCTTGAAACTTTTGTTTAAGGCGTTTTCCAACAAGTTCGCCACTTCGCCAGCACTTTTGAAGGCCTTGTCATAACCCCATATCAGGATGTAGGGTGATGGTTCCTGATGACTAATCACCACCACACAATGCGGAAAATCCATCTTCTTCTTGAGACTCCACTGCGATTTCTCTTCTTTGGTATGGCGCTGATAACCTAACTTGAATACAGTCACCACACCACCTGGATACGGAACCCACATGTATTCTCGATTATAGGTCACATTGTCCTTGGCCAAGAAGTTAAACTTGTCATGCCACAGATAGTCTTCAATCATCACTGTCTCGAGCGCCACATCTGATTTCAATGGCGCTACCCCCAACTCCAGTTCACCACCTGCAAACTGGTATTTATACAATTCGAAGTTGATATGCATCTTCCGAATTTCTATTTAGATATTAATAATGTTATATTTAGCTTTTTTGCTATTATTTTTAATTTCGAGGTGCAAAATTACATCAAAAGTGTAAGAATTACAAATAAAAATCCAAAAATCTTTGGTGGTCTCAGGATTTTGCAGTAATTTTGCGCCTCGTTAGAGTCATTTGTAGAGTCATGCCAGCAGTGATGCTCGCCTCTTCAATAGTTAGGTTTTGATTAGCCGTCGTGATGACGGTTTTTCATCGTATTTTTAGGTTTAGATTAATTATTTAGGTTAGTGGGGCTTCAAAAGGAGCCCCACTATTTTTGCTCTTTACCATGGAATCTTTCAGGAAACACTCCCTATATAATCTAATCCTTCTTTGGTGGCAACAGAGGATCTGCTACTACAGATGAATCCATTGTATCATTATTAATAATAATGGCACCGCCTGAGGTTTGAGTATTTCTCACCTTCTGGGTATAATCACTAATGATGTGCTCCCAGTCTCTGGGCTTCATACCACCATAGCGTTCTCCAAACTTCTCCATGATTTCACGCTGGAGTTCATAGTTTGAGATTTCCCTATCCATCAGAATGCGATTATACACAAGTTCTCTTACCTCGTTATCATCCTCCACATTATGCAGCCTTCGCAACTGAATAGCCAATGCACCAGTAGTATCGCTAACCATCCTCACAATGAGGTCTCGGAAATTCACCTTGAATCCCTCATTCTGCTGATATTCCTTATAGAGCGACATATCTCCCTTGCGCTTCTGGCGAATGATACCATCGATAATCTTTGCCATCAAGTCGTCCACAGCCTGCTGGTCAGGGTTACCAACAACAAGGTTCTGATAATCCTCATTTTCTGTCACAGCTTTCGAAATACTCAGCAACTTCGCCTTCTGGTCTTCGGGCGTGGCTTCCCATCCCTTAAACCATCTTTCATTAAACTCTGCTAAGATCTTATCCAGAGGATCCTTGTCGTCATCATCATCGCCAGCATTCACCATCACTGGTTTATTGGGATTCAGAGTTGCTTCTCCTGCATCCAAGCCAATAGTTTCATTCAGTGCTGTGCGACGCAGGCCATAGGTGTTCAGGTCGATATTATCAAGCAAGTCCTTGATATCCTCACCTGTACTATCTACATGCAAGTCAGGAATCAGATAGCGCAGATACCAGAATAGTTTCTCCCAATCCAGCACCTCATAATCGATGATGGCAGCCACACGCGAATAGACTCTTACAAACTGTTTACACTTCATCTTGAAATCGGCTTTGCCATTCTCTGGCCACTCTATCTCATGGTCGAATCGTTCGACAGCAGTATCCAAGATCGGCGCCCATTGGTCAGCCTCTGCCCCTTGGATATAAAGTGCAGAGAACTCATACACCTCTTCCATATCGAACACGCCAATCTGCAAGAGCGTTGTTTTCAACTGGTGGAGTATGTTCACATCCGTCGGCCCAGCAAGTGTTGTCTCAGTAAAGAAGGGGTCAAAGGCTTCCTTGATACCATCAGTGGTGTTATAGAAGTCCATGATGAAGAGATCTTCACTCACTTTTTTCAGTTCTGGAGCAGAACGGTTCAGGCGTGATAAAGCCTGCACAGCCAAAACACCATCCAAAGGTTTGTCTATATACATCGCACAAAGCTTTGGCTGATCAAAGCCTGTCAGATATTTATTGGCCACAACCAGGATACGGTTCTCGTCTTTTTCAAATTCCTCAGCGGTTTTCGACTCTGGGAAACCATTCATTTCAGACTCCGTATAGTCCCTTCCATTGATGGTCTTTGAACCTGAGAAAGCTATCAGAATGCCATATGGCAGTTTTTTCTCTTTGGCTATATCCTGCAAAGCCTGATAATAGGTGATGGCACATTCGATATCCTTCGTCACCACCATAGCCTTAGCTTGGCCCATCAGTTTATGGTTACGGAAAATCTTTGCATCAAAATGATCCAGCATCACCTCTGCCTTTGCCCTGATGGTTTTAGGATCACGCTCCACCACCCTACGCAACATCTTCTGAGCTTTCTCGTTGTTGTATTGTGGATTCTCCTCAATACTCTTTGTCAGTTCATAATAACTCTTATAGGTGGTGTAGTTGGATAGCACATTCAGGATAAAGCCTTCCTCTATGGCCTGCTTCATACTATACAGGTGGTAAGGATAGTATTTCCCATCGCTATGCTGGGTACCAAAGCGTTCCAAGGTTTCTTTCTTTGGTGTGGCTGTAAAGGCGAAATACGAGCAGTTAGAGCTCATCTTTCTTTCCTTCATCAGTTTCAGGATCAGATCGTCAGTATCCTCAATTTCATCATCATTCTTTTGAGTAGCCTTATTCACGCTGTCTGCAGCGATACCACTTTGAGAGCTATGCGCCTCATCAATAATGATGGCAAAGTTCTTGTTACTTACATCGCTGATGGCATTACACATAAACGGAAACTTCTGTATCGTGGTAATAATGATTCGTTTCCCCTGTTCAATAGCCTGTTTCAGTCCTGTCTTATTTGAATTACTGCCAGAATCTGCACAATCAGCATGGGCAATAATCTTGTCGCTCTGTCCGAACGCCTTGATGTTATCCGTAATCTGCTTGTCAAGCAGTTTGCGATCCGTTACCACAATCACAGAGTCAAACAGTGCCAGGTTCGTAGCCTTTGCCCTCAGGGCATCCATCGACTTAGGACAGGTCTTGATCAACTTAAAAGCCAGCCATGTCAACGAGTTAGATTTTCCAGAACCTGCAGAGTGTTCTATCAGATAGGTCTTGCCAACGCCAACCTCTGCCACATCATCCTCCAACTTGGTCACTACGTCCAACTGATGATAACGAGGGAATATCAGTTTCTTGGCATTCTTCATGATGTGGGGCACCTTCTTCTGGGTCTTAGCTTCCCCATAATCAAAGAGCACATAGTTCATGATGATATCCGCCACCGTATCTTTCTGCAGCACATGTTCCCAAAGATACGACGTCTTATAACCACCATCAGGATTCACAGGGTTTCCTGCACCTTGTCCGTTGGGCAGTCCCTTATTAAAGGGCATGAAATAGGTCTTATCAAGTGCCAGCTTGGTGGTAAAGAGCACATCATTCTTATCTACTGCAAAGTGAGCCAGACATCTGCCAAAGCTCAACAGCGTATCTTTTGGATTTCTGTCTTTTTCGTATTGCTTCTTTCCATTGTATTTGGCAGTTTGCCCAGTCCATGGGTTCTTCAACTCAAAAGTAAAGAGAGGGATGCCGTTCACATAGAGCACCATATCAATCTCCTCACCAGGTTTCAAAACCGAATAAGTCTGTTGGCGTGTGAGCGAGAACTGGTTCTGGCTGTACTTCACATGCGAAAGCGTGCTGTCAGCAGGTGATGGCTTGGGAAAGAAGAGTTTCAGCTTCATATTATTCACCTCAAAGCCTTCTCTTAGCACCTTTATCACGCCAAAGGTTTCGATCTCCTTTGAGAGTAACTTCGTCACCTCCGTCTTGATGTCAGAGCCAGTATATTTCTCCAGCTCCTCTTTCTGGGTGGTTTCGAGGAACGACCAGAGCCTGCGCATATCCACAGCCCACTTCTTATCCAGATCCTTGGGCAAGCCCCAATAATACTGTTGGGGTCCAGGCTGCTGAGCATCCACATCCGTCAGCCCTGCCGCCTCGCGCTCTTCCTTTGTTGAACCTACGAGTGCCCGCTCTATCAGCCACTCAAAAGCCTGTTCGTTCGTCTTACTCAAAGTCATATCAATTCGTAGTTATTCATTACTTGATGTCATTATACAGTGCAAGACCCTTTACCGTCAGCAGATATTTCTGACGCGGGTGATGCGGTTTGTCGGGATAGAGCAGATGGATATAACCATCTGTGATGGCAGGGTTAAGATAATTGTCGATAAAATTCGGGCGATGTTTCAGGTTCATTCTTTCCATCATCTGTTTCAACGTCAACTGGTCTTTTCCTACTGCCATGACAAGATTCAGAACCTCTTGCGTTCCTTGGGTAACAAGCGACCTATGGTCGAGCAGTTCGGTAACTTGTTCGGTACTTGTTCGGTGCTTGTTCGGTGCTTGTTCGTTTACTGGCATTTTCCATTCCTCAGGCCCGTTTATAAGCATATAACGGTTCTTCAACTCATTGGTTTCGCCAAGCAGCAGGTTACGGAAGAACCTTACCAAAAATAGCGGTTCTGCATTGATGCCTTTCTGCACGTTGCGATAGTTGGCGCGTACCAGTGCATTGCGGAAGTACCATGAGTAGATATTAAACAAATCGTTGTTAGTGCTGAACCCCAATGAACGCAAATACTTGATGGTAAAGATGGCTATAGTGCGCGTATTACCCTCTCTAAAGGGATGAATCTGCCACAAGCCTGCCACAAATTTGGCAAGATGCTCTATCATCTGGTCTTTGTTCAAGGCAGTATAGTCGAACTGTCGTTCTTGTTCCAGATCGTATTCTATCGTCATGCGCAGATCCTGCCAGCGACCATAGAGCACTGAGTCATTTTGCAGCACCCACTCTTTCTTCGAGATGTCGTATTCGCGAAAACGGCCTGCATGCTTGAATACGCCTTCAAAGATGGCACGATGAATAGCTGCGAGACCAGCCACGCTATAGGTAAAAGCATCCGTCAGCAAAAGTTTCGATATGTTGCCCGAAACACGGTCTGCCTCCTCTTTGTCTTCGTCGCCAGCGTCATGAGCCGTCTTTTTTATGTAGTACTGCTTCACCAACTCACGTGCCTCGTCGATGGTGATTTCTCCCTCGATATTTCTGCGTGCCGTTTCTTGCAGATATTCTGAGGTTTTCAGTCCATCCACAGCCTGCAAGCCTATGGCCACCCGCCAGGCTTCAGCACGCTCCCGTTTCTGAGGCTCACCCTGACGGATATACTCGTCGAAGTTGATATATTGCTCTTTTTCGTCCATAATGCTATACTACTTTCACTTTACCTGTTACAACATCATTGATGATTATCTGCTTGCGCTCCTGAAGGAGGGAGATTTGTTTTTGGCATATTTCTATTGAGTATTGCAAACCTTTGTCTTTCTCATCCAAATAATCTATAATCTTCTTTTGTTCATTTTCTGGCGGAATCGGCAAGACAAAGTTCTTTAGAGCAGCAGATGTTAATCCTTCTCTATTTCCACCTGTTTGTTGTAGTTCAACCTGTAATTGACAGAAATTGGAACGTAAAAGATAATATAGATATTTACTTGAAAAATTGCGTGGCCTAACAATACAAACATGTTGATTAACATTTGCTCTTGGAAATCCTTTTGGCACAAAGTGACATCTTCCTATAGAACCACCAGTAATGTTAATTAAAACATCTCCTTCTTTTACTCTTGTATTACCCATCTCTTTATCCATGGCTTCCGTTATAAATGCCACATCGTTCAATTTGAAACCCTCAAAATAAACATTTTGACTTCTCAGAAGCATAATCCCTTCATCAACATAGACAGACCCACCTCCTCTTGGGGTTACGCCACTTCCGACCTTATCAACAATTGTTTTTAACTTTCTTATTTCCCAATGCTCAGGGATGTCGCCTATCCAGTCAATGCCACTGGGTTTCATTTTGACGTTGGGGTCGAGACCTTTGGTGACAGCGTTGTTGATGATGATTTGCTTGCGCTCATTCAGCAAGTCTATCATCTTTTGCTGCTGGGCTATCGCTTCGTCTATCTTTGATGTGGCTGCATCGAGATATCCCACCATTGCAATCTGTTCATTTATTGGTGGTAATGAAATTCTGAAATTATTAAAAGATACCTGAGATAATTCTTTAAATGTTGTTCCACCACTAAAAGATTCAAAGGTTTCTTTATATATTGATAATAGATAAAAAAGAAAAGTAGAATCTACACCAGATAAAGGAACACATGAAAGGCATCCTTGATTAGTACACAAAGGCTGAGTCGCTATAGACAGCTGACCAACAGGTGCTCTTTTAGAGAAAATCACGCTCATTGCTGGTACTAATGTGGTAGAGCACGATTTTAATCCTTGAGGAGTTAAAAACCTATCGCCCTCTTTCACATATTTAGTCTCAGTCTTAAAATCAGCGGGAGTTATCCATGGGATAATTCCACCCCAATTCTTTTCATTGCTAGAGCTGGGTGTAGCTCCCGCATATGTCTTTGCAATTCGTTTTATGGGCAAAATCTCCCAATGGCTCGGAATCTCGCCAAGCCATTTCACGCCACTGTCTTTATATGAATCGTATCGTTTCATCGCTCTTCGAGGTTTTGGGTCTTTGCAAGAATCTCCATGTGCAGAGTGAAACCTAAGGCAAAGAAATCCATCAAATCTAAATCGCCCGCCATTGGCTGGCGATTTATGTCCAGGAGTTGCGTCGTGTTGATAACATCTTTATTTTCAGACGTTTGCATATCGACAGCCGTTGGCTGGCGATTTGTAAGCATACTCCACTGCTCATAAAACTGGCGCATATTCTTGATATTCGAAGGTGAGAATCCACGCAGTCCTGGCAACTCCTTCTGTAGTGTCTGGCTGATGGTCTCGATGGCACCTGTTCCCCATGTGCCTTCACGCGAGTTCTCCGACACGAACTTGCCGATGCTATAATAGAGAGCCAGTTGTTCTCTGTTTACAAGTTTTGCTGCACGATACTGACTCTCCAATATCGCCTGCTTTATTGTTTTCACAGCAGCCAGCATATCTGTTTCTTTATCTTTTGCCATGTTACACTAAATCAAAGAGTGACTGGATGAAGCCCTGACTCTGCTTGTCGAGTTCGCGAATGTCACGCTCGTTTTCTTCGAGAGAACGAAGTGGAGCTGGCTTGTAGAAATACTTGTTGAAGGAGATCTCACAACCAATCTTCGTGGGTGGCAGGTTGATCCAGGCATCATCGACGTAGGGGCGCACCTCGCGCTGGAAGTATTCGTAGATATCCTCCTTTACAGGAATCTTCTCCGTATCACGCAGGTCGCTGTCAGACTCATACTCTACATAGCCTTTGCCATCGGGGCTGTAGCCATAGTCGCAGATGCGATCCTCAGGGATGCCATAGATATCCATCAGTTCCTGAATATCCTTGCTATTGGCCTTATGGACTTTCTTCACGACAGGTGCCGCCTCTGGATCAGTCTCGCTCATGGCTCGGGCGATGGTCTTCAACTGTGCTGCTGAAGGCTTTTGGGCTATCTGTTTGGCGGCCTTTTCTATCTTCTCTGCAAAGACGTTGTAATCCATATACACATCGCTGCCAACGGCCTTCATCAGGCTGTGGGCCATCTGCGTCAACTCGCGACGCGCCTTCCACTCCTTGGCGTTGATGAGTTTGGCTATCTTCTTGTCTGTCATCTTGATCTCATTGTCGTTGAGATATTCCTTGATGGCAGGAACCTCAGCGTCGAGCCCTTCAAACACCCTGTCGCGATAGGTCTCATAGAGCCACTTTGACATGTCGAGGTCGCTCTTGTCGAAAAGCAGTTCGTCGATCTTCAGCGCATTAAACTGGCTACGCAGGCGCAAGGGGCGCTCTATGGTGACATTGTAATAACGGAAATCATCATTGTCAAAGAGCTTCGAACTGACCTTCTCTCCCTCCTGCTCCACAAAGTCCATATAGGTTTTCAGAATGAGGTCCTGATAGTCGGGTGTGATGGTGCAATTGCGAGAGCCTTGATTCTTGCGCAACTTCTCGAATGCTTGTGAAGCATCGATGAGTTGCACCTTACCCTTACGGTTGGCGGGCTTCTTGTTGGTGAGAATCCAAATATAAGTGGTGATACCCGTGTTGTAGAAGATGTTGTTGGGCAACTGGATGATGGCATCCACCAAATCATTCTCTATCACATAGCGACGAATATTACTTTCACCACTGCCAGCATCGCCAGTAAACAGACTGGAGCCATTATGAATAGAGGCAATGCGCGAGCCCTGTGGCTGCTGCTCAAGCGGCTTCATCTTATCGACCATTTCGAGCATGAACAACAACTGGCCATCGGAGGTGCGAGGCGTACAGTCGAGCACTTCAGACTGACCTGCAAAGTTGGTCAACGAGAGTTCGTATCTGGAATCCAGTAGCGTCTTCTCATGATAAATCTTCTCCTTATCCGTCTTCCACGACTTGCCATAGGGCGGATTGGTGATCTGATAGCCAAAGGTCTGCCCCTGGAAGTGATCATCTGTAATTGTATTGCCAAGATGCATGCCACTGGGATCCACGCCCTTAATAATCAAGTCTGACTTACAGATAGCATAGGTTTCAGGGTTGATTTCTGTACCAGACAATAGGATGGCGCTATCGCGCACACCCAAATCAAGCAAGAATTCACGGCCCTCTGTCAACATACCACCAGAGCCCTCTGCTGGATCATGCAATGAGATAGTCTTGGGCAGATTGTCCTTGATGGGCTCGAAAATCAATCTGGCCAAAAGTCGGATGGCATCGCGAGGCGTAAAGTGTTCTCCCGCCTCCTCATTGTTTTCTTCATTAAACCTGCGAAGAAGCTCTTCGAACACAGTACCCATACCATGATTGGTAAGCGCTGGGAGCATCAGACCATCAGGGTCTTTCTGATCTTGATCAGTGAGGTTGATTCTTGGATCTGTTACTCTTTCGATGATTGAGAGCAGACGATCATTATCAGCCAACTTACGGGCCTTGTTGTAATAATCGAAGTTCTTCAGCACATCGCGCACATTCTCGCTATAGCCATTCAGATACTCTGCAAAGTTATCGTAGAGCAGATCGTTATTATCAGAAGCCTGCGACTTCAGACGATTCAGCGTCCAGCGACTGGTGTTGAAATAGCTGAGATTGGTGATATCTTTCAGAGCATCCTCATCGATTTCTTCGAGACCCATCTCCTTCTGTTCCTTCAGTTCTTGCTCCACAGCATCTTTTGTAGGCTCCAGCAAGGCATCCAAGCGACGCAATACCACCATAGGCAAGATGACATCACGATATTGTCCTCGCAGAAAGACGTCTCTCAGCACATCATCCGCAATATTCCAAATAAGGGATACTATTTGATTATAGTTTGAATCCATTTTTTATTATCTATAGTTTTATAGATGCAAAGTTAACACAAAAAAACGAATTACCCAAATAAAACTTTAGTTTTATCGGTATTTAACGCAAATATCTCTCATAGAAGTCAGGAAAAGACACGTTGTCTTGTACTGAAATAGGTTGACTCATAGAGGGCCTTAAATGTTAAATTTTAAAAGGTTAAAAGTTATGAGTAGACTAAGATTCAGTCGCGCTTTGAAGCGCAGTATTTGCATCGAGTACATGCAAAGTGGCAAGTCACGGAAGGAAATAGCCATGAAATATGACCTTCCAAGTGTTAATTTGCTATCCGCTTGGATACAATCTTGCCTGAGTCCTTTGGAAATTCACGAAAAATGTGCATCTTTGCAGCCGGTAATCGTTCAAACCGAAGGTGATATGGCAAAGAAGAAGGAAGATACTCCGATGGATGTAGCGGCCATGTCGGCGCTCATCGAGGCCCAGAAGAAGCAGATTGCTAGGCTGGAGAAGGACTTGAAGTACAGCCAGGACAAGAACGTGGCGCTTAACGTGCTCATCGACATTGCCGAGGAGCAGGGCATCAGGATCCGAAAAAAATCTGGGGCCAAGCGGTAGAGCGCCTGAGCGGCTCCCTCGGCTATACCGTCGAGTACAGCTGCGACCTGCTTGGCCGAAGCAAACAGGCCTATTACAAGAAGTGCAAGCGCGACCAGGAGTATCTCTTCCGCGTGATGCGCATCGTGGATGCTGTCAGGCAGATCCGCCAGATGGATCCCGGCATCGGATACTACAAGCTGTGGCTGATGATGAAGCGTATGTTCCTGTGCGGCTGGGTGCCGGGACGAGATGCGTTCCTGAGGCTGCTGCGCGACTTCCAGCTGATGCAGAAGCGTCCCAAGCCCCGCCACACGACGAACTCGAACCATCGCTACCGCAGGTACAAGAACCTCATCCGCGGCTTCGTGCCGACACGCGCGAACCGGCTCTGGGTGAGCGACATCACGTACATCGACCTTGTGGACGGCTGCTGCTACCTGCACCTGGTGACGGATGCCTACTCGCACAAGATCGTCGGCTGGTGCCTCTCAGACACGCTGGAGGCAGAGTATACGCTGGAGGCTCTCAGGATGGCCATAGCGCAGGCTACGGCCGACGAACTGAAGGGGCTCATCCACCACTCTGACAGAGGCGTACAGTACTGCTGCAACGCCTATACGGACGAACTGAGGAAATATGGTATAAGGATAAGCATGACGGAGGACTACAAGCCCACGGACAACGCCATTGCAGAGCGTGTGAACGGCATCCTCAAGACAGAGGTCATCTACCGCGAGCGGCGCTTCAAGAGCATTGATGACGCACGTAAGCGCATCGCCTCCTTCATCAGCTTCTACAACGACCAGCGTCCGCACGCCAGCATCGGCATGAAAGTGCCCTCTGTCGCTCATACGGAACAAGGGATGCAGCAGCGACTATGGTAGTCAGGAGGCAGGGCTCTCGGGGGCTGTCTGCCCCCTGCCGCAGGGCACCCCCCGAGTGTTTTTCATAGCATGGGCTGCGCACAGGGGCAGTAAACCAATTCAGTACAAAGTAAACAAAAAAAGATGAGAAGTAAACAATATCCGTACGAAGTCTACGTTCTTAGGAAAAGGGGCAACCACCTCAGTGAAGGTCGTCAAACTTTCCCAGGTGAGCGAGTCAACCTTTTCCGTACGGGTAGGCAAGTGTTAAAAAAAAGAGCCTAAAAGGAGTCAACCTTATTCAGGAAAAGACACGTCGCCGTATCACCGTATCACCGTATCACCGTACCATGAAGTGAAATCGATGGGGGGAGTAGTTAGTATCTATATATTTTATATTATATATAATATTATAATATTATATATAATATAATTATAAATACACATAATTATTTACATTCTCCTCTGCCTCGACCTGCCTATATGGGCGGAAGCTTTATGGTACGGTGATACGGTGATACGGCGTGGATTCAGCGGGATTACTGCAATCTACCAGATTGAACTATTCTTCGAGGGAGATTGCAGTAATCTCTCCCCTAGCGCGCAACCATATATAAAAAACGGCAGAAATACGCAAGCAGGCCGAGAGCGTAATTTTGCTATAAGAGCATCTTGTTTGGATATAATTTGTTGATTATTAAATATTTACAAAATTAAGATCGAAAATAATTGGAAACATATCGGGAAAAAGTTTGTTTTGCATTGATTATTTTTGTAATTTTGCAGTGTCAATCATGAGAGACGAAACAAGCGGGAGACGGTGACCCGATGTAGTTCATCGCATAAATCTAATACCATGAAAAACAACAAGAAGTATGGCGAAGATTATCTATGAAGTGTACCAAAACAAAAACGAGCACAATGCTGCTTACGGCAAGTGGTACGGCCGTGTAAAGTATCTGGAGAGTTTGAACACCCGTAAGCTGTCGAACCACATCAGCGAGCACGGCTCTATCTACACCCCCGATGTGGTGTATGGTGTGATGGAGAAGTTCCGTAGCTGTCTGCTGGAGATGCTGCTCAACTCGAAAAAGGTGAAGATCGAGGGGCTGGGAACCTTCTACACCACCCTGGAGTGTCAGAAGGGCGGCGCTCTGACCAAGGAGAAGTTCAGCGTCCTGAAGGATGTGAAGGGTCTGCACATCCGTTTCCTGCCTGAGCAGGAGCAGGAACAGAACATCTCCAGCCGCGAGTTCCTGAAGCAGGCCGAGTTCATCAACGTGGAGAGCCTTCTGAAGAGCGATGAAGAGTCCACTGGCGGCAGCGGCTCTAACAGTGGCAGCGGCTCTCAGACCGGTGGTAACACTGGCGGAGGCGGTAACACTGGCGGCAACACCGGCGGAGGTGGTAACACTGGCGGCGGTGGCGATGGAGGCGAAGACCTCGACAAGGATTAGCGTTTTTTAATATCAGCTATTATGAATAAGAAGGAGACTACTAAGTTTATTGTGCAGATTATCATCTCGATTGCTTCGGCGATCCTGACTGCACTGGGTGCCACGTCTTGTATGGGCGTGTGAACAAAAAAAGACTGAGGATCATCTGATTCTCAGTCTTTTTCTGTCGGGATTACTGGACTCGAACCAGCGACCTCTCGCCCCCAGAAGCTACGCAACTGGCGCTAAATCCCGTTGATAATCAACTTTTTAGCTTCATATCAAATCCTTTAGGTGACGTATTTCGTGACGGTTTCATCACGTTGGATTAAACTTCAATATTTCAATTCTCACTTTGATCCACTTGGAATCGGTTACAAAATTACTCCAAAATAATGAGATATGCAAGTATCTCTTCGATTATTTGCTAAATTGCAAGCTTTATTTTAGAGGAACTTAGCTATATAGTATATCTCCACCTTCAAAATCGTCAAATATAGTATGCTGAGAAATCTTTGTCTTTCAAATATTCTGGTGGTTCTTGTAATGGTGGAAGTTCTGCAAGAACTTGTTTTGCGGGGATTCGTACAATCTCATCGCTACCTTCTTTGCAGACTATAATGTCTTCATTATTCAAAGCTTTTTCCTTTAGCATTTTTCGATATGCTAACTCTAGGCCAAAATCTACTCTTTCGCAAAACTCTTCACTTGTCATAGAATCGTAAGACTAACCCTGCGTCCTAATCCTTGGAATATCTTCAAAAGTGTAGACACCTGTATATCGGCATGACCATTCTCAACGCGCGAGATATAACTTTTCTTAGTTCCGATCTTTTCAGCAAGTTGCTCCTGTGTAAGGCCAGCCTTCTGACGTTCCTCTTTAAGGCGCTCTCCTAAAATGAAAGCATCTACATCGGCATCAAACTCCATTCTGGTAGGAGTTCCTTCTGCACCAAAATCTTCGGTAATTAAATCTTCAATCGGTGTCAGATTCAATCCCTTCATTTTTTCTCTTTTCATATTATTCTCCTTTCTTGTTTTTACTTTCAAAATATTCGTTCATAATCCGTTTCGTAATCCTGCTACACCCGCTATTGATTTCAAATAAGTAATAGGAACGACATCTAATGTCATTATGTAGAGGAATATCAGGTATATCTTTTTTAATGTCCGCAGCGAAAGTGTCTTTTTAAAGTCCTTGAAATAGTCCTTGTAAACCACCAACTGCCTTTTATATTCTTTCTTTGGCATATCGATCAATTATTCGGCAAAGGTAACTAATTAGTAAACATTCTCCAAATATTATCGCAGAAAAATGGCTATTGAGGGTAATATTTAACAAAAAAGAGGCATAAATCACCTTGTATAGATGAAATATGCCTCTGTGTTTATTAGAATCGGTAATCAAAAATAGAATCTCCAAATCGGTAGCCATTCACCTTTTTACCATCTATGGTTTGACTACAACGTTCTACTTTATATATGCTACATTGCTTAATCTACGTGGCTTTTGGTGATAATAGAATACCAAGCCGTTTGAACTGCTCAGCCAGCTTTAACTTCAAGTCTTTGTCACTGATGAACTCTCCTTTATGATATGTTAGTCGAGACCATTGACAGCACTATTGAGAAGACTGCCGATAATGAGCAGAGAGTGAAGAAACAATATGCACTTGTGTAATCAATATAGATGGTGTACTGAAATAAATCAAATAATTCAGAGATTAACAAGTGAATATATATAATAAGGTGTAGTTACATTTATCAATGATTAAAAAATGCCGCCAATAGACAAAGGCGACATCGGGGAGGTGGTGTAATCTTCTATTCATATTTCGGAATATAAAAATTTAGCCCCAACCAGTCATTAAACGACTCTGCCAGAGACAAAGAAGATTTCCATATAGGCTTTAGTCAGCAATCTGAGAGCATCCATGATGTCATGTTGCTCTCCACGTTTTGCTAATTCTTCTATCTTTTTATACACTTTTTTCTTTATTTTAACCGATTTCTTTCCTCAATTAGTTCAATAAACTTATCCTTTATTTCCCTCAAATCATCAGATAAGATACTATCACATCGTTTAGCTATCTCCTCAGGAATTGGATACATACAAGCTGCTATAGCTCCTGCCATGCAGCCAATAGTATCAGAAGCACCACCAAGGGAAATAGCCAACCGAACAACTTCTTCAAACGAATTGCCCTCCAGGAATGCTCTAATAGCTTTAGGAACAGTAAAAACACAAGAATCGTCAAATCTATAATGTGGTCGAGTTTTTGCAATTGACCAGTAAAGGTTGTATCCAAATGTGTTTTCTATATACTCTTTGATTTCTTGCTTAGTCCATCCTTGCTTACAAAGGAATACACTTGTTGCAATAGCCTGAGCACCTTGCACACCTTGACAATGATTATGACTGACAGAGGCCGTTAATGCTGAGAGTGCCAAAGCTTCATCGAGAGTCTTTGCATACAATCCTACAGGACTAACTCGCATACCAGAACCCATACCCCAACTATTGTAAGGTTGAGGATTAGTATAAAAAAGCCATGAAAAGAAGCGTTCTCCGTAACCAGCATCAGGATGATTACTACCCAATTCCTGCATACATCTTATTAATTTCTCGATAGTATGTGCCTTATCCTCAATCAGCCATTTCGCTACGGCCAATGTCATAACGGAGTCATCTGTAAAACAATTTTTTTCACTGAACAGTTCGAAATCAGTTCTCTTCATTCCTCCAAACTCATACGGCGATCCGATAATATCACCAGCCAATGCACCTAACATTTTTACTTGTCCCATAGTTATCTCTTTATTTATTTTGACATCTTCGCATCCATTGACGCTATACGATTACCTCTCTCATCAAATGCTTCGATGACATTGTAGCGTCCGCCACCTTCATAATATGCATAGCTCTGCATGATGAGCAAACCCTCTTCTTCACTGATACCGATTAAGCCTCTGTTCGTTGGCAGACAAATGGCCTGTCCAGAATTGATGTCAATGATGAAGCTTTCAACATTTCTATAGTCTGAGCATCCTTCTGCCAATAGTTTTAGTGGTTCACCTCTACAAGAAAGAATAATTACTTTTGAGATTGTCGGTATTGAGTCTTGCGGAATGGTAACACTATGTTCCATCGAAAACCTACTACCATCTGCATTCGGATGTGATAATAGAATCTTCTTTGCAGACTTTTTGTCTTTATCAAATGTCCACAAAGAGACCTGTTTAATTGCTCCCAAACCTTCAATACTATCTCCTATTGCTTCATCATTCAGGAATACAACATAGTATTCATTCTCTGCTACAGCCTGTGCCGTAGAGGGAATGCCACTATATTCACTTTCGTCTCTTTCAGAATGGCCACAGCCTATCATATGAGCAGCACACATTATTATATATAATAGGTGTCTCATTTCCTATATCGTTTTTAATCTATTTGCTTCTTTTTTTACAGCTTCATTAGCATTTGTATTATCATCCAAAAGATAATCAAGGAATTCTTCAGCCTTTTTCTCATCCTTTTCATAATAACAAGGAATCCCCGTTGCCTCCTCAATAGCTGTATCTCGCATACCCATATACCACTTATACAGGCTTTCAATGTCACCAATCCCCCTTGCCATCATCTCCCAAATGTCCTTTTCCGTTGTGCAGAAGAACAGACGACGAAGCACCTCTGTATCGGTAAAGTCATCAGTCTCTCGCTTGAAGAAATCCAAGTAGCCATTGAGCCAATCGGTTGCAAATTTTCCTATTGGTAACTTCAGTAGAGGGAATAACCACATAAGGACCTCCACACGCAGTTCTTCGTCTTCTATCAGTTCATAGTCTTTTTCAACCATGAACTTGTAAAAATCGAAACCGTTCTTCTTGAAAGCACGCCATACAGGTATAAGTTCTGGAATGATGACATCTTCATTGAATCTCGGCTTCTCTTCCTTATCCACTCCGCAACAAAAAGCATAGACTGCTTTCTTTAAGGCATATACATCTACAGCATGCTTTTGACGGTAATGGGGGTGATACATAGGTAATTTCTCAAGACCTACTGGTACAATCCAATCAACACCCCTGGGTAAAGGGCAATTGGTAAACATCTCGTTCATACTGTTGACATTATCTACAATAAAGCTGCTGATATTAAGGTCTTCCAATAACACGTCGCCTTTAAACATTCCGCTCATATACTCCACTCTTTCCGTATTGAAGTTTGTCAAATCAAGTTCTTTCAGAGAAGAGCAAAATGCAAACATATCACCCATGAACATTACATTTTTAGTATTGAAACTACTGACATCGAGCTTGGAGAGTGATGAGCATCCAGAGAACATCCACCCCATAGAATGCACCTTCTCTGTGTTGAAAGAACTTAAATCAAGACTGACCAATGATGAACAATTCCAAAACATGCCAGACATATTCACGACATTGTCAGTTCTCAGATTCTTGATTCCGACGATCTCTTTAAGATTCGTACAATCCATAAACCACTTCATTGTGCTTTCAACGCCATCATATTCAGCAAAGGATTCGTCAAATACCACCTTCTCAATAGATTTTGCACAATTTTTCCACCCTACTTTATCTATTGGTTCAAAGATATAAATACCACCCTTGCAACGATGCTGTAATAATTCATCATAGTAAAAAGTCAGAACCCTGTCCAACTCGTTGTAGATTGCATAAGACCTGTTCATAACCTATTTGCCCATGATGGGCTGTGTGTAAGTTACTTTTACTTCGCATGTGGCTGTTGCGTTCTCACTGTACAGGCGCATCATCTCATTGAGATCGCCTGTTACCGTTGAATAGTACTTATAATCCATAATTATACTGCTTTTTATTTTTGTATTTTATATTTCTGCCTCATCAAGAAGCATCCTAACCATTCCACGTAGCCAAAGCCCAGATGATAAAGATTATACAGACGATGGTGAATATAATGTAACCCAAATCGCTACCTATTGATGCGAATGATCCGCCAAACAGCCCCCCCATTTCTCTAATAACCAACCAAAGCAATGGAAGGATAAAAACTAACATTATTAATGCTAGTAGAACACAGAAGAGCATCTTTAAAATACTACCCATAATCTTTTTTTTGTGCGAAGATAAAGGCAGCTTAGGAAATTCTGTTTCTTACCCTATTTTTTACTCAACAAATTAATAAAAATTAAGATTCATACCATATATGATAGCATTATGGCTTTATAACACAACAGGAAAATATACATCATTTTCATATTCTTTTTCAGTGAAAATAGTAAAAGGATCTATGTCATTCAACACTGTGTAAGAATACAGATCTAATTTAGACTTTAGCGTATACAGAGCAAAAGGAGTTTTAGGTAAATCAAAACTGACTCTAATATTATATTTGTTTAGGCTAGATGAGACTTCATTACTATCCTGATATCCAATCTCAACCTTTTGTTGAAAGGGCGACAATGGATTGTTTGTTAGATTAAACCTTTCAGGATATAGATCCTGTATTTTTATGTCCAGATGTATCCTTTCTTTTGTTGTCCCGTAAATCATTTTGCTGTGCTCTTCCGAAGAGTAATCAAATGGGAGTATGTATTTTATGCTCGTCACTTTAACTTCCCCAGTATGAATGAACAAAGGAATCCTCATTAGGCCGAATTCATCTGTCCAACCTATCAAGAACCATTTAGAAGAAATATAGTGCAGCTGGTATGGAGACACAGTCA
This sequence comes from uncultured Prevotellaceae bacterium, assembly GCA_902799765.1. Lineage (GTDB taxonomy): Bacteria > Bacteroidota > Bacteroidia > Bacteroidales > Bacteroidaceae > Prevotella. The sequence continues at coordinate 50,251 of CADCBZ010000010.1, forward strand.
ACATGCGGTATCTGTCTTCGGGCATTTTTATTAAATTAAAATCTAACTTGATTTTACGTTTTGTTTGTATCGCATCCATTATAGATTTTACAGCCTTGTCACGAAATATCTCAAAGTAGTCATTGATATACAAGCTTCTATTGACAGATACAGTCTCACTCATCATATTAAGTAGAGAAAGGCGTTCTACTTTATCATAATCGATGTCTTCAATATAGTATCTGTATCCAGGTCCGCATACTATACGAATTCCAAATCGCTCTTTTAAGAATCTTATATGATTGTGGAAAGTCCTCTTTTCATAAGGAATATTCTTATCTTTTGTATTCTCACGAGATTCCAAATACCTTTCATTTATTTCACTAAAGGTCATTGGTCTCCTTTGAAGCAAGTTTATGAGCCAAATATATTTTCTTAACATTATGCAAATGATTTATTATTTTTCTGCAAATATAAGAAAAAAGATAGGAAATTCAATTTCCTATCTTTGTGTTTTTTGAGATATTAACAAAGTTTGGGATTTGGCCGCTGACAAATGTGATTATTCCTCTATTATATCAGGGAATTCCAAGGGTTCATCACTTCTTCTGTCATTCAACGCAGCTATAATATCTGACGGTTTGCGAAGGTCATCGCCTTCTGTTAAGAGGGAAACGCTGGCCATTGCAATCTTTGCGGAATCGCAAATAGCTGCATTAACAGCAATACTGTCAGGATATTGATTTGTGGACAGCATTGCTCCTAACGAGGTCTGGTATATTTTCATGAAGACCTCTTTTTGATAATCAGAATAATTATTTGTCATAATCATTACTGTTTTCGATATTACTTATTCATATTTGATGTTATAATCACCAAAATAATGTGTAATGAGATCTTCTTTAATTTCTTTGGATATAATCAATACACATTGAGACAAATCTACGCCCTCAAAAATATAATTTAATCGTTTGAAAGCGTATTCACGTAAAGCCACGATACGATTTGGAAGAATTATTTCTTTAATATTAATGCATTTGCAGAAAGCTTCATTTTCTATTTTTGCTTCGTCGGGTATCTTGACAGAGGTTAGACCAATGCAGCCATCAAAAGCCAACTTATGAATATATGAGTTAGGTAATTCGACTGATGACAAACTTAAACAATCGCCAAATGCACGTCTGGAAATCCGCTCAACACTATCAGGAATTGTGACAGAAGACAATTCCTGGCATCCCTCAAATGCCCCAATATTTATCACTTTCAAACTGTCTGGCAGTTTTACAGATGTGATTCCTTTACAATTTCTAAATGCATAGAAGTCAATGATTGTTATACCCGAAGGAATCTCTATTTCTCCTTCTGCTTCTCGTATGCACTTTTTTAAGATGACCTCACCATCTTTAGTTTCAATAGTTAAACATTTGTTGTCCATAATATAATGTTTTTATTTGTTTATTAGTCACCAATATAGCACGTTTTATAATTCCGTAAACCTTATTGTATGTAAAACGAATACGTTTTGCTTCTATCCATGACATCATAATCTGTATTAGTCGTATAGCGTAAAATACTTGCATCCAATATATAATCAGTACGTCCATTATCCTTGCTTGGTAATTCGTCAGGAATAAACAGTGTGGCTTTGGTCGTACAATCATCATAACTATTTGATTACATTCCCTGTTTCATCCAAGAACTTTTGTTGTCCTTTTACAGTCACTTTAAACAACCATTTCCCGTCTATCAATTCTGGATATTCACAATCGTCGAACCATTCATCAAAACATACGCACATCTTCTCAAAAGAGAAATAGTTTTGCTTTCCATCCCCTTTGATGTTCTCAATGATGGCAAATTTGTCCGAATTTGTAACGCCAAACACATTGTATCTTTCCAACTCTCGGACCCTTTGGCCATCTTCAGCGTATATTAATGATTTGTTGTTTCTTACCAGATAAATAAAGGTTTTGTCACATGGAGTAAAGTAGTACGCACCAGGAACTTGCCGTTTCCCTTTACAGTCAATGACAGTCCCTGTTGCATCTACATCTACTGAGATTGGTCGTAACCTCAAGAATGGGAAAACATATCTATACTGATTATTTGTTATGCTATATAAGAATATGTCCCCGCCATCTTCATCTACATAAAAATCATCAGCAGACATGCAATCCTCTAATGCAAATCTATATCGTGTATCAAAAATTCTCATAATATCTAATGGGCTAATCAAGAAGGCCTTCCCGTCACAATGGCGCTTTACTAGAATAATATGATGTTTCCCATAAAATACTGTCTTCACTTCATCAAAAACATCATCGAAAACAGGAGTCCAAATACCATGATATTCTTTGTAGATTCTGAAGAGCCTTCCATTTCTAGCCAAAACAAGATTTCTATTACCATTGTCAATAACCAAACGTGTTATACTGTCAACACAGTTTTCAAAAAGCAACGAATCGTCTTTTGTGACAATATTGGTCTTACCAGAACTACTCCAGACTTGCCCCTTGATTCTATAGTCATGTAAGAGCAATTGCTGAAGATTCTCGAAAACCTCATCTTCCCTTTCAAAAGGATAGATGGGATACAGCATAATTACAATATGCTTTACACGCGGAGATGGCTTTATTAATCCAGAATTCCTACTATAAGCCATAAAGAGTTTCATTACCTGTTGTTTGTCTTTAAAGTACATAGAATACAAGTAATAGCCATACCCGTATGCTGCAAGACGACCAATGACTGCTTGCTTTTGCCTATTACTACGTTCTGCCCATCTCAAAATTGGCTCTAATTCTACATTTACTTGGGAGATTTGCTTCAAAAAGAACAAAGTGGCAAATTCCACCATCACTTCTTCGATTTCTCTGACAGTGCTTTCATTTTCCCCACACTTAAAGTAGATCCAGGCATGAAACATTTCGTGAATAAAGGTCGTGATTAAAACGCTTTCTCTGGTTGCAAAGGCTTCTTTATCATTTGATGCTTTATCAATGTTATCAAGATATAAGTATAATACAGAGCCTTTGTTTACTGTTATGCCCATATCAGGAATTACCTTCCTCTCTTTTCCAACAAATTCACCTAGAGGTGAAGTTGTGACAACACCTCCATTTTCGATGGCGTTGTTTATTGATCCAGCCAACAACCTGAAATAATTCTGACGTTCAAAAAGTGGATGACCATTAGGGCAATTGGACTTTTCTAATTCGACACCCATTTCTCGACTAAAATATTTTATGTCATTCATAATACATTTTAGTTCTCCTATATCAAAATTATCTTTATATACAGGTGGTACTGCATCAAGATTAAGGGTGACTATAGAGAACACATCTTTTAGACATACGATTGTATTCCCTAACTCAAAACGGAAATCAAGTACCTTTGATATTAATTCCTGTTCTCTCGGTTCCAATTGTTTTCTATTCATAATCACAAACATGTATGGTTAAATCATTTACCTTCTACCATAAACCTCCTCATAATCATACTCCTCATAGCGTTCTGCTATTTGGTGTAACTGATGAGCGAACTCATTCTTCTGAGTATAAATCTCATATCGTCTGGCATACTCATCAATGAGATCCGCCAAAGATACCTTTTGCTTAGAACGATTAAATCGCTCATCGATGGCATCACGTAATGGATGACTCTTGCTTAGCTCAGAGATACTGTAGCCAACTGCGCCTGCAAATAAATCTTCAATTAGACTCATATTACTTTTGTTTTTATTAGTTTTATTATTATTTGACAGTGCAAAGGTATGGAGGAACTACGAACGTATGGTTCGCAATTCTTACCAAAATATAGATAACAACAATTAACCCTTAATCGTCTATGCCCTCAGCTATAAAATAACAGGTATACTCATTGCTTCATTATACTGCTCTTCTGTGAAAAGTTCGAATGGATCAACGTCGTTCATAACCTTATAATGATACTTCACCAATTTGTTCTTCAGTGTATATAGTGCAAAGGCCGATTTAGGCAATTCAAAATTGATTATTGCAGAATAAACAGGAGTATATTTACTAAACCATAAATGTGTTAGCTTTGAAGTATATTCCACATTCTGTTGAAAAGGCATTAGTGGATATTTATCATAGTCTAATATAGGACGTGATATTTTTATGGTTAGATTGACACTTTCGTTTGATATACCATAAATCATCTTGCAGTACTCCTCTTCTGTGTATTTTGATGGATAATTATATGAAACATCTGTAATGCGTCCGCTCCCTCTATAGTATGACAATGGAATTCTCATCAGACCAAATTCATCTGTCTGACCAATAATATACCATTTAGAACTTATGTAATGCAGTTGATAGGGAGCAATGGTCAACACCAAATACTTATCTGTTTTCCTTATATTTCTCATATTTGCCAATCTAACCTTGTGCCTTGTTTTTATGGCATCCATAACAACCTTAACTTTCTCATCTCGGAACAGGTCAAAATAATCCTCAACATACAGGCTTTTGTTGAGTTTACCGTCAGCAACAGTCTCACTCAACATATTTAGCACAGATAACAGTTCTACTTTAGTACCTACATTCTTATCTGGATCTGCAATGTAGTATTTATACCCACGACCACATTCTATACGAATACCATATTCCTTACGGATGGCATTGATGTGGTTGTGAAACGTTCGCTTAAGTATGGGGATGTTCTCGTCTTCGGTATTCCTGCGATCCCTAAGCCATTGGTTATTTATTTCTCCAAAAGTCATATCAGCCTTTTGAAGCAACCTTATAAGCCATATATACTTTGCTAATGGTGTCATAATGCTATATTTTACAAGTTCTGCTGCAAAGATAATCTTAGGGTGTGCAACATCGTTTCACTCCCTAAAATTATAATCCAAAATTAACAAAGTTTAAAGATTCCTACTGTTGTTTTTAGATTAATATGTGCATTTAATCTGACTATATGAATTATTATCTTTGGTCACAATAATCTGGCGATCAATCTTCTTGAGATCTTCAACATGTGAGATAATACCTATGAGACGATTACCCTTTGTCAGTTCATTAAGGACCTTGAGCGCCTGTTGTAGAGAATTACTGTCAAGGGAACCGAAACCTTCATCAACAAACATGGTGTCAAGTTGAATTCCACCTGCTGATGCTTGTACTTCATCAGAAAGACCAAGAGCGAGTGACAAGGATGCCTTGAATTGCTCGCCACCAGAGAGTGAACGCACGTCACGTTCGGTGCCGTTATAGTGGTCAAGAACATTGAGTTCAAGGCCAGTCTGAGCATTGCCACTAAACGTAGTGCGTCGGCGAAGTTCGTACTGGCCATTAGACATCACCATCAAGCGAGTGTTGGCACGTTGGATGATACGCTCAAAGTAAGCTGACTGGACGTATGTTTCCAAACTGATGCGTTCTTTTCCACTCAGTAGACCATTGGCTGTATCGGAGAGTGATTTTTTCATACGATACTCTTCTTCAAGAGCAGTAAGGGCATTCAGAGTTTGCTTAACGCTGTTTATGATACCCAGGTTGATTGTGTTGTTTGTATGGAGGGTACGAATATCCCTGTCATTTTCATTTTTCTTGTTTTCTAAATCAGTCCTCTGCTGGGTAGCATCTTCAACGTTTACACTCGGTACAGCTTTGATTAGCTCTGCCAGTTGGTTAATCCTGCCTGTAAGTACTGCGAGATTTTTGCCATACTCATCGACATTAGTCTTTGCTGTAGTGATAGCACCTTCAAGTTCACCTTTCTTCTCTTTCTTATCGTCAAGGGCCTTTTTGGCATCTTCTTTCGAAAGGTACTTTAGTTCTTGTTTGAGCCTATTTATATCCCTCTCAAGATTCTCTTTTTGTGTAGTTAATCCCGTTTTGGCAGTCGCGAGGTCATTCTTCTTTTGGGCAAATTCTTCAAGCTTGTTTCTGTCTTTGGGCAAATCTTCATCTAACTTCTTTTTGCGTTCGATTAATTGAATTAACTTCTCAAGTTTCTGGATCTGGTTACCATTTTTCTCCTTAATCTCCTCTTGTTTGGATTCAATTCTCTTAGCTGCATCTTCGAATTCGCATTCGCCAAGGAGTTCTGTGATTCTTGGTAATAAAGCATTCTTGGTGGTATCCAAAGCAGATACCTTTTTGGAATAATCATGTGTAGCTTTTTCAGCAGCCTCACGCAGGCCCTCAACTTTTTCTTTGACTTCAGCCAGTTCTTTCTTAGTGGGAGCTTCAGGTGCCTTCTGTGCTAACTGGGGATGATGAGTGGAACCACAGACAGGACAAGGCATTCCTTCTTTCAATTCCTCGGCAAGAAATCCAGCCTGCTCGGCAATGAAAAGGTGATACTTTTCTTCGTATTGCTCAGAAGCTTGCTTTCTACTCTCTTCTGATTTTTTTGCTGTTGCCTGAAGTCCTGGCAGTTTTTTTATTTCTTGATTGTAAGAATCAATATCTTTTCTTAGTTCTACGAGTTTATTCTTCTCGCCATCAAGATTCTTTATACTCTCTTCTACTTTAACCTTCTCTTCTCCTGGTTTCTGACTATTTATTATTTCCAGTTCTTCCTCTTTCTTTTTTATATCAGCTTTAAGTGCATCGTATTTTTTGCTTACCTCTTCAGATTCTGTTTTATTTGTTGTAATGGCTTCCGCATTCTGCTTAAAGTTGCTTACGCATTGTGACAATTCAGCATACTTAGGCATTGCCTGTTCCATCAGTGTAATATCTTTCGTTAACTGATCTATTTCGGGCTGATGAGATTGCGCTTCTGTGAGTTTCTTGTCGAGCGAAGGCTTTTCTTCCTTCTCATGTTTTTCTTTTTCTATAACAGCCTCGTAGTGTTTCTTCTTATTCTCTTTAAACGCTTTATCGGCTTCAAGTTGCCTTTGTATACCATCAATCTTACTTTGCAATACATGTTGCTCATCCTTGAGTTCATTCTCTTTTTGCTGTTCCTCAGAAAGAATCGTACTGATAAGGTCAATCATGTCACTGATGGTCATTTCATTCTTCTTAACTCTTTCCTTAGCAGCCATCAAGTCAGCTGCATGAGTACTATTATTTAAACAGACAGCTCCATCAACATATTGAACGGCACTCCGGCGTTGGTTCTGTACCTCTCCATTGAGCGCCTTCTCCTCTTCCTGAAGTTTCTTTTGGAGACTAAGGTATCCGTTTGTTTTGAAAATACTTCTGAAGATTTCTGCTCGTTTCTTTGTATCTGCCAAAAGGAGTTCACGAAACTGCCCTTGGGCAATCATCGCAATCTGGGAATATTGAGAAAAGTTGACACCCAAAATCTCAACCAGTTTAGCATTGACGTCCTTCAAAACGGTGATAGGCGCTCCATTCCCAATCGTCAAAGATGCTTCTGCATTCTGTGTGGTAGATCCTGTGCCACGCGTTTTAGGGCGTTCTTGCTTAGGAGAACGCTTTACCGTATATTGCTTGCTACCATATTCAAACTGAAGTTCGACGAAGGTGGGTACACCTGGATCGGCATAGGTGGAACGGAACATACTGTCGTCGCGACTGCTCCCACTCGCCTCTCCAAATAGGGCATAAGTGATGGCATCGAAGATAGTTGTCTTTCCTGCACCAGTGTCTCCTGTGATAAGAAATAAACCTTGTAAGCCGAATTTGTCAAAGTCGATTTCTGTTTTGCCTGCATATGGGCCAAATGCAGATATAGTAAGTTTATGTGGTCTCATAAGAAATAATATTAGTTGTTGAAAATTTTATCAATAAGATTGTCAAGATATCTATTTTGTTTGTCAGAGAGAGGCTGTGCGTTCTGCTTCTCGAAGAGTTCTCCAAAGAGCTGTCCAGGGTTAAGATTATTAACATTCATTGGCTTGTCAATCAGCGTCAAGCCAGCTTGGGTACGTTTATTGTCATAACGTAGTTCCATCAGACGGTGATAGATGGTTTTCAATTTGCGCATACCATCGGGAATATCGTCTTCGTCGGTAAGTGTGATACGAACAAATGCCTCTTGAAGATCCGTCCCCTCGTAGTATTGCTTTGCCGTCAGTTCATCATAGTTACCACGGAGATCATGCCAATCATGAAGGGGGACTAAGGGACGTTCCTTTATGATAAGGCCTTTTTCGCCTGTGATTTCGATGATGCTAACAGATTTTTTGTCGTTGACTTCAGAGAATGAATATTTCAAAGGAGAACCACTATAGCGGATTGTTGCTCTTCCGCATGACTGAGGTCGATGCAGATGACCTAAAGCTACATAATCGAAATCTTCAAAAGCAGAAGCATCAATATTGTCAAGACCTCCCACTATATAATCTTCGGATTCAGAACGTTCTGCTCCTGTAACGAACTGATGTGTAATGAGAACATTTATGCGAGATTTGTCAATCTCCATTTTGCTGATAACATAACGCATGGCATCGTCATAAGACTTTATTTCTGCGCTTTCTTCTGCATAATGGAGAACGGCTGACGGCTTTATAAAAGGCAGCATATAGAATGCGGCCTCTGTTTTTCCATCGTTGAGTATAATAGGAAGGATACGCGCATTGTAGACTGGGGACAAGTATATTTTACTTCTTTCCATAATGCGTGATGCAAAAGAGATACGTTCTGCAGAGTCATGGTTTCCACTGATGATGAATATGGCTTTATCGAGCCTTGCTAAGTTGAAAAGGAAATCATCAAAGAGGGCCACAGCTTCTGTAGAAGGTACACTCCTGTCGTAGATATCTCCAGCAAGGATGATTGCATCAGGTTGCTCAGTTTCTGCTATCTGAAGAATCTCATCAAAGACGAATCTCTGTTCTTCAAGCATAGAGTATTCATTAATGCGCTTACCTATGTGTAGGTCGCTGGTATGTAGTATTTTCATATGCGACTAATATAAAACTGTAGTTAATCCATCAATTCCATCTTTCAGCAATCCAATCCAAACTCAGCGCATTGAATATGTTATTTAGAAACCTAACACGCTGTTCGATGCCAGAATGCATGTTAACATACCATAAGCCATTATCATCTTTCAATTCAACGATTTCGGAGTCTTTTACATTTGTTGGCCGATTTCGATCAATGACTTTACTCTTCTTTTGAGCATTGTAGAATCGTTCATATCCTATTTGTTTGATTGAGAACAAAAGGGCTTCTTGAGACGAGAAATCATCAGTTTGAACATCATGACAAATTCTTATACCAGCCTTACCTCCTCTACCCGTAGTATCAATATCCTTTGAAACTATAATTTTAGCCGGTTTATCTTTTTCAAGCCTAATATCAATGTTATAACCATAACTAAGAATCTTTTTAAGCTCACTATCATGAGACTCAAGAATCTCCCCAATCCTTACTTGAATATCTTCTTTTGTCATAATTGTCACTTTTGTATACTATAAATTAAACTTGTTCTTTATTATCGCCTAACACTTCTTGCACTTTTCTTAAAACTGTTTCCGGGACAGGCTTGGAGAAGTCAAACACCCAGTGGTCCTCGGTCTTTTGGAGATACTTTGCAAACGAATCACAAAGATTATTGAAATGTTGTCTTTCAAGATATAAATCATCGTCTGATATTTTTATATCGGGACACAATGCACGCCCTATAAACATATTGTAATAGAAAGACGTTAATCCTTCAAACAAATAAGGGATAGATGCAAAAGCGAATTCCGATTTTGCAAATGTGAAAAAATTGATCTCAGCCAAATCGTCATATGAATCTAGATTTTTTATTGAGTCTGCATATTCAAGAATGAATTTAACTCTTTGTTCAAGAAAAAGAGGACGTGTTTTTTTTGAAGCATCACTCAATTTTTCGTAAGTCTCCCATCTTTTTTTACGATCATCTTCGAGATTCTCCCAAAAAACATGCAAAACTCGTTTATCTTCTGTTGAATCAATCATGCGAATTTGGTTGGGCAAGTCTGATTTCTCGTCCCACATATCTTTTAACCAACCTTCGACTGTTGGTGCATATAAAATCGTTTCAAAATCAGTTGCAATTGGGGGGACATCCATATGGTATGAATCATCATCACGATTCCACCATGCTTTTGGTGCAAGATACACAAATGGTATTTTCAGTTTTTGTACACACTCTAAATAATAGGCTGGATTACAAAGTTCATCAGATTGAAGGCTACGTAATAAAAACGATGGAGGTTCTGACGGATCATAACCTGAGGGTGGGTAAAAATTGGAAGTTAACTCTGGATGATTTGATATTAATTCAATTTCGCCTTTTTCATTAACGAAATGCTTATGACCACGGAAAGGATGGCCATCAACTCTGAGGGTATTATATTTCTTTTCCAAATGCTCTTGAACTTCAAAACGCCCCCATCCATCACATAGTTTTATACACAAAGGAGTTCTTGCGTTTCCACCTAAATCTATATACTTCTCGATCTCTGACAATAATACAGACTCTCTCTCAATCCTTCTTATAGAATGAGAGGCGATGGATGCTTTTGCTGATTCAATAGATTCAAACACACGGTCTTCTGATACATAACCGTTGTATCTTTCAGAATCATTCTTACTAAGCATGTATCTTACTTGCTTAGTTTCATAATTATAGGTGACAGATGCTATAATACCACGAGTGATGGCATTTCCATTTACATACCAAATCTCGTCTCCAACATTGAATTTTGAATCAAATAAGTCTGCCATACTGTTATACACTAATTTGTGTCGTGCGCAACTTTTATATATAAATTCTATATTATGTGCAAAGATAAAATACAACTACGAACGTTTAGTTCGCAGTTTTGAATATTCTTCATTTATAGTCTTTATTCGCTCAAATATTTCATCCTGGATACAGGAAGGTTCCAGAACAAGCAGATGCTGACCAAAAGAGCAAAGTTCACGTATCAATTCATAGTTCTTCCTGCAATCAATCCTAAAGAACTGACCTCCTTGAAGAGTAGGATATTGCTCATGCAATTCGTCACAGGTCTTTTTGTTTAGAGTCCGCTGTGATTCGTGCAAAGGTTTGGTCAGAACATAGTTCTTAGAATAGTCGCTAACCCAAAATAGGATATTATGAACAATCGTATCCTCGTAGTAATAAGTTACACCTATAATATCTTCAAATATTTCGTTGATATCCCCATTGTAATCCTTATACTTTATAGAAGGAGTGAGTATTACCTCGATAATTCTATCTAAGGGGAAGCATTTTATTTTATCATTCTCAACCCTTCCTGCATACAAGTACCATCTGCCAGCATACTCCTTTAAAAGATATGGGTATACGTGATAGAGGGCTTCCTTTTTGTTTTCGATGAACGATCCGTAGTGTATTTCTACAGTCTGTTTCTGAGAGATCGCTGTGAATAGCATACCAAGATAGTTTGTATTTTCCAGCGGATTCTTGGTAAAGGAGATAATCGGTTGGTGTTGTGTTTTTCCACCCAGGCTCAGTCGCAACCTCTCAAGTTCCTCCATCATAGGAAGCCCGTCAAATCGTCCCAACATTGACAACAATTCCCTTAAAAGATATTTCTCATCAGAACTTAAATCCTTCTTGAAAATAGAAAACGACGGATTGGCATACCTCAGGCATCGCTTACAATAAGTCTTTTGCTTGTTATAGTCATAAGCATCAATAGAGTATCTTTCTATCTCAACCCAGAAAGGATCTTCATTCTCAAGAAAATGAATATCCTTCTCTATGGTACGACGCCCCAACTTATCCCTTTTAGGATGAATCTCAGCAAAGCGATTGTTGACCTCCTCAGTCAAATCGTCAAGCGAATAATTATGGTATCGGCTACTGAGTAACTCGTCCAAAATCTTATATCTTATTATGGCATTCTTATTTATAGGCATAAAGATAATAAATTAGCGTATTCTACGATAATTACCTCGACTAACAAACTTTATAAATCCTTTATCACGAAGGAATTGTAACTGTTGACGGATTTTATCATGTACGTATCTGTTTTCAGGATGCTTTCTTTGTAATTCGTCAGCGAAAAAATAAATATCGTCCAGACAGAAATCATCCTGTGGTAAACTCTCCACGCATTTCAGAACATCCAACAGCCATCCTCGACTATTAATATTCGTTGTTTGTAAAGACAACGCACGTTGGTTTTGGTCAACGACCCACGATAAGTCTTCTTGTTGGCTGTTTTTGATGATGAAAATCTTGCCGCTTTCTGGAACGTCCCCTATCTTAATGTAGGATCCTGTCCACCCTGCTTTTTTTGCTGTAGGAGGAAGCGGCTTACGCTTCTCTATGATGTCAGGTACAAAGAAATATTTGGGGATAAAAAGCAAATTATCCACCGCCATATTAGAGTATGTCATTACAAAAAGGTGTGGATTTTGAAGAGAGGTAATGCGTTCAATCATCGTATCATAAGATCCGTTAACAATCTTACGCTTAAATACGCCAGGTTTACTCATCTTACTCTTTAGTTCAAAGTCCGATTTGCATTTATCACAAAAGAAATCTGCCACTGGTCTATTTGCTTCATAATGATTTAACACAGGAGTTCCACAAATAGGACAGAACATATTATGCTCCATCCAATCCTCAGTAAGAACACGAGAAATCTGAGAGAGGCTATTTCCGTAGCCTGCGGCTAAATCGATATTAAAATTCAAGTCCATAATGGAATAATTTATATGTTTTTGAATTGTAGCATCTCTTTATGTTGGCCACCACGAAACTTGTTGATACAAGAATAGCGTAGGCTATCACCATACGCACGTCAGGTTTGGAACTTACCTATACCTCCTACAGTGAAGCTCACGCTATAAAGCGCAAGCCTCCATTAGAGGTATTATTGCCCGTTCACATTTCCGAGGTTCCAATTCGACGTGCGATAGAGCAAACAAAATGTCCGTGTCGTTAAAACACAGTACAAAGATACAAATAATAATTGAGATTTGTTTCTTCATGGGTATAAAATTGATATTAATTAGCATATTGTCACCAAATTGGCATCAAAAATACAGCAAAAAGGCATAATAGCTTATAACGAACATTCAAATAATCTATCAATAAGTGCTTTTTCGATTTTCTTCATTCAAATAAAAGTTGTATATTTGCAACAAGGGAAGACAACGTGCAGCCTCCACACCTTCCTATTAACAGATTGAGGTTATTTATTAAAAATTGAAGATGAAAAAGATAAATTTCATTTGTGTTTCAGAACTGAAACAACGTGGATGGACAGATGGACTTATTAAGAAGTTTCTTCCCAAGCCAGATGAAACAAAGACAAATCCTGTAATTAAATGTGCAGCACCAATGAAGTTGTACCAGATTAAGAGAGTAGAAAGAATAGAGAAATCTGAGAAGTTCATCAAGGAAATGGAAGCTATTTCTATAAGAAAGAGTGCTGCAAAGAAGGCTGTTGAGACAAAGACGGCGAAGACTGTAAAATGGGCAAACTCTGTCAATTTCAATGTCCCTACTTTCAGTAAGGATGAGCTTGAACACAATGCTGTATATCAATATGAGCAGTATAATGACACAAAGGTTTATGACCGTGACGATGAAGATTTCATCAACAGGATTTGTACCAATTACATTAGACATGAATGTACGACTTATGATAGAGTCTTAAATTCCTTGTATGGTTTAGTTGGTAGAAATAAAGCATACGAGATAATTAAGGAAAAGGTAAATCAAGAGATAAAGCAGAAACACAAATGGCTTCAATAGTATCAAGGAGAGATTGCAAAGAGTGGCAATCTCTCCTGCAAATATAAATAGCCGTCATCAAGCAATCTCAGTGAGATTCATGTCAGCTCTGAGGCCTGAAGACGCACTTCTATCTCCTTCTTGCAGTGAGGGCAAACTATAATCGTGCTTCTAAAATCATCCTGTGACAATGAATCTTTTGCTTCCTCTATAATTTCACGAGGCGAAACCAGCAATTGCCACAATGCTACTCCGAGACTGTTTGCTATTTTCTGGAGTGTACTCGTGCTAAGAGAGTCTGCATTGAGATACTGTTTGACTGCACTTGCTGTTACACCCATGTTCTCTGCTAACTGAGCTTGGGTTATATGTCTTTCGTCTAGAATGTCTTTAATTCTAAATGAAGTAGGGATAATTTCTGATTTTGCCATAATAATCATTAATACAAAAAATAAGTTTGGTGTTTAAAAAGGTGGTTAGAGTAAAGAATAAAAAGAGCGGAAAGCCTTTCTGAAAAGACATTCCGCTTCTTTCTTCTGTCGGGATTACTGGACTCGAACCAGCGACCTCGCGCCCCCCAGACGTGTGCGCTACCAACTGCGCTAAATCCCGATCCAATTAGTATGCTTAGCACTGACTCTTCGTCGAATGCGGGTGCAAAGGTACATACTTTTTGCGAAATAGCCAAATTTTTAACCAACTTTTTTCTTTTAAGTTATAATATCCTAATTTCAAGGGCGGATTTTTGCTTATACCGATTATTATAAGTAACTTTGCATTCGCAAAACTGAATCATGTAAATGGAACAATATAGACTTACGGCACCACAACGGCTTGACGCTACCGTCGAGCTGCCTGCCTCTAAGAGCATATCCAACAGGGCACTGATCATCTACGCACTCAGCGGGGGCACTCATCTGCCCGAGAATCTCAGTGACTGTGACGATACGAATGTGATCATCAAGGCACTCCAGGAGATGCCTGAGGAGATTGACATCATGGCTGCGGGTACGGCCATGCGATTTATGACGGCCTACCTGAGTGTGGTGCCTAACGGAACGCACGTACTGACAGGAACGGAGCGCATGAAGCACCGTCCGATCGGCATCCTTGTGGATGCCCTGCGCCTGCTTGGTGCCGACATCTCGTATGTGGGCGAGGAGGGCTATCCCCCACTCCGTATCAGCGGCAAGCACATGGAAGGCGGCCTGCTGGAGATACCTGGCAACGTGAGCTCGCAGTATATCTCTGCCCTGCTGATGATCGGACCCACGCTGAAGAAGGGGCTCACACTGAGACTCATGGGCCATATCATCTCAAGACCTTACATCGACCTGACACTGTGGACGATGCGGGAGTTTGGCGCTGAAGCCGACTGGACGGCTGCCGACACCATCACCGTGAATCCCAAACCCTATCAGGACCGTCCCTATTTTATCGAGAACGACTGGAGCGGTGCCAGCTACTGGTATGAGATCATGGCACTGACGCAAGACGAGGAGGCCAAGATCAGGCTGTCAGGCCTGATGGACGGCTCGAAGCAAGGCGACTCCGTGACGAGATATATCTTCAGTCTGCTGGGCGTGAAGAATAAGTTTCAGACCAAGAAGGTGGGCATCCCACAGACGGTGACGGTGGCGAAGAACGGCCGTTGTGTGCCGAAGCTGGAGTATGACTTCGTGAACTCGCCCGACCTGGCACAGACGTTCGTCGTGACCTGTGCCGCCAAGGGCATCCCCTTCCATTTTACAGGGCTCTCGACCCTGAAGATCAAGGAGACAGACCGCATCAAGGCGCTGAAGACGGAGATGCGGAAGCTGGGCTTCGTGCTGAAGGATGTCAACGACAGTGAGCTGATCTGGGACGGAGAGCGCTGTGAGCCTGATTTCGAACAGGGCATCGACACCTACGAGGATCACCGGATGGCACTCTCGATGGCGCCTTTCGCCTGTATCCACCCAGGACTGATCATCAACAATCCGCAGGTCGTGACGAAGTCGTATCCCCATTTCTGGGACGACCTGCAAAAAGCAGGATTCAAGATCGAAGTGAAAAGTGAATAGTGAATAATTTGCTACCGCTATGGAGTTTGCGCTGGTGTGTATAGGGTTGATTGTGGTTCTGGGGGTGATCGCCTGGATAGCCAACCACTTCGACAAGGGTGACGACACGATCACCGTAGCTCACGACTGCGCCACCTGCACCGCTGCCCAGGAGGGCGACTGCAAGATTCACTGTCTGTTAGAGGAGAAGAAACGCAAGGAGGCTGAAGACCAAGGAGGCACATGCACAGGAGATGGCACATAGCACTGATCGCAATCTTCGCAGCAGCCGCCATCGGCTGTTCGACCAAGAAAAACACCGTCGGCTCGCGCCGATGGCACGCGTTTAATGCGCGCTATAACACCTATTTCAACGGTTCGCAGGCCTTCATCGAGGGAAACCTGGAGAAGGAGAAAGGCCATCAGGACAACTTCACGGAGATGTTGCCCCTCTACCCTGTGGCCAAACGGGAGAGCCGCGAGATCGGCAAGAGCCTCTACGACCGTGCCATCGAGAAGAGCGAGAAGGCCATCCGCCAGCATAGCATCAAGGTGAAGCCTGAGTGGAACAAAGACCGCCGGAAGACTGCCAAGGATCGTGAGTGGTTGGGGCGCAGGGAGTATAATCCCTTCCTCTGGAGAGCGTGGCTGCTGCTGGGTAAGGCGCAGTTCCAGGAGGGTGCCTTCGAGGAGGCTGCTGCCACCTTCACCTATATGACCAGACTCTACCACACCCAACCCCTGCAGTACGGACTCGCCAGAGCATGGCTCGCCAAGTGCTATACGGAGCTGGGCTGGCTGTACGACGCAGAGGACGTGATCCGTAACATGAGCCGCGACTCGATGGATTTCAGGGCGGTGAAGGACTGGGATTACACCTATGCGAACTATTATATCGCCCAGCGCGACTATGAGAAGGCGGTGCCGTATCTGCGGAAGGTAATTAGTCATGAACGGCGTCGCGTGCAGCGCGCCAGGGAGTGGTATCTGATGGGACAGATCGAGACCCTGTTGGGGCACCGCGAGAAGGCCTACGAGGCCTATCAGCACGTGATCAGGAACCACCCGCCCTACGAGTTGGAGTTTAATGCACGCATCTCCCAGACAGAGGTGATGCCAGAGGGCAGCAAGCAGAAGCTCAGCAAACTGAGACGGATGGCGCGCAACGATAATAACAAGGAGTATCTGGATCAGGTATATTACGCCATCGGCAACGTGTATCTGACGGAGCGCGACACCATGCAGGCGATAGCTGCCTACGAGAAAGGTAACCAGAAGTCGGTGAGACACGGTATCGAGAAGGGTGTGCTGTTGCTGACATTGGGTAACCTCTACTGGGACATGGAACGCTATAACGATGCCCAGCGCTGTTACGGCGAGGCCATCGGACTCCTGGATAAGGAACGGCCTGACTACGAGACACTGGCCCTGCGCTCGAAGGTGCTCGACGAGCTCGTGCCCTATACGGACGCCATCCACCTGCAGGACTCGCTGCTGCTGTTGTCGGAGATGCCTGAGGCCGACCGCTTGAAGGCCATCAACCGCGTGATCGACGCCCTGAAGAAGAAGGAGAAGGAAGAACGCGATGCCCTGTTGGCTGAGGAAGCCGAACAACGGCAGATCGAGCAGTTCGAGCAGGCGGACTTCGGACAAAGGCAGCCTCAGCCACTGCCACCTACCCCACAGGGGATGCAACAGGGCAACGGACAGTGGTATTTCTATAATCCCGTGGCCGTGAGTCAGGGTAAGATGACGTTCCAGCGGCAGTGGGGTAAGCGCGAGAATAAGGATAACTGGCAGCGCAGCAACCAGACGGTGATCGACCTGGGGGAGCCCGTGAAGCTTATCGAGCCTGCCGACCTGACAGAACCAGCAGCACCAGCCGAACCAGCAGACAGCTTGGCCTCTGACCAACCAGAAGGGCCAGCAGGGGCAGAACAGCCAGCAGCGACAGATCAACCAGACAGTCTGGCCCAGCAAGCCCAACTGGATCCGCATGAGCCAGCCTACTATTTAGCACAGATCCCCTTCACGGCAGAGCAGAAGGCCGCTGCCCATGAGATCCTGAAGGATGCCCTCTTCCATGCAGGCATCATCTTCAAGGATAAACTCGACAACCTGGGTCTCAGCGAGAAGTATCTCGTAAGGCTCACACAGGACTATCCTGACTTCCCACAGTTGGACGAAGCCTGGTATCACCTGTTCCTGCTGTATTCACGACAGGGGAAGACGCTACAGGCCACGAACTGTTTGAGCCGCCTGCAGACCGACTTCCCTGAAAGCGAATGGACCATCCTGCTCTCCGACCCCTATTTCAAGGAGAATGCCCGTTTCGGCGAACATATCGAGGATTCGCTCTATGCCGCCACCTACGAGGCGTTTAAGACGGACAGGGCTGACATCGTGAAGCATAACGTGAAACTCTCGGAGGAGCGCTTCCCATTAGGGGCCAACCGTGCGAAGTTCCTCTTCATCGACGGTATGACGCGTCTGAACGAGGGTGACGGCGACGGCTGTCTGGAACGACTCAAGCAGGTGGTGGAGCAATACCCTGAGAGTGAGGTGAGCGAACTGGCCGGCATGATCATCAAGGGCGTGCAGGAGGGGCGCCGACTCTACGGTGGAAAGTTTGATATCGGAGAGGTATGGTCGCGAAGAGACATCACGATGCTGACAGACTCGACGAGGGCCGACACGCTGAGTGCGGCACGCGACGAGCGCTTTGTGTTCATCCTCGCCTACGAGCCTGACTCCGTGAACGAGAACCAACTGCTGTTTGAGATGGCACGCTATAACTTCACCAACTTCCTCGTGCGCAGCTTCGAGATCACCATCGACGAGGATGAGGGGATGCACCGCATGCACATCAACGGATTCCTGAGCTACGACGAGGCGATGCAGTATGCCCGTCAGCTCTATGCCGACCAACAGATGGCGGAGAAGCTGAAGGACTGTCGCAGTCTGATTATCAGTGAGACGAACCTCGCCCTGATCGGCACACGCTTCAGCTACGACGACTACCAGCAGTTCTATGAAGATACCTTCGTGCCGATGAAGATCAGTGAACAGAAGCTGCTGATAGAACCAGCGGAGATTGAATTGCCTGATGTGGAGGATCTGCCCTCGGAGCAGCAGACGGAACAGCAGGAAGATGATGATGACCTCTTCCCCAACGAGAAGCCTCAGCAGAAGGTACAGGATTTTGAATTTGGAGATGACTTTTGGTAAGATATGACAAACGGATTGTTACTTTGGGTGGATGATGAGATCGAGCTGTTGAAGGCACACCTGCTTTTCCTCGAGAAGAAGGGCTATGAGGTGATGACCGTGACCAACGGCAGCGATGCCATCGACCTGTGCAGACAGCATAACTTCGACCTGGTGCTGCTCGACGAGCAGATGCCTGGTCTGAACGGACTGGAGACGCTGCGCCGCATCAAGGAGCTGCAGCCAGCCCTCCCTGTGGTCATGGTGACGAAGAGTGAGGAGGAGAACATTATGGAACAGGCCATCGGACAGAAGATTGCCGACTACCTGATCAAACCCGTGAACCCCAACCAGATCCTGCTGGCGCTGAAGAAGAATATCCACCGCAGGGAGATCGAGACGGAGGTGACACAGAGTCAGTATCAGCAGAACTTCCAGCAGATAGCCATGCAGATACTCGACTGCCAGACGTGGAAGGACTGGGCCGACGTGTATCGTAAGCTCGTACACTGGGAACTGGAGCTGAGCGCCACTGACAGTAACATGACGGAGATGCTGCAGATGCAGAAGGAGGATGCGAACAACGGCTTTGCGAAGTTCATCAAGAAACACTATATGGACTGGGTGGCCGACCTGGGTGCCCATAAGCAGGACGCGCAGCGGCCGATGATGTCGCCAGAGGTGTTCAAGCAGAAGCTGTTCCCCCTGCTCAACGACGGACAGAAGGTGTTTCTCGTGGTACTCGACAACTTCCGCTACGACCAGTGGCGCGTGCTGTCACATGAGATCAGTGAGCAGTTCGACATCGACGAGGATCTGTACTACAGCATCCTGCCCACAGCTACGCAGTATGCGCGTAACGCCATCTTCAGCGGACTGATGCCCAACGAAATCGCCAGAATGTTTCCTGACCTCTGGGTGGATGAGGACGAGGAGGAAGGTAAGAACCTGAACGAGGAGCCGCTGGTGAGAACCCAGCTGGAGCGTTATCGCAGAAAGAACACCTTCTCCTATCATAAGGTGAACAGCTCAAGCGATGCCGACAAACTGCTGCAACAGTTTAATACGCTCACGAAGAACGACCTGAACGTGATCGTGTTCAACTTCATCGACATGCTGAGTCATGCCCGTACGGAGTCGAAGATGGTGCGCGAACTCGCCAACAACGAGAGCGCCTATCGCAGCATCACCCTCTCGTGGTTCCGTCACTCGGTGATCTCAGACTTCTTCAAGCTGTTGGCCCAGACTGACTGTAAGGTGATCGTGACCACCGACCATGGCAGCATCCGCTGTACACAGCCCGTGAAGATCGTGGGCGACAGGAACACGAACACCAACCTGCGCTATAAGTTGGGTAAGAACCTCGCCTACGACGACAAGAGCCTCTTCGTGGTGAAAGAGCCGCAGAAAGCCCTCCTGCCTGCCCCCAACCTCTCGACGAGCTACGTCTTCGCCACTGGCGACACGTTCTTCGCCTATCCGAACAATTACAACTACTACGTGACCTACTATCGTGACACCTTCCAGCATGGGGGTATCTCGATGGAGGAGATGATCATACCGATTGTTACACTGACAGGAAAGAAAAGATAAGACATGGAAATCAAGATCAACGACTTAGGCAGCATTCGTGAGGCTGCACGCCAGTTTATCGCCCAGATTGGCGAACATAAGGTTTTTGCCTTCTATGGCAGCATGGGCGCAGGAAAGACCACTTTCGTGAAGGCGATCTGCGAGGAATTAGGCGTAGAAGATGTCATCACTTCGCCCACTTTTGCAGTGATTAATGAATATCAAGCCAAAAATGGCTTAATATTCCATTTCGACTTCTACCGCATCAAGAAACTCGAAGAAGTGTATGACATGGGCTATGAGGATTATTTCTACAGTGGGGCGCTCTGCTTCATCGAGTGGCCTGAGCTGATAGAGGAGCTGTTGCCTGAGGATGCCGTGAAGGTGAGCATCACGGAGAATGCCGACGGCACGAGAACCGTCAGGCTATAAAAAGAAAGAGGTGGGCCTGACGCTCACCTCATTCTATTACACGTTCTGTTCCTGGAAGTCCAGGTCAGCCTGTACGATGAAAAACACTTCCTCTGGGTTGAACGAAGAACAGAAGCCCTCGTTCTTGGCCCGCTTGCACACATATTCGGCAATCACCTCGAGGTCGATATCCACCTCCTCGTCGTCGCTCTCCAGGATACCACTGGTGTAGTAATAGTCAACAATGAGATCCATCATGTAGAGGATATCCTTGTCGCTATAGAATTTCTTGATATCCAAAGGCAGCTGTGTGCGGATATATGCCAGTTCCCGTCTGTTCTCCTCCTCGTCGAGACGGATTTCTTCATCAAAGCTTGCCATCTTACAGCAGGGCCTTGAATTTCTCTTCGAGCTTAGCCTTGGGCTGGGCACCGATGAGTTTGTCAACGATCTCACCATTCTTGAAGAAGAGGATGGTGGGGATGTTACGGATGCCGAACTCAGCAGCCAGATCATCATTCTCCTCTACGTCGCACTTGCCAACCACGATCTGACCATCGAAATCAGCAGCCAGCTCTTCGATGATGGGAGCGATCATACGGCAGGGACCACACCATGTAGCCCAGAAATCAACTACCAGTGGCAGATTGCCAGCCTTCAAACTCGCAAAGTTCTCTTTTGTGATTGTTACTTCCATTGTTTCTAAATTTAAAAGTGAATACTAAGTCTTATCTTGTTCTCTGCAAATAGTATGCCATTAATTGATATGATAGTCGAGGCCATCGATCTTCTCGATATAATCGATCAGCGTATGACGCACATCGACGCCACAAGTCTTACTGCGCAACAGCACGTGATTGGCGCCACGCGAGTCGCGCAACTGGAAGAAGAGCTGCGTCTTACCTGGGTTGCTGAAGATGATCTCGTTGAGGTCGGCCACCACCTGATTGTCGAGCAGGTCGGTGTTCATCGAGATGGTGATACGCTCCACCGCCTTCTCCTTCACACGCTGCAGATACTCCACGTTCTGCACCTTGAACTCCATCTGGTTGCTGTGCATGAAGGCACCCTCTGTGAACATGCCGTTCCAGCGGCCCCAGTCCTGGCCAAACAAGGGAATCTCTCCACTACCCTCGAAGTCCTCGACGGTGACGAAGCCACAGGGCTCCCCACTCTTCGTGAACTTCTGGCGCACAGCTGTCACAATGCCACCCAGGATGATATCCTCGCGCCCGTTGAGCTTTGACATGTCTGCCAAATCGGCACACTTCGCATTACAGAGGTTGTCGAGGATGATCTTATACTCGTCGAGCGGATGGGCCGAGAGGTAGATACCCACGAGCTCACGCTCCTTGTTCAGGCGCTCGATGTCGCTCCAGCGAATGTCGCTCTTGGGCACCACAGGTGTGGCGATTTCGATATCGTCGAACCCACCGAAGAGCGAGTTCTGGGCCTGTGCCTTCTCCGTCTGATACAACTGGCCGTAGCGCACGAGCATATCGAGGAACGTCTCTCCCTTATTGTTGGTGGCGAAGTAGCTCTCACGCGGAATGCCGAAGCCGTCGAAGCCACCACTGAGGGCGAGCGACTCGAAGGCTTTTTTGTTGACATTCGACAGGTTGACACGCTGGGCGAAGTCGAAGACGGTCTTATAGGGGCCGTTCTTCTCACGCTCAGAAATGATGGCCTGTGCTGCCGACTCACCCATGCCCTTGATGGCACCCAGTCCGAAGCGGATCTCACCATGATGGTTCACACCAAACTTCTCATACGACTCGTTCACATCAGGACCCAAGGTGGCGATGCCCATTGACTTACACTCATCCATCAGTTTCGTAATCTCCGTGATCTGATCGCGACGACGACTCATGATGGCCGCCATGAACTCAGCAGGATAGTTTGCCTTGAGGTAAGCCGTCTGATAGGCCACCCACGAATAGCAGGCGGCGTGCGACTTGTTGAAGGCGTAGGAAGCGAACTTCTCCCAGTCGGCCCAGATCTTCTCCAGCACCTTCGGATCGTGCCCGTTCTTCACGCCCCCGTCGATGAACTTCGGCTTCATGGCGTCAACGATATCCTTTTTCTTTTTACCCATCGCCTTACGCAAGGCGTCGCTCTCACCACGGGTGAAATCGGCGAGTTGGCGCGACAGCAGCATCACCTGCTCCTGATACACCGTGATACCATAGGTATCCTTCAGGTACTTCTCCATGCAGTCGATGTCGTATTTGATCTCCTCACGGCCGTTCTTACGGGCGATGAAGGAAGGGATATAGTCCATAGGACCTGGACGATAGAGGGCATTCATGGCGATGAGGTCTTCGAACACCGTGGGGTGCAGTTCACGCAGGTATTTCTGCATGCCTGCCGACTCAAACTGGAACGTGCCGATGGTCTGTCCCTTCTGATAGAGCTCGTAGGTCTTGGGATCGTCGATGGGGATCGTGTCGAGATCCACGTCGATGCCACGTGTGCGCTTGATGTTGGCACACGCCTCCTTCAACTCCGAGAGGGTCTTCAGGCCGAGGAAGTCCATCTTGATGAGTCCTGTCGATTCGATCACGTGGCCGTCGTACTGCGTACAGTTGGTCTTCGTGCCCTTGAAGTCAGGGTCGTCGGCCGTCGAGACAGGTACATGGTCGGAGATCGGATCACGACAGATGATGAAGCCACAGGCATGGATACCTGTGCCACGCACCGTACCCTCGAGCATCTTCGCATATTTGATGGTGTTCGCCATCTGCGGATTGGGAGAGGCCTCAGCCTCCTGGAGCTCACGCACGGCCTTGATGGCATTGGTGAGGTTCATCTTCGGCGTCTTGCCGTCCACATCTGGCAGACGGTCTGGGATCGCCTTACACAGGGCGTTTGAGTCTGCCAACGGCAGTTTCTCGACTCGCGCCACATCCTTGATGGAGTTTTTCGTGGCCATCGTGGCGTAGGTGATGATATGGGCACAGTTCTCGTGACCATACTTATCCATCACCCACTTCAAGACCTTACCACGTCCGTCGTCGTCAAAGTCGGTATCGATATCAGGCAGTGAGATACGGTCAGGATTGAGGAAACGCTCAAACAGCAGGTCGTATTTCAGGGGATCGATCTTCGTGATACCCAGGCAATAGGCCACCACAGAACCAGCTGCCGAACCACGACCAGGACCCACCATCACCCCCAGTTCATCGCGCGCCGAGTTGATGAAGTCCTGCACGATGAGGAAGTAGCCTGGGAAACCCATCGTCTTCATGATATGCAGTTCGAAGCGGATACGGTCGTCAACCTCTTTGGAGAGCGGATCGCCATAGCGCTTGGCAGCGCCCTCGTAGGCGAGCTTCGCCAGGTAGTCGGCCTCGAACTTGATGCGGTATATCTTATCGTAGCCACCCAACTTCTTGATTTTCTTCTCGCCCTCCTCTGGCGACAACTGGTTCTCACCGTTCTCATCGCTGGTGAACTCATCATAGAGCTGCTGCTCCGTGAACTTCTGGCGCCACTCCGCTTCTGTGCCGAAACTCTCAGGGATGGGGAAGAACGGCATGATGGGGTCGGCATCCAGACTGTAGGCCTCCACCTTATTTAATATCTCTACGGTGTTAGCCATCGCCTCAGGCACGTCGCTGAAGATGTCGTTCATCTCCTGCTGCGTCTTAAACCACTCCTGTTTGGAGTAGAGCATGCGCGTGGGATCATCGAGATCCTTACCTGTGGAGAGACAGAGCAGATGGTCGTGGGCCTCGGCATTCTCCTTATCCACGAAGTGGGCATCATTGGTACACACCAGTTTGACGCCATATTCCTTCGCCAGTTCGATGAGCACCTTGTTAGCCTGCTGCTGCAGGGGGAATGTATCACGGTTGGCACGGATCGAAGGATCCTTCACCTCATGGCGCTGCAACTCCAGATAGTAGTCGTCGCCCCAAAGCTTTTTGTGCCACTCGATGGCCTCACGCGCCCCAGCGATGTCGCCCTTCAGGATCTTGGCAGGCACCTCACCAGCGATACAGGCGGAGCACACGATCAGGTCCTCGTGGTATTTCTCCAGCTCATGACGGTCTGTACGCGGACGACTGTAGAAGCCATCGACCCAGGAGTTGCTCACGAGTTTAATGAGGTTCTTATAGCCATTGGCATTCTTCGCCAGCACAATCAGGTGATAGCCACCCTGGTCTTCTCTGGTATCCTTCAGATGCATGTCGCCACGACGGGCCACATACATCTCACAGCCGAAGATGGGCTTGAAGGGTTCGAGTCCGTCTTTCTTACGCTGTTTGTTCACGCCGTTGCAGATGTCGTGAAATTCCTTAATGCCGAACATATCGCCATGATCGGTGATGGCCATGCCCTTCATACCGTCGCCGATGGCTTTATCTACAAGCTTCTTGATACTCGACTGTCCGTCGAGGATCGAGTAGTAGGTATGTACATGCAGATGTACGAAATCTTCCATTCTTTAGTCGATAAATAGTGGTTTTGAGCTCCAAAGTTACGGCAAAAAAATGGAAATACCAAAAGAAAAGCGTGAAAAGTTTGTAACTTACGTAAAAAATACGTACCTTTGCAGTCGAATAATAAAACAATCAACGATCTGATGGGAGAAAGAATAAAGAAACTTAAAAAGATAAGAATCCATCGTGAAGGCACCAATGAACTGACACTCAGCGCATTAGCGATCATCGGCATCGCAGCGCTGATCTGGTACGGCCTCCACTCTCATATACTTTTATGGGCATTCCTGATCATCTTCGGTGCTGCGTGGATGATTGCACTGAACTTCTATCGTTGTCCGATCCGCTATTTCAACGGCGATTCGGAGAAATTGGTTGTGGCCCCTGCCGACGGAAAGATCGTGGTGGTGGAAGAGGCTGAGGAGAACACCTACTTCCACGACAAGCGCCTGATGATCTCGATTTTCATGAGTCCGCTGAACGTTCACGCCAACTGGTTCCCTGTGGACGGCAAGGTGAAGTTTGTGAAGCACTTCAATGGTAACTACCATAAGGCCTGGTTGCCGAAGGCCAGTGAGGAGAATGAGCATGCCGACATCATGATCACCACCCCTGACGGACAGGACATCCTCGTGCGCCAGATAGCAGGTGCCCTCGCCCGTCGTATCGTCACCTACGCCAAAGCCGAGGAGGATTGCTATATCGATGAGCACATGGGCTTCATCAAATTAGGATCACGCGTCGATGTGTTCCTGCCGCTGACAGCGAAGGCTTGTGTCACCATGGACCAGCCCACGACAGGCGACCAGACGGTCATTGCAAAATTGGCATAACATGAAGAAGCATATCCCCAATACGATCACCTGTTGCAACCTCATCTCAGGCTGCATCGCCACTTATTTCGCCTTCATGGGGATTTATTATCTGGCGCTGCTGTTCATCGTCATAGGGGCTGTCTTCGACTTCTTCGACGGTATGGTGGCCCGTCTGCTCCACGTTTCCTCTCCCATCGGAAAGGAGCTCGACTCGTTGGCCGACGATATCACCTTCGGCTTCGCCCCCTCCGCCATCATCTTCAGTTACCTCTCCTCCTTCCATATCCATGCGCCCTTCGTACCTTTCCTCGCCTTTGTGATGGCAGCGTTCTCTGCCCTCCGTCTGGCGAAGTTCAATCTCGATGAGCGTCAGGCCTTAGGCTTTATCGGCCTGCCCACCCCTGCCAACGCCCTGTTCTGGGGTTCGCTCATCGTAGGACTGTATCAGTATGAGGTGAGCTTCGAGGGATTGGAATGGATCATCCTCATCGGCACCTTCGTCAGCTGTTATCTGCTGATTGCCGAGATTCCTATGTTTGCACTGAAATTCAAGCACTGGGGCTGGAAAGACAACGAGATCAAATACGTCTTCCTCCTCTCCTGCATCCCTCTCCTCCTGTTCCTGGACATCATCGGACTGGCTGCCATCATCGCATGGTATGTCATCCTCTCGGTGGTCACGATGAAGAAATAAGAGATATAATACCTGAAACAAAACTTAAAAACCTACTTTTGACATGGAAATAATCATTGGAGCAATCGTCTTCGGACTTATTATTATCGCGATCATCGTGATGGTGATCATCAACTTCTCGTATCGAAGCGTCAAGAAGAGAAGAGAGGAGATGGAGGATGAGCACTACCAACATCTGAAAGAGAAGGAGCAGAAAGAGAAACATCCTTTCGGCAAGGACTACTTCAAGAGTGCTGCGCCGAAGAAACAACAGACCACGGCCCGACCTGCCAACAAGAAGCAAGAAGAGAAGCCGAAACAACAGGAGAGACCGAAGCCACAGGAACAGGCTCGAAAGCAGACCGCTGAGCCTGAGTTCCAAAAAGAAACTGCCCGTAGGACAGTGACTACGGACAGTAACGTTACGATTATCGATGATCGTCAGACTGGCGACAAGCGCAAGATCTTCGACGACAAAGATGGCGAATACGTAGAGTTTGAGGAAGTTTAATTGTGAACCAGCGTGCCGATCTGCTCGCCGTCCATCACCTTCTTCAGATTACCCACCACATCCATGTTAAAGACATAGATAGGCAAGTTGTTGTCCTGACACATGCAGATGGCTGTCAGGTCCATCACCTTCAGACCACGTGCCAGTACCTCCTTATAGGTGATCTCATCAAACTTCGTCGCCGTGGGATCCTTCTCTGGGTCAGCGGTATAGACACCATCCACACGCGTGCCCTTCAGCATCACGTCGGCCTCGATCTCGATACCACGCAGACTGGAGCCTGTATCTGTGGTAAAGTAAGGCGAACCCGTACCTGCCGAGAAGATGCACACATAACCTGCCTCCATCGCCTCGATGGCCTTCCACTTCGTATAGAACTCACCGATCGGCTCCATACGGATGGCTGTCAGCACCTTGTTCTTCACACCAACAGCACCCAGGGCACTGCTCAGGGCCAACGAGTTGATGACAGTAGCACACATACCCATCTGGTCGCCCTTCACACGGTCGAAACCTTTCTGTGATCCAGAGAGACCACGGAAGATGTTACCACCACCGATCACGATACCGATCTGGACACCCATCTCACTGATCTCCTTGATCTGCTTTGCATAATCACTCAGGCGCTCAGGGTCGATGCCGTAGCCCTGCTTGCCCATCAGACTCTCACCAGAGAGCTTCAAAAGAATTCTGTTAAATCTTGCCATATTCCTTATATTAAACATTAAAGATTAAACATTAAATTACAAACTGCACTTCCTTAAAAGCGTAGCGGCGCTGACGCCCATTGTCGTCATGCAACAGCAGATGACCGTCTTCCTCCACATCAGTCAACGCTGCCATAAACGCCCCTTCCTGATCAACAAAGGGATGATACCCCTGACGACGATAGAGACGCGAGCGATACTGACGACGCACATCCTGACCCATGAGCTGGTTAAACCTAGCGAGGATCTCATCCAACAGCTGCGCACAATCCGTCTCATGCTCGCAGATCTGCCACAATGACACAGGATTGGGTGCATCGCTCAGGAAACGGCGCTGATTCACGTTCAGGCCCACGCCGATGATACAGTCCCTGATCAGGTTACCATTCAGCGCATTCTCTATCAGGATGCCCCCCAGTTTGCCATTGCGCCAGTAGATGTCGTTCGGCCACTTGATGCTGACATCGCCGATATACTGCTCCAGCACCTCGCAGATGGCGACGGATATCACCTCCGTGATCCTGAATTGTTGACTGGCAGGAATGTCAGTGGGATGGATCAGCATCGAGAACGTGAGGTTCTTCCCCCGTTCCGACTCCCAGCTGTTCGTGCCACAGCCCTTCCCTGCCGTCTGGTAATCGGCCACAACCACCATCGTACCCTCGCCGTGCGCCTTCAGCCAACGGTTCGTAGAGTCCGTTTCTTCGATATGAATGATGTTAAATACCATATTCGTTTGCAAAGATACAAAATAATTTGTAATTTTGCACCATGATTTCAGAAGAACAGCAAAAAAAAGACGAACGCTATATGCGGATGGCGCTCGATGAAGCCCAGATCGCCTATGAGGCAGATGAGATTCCCATCGGTGCCGTGATCGTGTGTCAGGATCGTGTCATCTCACGTGCCCATAACCTCACAGAGACACTCTGCGATGTGACGGCACATGCCGAGATGCAGGCGATCACCGCTGCTGCCAACACCCTCGGCGGCAAGTATCTCACTGACTGCACCCTCTACGTCACCGTTGAGCCCTGCGTGATGTGTGCAGGTGCCATCGGATGGGCACAGGTGCCTCGCATTGTCTATGGATGTGCTGACGACAAACGGGGCTATCACGAATATGCCCCCCACGCCATGCACCCTAAGGCCACCATCACGAGTGGTGTCTTAGAGGAGGAATGTCGTCAACTGATGCAGGATTTCTTCAAGGCTAAGCGGTAGCCAGGCGCGCCAGCAGTTCGAGCAGCACCTTCCAGATGTCATCGATGGTTGACAGTTCGATGCGCTCGCTCGTGGAATGAGGCTCTACGATACGTGGGCCGATACTGGCGATCTGAATGCCAGGATAGGTCTGTACGAAGTAACCTGCCTCCAGCACAAAGTGCATTGCCACCATCCTGGGGCGCCAGCCAAGGACATCGTTGAAGGTATCGGAGGTGAGTTGCAGGAAGGCCGACTGCTGATCCTCCTGCCAGGCAGGAGCCATCATCACGCGCTGCGAACTGAAGCCATTCGACTTAAACACCGTTGCGATGTCATCAGCCAGTTTCTCCAGATCGGCATCGATGAAGCTACGGCTGTGCGTGCTGACAAAGAGACTGTTCTCACGTGTCTCCACCACACCGATGTTATTTGAGGTCTCCACGGTATTCTCCATCACCTCACTCATCTTAATCATACCCTGCGGCGTCGCCTTCAGACTCGCCAGCAAAGCCTCAAGTGCCTCTGGGTTAAGAATCGTGGGCTGTTTCTTACAGGGTCTGATGCTGCAATGCATGTTGGGATCGTTGTCGCCAAAGGTCTCCTGCATCCATTTGTTCATCACCGTCTCCTGTAACTTAACGAACATCGCAGCCTCAGCAGGTACACAGATCATCAGATCTGCAGAAGAGGCAATCGACGCGTTCGCCTCGCCGACCTTGATCTCAGAGATACAGAGGTCATAGACGCGCTTGATGGCCTGCAAGAGATTCCTCACGCACACCGTCGCACTGATGCGCCCCTTGTTGATATCCACGCCTGAATGACCACCCAAGCCACCCTCAAACCGCACATGGAACCACTGATAATCAGCAGGGGCAGGCTCTCGTGTCGTCGCCAGCTCGTGGAACTGCAGACAAGCGCCTGCAGCCCCTGTGGTAATGGTGTCGTAATCCTCAGAATCCAGGTTGATCACCTTGCGACCATGCAGGAAGTCAGGTTTGAGCTGAGAGGCCCCTGACATGCCATCCTCCTCATTGGTGGTGGTGATCACCTCCAACGGCCCATGCACGATGTCAGGATCTTCCAGCACAGCAAGTGCCATTGAGAGGCCGATGCCGTTGTCGGCACCCAACGAGGTGCCGCGCGCCTTCATCCATCCATCTTCCGTATAGGCTTCAATAGGCGTCGTCAGGGGATCAGCCATACCCACACAGACCATATCCATGTGGTTGAGCAATACGATAGGCTCTGCCTGCTCATAACCTTTAGTGGCAGGTTTTCTGATGACAACACAGTTGGCGGCATCCCGTTCGTATTCCAGATGCAGACGCTCAGCAAACTGACACAGGAAGTCGGCTACTTGTTCTTCATGGTGTGAAGGACGCGGAATCCCGTTCAGCGCCTTGAAGATGCTGAACACACGGTCGGTAGATGGTCTCTTATTCATGATATATTACTTTTTTGGTAGTTCAAAGACGAAGCGTGAGCCTTGCGTATAGCTCTCATCGAGCCAGATCTTTCCACCCAACAGGGTCGTGATCGACTGACAGATAGAGAGGCCCAGGCCCTGCAGTTTCTGGTTCTCACCCATCTCACGGAAGGTGTCGAACACATGGGGTCTGCGCTCAGGCGGAATACCCTGACCCGTATCCGTCACACTGGTGCGCACACGGTCATCATAGTCTTCACACTTCACAGTGATCACACCATGATCCGTATATTGGATGGCGTTCTCGATCAGGTGTTTCAAGAGGGTCGTCACAGCCTCCTCGTTCGTGTGTACCTCATAGTCGTCGGGCAGCTCCGTCTCATAGTAGAGGCGCACACCCTCCTTGCACTTGGGACGATACGAATCGACCATGAGGCGGCAGAGGTGATTGGGCGACAGCGTATAGTTCGTCGGCAGTGACTTCTTACTCTCATAGAGCGACAGCTCCGCCAGCTCGTCGATGAGTTTGGTGATGGTCTTCGAGCTGTCCTTGATCAGACTGCTCAGCTGCTCACGCTCCTCAGGCTGCAGCTCATAGTCCTGGGTGCCGAGGATATCCGAGAAGCCCTCGATGGGGTTCAGCGGCGCACGCAGATCGTTGGTGATATTCGTGATAAACTCGTTCTTCATGTCGAAGGCTTTCTCCGCCTGGCGGCGCGCCTCCTCCAGCTTTCTGTTCTCCTGCTCCAGATGCCTGATGCGCCGACGGTGACGGAATACCAGGAAGCCCAGGAAGAACACGATGGCAGCGACCACGATCAGGTCGATCCAACGCCTCAGCTGCGCATTCTCCTCCTCCAGAACCTTCTGCTCCAGTTTCAGGCGCTCGTTGTTCATCTGCACAAAACAGCTCGCCACCACATTACCGTGTGACACCAGGACGATGGAGTCGTTGATCTTCTTGAACTTCACCATCTGCTCATACGCCTTCTGGTCGTTACCCATACGGTGATAGATCAGGGCCAGGCGCTCGGCCTTCTTATCGGGCGACAGTTGCTCACACAGGCGCAGTGCCTCCTGGTAGTTGCCGTTCAGGATCTCATGGTTCACCTCCACCACAGGCTCAATCGGATTGATGCCGTCAGAGGCTTTCAGTGCCATCAGTTCGTTGTAGATGCTGTCGTACAACTCCTTATTATTCTTATTAAAGGCAAACTGACTCAGACGGAACAGCGCCCTCCCCTTGTGGATCGGCGCCACGTTCGGCTCTGCCAGGATCTGTTTGGCATACTTCAGACCTGCCTTCTGATCCTTACGGTGGTTGGCGATCTTCATCAGTTCCTGCAGGTCGTCGCCCGCACTCTCATTGGGGAAGTACTTATGACGGAACTCCACCGCCTTCTTAAAGCCTTCCTCAGCCACTTGATAATCCTGTTTCTGCAAGGCGTTCACCGCTCTCACATGCAGGACGATATAGTTTCCCCAGTGGCTGTTCTGGTCCTTCGCGTAGTCGTCAATCTGATTGGCAATTTTCTCTGCCGCTCCATAATCCTGATGGGTCGCCTCATAGATGGACTGGTTGCCCCAGGCCTCATAAAACAGGCGTTCATTACCGTTTTTCTGGCATACGTCTTTCAATTCCTCTGTTACTGCTGTGAAGTTGTCTCTCTCAGAAGTACTGATCAGTCGTAACATTTCAGCCTTCAACTTCATGATGTGAATATCATCCTTTGCCGCTGAAGGAAGGCTTATCAGGCAGATAAGCGCCAATACAAAAAGGTTTTGTTTTAGTCTCATATGTCCGTTTCTTTTACAAGAAATTTCAAGTTAAACAAATTTAATCTCGATGCAAAGATACAAAAAATAATCGAATTTCCTTTGTTTTTTCAAAAAAAAATGCATACCTTTGCATAACTTATGGTTATTAACCTGATTTTACATGCCTAAAAATAACACATACTTATGGGAGATTCAGTGGCAGAGGCATCTGCTACTATTATTATTTTTATGTCTTTTCTTACCAATTACCCACGCTTCCGCCCAGCCTGAAGATACCAAGCTCTACACGAAGGAGAACCCCTTGGTATATGAAGACGCACAGAATCTGTGGCCCTACTCCTTTCTCAACGACGAAGGTCAGCCAGAAGGCTTTAACATCGACCTGGTCGAGAAGCTGCTGAAGGAGTTGAACATCCCCTATGTCATCCGCCTCAAACCCGCGCAGGAAGCCTTCGACGACCTGAAGACAGGCAAGGCTGACCTCACCCTCGGACTGGCGGCAAGCTTCCACCATGCCTACGGTCACTACGGTCGTCACACCATCACACTCTTCACCCAGAGCGTCGCCACGCCAAAGAAAAACCGCATAGAGATCAAGACCTTCCGCGACCTGGGGAAAAACGGTCTGAAGGTGATCGTCAACGACTCCAGCCTGTGCCACCACTTGATGCTCGACTACGGTTGGGGCGAAAACGTTGTGATCAGTCGCGACATGAAGAAGTCGATCCAGCAGGTCAGCGTCGATGAGAAAGACCAGATCGTCTGGAACACCCTTTCCCTGAAGTGGCTCATCAAGCACTACCATCTCGACAACCTTGAGCTCACCCCTGTGAACATGCCGCACGGTGAATACAAGTTCATGTCGAACGACCTGCATCTGCTCGACCTGCTCGACAAGGCCTACGCCGATCTCCATATCAAAGACGAGATACAGCCGATCGAGAACAAATGGCTCTACCCTGAGCATCAGGAGAAGAAGACCCCTGACTGGCAATGGGTACTCATCGCCATCGCCTCACTGCTGCTAGCAGTGACCACCGCCGCATTCGTGATATACCAGATCCGTCTGCGACGCACCATGAAGACCAACCGTCAACTGAACCGCCGACTCGCCCTGATCAACGAGACCACCCAGGTGCGCATCTGGACCTACGACGTGAACGACCAGCTGTTCTCCTGGCGCGACGAGAACGGCAGGGTGGCCTACACCTATACCCTGGAGGAGTTCTCAAAGCGCTATAGTCAGGACGACTTCATACAGCTGAAAGACGCCATCAAGCGCCTTGTCAACCAATATAAGGACGCCAGAGGTGCGAAGGATATGGAGGATGGTGACAAAGAACTGCGTAACTTCCTCGTCGTGGTCTCCGTGCTGCGCCGCGACAAGGAGGGCAAACCCACGGTCATCATCGGCACCAAGAAGGACGTGACGGAGGCCCGTCGCCTGAAACGCCTCGAAGACGAGCGCACCCTGCGCTACTGGTCGATCTTCTACAGTCAGGATGCCGCCATCATCCTGTTCGACAGACTGGGTGTGATCCAGGATATCAGTCCCAAGGCTTGTGAGCTCTGCCGCTGCGACGGCGACAAGCTGATCAAACAGCGCGTTCACATCAACGATTTCTTCAAGTCCAAGTTTACCGACATGAGCAAGACCAACGGTTTCCATGCCATTCAGGTCGTCAACGATGTGAGAATTGAATACCAACTGAAGACCTTCTTCAACGACAGCGATCAGCTGTTGGGCATCTTTGCCTTCTGCCAGAAGGATCCGACAAACCTTTAATTCGACGCCATTATGAAACAGAGATATATTTCCATCACACTGCTGTTGATTGCTTCCGTCCTCCAGACGGCAGCACAGGCACTGACTGACCGATATACCCACCACCATCCTGTGATTGTGGCCTGTCACTGGGATAACCCTCCTTACGAGTTCCTGAACGACGAGGGTGAGCCTGCAGGCATCAATGTTGATATCGTCAAAGCCGTGATGCACGAGCTCGACCTGCCCTGCCAGTTCATCATGAAAGAGTGGAGCGTGGCCAAGAACACTTTCGATAACGGCAACGCCGATCTGATCCTGACGGATGCCCGTTCCTATCAGAAAGCAACACTCTTCTCCTCGGACAATGTTCTCCAATATCACCGTATATTGGCCGACTCCGTGGCTGAGATCCGTTTCATCGGCCGCGACCGCCAGCTCATCGAACAGATGGACGACCAGTATTCGCGCCTGAAGCAGAAAGGTGAGCTCGCCCTCATCCAGGACCGTTGGATGCATCCTGAGCGCGTAGAACCTGAATCCACGCCGAAAGAGCCCTATATCGCCGGCGGCATCCTGTTGCTCGCCGCCATCATCGGTCTGTTCATCTGGATCGCGCGGCGCCACATGCTGCGCGCAACACGCCGCATCGCCGATCTCAACGAGATGATGTACAAGGCGCTGCACATGGGCAACTATGATGTGATGGTGTATGACATCGCCAAGGACCGTCTCACCAACCAGTATGGCAGCGTCCTGCCGAAAGAGGGAATGACCCTGGAGGAATATACGAAGCGCATCCATCCCGACCAGCGCGAGGAGTTCATCCTCAAGTCGAAGAGTATGAATGAGGGGCGCTCACGCCACTTCGAGCTCAACAAACGCTGGAACAGCGGCACGGAGCAAAAGCCCCGCTACCTGCACTTCCAGGGACACGCCATCCTTGAGCTCGACGTCCACGGCCGTCCTGCCTATGTGATCAACGCCGTGAACGACGTGACCCAGGATATGAGGATCTACCAGGCCGCCCGCGACATCTCACGCAAGTATGACGCCATCCTCAGCGATCCCTTTGTCGCCATGTCATTCTACGACAACAAAGGCACCCTTATCAACCACAACGAGGCCATGAACAACCTGCTCCACGGCATCGACAGCAGTCTCTTCAAGGAGATCTTCAAGCCTCAGGAGCATAAAGACCTGAGCGTCACCCGTCACCTGTATTATCCTGAATATGGCATCGACAAATATGTAGAGTGCCATATCCAGCCACTCTACAATGCCAAGGGTGAGATTGCCAACTACCTGATGACCACCAACGGTCGGGCAGCGGCTATTTGAACTCGAACAGGTTGGTAAATCCAGTCGTCGTAAACACGTCCATCACCTTCTCCTGCAAGCCTTTGATATAAAGGCTGCAGTGGTTGGCGCGACAACGCTGGTTGATAGCCATCAGCAGGCGCAGACCACTGGAGGAGATATACTCCAGACGGCTGCAGTCGATCACAATCTCACAGTCAAAGAAGTCGTAGAGCGGTTCTACATCCTTCTCCGTCTGTGCCGTCACAGAAGTGTCGAAGTAACCGTCGAGAATCAGGGTTACCTTCGTTTCGCTTTCTTTTCTAATCGTTGCTTCCATAATTATGTTGTTTCTATGATCTGATTTCCTTTGATTTTCTTGGTCATTGTGAGCACATTCTCACCGTCCTTGCGCTCATAGGTAAGCGTATCCATATAGTGACGCATCAGATGAATACCCAGACCGCCCACCTTCTGCTGACCCACGTGGGCGTCCACATCCACTTCCTGATAGGCTGTCGGATCGAAGGCCACGCCCTCGTCACGGAGTACGAAGGTCAGCGTCTCGTTGTCGGCATCGGCATCGACCTCTATCAGAATGACGGCACGCGTACCCTGCGGATAGGCATAGTTCATGATGTTCACCACCGCCTCCTCCACCGCCAGTCGGAGTCCCTGTTCCGTCAGCTCGTTGAAGCGCATATCATGACAGATGCTGCCCACGAAGATACCCAGGGCAGGCACCTCCTTCACGTCGTTGAGCAGCGAGATACCACGGTGATACAGCGGATTGCTCATGCTGCCCTTATACTTGATGGCGAGCAGCGAGATATCGTCGCCTTGTGGGATAAAGTTCACGAACACACGCTCAGCCCGACGGATCTTCTGGACGAAGGTACGCGAGTCGAGGTTCTCGGCCGACAGGCGCAGGGCCTCGTCGCACATACGCTGCTTACCGAACTGCTCCCTTTCCACGGTCTCTGCCTCCGTATAGCCATCGGTATAGAGGAAGAGCGTCGTGTCCCTGTCAACGATCGAGCGCTGCTCGGTATATTCCCAGTCAGGGCGCAGACCCAGGGGGATGTTGTTGTTGGCGTTGAGGAAACGCGTGTGCGCACCACCCACCAGCACAGGGGGCTCATGCCCGGCATTCGTATAGAGCAGACGGCCTGTCGCCAGGTCGAGCACACCCATGAAGAGCGTCACGAACATGAACGAGTCGTTGCTCTGACACACGGAGCGGTTGATCGACTCCATGATCAGCTTCGGCGAGGTGTGAGTCATCGACGCGCTGCGGAACATCGAGCGCGCCACCGCCATCACCAGCGCAGCCGGCACACCCTTGCCTGCCACGTCACCGATACTGAAATAGAGTTTTTCGTCGCGGATGAAGAAGTCGAAGAGGTCGCCGCCCACCTTCTTCGCCGTCACCACCTCACCGAAGATGTCGATATCGGTACGCTCAGGGAACGGCGGATACACCTTCGGCAGCATCCGCTGCTGGATATCACTGGCAATCCTGAGTTCCTGATCCATCGCCACGTTCGAGGCGGTCGTCTCCTTCAGCTCTTCCATATAGTTCACCAGTGAGCTCTGCATATCCTTAAAGGCCTCGCGCAGGGCATCCACCTCACGGCTCTTCACCTCGGGCAACTCGATGTGGAAGTTACCCTCAGCCACCTCTCTGGCAGCCGTCGCGAAGCGCGCCAGCAGGCGCATGTTCTTCCTGATCAGCTGGGAACTCAGCAGGTAGATCACCAGCAGACCCACGAAGAGCACGGCCAGGATGATGTTCGCCAGGAGGTTACCCTTATAGTTGATGATCGCCTCAGGCACGACGATCACCACCGTCCAATCGGCATATTTCACATAGGAATAGAACACCCAGCAGTCCTGACCGTCGTTGTTGATGCGGCAGGTGCCGCTCTCTCGGTTCAGCATCCGCCGGGCCATCGCGTCA
This sequence comes from uncultured Prevotellaceae bacterium, assembly GCA_902799765.1. Classification (GTDB taxonomy): domain Bacteria; phylum Bacteroidota; class Bacteroidia; order Bacteroidales; family Bacteroidaceae; genus Prevotella. The sequence continues at coordinate 87,692 of CADCBZ010000010.1, forward strand.
TCCAAGGTGTCAGACGTCGCTTTCATGACATCCTGGATCTTCATTTGCAGCACACGCTCCTCCATCGGATGGATCAGGTAGGTGCCGTCGCTGTCGATAATGAAGCTGTACGACTGCTCCGAAAAGCCCTGTTCGTATCGTTCGTGGATCTCGGCATCTTCCCGGTTATGACGCTGACGCAACCACCCCAGCGACACGTCGGCACCCAGCATACCCACCTTCCTGCCACGCTTATCGTGGATATGGGTCAGGTAGGTCGTCGTGAGTTGCTGCGAGGCAGCACGGTCCAGATACGGGGGTGTCCAGTCGTCTTCCTCCTGTTCGAAGGCTCTTTTATACCAGGCATGCACCAGGAAGTCGGGATGACGCTCGTTCATCTGCTTGCCTCTGACCACCCCTGACGAATCGCGCCAGGCGTAGATCTCGAAGTTATGGCCTTTCTGGGGGTAGAAGTCGGGCTCGAAGATCAGTCGGCAGCTCGACATGTATTGGTTCTGGCTGACCATCCGCTCCAGATGCTTCTGCAACAGATCAGAATCCTGGAGGTCGCGCTCGATCACGTCCACATTGTTGATGGCAGCCACATAGACATCGGAGAGCACGCCGCGGATCTTCTCATTGGTATGGAGGATGATGCCCTCATAGCGTGCCTCGGCCTCATGCGCCATCGAGTCCTTTGTGATCAGATAGACCGCAATCATGATGATCGTCGAAACCACGATCAGCACCGCCATGATACGCAAGCTCAGCCTGTTTGCAAACGACCTTTTCTTCATAATGACCGGATTTTATCTGTCACAACAGCTGCAAATATAGACAAATTCCCTGAAACATCCAAAGATTTTATCAAATTTATGTATATATTTGGTCGTTTAAGACAAAAAACGTACCTTTGCAGCATCAAACCATTAAGAAATGAAAACGAGATTATTGATACTCCTCACTGCGCTACTGATCAGTGGCCTGGTGAGTGCTGAACCTGCCGATACGAAAGGTGAGCGCAAGAAAGTGGCCGTCGTGCTGAGCGGTGGCGGTGCGAAGGGTATGGCTCATATCGGCGTGTTGAAGGTGCTGGAGAAAGCCGGCATACCGATCGACATCATCACAGGTACCTCGATGGGTAGCATCGTAGGCGGTCTGTATGCCATCGGCTACAACGCCCACTCACTCGACTCCGTGGCCCGTGCCCAAGACTGGAGCTACGTCATCAGCGACCGTGACAACCTGCGCAACCAGAGTCTCAGCGACTTGAAGAAACAATACACTTACGCCATCTCCACCAACATTTTCGGCGGCAAGCGTAACGTGCAGGCAGGCGGACTCATCAAGGGTAAGAACCTCGTCCAGCTGTTTGAGAAGCTGTGTGTGGGCTATACCGACTCGCTCGACTTCTCACGCGACCTGCCCATCCCTTTCGCCTGTGTGGCTACCGATATCGTCAGCTATACGGAATATGATTTCCATAGTGGCCGTCTGCCTCAGGCCATGCGCGCCTCGATGGCCATTCCTGCCGTCTTCTCTCCTGTCAGGATCGACAGCTTAGTGCTCGTGGATGGCGGCATGCGTAACAACTTCCCCGTGGATATCGCCAAACAGATGGGCGCCGACATCGTGATCGGCGTGTCAGTACACGATCACCCCATGACGGCCGACGATAACTGGGACACCAAAGGCGTACTCGCCCAGATCCTCGATGTGAACACCAAGAACAAATTCGAGGAGAACAAGGCCCTCACCGATGTCTTCATGTATGTGGATCCGAAAGGCTATGGCGCTGCCAGCTTCTCTGCTGCTGCCATCGACACCCTGATTCGTCGTGGTGAAGAGGAGGCCATGCGGCACTGGGACGAGCTGATCGCCCTGAAACAGCGCATCGGCATCGACGAGTCGTTCCGTCCAAGGATCCTCCATCCCCAGAATCCTGCCATCATGACCGCCAAACAGCGCGTCGTGGGCTTTGACTTCGTGAATATGACACCGAAGGATGAAAGTTTCCTGCGGCAGAAGTTCCACCTCGCCAAACTCGACAGCATCGACGCTGCCAAAGAACAGGAGATTACCACCTCCATGCGTATCGACCTGTTCTATCAGACGGCAGAGTGCCGTTTGGTACCTAAGGATTCCGGCTATGTGGTACAGCTGACTGCCGGCAAGGAGAAAACCAGTCGTCTCTATGTGGGTTTCCGCTTCGATACCGAGGAGTATGCAGCCCTGCAGGCCGGCCTCTCCATCCCCCTGAAGACCACAACCCCCATCAACACGGAGATCACCGCGCGGTTAGGCAAGCGACTGATGGTGGGCGCTGATCTCACCATCCACCCGCGTAGCTTCACCCGTCCTACCTTCAGTGCTTCTTTCCGACGCAACGACCTGGATGTCTATGTCAATGGCGACCGTGCCTACAACGTCGTCTATAACCAGACGCAGGCGGAGCTCACGCCCATCAATTTCAACTGGCGCTCCTTCAATCTGCAGTTAGGCATACGATGGGACTACATGCATTACAGCAGTAACCTGAATTCGGATAGCACGGGTATATCGCCGTTGAAGAACGAGCACTTCTTCAGTTATCGGGCCCGCATCACCTATAACAACGAGGACAACTGGATCTTCCCCACCCGCGGTGCCCGTTTCAATGCTGGCTATGTCTATCTGACCACCGACTTCGCCCGACTGGAAGAATATTCTGCCATCGGTACCTATCTGGGAAAGAGTACTGGTTTGAGCATTGTCAATGCCGACTGGCGCATGTCGTTCCCCTTCGGTGGCGGCCTCACCATCCAGCCCATGCTCTATGGCCGCTTGCTCTTTGGCTCCGTCGTGCCCCATATCTTCAGCAACACCATCGGCGGCGACTGGTTCGGTCATTACATGGAACAGCAGATGCCCTTTGCCGGTGTCGGCTGTATGGAATATGTCGATAACCAGTTTGTGGCAGCTCAGCTGCAGGGCCAGCAGCGTTTGGGTAAGAACCACTACATCCTGCTGCGTGTGGCTTGTGCCCAGCAGTCCGACAAGGTGAAGGACCTGCTCGGCAGCAGGACCATCATCGGTGTGCAGGGCGCCTACTTCTACAACACGATGTTCGGTCCGCTCGGTGCCACCTTAGGCTACAGCAACCGCACCAAGGAGGTCTATCTCTACCTCAACCTCGGTTACGAATTCTAAATCAACCATCATAACTGGTCGTCACCATCCCCGTCGTCATGCTCCTCGTCAAATTCGTCATGGGTATCTGAATCAGGTTTCACTGAAAAAAGGCAGAGGATGTGTCATAATGGGCGCATCCTCTGTTTTTAAGTGTCAAAATGGCATTTTAAACGTATTTTAGGATATAAAATTGATTTAAATCAAAGGAATCGCTAAAAAATGTTCACTTTTTAGGGCGAAATGTGATTTTTTTATAAAATTATTCGTTTTTTAGAATCTTATGCACTATTTTTGCACCCCAAAGGCTGAAAAATGGCAATGAGGCAGTAGCCTCGGCGTCAGAGGTCGTCTATTTATATATAATAAGGTGGAAAAATGAACGAATATACAATATATATTTAACATTAATAACCAAAAGAGAGAATTTATGAAAAAAAGACTAACGATGTTTTTAGCCGCTATGTTCCTTTGCATGGGAACAGCGCTGGCTCAAACCAAAGTTTCTGGTACAGTGCTCTCACAGGATGACGGTCAGCCGATTATCGGCGCAGCTGTCAAGGTAGTCGGCACAAGTACCGGTATGTTGACTGACGTAAATGGACGATTCAACATTGCCCTGCCTGCTGGTAAGAACCAGCTGGAGATCAGTTACCTCGGTTATCTGTCACAGACCGTAACAGCCAAGAATGGCATGCGTGTATTCCTGAAGTCAGATGCTCAGGCACTCGACGAGGTGGTTGTTACTGCCATGGGTATTACCCGTCAGCAGAAGACCCTGGGTTATTCAGCCCAGACCCTCGACAGTGAGGAGCTGACTGTTGGTAAACTGACCGATGTAACAAGTGCTATGGCCGGTAAGGTGGCTGGTGTGCAGATCAACACCACATCAAGCGACCCAGGTTCAGCCAACTCAGTGATCATCCGTGGTATCAGCTCTATCAATGGTAGCAACCAGCCCCTCTACATCGTAGATGGTGTGCCCCTCGTACAGACCACCTTCCGTGGTTCTCAGAAGGAGCAGGATCAGTTCCAGAATGCAGTCGGTGGTGTATCAAACATCAACCCGAACGATATTGAGAACATGACCGTGCTGAAGGGTGCTGCCGCTACAGCCCTGTATGGTAGCCGCGCAGCCAATGGTGTGATCATCATCACCACCAAGACTGGTAAGAAGCATGGCGACCGCAACTTCCAGATCAGCTACGATGGTAGCTTGTCATGGCGTAATGTTGCCACTCTGCCTAAGATGCAGAACAAGTTCGGTCAGGGTTGGAATGGTAAGCAGACCTTCATCGAGAACGGTTCTTGGGGTCCTGAGATGGACGGTAGCTCACAGGTGTATGGCCCGATCTGGAACTATAAGCAGCTGGAGCACAAGTACAGTGCTGTTGAGGACAATGTCAAGGATTTCTTCGAGTCAGGTATCAACACCTCTCACAGTGTTGCCCTGAACGGTATCAGCGGTGACCAGAAGATGACCTACTATCTGAGCTACTCTTTTGCTTCAGATAACGGTATCCTGCCTGGTGACAAGGATACTTACAAGCGTCACACACTGGCTTATCGTGGTAGCTATCAGGCTACAGACTGGTTCAAGCTCTCTGCTAACATGAACCTGGCAAAGACACAGACCAATACGGTGGCAGCTTATCAGGGTACTTCATTCATCGATGGTATCATGGAGTTCCCACGCGACCTCAGCCTGGTTGACCGCAAGAACCTCAATTCTGCTTTCGATACACCTGAGGCTTGGTTCACACCTTACGGTATCACCAACCCCTATTGGGCCATTGAGAACAACTACAACCATAACGATGCCAAGCAGGTATATGGTAAGGTTCAGGCTGACATCAACCCGATCAAGCAGCTGACCCTGACTTATCGTTTCGGTTTCGACTATACAGACTACGATCATAAGATCGGCTATCCTCAGATCGCCCTTGACGATGCCCTCATCAACGAGGACTACGGTTATGCGCCTTCAAACATGAACCAGTCTGGTTATGTGTTCAACAGATATATGCGTAAGTACGAGGTGAACCACGACTTCCTGGCTAACTTCGCCGACAAGTATCTGGATGGCAAGCTCGACGTGAACGTGAACGTTGGTTTGAACATCAACGAGCGTGGTCGTAACTGGATGGACGGTCAGACCGATGACCTGACCTTCTACTCTGGTTTCTGGCAGCTGAGCAACGGCGCCACCAAGACCACTCTGGAGGAATATACCTACAAGCGCCGCCTCATCGGTCTCTTCGGTGACATTTCTCTCGGTTGGGACGAGATGATCTACCTTGGCTTCACCGCCCGTAACGACTGGTCATCTACACTGCCTAAGGAGAAGAACAGCTACTTCTATCCTGGTGTGACCCTGAGCTGGATCTTCACACGTCTGATCCCGAAGAACGACATCCTGACCTTCGGTAAGGTGCGTGCCGCTTATGGTAAGACCGGTAACGATGCTGATGAGTATCGTGTATATCCTAACTTCACGCAGGCTTATTCTAACGGTTACTATGCTCAGGACCTGACCAAGTTCCCGCACGCTGGTATTAATGCCTTCCAGGCTGCTTCTACTGTCGGTAGTAACTCTCTGAAGCCTGAGATGACCACTGAGGTTGAGCTCGGTCTGAACCTGGCTTTCTTCAACAACCGCATCAACATTGACTTCGCTTGGTACAACCGTAACACCGACGACCAGATCTTCACACTGCCTGTAGATCCTTCAACTGGTTACTCTTTCATGGTGACCAACTTCGGTAAAGTTCGCAACACTGGTGTCGAGTTGCTCGTCAACACAGTACCCATCCAGACTAAGGACTTCCGTTGGGAACTCGGTTTCAACTTCTCAAAGAACAATAACAAGGTTGTTTCAATGCCTGAGAGCCTCGATGGCGGTATGGTTAACATCCAGCAGTTCTCTGCAGGTAACGACGCTGTCTATATGCGTGCTGTTGAGGGTCTGCCTATGGGTGAGCTCTTCACCTATCTGCCCCAGCGCACTGCCGACGGTAAGCTCATCGTTGACCAGAATGGTCAGCCTCTGCTGTCAACCGAGGTTCAGGATACTGGTAAGAACGTGAACGCCGACTGGACTGGTGGTATCAACACCTCATTCTGGTACAAGGGTATCTCTCTGAGCGCTCAGCTCGATATCCGTAAGGGTGGCTATATGTTCTCTCGTACGAAGAACCTGATGCAGTTCACTGGTAACGGTGAGGCTACACTCTACAACGACCGTCGTCCGTTCGTGATTCCTAACTCAGTCTATGAGGATGGTACTGAGAACACCACACCGATCTACCTGGGCGACAGCAGCTATCAGGATTGGTTTAACAACTATGGTGCCAACGAGGGTGGTGAGTTCTATCTGATCGACCGTTCTTACGTGAAGCTGCGTAACATCACGCTGGCTTATCAGTTGCCGAAGTCAATCGTAAGCAAACTCTACCTGAGCGACATTACGTTGTCACTGTTCTGCAACAACGTATTCACCTGGACTCATAAGGCTAACCGCTACATCGATCCTGAGACCAGCTCTTATGGTAATGACTTGGAGGGTATGTTCGGTGAGCTCTACAGCAACCCGGCCTGCCGTACCTTCGGTTTCAATGTAGGTCTTAAGTTTTAATTAAAGGAGGACAGAACATTATGAAGAAATTAGCAATTATATCAACATTTATCCTGGGTCTTGCCGCTACATCGTGCGACAGCTATCTGGATATCAACGAGAGTCCGAACTCTCCTAAGGAGAGCGACCTGAATGCCTCTATCCTGTTCCCTGCAGCCGAGATGAACCTCGCTGGCAGCTACGGTGACTTCCTGCGCATTGCAGGTGGATACTACGCTCAGTACTATGTACAGACTTTCGGTACGAGCAACTATTTGGATTATAGTAGATTTGAAATGAGTGCCACCCGTTCAAGCGGTACTTATACACAGCTGACCAGCCGCACTCAGAAGAACCTCCAGCTGGTTCGTGACATCGCTAAAGAGAAGCAGAACTGGGGTGACTATTTGGCAGCTACCGTTCTACGTGCCTTCACCTATCAGGTGCTTGTTGACTGCTATGGAGAGGTGCCTTATACAGAGGCTCTGGATGTTTCGAATCCCACTCCTAAGTATGATGACGGACAGACCATCTATGCTGGTATCCTGTCAGAACTTGACGAGGCACTGAGCAATGCGAAGGCTTCTGATCCTGTCTGCACGAACCTGCTGTTCCCTGGACAGACTGCTGATCCCTGGATCAAGTTTGCTAATGCGCTGAAGCTGAAAATCTACAGCCGTATGGGTGGTGCTGACGCTCAGATTGGTGCCATTATCTCAGAAGGCAACCTGCCCACCAGCGATATTGCCTTCAAGGGATGCTGGTCTTCTGAGGCTGGTCATATCAGCCCGTTCTATGCTGAGGAATTTCCTTCTGGCTGGGGTTCAACTCAGATCAATGTCGTAGCTAATGTGGCTATTATCGGTACGATGCAGCAGTCGGCCTATACCGACCCCCGTCTGAAAGCTTTCTTCAGTCCTAATAGTGACGGTCAGTATGTAGGCGGTATCTCTGGTACCAACTTCTCTACATCAAAGACTTATAAGTCAACTTACTGGTGCCGTCCTGTAGCAAGCTACGACATGCCGGTTTATTTGCTTACCATGGCTGAGTTAGACTTCTTTATTTCTGAGTACTATGCTCGTCAGGGCAAGGCAGATATGGCTGAAGCATACTATAACCTGGCTACTGCCTACTCAATCCGTTCTGCTGGCTATGATGACACTGCCGCTCTTGCATATGCTGAAGATTTCGCTAAGCAGTGGCCTTACGACCAGAGCAACTATAAGAAGTCTATCGGTATTGCCAAGTGGATTGCTTTGGCAGGTGTGAACCCCTTCGAGGGCTATTGCGAGCTCCGTCGTCTGAAGTATCCTACCTTTGGTGAGGTCAAGGGTTCGGATATGTATAATGAGACGGATGACAGTTCTTACCAGCCCGACAAGTACAAGGCAGGTACGCTTTATACACCTATTAAGGTATTCGGTCCTGTTGGTGATAATCAGCTGCTGCAGCGCTGGCCGTATCCTGAGAGCTCTTCAGCACGTAACACCAATGCGCCTGCATTCCCTGGCTATACGACCCCAATCTTCTGGGCTCAGTAATGAATGTCTAAATATCAAAACAGTGAAAGAAAATGAAAAAGAATATATTACATACAATGCTTTTCGCTTTCATCGCACTCGCGGTGACAAGCTGTAGCAAGGACTCTGAGGGTCTTTCAAAGATCATCGAGTATCCTGAGATTAGCATCCAGGGGGATCTCTTTTACGTGTCACCTATTGGAGAGGAGTTTGTAGATCCGGGTTGTATCGCCTATTATAATGGTCAGGATTACTCTTCAAACATTGTTGTTACGGGAGCTGATAAGATCGACATTAATACTGCAGGTCTTTATACCGTTACTTATTCGGCTACAAGTCCTGACGGCTATACTTGGTCAGAAAAGCGTACCGTTGCTGTGTGTGATCCAAGCATTACCACTGATCTGAGTGGTACATGGACAGTTAACGGTGCAACTTCTTACCGTCACCGTGCTGCTGGTGATGAAGCTATTGGTGGTGCTTACAAAGTAAAGATCACCCAGCTGGCTCCTGGTATCTTTAAGGTGTCTGACTTCTTTGGCGGTTGGTATGACCAGCGTGCTGGCTATGGAACCCGTTATGCCTGCGTAGGTAATATCCAGTTGACTGCCGACAACGAGATCATCGGTCTGTCAAGCAGTGTTGCCGGATGGGGTGACAGCCTTGATGACTTCTATAATGGTGCTTACGATCCTGACAAAGATGCCCTGACTTGGGAGTGTGACTATGCACAATCAATGACTTTCCACATTGAAATGAATAAATAATTGAACAGTTATGAAGAAAGTATTATATTTAGCAACAATGCTCCTCTGCATGGCTATCACAAGCTGTCAGAAGGAAGATATTGGCGGAACAGCTACAGAGAGCCTTGCTGGCGACTGGTATGTTGAGGCAAATGTGGTTAATGCCGATGGCAGCGTGATTGAGGATCCTTATGGACTCGGCCGTATCCACATTCTGACCTATAACACCTCTGCCAACAATCCCAATGAGATCTGGATTGACGACAGTAAGAACTTCTGGAATTTCAAGGTGAAGGCTACAGGTGATATTAATAACCTGACTTTCAGTGCTGCTTCTGCACAGAACCAGCGCGGTGATGAAATTACAGTCAACATCACCAACGGTAAGATTATCAAGAATGGTGGTGTCCAGAACAATGGTTCACCTGCTGACTACATCACCATGGATGTAGAGTTCAGCGATGATCCTGGTACAATCTACCGTCTGGAGGGTGTACGCTACTCTGGTCTTGAAGAGAACGATTAAGTTTCAAACTTAACAATACTCACCGCCCCCGCTAAGCATCTGCTTAACGGGGGCGATTCTTAGTTTTCAGGGGCTAAATCCGAACCCCTGCGGCGGTTGCACTGCCCAAAGCGCCTAACAAGGCTGTGAGCACCGCCAGGATGTCGCTCTTCTTCACCGTACAGTTACGTTGCATGATCGTGGCGAGTGCATCGGTATCCACGGTGCTGGTCATCACCGCACGGGGATA
>CADCBZ010000010.1:97481-98802 GCA_902799765.1 uncultured Prevotellaceae bacterium
CTCCTTTCTTTACTCGGGATTCGCATCCCTACTGCGTTAAACACTACTTAGGGCAGGCGTTTCCTGCTTGCAGTCATCATCTCTGATTGACACTGCAAAATTAATAAAAAATAAGGCCGATTCCAAGAGAATCAGCCTTATCGAGTTAGCCAAAATGCAGTATTATTGATTCATCAGTTCGTATAGATATGCTGGACTTTGGACGTAGAGTTCTCCCTCTTCATCCTGCAATGCCGGCATCAGATCTGAATTGTAAACGCGTTCCATCGCCTCCTCTATGGAGCACCCTGTATCCTCCATCACGTATTTCACCAACTCGCTCAGGGCGTAGTCGATTAGATATGTGGCTATCTGATGATGATTGGGCTCGTTCATACGATTTCTACGTTAATTTTATTGAGATATGATAATGCTCGTTCAGTTCCAAAGAAATACTGCTGGTCGAGATACTTATCCTGAAGCAACTGTGCAGCCTGCTCAGGAGAATAGAGACCTTCACGGTAGTTGGTCAACTGGAGGACTACTCCATCGTCAGCAATAGGACCGATAACTATGTCATAATCATGTATCGGTTCAGTATTTTTCCTGTCACGATTGGCATCTACGAACAAGAACCATTCTACACTGGCCTTCTCTGGGAATATCTTTACCTTCAAATCAGACTGCAATGCTGACTCATCCAGTTCATAGGTGATGAGCGTTGGCGTACCTTCGAAAAGACGCGCTTTCTTCTGAGCCATACGAATGGCCGTTGTCTTATCGGGGGTAAGATAGAATCCTTTACCGAAATCCTTATATCGTAAGCCTTTTGTGAGGTCGATTGCGTCGAAGTCTGCATTAGTGCCGTGATATAATGTCATGCCAGCGTCCCTCCATTCTTTTGGCAGATGACAAGCAGGTCATCTATCGTTTCGTCCATTGACTGCAAGTGCTCTACATCGTAGAACTCGATAAGAAAGGCCAATCCCTTATGCTCATGCAGATAACGGAAAGCCGCTTGGCGAGTCATGGAAAACCGCCGTCCAAAAGCCTGAATGCATGCTGTCAAAAATGGGATTTCGTACTTGCTCATATTATTATTATTTATTGTCTGCTGCAAAAATACAAATTAATTTGATTCCTTACAAGTTTTTGGGGAGATTTCAATGATACGTCTTTTAAAAAGTAACTTTTCGCAGGGCGATTCGTTACTTTTCGGGAGGTGAAAAGTTACTTTTTGGAGGGCGAAAAGTTACTTTTTGCAAGGCGTTTAGTTACTTCTTGCGAAGGGCTTAGCGATGACGCTGCTCCAGCTCACGGAGGATGCGGCGGTCGCGGGAGG
>CADCBZ010000011.1 GCA_902799765.1 uncultured Prevotellaceae bacterium
TTTTGTGGGGTCTGAAAGAAGCGTATCATACCTATTTAATAATTAAATTTCTAAATTTGTGTGCAAAGGTAGTGCAATTTGAGCGAAAAACCAAATAAATTTGGGCTTTATTGACTTATTGTTTTTCAGTCATGTATTTCCAATAGCGGCGAGGCATGTCGTTGAGTTGTTTGCGGGGATTCATGCGCTCCTTGATGCAGATGGCCTTGAAATAGGTGCGCCAGAGGTCCTGCAACAGTTGGTCGTCGCTGCTGAGCACCTCTTCATTCAGTTTGCCGTTCTCCAGACTAAAAGGCACAGCCGACTCGTCTTCGAAGGTGATGCGGATCACGGTCTTGCCATCATAATAGAAGCCATAGTGCCGTTTGGCATCGTAGATGAGCCAAGGCTGATCGTTGAACCTGTCCTGGAAATGATCAATGATGATGGGCAGCACATTATGATCGGGCGATACAACAGCCAGGTAAGTACCATCCTTCGCTTTCTGGAAACGGATAAACTGCTTCATACGCAGTTGCTCATGCAGCACGCGACGGGCGATGTTCGTCACCGCCAGCACATCAGCGTCGGCATAGTTCCTGGAGATATCTCCCTGTCTGAATACCTTGCAGACATATCGGAACAACGGCGTGTTCAGCTCCTTCAGCTCTGACAGCCAACTGGCGGAAATGAGTTTCATGGCCTCTCGTGTCAGTTTTTTCTCCAGACCAGTCCATACCCGTCGTGCCTTCTCATCGTCCGTCGTCACTTGATAGATATGGTTGCAGAACAGCGGCAATGCATCGCCCTCAGCCAGCAACTCCTGTGGCTCTTCCTTCAGGCTGAAGGCGTCGAACACTGCCGTCAGCAGCCCGTCCATCGTCCCGTCAAACACATAGATCGTCATTCGCCAAAATCTATTTTCAGTTGTTGCTCTTCGGCGGCGCGCTTCTGTTGGGCCTTGCTGATGAGGAGGGGGCGGAGGCGCTCGGGGTGTAGTTCGTTGATGCCGACGATGGGCTGCGAGAACTGCGAGGTGAGTTCATTGCAGGTGATGAAATATTTCGCCTTTTTCATCACCACGCCCATCTTCTTTAGGTCGTAACAGGTCAGGCGACCGAAACGGCGTGAGTTGACGATAAGCCAAGCAGATTTTGTCCCAAGCCCTGGGACACGCAGCAGCTGTTCATAGTCGGCCGTATTGATATCCACAGGGAAAGCCTCTGGATGTCGTAGTGCCCAAGCCAGTTTCGGATCCACCTCCAGGTCGAGGTTGGCATGGGCGTCGTCCACGATCTCATCCACATCGAAGTGGTAGAAACGCAACAACCAGTCCGCCTGGTACAAACGGTTCTCACGTACCAGTGGCGGCTGTTTCAGGATCGGCAATCGTGGATCGTAGGTGTTCACGCTGACATAGCCCGAATAATACACCCGTCGCATCGTGGGCTGACCATAGAGCATCGACGACATCTGCAGGATGTCCTTGTCCGTCTCTTTCGTCGCCCCCACAATCATCTGCGTGGATTGGCCGGCTGGCACGAAACGGGGTGCATGACGGTATTTCTTGCGGTCTTCCTTATTCTCCAACACCCCTTGCTGGATCATCTTCATGGGCGTGAATACGCTCTTGTGATCCTTCTCTGGCGCCAATAGTTTCAGCGACTCCTCTTTGGGAATCTCGATGTTCACACTCATGCGGTCGGCATAGCGCCCTGCTTCGTTGAGCAGCTCCTGCGAACACCCAGGAATACTCTTCAGATGGATGTAACCATTGAAACGGTGAACGGTTCTTAAATCGCGAGCGATGGCAGTGAGGCGTTCCATCGTATAGTCAGGGTTGCGCACCACACCGCTACTCAGGAACAATCCCTCGATATAGTTACGACGGTAGAACTCCATTGTGATCTCTTCGAGTTCACTGACAGAGAGTGTGGCCCGTTTGATGTCGTTCGAACGACGGTTGATGCAATAGGCACAGTCGTACATGCAGTAGTTGGTCAGCATCACCTTCAACAACGAGATACAACGCCCGTCGTCAGCAAACGAGTGGCAGATGCCCACACCGCCGACGGTAGAGCCCACCATACCCTGCTTACCTTTGCGCACGGTGCCGCTCGACGAGCATGACACATCATACTTCGCCGACTCCGCCAGAATGCGCAGCTTCTCCATCGTTTTCTCTGTCAGCATGGATGCAAAGATACACAAAGTTACGGGCAAAACAAAAGAAAACATTGTTTTTTTTGCTGAGTTTCCGAAAATAATTCGTATCTTTGCCGCATAAATGTTACTAGATGAGACGAAACAATGGAATCGTCATGAAACAGAAATATCAATCCTTTGCCAATAGGCTGACTAAAAAAGTGCTGGTGACCGTTCTGCTCATCATGCTATTTACACTGACGATGACTTTCATCGCAGCCTACCGGGGTATGAGGGGTGAAATCAGAGGCCGTTACCTCAGTTTGATGAACGTGGTGGCAGAGAAAATCCACTTAGAGGTGAAGACCATGGAGATTGAGGCCATGAACGTATCCGACGAGGTGGAACATCATTTGTCTTCCCCTGAGACCGTTATGGCGGCACTGGAAAAGGAGCTCCGTCTGAATAACTTTGCTACAGGCTATTTCGCAGCTTTTGAACCAGACTATTTTCCGGAGAAGGGGAAATGGTTCGAGCCTTATGTCTATAAACAAAATGACGGTTCATACCGTTCAGACCAAGTGGGATCGGAACGCCACGACTATCTGAATTCCGACTGGTATGTACGGGCCATGAAAGAAGAAAAAGGCTTCTGGACCTCCCCATACATCTACCGTGATGAAACGGGCTATGGAGGGGTGTTCTGCACCTTTGTCATACCCATCAGGAATGAGACTGGCCGTTTGGTTGGCGTTTGTGGAGCCGACTTGTTGCTGGATAACCTGATGAAGGATATGCGGAAGATCGACGATGTGAGCCGCACTGAAGGTATGCAGAATATTGATGAACGTTACAGCCATCTCGATTTCTATTCCTTTATCATCAACGACGAAGGCACCTACATCGCTCATCCCGACAAGAAGCGCGTGCTGAAGGAGAACATCATGTCGCATCTGGGAAAGGATTTCCTGACCATAGACAACAAACGTGTTGCCAGCGACATGATGCAGATGAAGAGCGGCATTGAAAACATCATGATCGACAGCTTGTTTGCGGATATCTATTTCACACCTGTGGAATCCACCAACTGGGTGATGGCGATTGTGGTGCCTAAGAGAGCGTTAGTTCAACCGATCCTCTTACTCTTGTTCAGCCTCCTGTCAGCTACAGGCTTAGGACAGATTCTGGTGTGGATTATCTGCCGTAGAAATATCCGTAAGACCATGAAACCATTAGTGGCCCTGACGCAATCTACAGATGAAGTAGCCAATGGAAACTTCCAGGCACCGTTACCACCGCTTGAGCATCGGGATGAGATTTGTGCGTTGCGTGATTCCTTTGCCACGATGCAGCAGTCATTGGTGAAATATATCCAAGACTTAAAGGAGACAACAGCGAAGGAAACAGCGATGAAGAGTGAACTGAATGTGGCGAGGAAGATCCAGATGGCCATGATTCCCAATAAGTTCCCACCATTCCGGAAACGCCAGGACATCGACATCTACGGATCACTGACACCTGCCAAGGCTGTCGGCGGCGACCTGTTCGACTTCTTCATTCGCGATGAGCGTCTGTTCTTCTGTATCGGTGATGTCAGCGGCAAGGGCGTGCCTGCCTCCCTGATGATGACGGTGGTGCATTATCTGTTCCGCAGCATCTCCACCCATTTTGATGAACCAAAGCGTATCGTAGAGATCATGAACGACTGTCTGGCTGCCGACAACAAGTCGCTGATGTTCTGTACCTTCTTCTTGGGCGTGCTCGACTTGAAGACAGGTCAGCTGGTCTTCTGCAATGCCGGTCATGAGGCACCATATATGATCGCTTCAGGGGTTGAAAGGATAGCGGTTGACTCCAACATGGCCTTAGGTGTCATGGAGGGGATGTCCTTTACGACACAAGAGATACAACTACCTGCCGACGCGCTGCTTTTTCTTTATACGGACGGGTTGACCGAAGCCATGAATCTGGAAAAAGTGTTGTTTGGC
This sequence comes from uncultured Prevotellaceae bacterium, assembly GCA_902799765.1. Taxonomy (GTDB): domain Bacteria; phylum Bacteroidota; class Bacteroidia; order Bacteroidales; family Bacteroidaceae; genus Prevotella. The sequence continues at coordinate 4,113 of CADCBZ010000011.1, forward strand.
AAGGAGCGGGTAGAAGATGCCTTACGACAGGCTCTGAAAGATGGTACGACGAATGCCGCCGGATACGTCGGTAGGATGACCGACGAAGTGGCAGCCTTTGTGAAAGAGGCACCTCAGGCCGATGACCTGACGATGTTGGCACTTGGAAGATTAAACAAAGATTAATATACTTAAAACTTAGACTACAAATGAAGACAACAATTGAAACCACAGAGGGCAAGGCCCTCGTCACATTTGAAGGTGCTTTAGACTCCTATATCGCAGAGGAGGTTGGAGAGCAATTGGAACCACTGAATGAGTTAGAAGATGCAGAGATCACACTTGACTGCACGAAACTCGAATATATTGCTTCGAGTGGTCTGCGCCTGTTCTTACTCCTCTTAAGGAGCACGAAAGCTAACGGCTGTCAGATATTCATCAAGGGTGCCTCGTCGGAGTTGATGGAAATCTTTAAGTCAACGGGATTTGATAAATGTTTCCAGTTCTTATAAACACTAAAAACCAGACAATTAATGGAAAACGGTACAACAACCACCAATAGTACGCCTTATATCTACAAACTGACCTTAGGCAATTTCATATCGGAGGATAAGCCTGGTAAGTTGACTTTGGAACAAGGTGTCAGCATCTTTCTCGATGATAAGGAGAAAGATGTGTCTTACGATATTATACTTCTTAATATCAAGGTTAATCGGAAGATCTACCAGCCCACAGAGATTGAGGCAGAGTTGGACATCATACAAAAGATCACCAATGGGTCGGAGGATTCAGGAACCAAAACGACTGCCCCATCGTTCGAGGCTGTTACCGCTTTGTTCCTTCGAAGGTCGGTCAAGTTGGAATATGCCCAGCCGAACGTTGCCGATTCGCTTGATCATGTTAGCACATATACCATCGCAGAGAACTGTTATGTGTATGAGCTGAATCCTCAGTTGATGCGTGACACGAACGGCACCAAGATGTATGTGAAGTTGAACATCTTCAGCCTCGACAAGTTGATGACGCTCAATCCATACAGTAAGGCATACGTTGCCCGCAAACTCGGTTCGGGTATCCTGAAGCCCGAGAGCCTTGCTTTCGGTAAATGGACCAAGAGCGGGGAACCTTTGGTCAAGACCAACATCAAAGGTTTGAGATTTCTGAAATATGATGAGGAACTGGTTGTGCCTGATACCAATGGTAATCAGACGGTGACGAAGATCCCCTCTGAGTTCATACAGCCATATCTAGTGCAGTATAACGAGTCGTTCTACGACTTCTTGGTACGTACGGCCAATCGTTGCGGTGAGTTCCTGTTCTTCGAGAATGGTGAACTGACGTTAGGTTTGCCTGACAGTAGTGGACCCGTGGTCATTGACAACTACCTGTCGGTAACTCAGCGTAACACCTCTCCGGCCCCACTTGACATCAAAGCCTATACCCGTGACAGCATGAAGGACGGGAATGGGCAATTGAAAGACCTGAACCAGACTGTCATCGGCAAGTTATCGACGGGCTATCCTGCCGATGCCTTCCCCGCCAATACGTCGAGCAATGCGGAGTTGGCCAACGATGAGTATATCTTCCCGCTTTACAAGGACAAGTTCACCAAACTGAATCGAGAGGCCTATTATGACAGTGCGCCTTACAAGTCACTGAACGCCATCAAGGCATTTACCACTGGCACAGATCCCATTGTATCTGTTGTCGGATTGGGCGTGGCAGAAGGCATCTTATATATGACGGGCAAATCTCAGGTCACCAATACCAACCTTCAGAAGGGTGATCATCACCTAAAGCCCTATGACAACAAGGAAGAACAGTCTGACAAGAACAAGGTGGTACAGTTCTCCACATTGCATGAAGAAGGTTGGACCACGATAGATTATTATAATGATATCCACAAGCACGAGGCGGAACAGCAGAGCAGGATTATCTGCATTGACATGGATACCAATTTCGTCAATGTGAAGTTAGGTCAGAAGATCAGTATCAGGGGCATGAAAGGCACCTATGTCGTCATTCGGATACAACAGGCCAACACGACTTCTGACCAGACCAACATGATACGTTCGATGAAGATTGAGGCTATTCCTGCCTATGATGCAGAAGGGACGGAGAAATACATTCCTCCTGTAGAGCCTGTACCCGTCATCCGCAAGTCAGGTCCGCAGACGGCCTTCATCGCCGATAACGAGGACCCGAAATTCCAAGGCCGTGTCCGTGTGGCCTATCCCTGGCAGTCGCTCAAAGGTGCACTGAAGGTAGAACTCTCCGTGGCCGAACAGAGTCTGGCAGAGGCCAAGGCAGAAAAGAAACGTCTGGAAGACAAGAAGCAGCAGTTGCCCCTTCGCATGATACGTCTTCAGGAGGAGACAGAAGAACTGATACGCTACTGCAACGCTTCGAAAGAGGAACGTGAGAAGATGTTGTCAGAGAAGGCTCAAAAACGTGCCGACCTTGAAAGCGATATCGAGGATCTACAGAAAGAACGGGCAGAATTAGAAAATAAAAAGGCGGAGACTGATCGGCGGATTGGGGAGAAGGAGGCTGAACTTGTCGCCATGAAGAAAGATCCGAAAACTTCTAAGTCGGATATCGAACAAAAGAAGTTGGAATTGGAGTCCTACATGAGTGAAGCCCTGGACGACGACATCAAGAAGATTGATGCCAAGATAGCCCAGAAGAAGCAGGAGATAGAGAAATCCAAAGAGGAAGAGGCTGAGATGAAAGCCGCCGCCGAGGACGAGTCGGTCATTGCTAAGAAAAAACAAGCCTATGATCAGGCTGTGAAGGACAATGAGACCATCGACGAGGAGTTGGAAACAGCGAATGATAAGGTCAAAGACAATCAGAAGCAGGCCGAGAAGATCAAGGAGCATATCGACAAGGATGTTTTAGATATGGCCTCTCCCTGGGTCCGTGTGGTCACACCGATGGCCACCCCTGGCGGAGGAACCTATTTCAGACCGCAGAAAGGCGACGAGGTGCTGATCAACTTCGACAACGACAATGTGGAACGTCCCTATGTCGTGGGTAGTCTGTTCTCCAAGAACACGCTTGAGCCTGCGGAGCGCATTGAGCGCAAGGGGGCACCAGGTATCCAGTTTGGTGTCTCCCGTCAGGTGTCGATGTCCATCATGTCGCCTAACGGCCATCACATCACGTTCAGTGATCCCGACAAAGGCGATAAGTTCATTTATGGTCTGAATCCCGGTACCCAGTTCTGGGGACCCATCGCAGCCCCCATGCTGGGAGGTGCCGATTTCGCCATGCTGCCTAACGACAGGGATCTGGCGGGTGGTATCCACATCGGCGACCGCTATGGTGTCTATGAAATAGAGATGTCAACCCACGACCGCTACATCAACGTGAAGTCACCGCTTGGCACTGTCAATATCAGTGCCTTCACCGGCATCACCATCGATGCACCCAACGGCGATATCAATATCAGGGGCAAGAACGTCAACATCCAGGCTGGCAACAACCTGACGCTGACCTCTGGCACCAATATCAAGCCTGCCGGTATCGGCGACCCCGATTACAAGTGTGGCAGTCCGCTGTGGACAAGTACGAAGAATATCTTCCTGAAGATACCCTATTTTATGTTCTCTGCACTCCATACCATTTCTGCAGGTCTCTTGTGGTTGGGACATCAAGGTATGGCTGCAGGCCCTGGCGCTGCAAATGATGTGGTTGGCGCCGCTCCCTTTGCCGACCTGTCATTGTTCCGTCATATGTTTGAGATTGTCGTCCAGCCGGTAGAGGGCACCACGCTCATCAAGTCAAAGCGTTACCTGAAGTTGGAGGCTGGTACCGGTGCGGCGAAGGTCAAGGCCGATAACTTCCCGGCTAAGGAGCGGATCGACTCATTGGAGAATTTCTATGTCGAGCTCATCGAGGTGCTGAAAGACAGCATTGAGCGGATTAACGTTTTTTTCACTAGATACCAGGAGATGTGGTCGAAGGCTTTCAATGCCAGCACGCATTACCATGAGGTGGCAGAAGCTTTCCTGAAGAATCCAAAAGATCCCGACATCCGTAAGAAAGCCTTCACCTTCGGAGCAGAAGAATGGAACGAAGATATGTTCGACACCGATGATTATTCCAACAAGATGAAAGATGAGGATGTAGAGTTCTGGGGCGGCACTTATCACGGTCAGGCGAAGGACACCTTCTTCAGAGCAGAGGTTATGGATTATGCCATGAAGGTATATACCTTGCATAGGCATGTTCTCGGGTTTACTAATCTGTTGGGGTTATATGATAACGACAATGTGTTCATGAAAGCCGCTAAGGATGCTTTCAAGGACCTTGCGATAGCGGAATTAACCCGATGGAAGCAGAAATATGGCGACAGTGAGCCGAAAGGCGACTTCGCGGAATGGGTGGAGGATATGTTCTCCAGAAAAGACAGCTTCAGACTGCTCAAGCGCAAATTTGCAGCCATGTATCTGGTGAAGGTGGAGGAAAGCGACCTGAACAAGGAAGGTAAGTTCCTCACGCTCGGCTACGGTCACAGCGACGTGGTCGACAAGAAGGTGATGACCACCTACAACTGGAAGAACATGATGACCCACTTCGATCATCGTGGAACCTGTGGTAACAGGTGGTTTATCTATCTTTTAGATGGTATCTGGGAGCCTATCAAGAAAAGGTGGCAGAAGCCTTGGGGAGTTGTAGAGGAAAATAAGATCTGGGAAAAACAGAGCGGTAAGATCCTCTTCTCCGATAACGACGGATCGACACTCCATTTCAATGGGGCGAAACTTGAGTCGGAGACACAGTCGAACCTTGGTAACCGCGAACAGTTAATGAAAGTATTGCTCTCTCTTTAATTCATTTAATAAGGTTTACGTTGTATGGACTATATATTTAAAGATTGGGAAAAGAGAATGTCTGCCTTTGAGAGCAGCGTCGAGAAAGACCTGGCAGAGATCAGGAAGTGCAAGGCCGATATGCAGGACATGCGCAGGCGGATGCACGAGGAGATGACAGGCAGTTACTATGTGCGCGATATGAATCGGATCATCCTGTCGGCACCGGAGATCATCTTAGGCAATGTGGATACCGACGGCGTGCTCTATGAAGGAGCGGCCTCAAAGGTGATCGTTCGCGGTACGGAGGTCGATCTGCAGGCTACGGGTAATGGTGGACGGGTGGAGACCCGCGCCTCCAGCATCCGTCAGATTGCCGAAGACCCCGGCACCGATGGTCTCGAACATGTGGTCGGTTCTTTGTCCGAGGTGGTCAGTCAGGCGCGTAGCATCGTCATCCAGAGCGATGATGCACAAGGTGCCTTCGCTGCACCGCCGACCTCAAACGGTGGCTTGCGCATCCATGCCGACAAGCAGTTGGAGATTAGTGCCACACTGGCTGCCGAGCGTAAGGAGAAGCAGCTGGACATCCAGATGAAGGGGCTTGAGGACAGAAAGAAAGCCCTGCAAGAGCAGGCTTCCGACCACAAGGAGTCGTTTGCCTCGCTGATCAAGGAGCTCGAAGAGCTGATGGAGCAAAAGGAGAAGCTCGTGAAGAACGAACATGATATACGTGCCAATTACGAAGAGGTGGCAAAGACTAATGCAGAAGTGGAGACCGTCACAGAGGCATTGGTTGAGGAGACCCGCGGCTATTCCGAAGTGCTGGCCATGCTCTCAGAGACCAACCGTCTGCTGAAATGCCTGAAGGATGTGAAGTCGAAGATCAAGAAGGGTGATGAGTTCCTGCAGCAGCCTACGGGCAGCAGTGTCAGCATCCTTGGTGAGCATATCAGTCTGGCCTCTGTCGATGGCGATGGTAACCTGCGTGACAACGAGGGTTCAGGCATCGCTATTAAGGCCAACAATGTGGGTATTGCCGCTGTCGAGGCAGATGGTAAGCTGAAGGAAAAAGGTCAGGTGAGCATCCAGGCGATGAACATCAGTGTAGCCACTTCGGGCTTGGCTGATGCAGCCTACGACAACGAGGGCAGTCTGACTACCGCCACCCACGCAGCCGAGGGCGACTTCACGCTGCGTTCGAAGAACATCACCATCGAGGGAACGGACTATGAGGTGGCCGACAAGCAGTTGAAGGAGAAACAACTCACTGCCGACAGCACGCTCAGACTACGTGCCAAGACCATCGAGGTCAGCACCGAGGGCTCTGCCAATGTAGAAGTGGATGCCGAGGGTAAGTTGACCAAGGCCAACATGACCGCTGAGGGCGACATCATCGTGAAATCGAAGACGCTGACCGTAGCCAGTGCCGACTATGACATTGAGAACGGTGAGGCGAAGGAGAAGGCACTCGCCAAGGGCGGCAGCATAGCCATCCGTGCCGAGAAGACCGATCTCTCACCGGTCGATGCCGAAGGCAAGCTGCTGGAGGGCAGTTCAATGGTCCTCATGGCAGATCAGATGTTCGTGGGCGCCATGTCGAAAGATGTCAAGAGCAAACTGTTGCAGGCCGCTTCCGATACGGTCGGGCTCTTTGCCGACACCACCTTCGAAGCCCAGCAGGGTGAGGGCAAGGCCGTACTTCAGCTCGACGGCGGCAACGTGGCAGTGGGCGGCACGAAGACCGATGTCTTTGGCGACACCACCGTCAATGCCAACACCGAGGTGAAGGGCGAGCTGAAGGCACCGAAGATCTCTGGCGACGACGTTCAGGTCGGCTCACACTTCAAGTCACCGAACATCGAGGACGGCATGGGTGCCGGATCAGCTGGAGGCGGTGGCAGTCTGAGTGCCAAACTCACGGCCCAGGATGCACCGAGTGGAGAGTGAAGAATTTAGGTTTTAGAATTAAGAATGAAGAGAATATGAATTTATATGTCACAGCAGCCGTTAAAGAGCTGAAAGAAAAGTTGAATGCCTACCTCTCGCTGTTGAGCTATCGCTATGCCAACCTCTGTGTGAAGGCAGAGCTGGGAGCCTTGTTGCCCGTTACCGTAGTGGCAGAGCGTGAGTATAATCTGGAGGATGTAGCGAAGGTGGCCACTCCCGATGATTTCCGTTTTGAAATCTACCCTGACCTGCCCGACCATCTGCAGGCTATCATCGCAGCCGTCCTCGACGTACATCCCGAGTTTAAGATGGAACTGGTGCGGGAAGACTATGGCAACCGCAACCAGCATATCGTCTATACGATGCCCGAGGTCGATAAAGACCGTCGTAAATTCCTAAACGACACCGCCAAGGTATTCTACGAAGAGTGTAAAGTTGAGATCGATACGGCATGTGGTGGCTATCTTGCCGAAGTGCCCTCGCTAGAGGGCAAACTGTCGGTCGAGGAAGTCACTGAGGTCACCAGGGTACTCAAGCGTAGTAGGGAAGAGACTCTTCAGACCTGTGATGAACTCTATCAGAAGAAGTTAGCCGAAATCGACGAGGCCTACCAGCATTATCTGAGCCATCATACTGACGATGATCAGGGACATGACAGTTTCGACGTCACCAGTTCCATGAAACTCTTCGACGATTAATTCAACTGAAGCCGATGAAACTTCCCAGCGTAAAGAAGTCCTTCGCCAAAAGGCTGACCATGTGGATCACGGTCACCTTGTTGATCGTGATGTTTGTCATCACGCTCATCGTGTCGGCCCTGGTGAAGAAGGCGATGACCGATGAGGCGGAGAAACGCTATCAAGAGGCTGTGGAACGGACGAATGAGAGTATCAGCCGCCTATTGTCGAACGTGGAGGTTGGCGTCCTTAACAATGTGCATGACATCGAAGAGACCCTGCATGAACCCGAAGGTCTGGAGATCGTCCTGCGAGATATCCTGGAGTGTAATCCTGACATCTATGGCGGAAGTGTGGCGCTGATACCTGACTACTACCCTCAGAAAGGTCATTTGTATGAGCCTTATATGAAAAGGGGGAAGGATGGGCGGTTACTAACCAGACAGATTGCCGATGAGAACCACAACTACCTTGAGATGGAATGGTTCGCGAAACCCCTGAAGACAGGTAAGCCCTATTGGTCGCAGCCTTACTACGACGACGATGGTGCCCAGGCTCCGGTTTGTTCCTATTCTTATCCTGTCACAGACCTTCAGGGTAAAAGGGTTGGCGTCTTTGGGATTGACATTCGACTGGATGTTCTCTCTGAGATGTTGGAGAAACAGGATGATGAGATGAATGATCGTCATGCCCATCGTCATGTCGCAAATGAAGACCTGTCGTATTCGGAACTGACCCATAGTTTCATTATCGGGCATGATGGCGCGTACATCACCTTCCCTGACCACTCGCAGCTCTTGAAGAAGAATTTCTACGAGGAAGCCAAGAGGACGGCTGACAAAAAGGACGATGAGGTGGTGAAGGATATGATCGCTGGTGAGAGCGGTAACAAACGGTTGGTGTTTAATGGTATCGACGCCTTTATGTATTATGCCCCGTTGCGATCGACGGGATGGTCGATGGTCATTGTGGTGCCTGTGGAGTCATTCTATGGACCGGGCGACCTGCTGGTGAGTCTCGTGGCCCTGTTCATGTTCCTCACGGTGATAGGCATCAATCTGATATATCGTCGGGATATCGCCCGTCTGACGAGGCCGTTGACCCACTTCGCCGTCTCGGCACGGGAGATAGCCAAAGGAAACTTTGAGACGCCGCTGCCCCAGATTGACAGTGAAGATGAGATTGGTCTGCTTCACAACTCTTTTGAACACATGCAGCAGTCGCTGACGCAGTATGTGGAGGAGTTGAAAACGACCACAGCCTCCCAGGCAGCGATCGGACGTGAGTTGGAACTGGCGGGTAACATCCAGAAGTCGATGCTCCCGAAGAAGTTCCCGCCATTCCCGGAGCGTCAAGATCTGGACCTCTTCGGTCTGCTGACACCCGCGAAGGCTGTTGGCGGCGACCTGTTCGACTTCTTTATCCGCGACGAACACCTGTTCTTCTGCATCGGCGACGTGTCGGGCAAGGGAGTGCCTGCTGCCATGCTGATGACGGTGACGAAACATCTGTTCAGGGCGGCATCGTCACAGGAGATCCTGCCTGAGCGGATCGTGACAAATATGAATACGTATATGAGTGAGGAGAACGACAATGCGATGTTCGTGACACTCTTCGTAGGCGTGCTCGACCTGACTACAGGCAACCTGTGTTATTGTAATGCAGGCCATGAGGCTCCCCTCTTTCTGAGGCAGGAACCGAACGAGATACTTGTTGAGGCGAATTTCCCGGTAGGACTGATGCCAGGCCTGTCGTACCTGGGACAGCGGCTGTTGATGGAACCGGGTGCCATGTTGTTCTTCTATACCGACGGTCTGACAGAGGCGGAGGATAACCTGAAGAACCAGTTTGGCAAGGAGCGTCTGAGGACGGTCATCCAGGAACTGATGACCGAAGGCGACGTGAGTCCTCAAAAGGTAGTGGAAAAGATAGAGGAAGCAGTGAAGACATTTGTGGGTGACGCGGAACAGAGTGATGATCTGACGATGCTCGCCCTGACATATAAAGGATTATCAACACACTAAATTATCATTATTATGGAGACAATCATTGAAGAGCAAGGCAAGGTTGCCATTGTAACGTTGAAAGGAAGACTTGAGACGACAGAATCTGCAGAGGTGCAGGAGAAGATAACAACACTCTATGAGAAGGATCTGGAGCAAGTCATCATTGACTGTAAGGATCTGGAGTATATCGCCTCGAGCGGTCTGCGTATCCTGTTTCTGCTGCTCAGGGCTATGAAACCGAAAGGAACCGATGTGATCATCAGGAACAACAGCGACATGCTGAAGTCTTTATTCGACTCAACAGGCTTCACACCGCTGTTTAAGTTTGAGTGAGGCGACACGTTTTCGGCCGATAACGGCATTTTGTCACATTCCCGCCTCTCGGTCGCAACAAAATGAGTAGAAAAGGAATGTGAGAGGGTGGCATGTCTGAAGATTGGTGTATTTTTGCATCCATAAATAATAGAGCTAAGAAGATGAAATACGAAGATTTTATCAATTCCACAGAGTTTACCTATAAGCTTTACCTGCAGGATTGTATAGCAGACGCCTCCCAAAAGGTACCTAAACTGACATTGGTGCAGTTGGCAGAGTCGGACCTCGATTATGAAGATGCCCAGTATAAGGTGGCTGTCAACAACATCCAGTTCAACCGTAAGGTCTATCAGCCCGGCGAGATCAAGGCAGAAATCATGATCACGCTGAAGGGCGGCGGCGATCAAAAGGTTGCCATTCTCACACCTGCCCATCTGAAGACTCTACTGCTCCACCGTCGGGTGAAACTGGCGATCCTGCCCAAGAACGCCAAGGCAGAGACGGTTGTGGCCAATAACTACTATGTCCATGAGATCAGCCCGCGTGTGGTTCGTGACTCTGCTGCCACCCAGATGTTTGTCACACTCTCCATCTACAGTATGGATAAGTTGATGACCGTCAATAAGTACAGCAAAGCCTATGTTGTGAAGAAACTGGGTTCTGAGATCCTGTGCGCGGAAAGGAAGTTGTTTGGCTATAATAAGACAGCCCTCGTGCCTGTCTCTATTGACAACATGCAGCGCCTGAGATATCAGCAGTCGGAGATGATCGACGGTAAGACTGTGAACATCTCTTCGGAGTTCATCCAACCTTATCTGGTGCAGTATAATGAGACGTTCTACGACTTCATGGCGCGCACTGCCAACCGTTGCGGTGAGTTCCTGCTCTTTGAGGACGGTAAACTCACACTCGGTCTGCCGAAGGGCGACAGTGAGGTGGCCAATCTCAAGAACTACAGTTCCATCACTTATCAGGATTTCGTAACCTCACCCCTTGCCATCGAGGACTACACACGCGACAGTGTGGGTAAGGAAGAGAACGATCTGAACAGTGATAATACGGATTCGGCTGAGAGTGGCTTCCCTGAAGGCACTTTCGGTACTCAGTTGAACTACAACTCGGAACTCTCGCACGAGGATTACATCTTCCCTCTGTTTAAGGATAAGTTTTCCAACTTTGCCTCAGCCCTGGAGATGGGTGATGAGAAAGAGGCGATGCAGAAGATACTGCTGGACGTATTCTCTGAGGTGGTGGGAAACACTGACGACGGCTTTGCCAGCGTGCCCTCTATCATCAAGAATCTGACCATTGGTTATAGCAAGAGTATGTGGGATGCCATGGAGGATAGCGATAAGGCCAATGCGAATGGCAACAAGAAATGGATCGATGCCTATAAGGAAAATGTAGAACAGTCAAATGGTACGAAGACCGTACCTTTTGCCACCCTGTCGGAAGCAGGTTGGCTCTCGCTGAGTTACTACTCTGAAACTCGCAAGTTGGAAGAGCAGCAGCAACAGAATATGGTGTGTGTCGATATGGGTACGAACTGTATGCCCGTGAAACTGGGTGAGATCGTGTCCATCGACCGACTCCCCGGATTCTATGTGATTACAGAGATCCGTCAGACTAACAATCTGAAGAAAAACGATACCCAGAATGTGGTCGATCAGACCCAGTTGATCTATGCCATCCCCGTGGTGTTCGAGAATGGCAGTATCACTTCCGTCGTTCCGCCGGTGATTGCTGAACCGGTCATCAGGAAGTCTGGTCCGCAGACGGCATTCATCGTTGATAACAATGACCCGAAGAATCAGGGTCGTGTACGCATCGCCTACCCCTGGCAGGCTGTAGGTACGGAAGCCTTGAAACAGGAGAGCGACAGTGCCAAAGAGCAACAGGCGGAGAAGCAGCAGACGGTTAAGAAGACCAATGAGAAACTGACCCAACTGAAGGTAGAACGTGACATCAGACAGGCATGTGACAACGAACTTGATGACCTGAACAGCCAACTGCAGAGTGAGCCCGACAAGGCTAAGCAGAGAGAACTGGTAAACGACAAGAAAACCAGTGCACAACAGGAGAAGAAACAGAATGATGTCCGTCTGTCAGAGATCAATGCTCAGCTGAATTCACAGCAGGGAATATCCACTGCCGAGCAGAAGGCATTGAAGACGGAGAAGGAGACGTTGGAGAACCGGAATGAGGTGTTGAAGCGCGTCGGATCCGAGTTGGATGGCCTTGATGCCAGTGCATCACCCACTGAGGCGATGAAGCAGAGCAAGGAAACCAGAGCACAGGAGACGGAACAGGTCAACAAGGAGATTGTTGACACTGACAAAGCGCTGGGTGAGGCCAAACTCGAGAAAAAGAATGCCGATGCCACCGTGAAGAAGATCGCCAAGAAGTGGGAGAATCAGCTGAAGACCGTGGCTTCTCCCTGGGTGCGCGTCGCCATGCCGATGGCTACCGATGATGAGGCTGGTGTGATGTTCAAGCCGCGCGAAGGTGATGAAGTGCTGGTGAACTTCGATAATGATAATATCGAGCGTCCCTATGTGGCTGGCAGTCTCTATTCGAAGGAGCATACTGAGCCAGGTGATGATATGGTCATCAAATCGCCCAGCGGTCAGAAACTTGTCTTCAACAGTGCAAGCAACGGCTGGAAGTTTGTCCAGGACTTGAGCCCCCTGTTCAAGACGGTGTGCGATTATCTGCCCAAGGGGCCTGTTGGTCTGGATGATGATGCCAAGAAACTGGCTGGCGAGATCACCATGAGCGATGAGTTCGGTATGTTCGAGGTGGCGATGTCATCCCACAAACGTGCTGTCTCCATCAACTCGCCCTTCGGTAAGGTGGATGTGAATGCCTTTACGGGTATCAGCATCTCTGCCCCGAATGGTGACGTGAAGATCGAGGGTAAGAACGTGACCATTGCCGCCGGTAACAACCTCAAACTGCTCTCCGGTACGAATGTTGACCACGATGAGTTCTCATGGGGTGACTTCTTTAAGGGTGGCTTGAGTGATGTCGTAGATACCGTTGCACCAGGATTGTTGGGTGCGAAACTCGTGGATGTAAAACTAATCCGTTGTGTGACAGACGTGTTCCTCCGTCCGATCGAAGGAACACTATGTCTGAAGTCAAACAACTACCTCATGTTGGAGGCCGGTAACGGTAAGGCCAATGTGAACGTGGAGCGTTACAGTGCTGCCTGGCAGAAACAGAAGAACATGGAGTCGGATGCCGACAAGCAGCTGTTCTTTGCCAAGACCGTCGCCTTCCTGAACCGTATCAACCAGAAAGTGACACTCTTCTGCACTGACTACGATAAGCTGAAGAAGGATGCCCTTCAGAAGAAGGCTTCCTACGAGGCTAATCTGGCCTATATCTGGAAGGATGGTGTCAACAAGCCTGAATTCATGAAGGCTGCCTTCAAACTGGGTGACGGTGAGTTTAAGAAGAACAATGACCGCTTTGAAGGCGGAACTGTCGATCTGTCGGTGATTAAACAGGAGAACGTGAAGGAGTTCAGTCTCTTAAAGCCTCTGCCACTGCCGAAGAAGAACTCTGCTAGGTCATTTAATGATGTCAAGCAGTTCATCATGCCATCGGCAGAAGCCTATGCAGAGGCCGTCTATCAGTTGCAGAAGAAGACCCGTGAGTTCAAGTTGTGCTTCAGCGATGAAACGATGAAGGCTGTGAACCAGGCGACGATGGGTAGCAAGTCGGATGCTGCTACGGCATGGATCGACGATATCTTCAAGGAGGTGGTGTTCAAGGACGACAACAGCCTGCAGCAGAAATCGATCCATCTATGGGAAGACCGCTTCGGCGGCGCCACTGAGGATCCCAAGGGTCCGTTCCTCGGAGACGGATTCGCCACGGATAAGGACGATACGTTCGGCAACGCACAGTATCTGTCGCGTAAGATCATCGCTCATCTGCTGTTGAAGCTCTATACACATGAGAAGAACGTCATGGTACCGGCAACGCCTACCACGGCAGCCGTCTATGGTAAGTTCTTTACCCTGGGTTATAAGACGGAAGCGGAGATCACCGACGACCTGCTGACGAAGAAGTGGGACGATGTGGCTTCTCTTGGTAGTGGAAAGAAGGATGGTAAGATCGTCACTATCCTGAAGGGACTCGCTGAGCTGATCGATCTGAAGAGCTTCTGGAAGCCCGTGGTTGATCCCGAAGCACCCAAGTTCGGATGGGATCGTCAGGTCTGGAACGACGAGAGTGGACGTATTATCTTCTCCGACTCCAAGAATGCCACCTACGGCTTCAAGGGTGAGAAGATCGAGAAATGGAGTCAGGCTGGTCTCAGCAACGTGGAGACGCTGAAGAAAGCCCTTACCGATATTTAATCATAAACAGTATAGGATTATGGCAGAAGATTCATTATTCAAGAAATGGAAAGACGCTATCGACGCAAAGAACGATGCAGACTTTAAGAAGGGCGTGCTCCAGAATATACGCGAATTGAAACAGGAGGTATATAACCTGAAGGTTGACACTTTCAACAACTCACAAGGCACACTGATCCGCGACGACCACCGTATTGTGCTTTCAGCACCGGAGATTGTCATCGGTGACGTGAACCTCGGTGGTCAACTGAACCCCGCATCACAGTCCACGATCATCATCCGTGGTAACAACGTGGCAGTGCAGGGCGTTGGCGACAACGGTGAGGTGAAGATCCAGGCACCTGCCATCCAGCAGATTGCCGAGAATGCGGGCATCGACGGTAATGAGCATATCATCGGTGACTTCTCGAAAGTCGTGACACAGGCTCAGGACATCACCCTTGAGAGTGATACCGTGAGTAAGGGCGGGGCTTTCCCCACGGCTGATGTCATCACGGGTGGCGGTATCCGTTTCAATGCCGATCATGCCGTGGAAGTGACAGCCGCTAAGAGTCTGACCACGCGTCTTGCGAATGTCAACCGCAGGCTCCAGGAGCTTGAGGCAGCAAAGACCAGCTTCGAGAATGAGGTGAAGACCAAGGGCGATGAGTATAACGCCAAGCGTGAGGAGGTGGACGACCTGATGAAGAAACGTCAGCAGCTGAAGACGGGTGAGTTGGATATCCGTTCCGACTACCGTGACCTTGATGAGATGAATATTCGTATCAACGAGTTGTCGGATGGCCTGTCGAAGTCTATCTACGAGTATGCCGATGCCCTGTCTAACCTCGGTGAGACGCTCCGTCTCATAGCTCTCTTCAAGAAGCAGGCCCATGATCTGGAGCAGGTGGATGAGGATAATTTCAGGAAATCCACCAACACCTATGTGGCTATCCAGGGTGAGATGGTGAACGTGGCAACGATGGACGGTGACGGTAAGTTCCTGTCCAACGAGAATGCCGGCGTTAATCTGCTGACCAATACCATGATGATAGCCTCACAGCCAGACCAGGAAGATAAGCTACCCGACAACAACCGTATGGAAATCAACATGAAGAATATAGAGATCATCACAGGTGCCACGAAGCAGGTGACCGTCAACAACGACGGTGTCGTTGAGTCGGCAAAGATGCCGGCAGAGGGTGAGGTGCTGATCCGTTCGAAGGCGATCACGATGGAGTCGGTGGACTATGAGATCGACCAAAAGAAGAAAAAGGAGAGTGGGCTTGCAGGGAATGGCAAGATCAAGATCCGTTCAAACGATATCGAACTCAACACCGCCACCTCAACGAAGATGGAGGTTGATGAGGATGGTGTGATCACCCAGGCCAAGTACTTGCCACAGGGTAATGTCACCATTAAATCGAAGAACTTCCAGCTGAAAGCCTATGAGACCGCTTTTGATGGCACGAAGGAGGAGAATACAGCCCTCGTCCAGAGCAGCTTCTTCGGTGTGAACACCGAACTGGTGAATGTCTCAGCTGTTGATCAGGAGGGCAAGGCCAAGGGTATGATCTATGCCAATGCCAAGGATGTCTATCTGATCTCCGCCAATACGAACAAGGATTCCGGCAAGGCAGAGACGCTGGCAGAGCAGGGTAACCTGGTGATGCTGGGTGAGAACGTGAAGCTTGGCACCTACTCGCAGAATATGAAGAGCAAGACGGTCCAAATGGCAACGGAAGAGGTGCTGATCGTAGGTGAGAAGCTGATTGAGGCCCAGCAGGGTGACAAGGCTGTCTTACAGCTGACGGATGGTCATGCAGCCCTCGCTGGTGACAAGACACTGATCTATGGTGAGACCACGATCAATGCCAAGACTGAGATCAAGGGCGAGCTTGCGGCACCGAAGGCCGTCATCAACAATATCGAGGCATCTTCTTCGTTCAAATCGCCTAACATCAGCGATGGTATGGCTGCTGGTGGCGGTGGTGGCGGCGGTAGCCTGTCGGCCAAGAAGAAGGTTGAGGATGCCGAGGCTAAAGAGGCGCAGCCCGAGAAAGAAACCGAACAGTGATTATCAGCAGTATCATCAATCATTTAAAATAGAAGAATCATGAATGTGTTTATAACATCCCAGATAGAGAGTGTCGAAAAGAAAATGGCAGGTTATCATGCCCTGCTTTCCTACCGCTATTCAAACCTCTGCGTCAAGGCCGATCCCTCCTCCTTGCTGTCTGTCACATTGGTCATGGGCTCCACCGAGAAGGATATTGAGGAGGTGGCTGAGGTTGCCAGGCCCAAGGATGATTACCATCTGATCGTGATCCCCAAGGTGCAGGATTTCATTATGGACATCAACCAGGCGGTGCAGGTAGCACACCCCGAGTTCAAGGTGGAGCAGAAGCCCCTCGGTGACGGCAATGATCAGCACCGTTTCCTGCTCTATGAGATGCCGGAGGTTGACAAGGACCGTCGTGACTTCCTGAATCAGGCCGTTGACAGCCTCTATGACGAGTGTAAGGCCCGTATCGAGGCTGTGACGAATGAGCAGAAGATGACCTTTGCCGAGTTCCTTTCCGGCAAGCCTGAAGAGTTGAAGGAGGCCAACGACCAACTCAACAAGTCGCATGATGACTATATGGCAAAGATCCAATCGCTGCTCAACCAGAAGCGTCAGGAGATTGAAGAGGGCTACCAGCGCTATCTGATAACACATGAGAACGATGACACCCAGACCAACAGTTTCGATGTTACTAGTTCCATGAGACTCTCTGACGAATGAAAAAGGTAATCAAAAGCATCGCCCCCGTAAGCATTGGCTTAACGGGGGCGAGTGTGGGGTCAATGCTTTGTCAAATGATCATCCTCGTGATTCGGCCTGTGATTGATCTACAGGGTCATTGTTCACATCAACGGTGCCATCAATCACATGTACCTCAATGGTTGCCTTGATATCCGGTTTAGCCACCGATTGCAGTGTCACTGTCGCATTCCCGCTTTTAACAGCAGTCATCAGTCCTGTTCCCGACACAGTCACTACACTTTCATCGCTCGATGTCCACATTACCTTTACTTCCGATGCGTCTGCAGGATAAATGATGGACGACAGTTGAATGCTCTCGCCAACAACCATTGTTATTTCGCCATTATCCAAGCCATTAGCCTTAATTTCTAAGCCTGAGATACTGACAATGTCTTTATCACTAACATCGTCGGAAACGGGATTATCGTTCTTATCGCACGAGATCAACAGTGAGACCATACAGCCCACTATCGACATGAGTATATATTTACTTATCTTCATATTGCAGATTATTTGATGATTACCTTTTTGCCGTTATTGATATAGACACCCTTAAACGAAGGCTTTTCTATGCGTCGTCCGTTCAGGTTGTACCAATAGCCCTCCTCAAGAGCAGAGGGACCAAGCGTAGAGGATATAGATGTTGTGCCATCTCCCACAATTCCCAGGGTTCTGGATGCAAACACACTGGCAGGCTTCTTCAGTACCGCCTTACAAGCAGGCACAGCCGAGTTGATGTCAGCATCTATCGCATGGAACTCATTATCCTTCAGCACGTAATATTCATCTGCAGGATAAGATTTGCTTTTGATGACAGGCTCCAGCCAGTTCACACCATAGCTCTTGGCGTCACTGTCAGCATCAATGGCCGTCTGACCGCCAGGATGTGCCACGATCTCATAGGCGTTTACAGTGTCGTCATCCGGACAAGCTACCAGCACACCATTGTTAGCCTTGATAATACGCTTGTTATCCACCAACAGGTCTTTATCCTCGATCATGGTGATCTGAACCTTGTCATCGGCAATCACGCACTTATAGACCTTGATGTTATCAGGTATCACCACATCGATACCACACGAGAATGTCCAGTAGTGACTCGGAGCATTTACGGTGGCTGTCAATTTGCCTGCATCTACGTTCTGCTTCAACTGGTCATCGATAGCGTAATCGTCAAGAAGGGCCAACGGTGAATGGATGGTTGCCACAGTCTCATCATCAATCTTCAGGGCATCCTTACCGATCTTCAGCGGTTCTTCTGTATCCGGCAGATGAATGTCTGTCACATCCGTCTGATCCTTCAGAAGGTTATCGGCAATGATAGTCACCTTATAGGTCTCGCCATACACATCCACCTCAGAAGGTAAGGCCAACGTACTTTTATCGGTTTCGGTTCCCGACACACCAGCCGACGTAATGACAGCCTCCTTGTCGGCATACGAGGTTTCCACCTCGATTTCCATTTCAATAGCATCACCTTCTTCTGTCTCAACTTGTAAGGTCTGTCCCTCACCAAAGGTCAGTTTCCTTAATTGAGTCAGTGGCCACGACTTGCTTCCGCTGGTGCTGGCCAGTGTCACCGTACCTTCGGCATAGGTGATGACAGGATTGTTTGCAAACAGCACATCGGTCTTCGTGCCGTCATTGAGCCACACGGTCACCTTGGTATCAGCCCACGTTCCGTTGCTTGTGAGCATGGTGAGGAGCAGCAGCATGGCCGCCCTCACCCAATTCTTATATCGTTTCATATTGTGCATTGTTTAGATGATTATTATTCCTCTGTAATTGTAATCTTCATTGTAGAACCTATAGAGTGATCACTCCTCAAGCGGAAGCGCAAGTTGTATGTTCCTGGCTGAATATTGCTATTATAGATATACAGGCGGGAATCATAGTTAGTCCAATGAGCCAGTCTGAAGTTATCAGCGGGGTCGGAATCTGGATCAATCTCAACGGCAAATTTATCAAACTCTTCGCCTTCTACCTTTGGTGCCCAATCAGCAACAGAATAACTTAACCCAGAACCTTTAGTAACCTCTTGTTCAGCAGGTGATACTGTAAACGAGGTATAAGGCCAACCATCGCCTACGTCAACATTTATATACGACTTTACGTTAGGATCACTCTTGAGTGCAAACGTCAAGGATACTTGTTTATTATTGTTTGACTTAACTGCAGTAAGCGTTTGCGTAGTGGCATCCCATGTGAAGAAACCCAAATCTTTATCACGATCATCGTAGTCCACATATTGTGCCACAAGATCCACATCGCTCCAGTCCCAAGTGGCATTCTCTTCGTAATATTGTGTCACTTGCACCTTTGTCGAGTTACCAACTTTCACATAGTTGCCATCTGTTTTTAGATTGAAGCTGGTTATATGAGGAATGTGCATCTTCATCGTGCCTCTGCCATAGACCTCATAATCGTCGCCCTCTTCCATCTGTTGGGTCTCATGATTGTAAGTTTGGTTTTTGAATACCAAGTAGAACAGAAGTTCATAATCACCAGTATATGCTTCTTCTTCAGGGCCGCGTGTACGAGCATTTGCTGTTGACGCCGTCTTTCTCAGCATAATCTTACTCTCTGGTTTGATATTGCCCATGGTTTCCATGCCTTCCTCACCAGTAAAGCAAGCGAAATCAGCTGATAATTGAGTTCCTTCATAAACGTCGAATCCAAACTTTGCTCCAGGCGTATTAGCGAACGTCTCACCGGTGAGTGCCAATACAACGTCTGCCATCGTCAGAGGAATATGTCCCCATATCATGCCTTGCGTACCACCATTCTCGTCAGCGTCCTCCAATGAGAGACTGAAGAAATCTTTGTCTTTGTTCCATTCTGACCACTTCGTCACATAGCTACGCTCCTGTGTCTCGCTGGTCTTTTTGTTCTCAATTACATAGACATTCTCCTTCTGCTTGGCAGCCTTCCTCAGACCTTCGTCAGTGATGTCGTCATCGCCTCCACCGCTGTTTTCACCCTTGATGGTGGCAGTGCTGGTCTTACTCCAGGCACTTGGATCGCTGCCGCTGACACTGGCTGTTACAGAACCTTCCTTGAAGTCTGCACCGGCAGTGAAGGTAACCGTTACCTTACCATTGGCATCAGTTACGCCGGATGATGGTGACACCGTGCCGTTCGTGGCTGTGAACGCAACAGTGCGTCCCTGTTCGCCAGCCCATGTGGCCGTAGTAGATGAATATTTATCAAGCTGGAAGGTGACATCCACGCTTGTCTCGCCCTCTGGGATCGTATAAGAGCCGCCTGTCAGTCGGTAGTCGATAGCCTCGATACTATAATCATCAGCCTTCATGGCGTCTTCTTCCTTTTCAGGTTCGGCACCCAGAATAACTTCGGCCTTTACGACACCGCCCTTTTCGCCAGCAGTCGGTGTATATCTCACGCTGACATTACCCTGAGCATCAGTATGGTCGTACTCCGAACTGATCTCACCGCCTTCGACCTCGAAGTGTACCAATACGCCAGGCGCATTATAGGAAGTACCAGTGAGGTAGTTCTTGTTCGTCACGTGATACTTCACCTCCTTCTGCTCGGTGATCAGCATCTGCTCTTTCTTTTCGTTCTGCAGTTCAATCTCGTCAGGCAGACTGACCAATGGCTGGTCGAACACATTGATAGGATCAAACTCTCCCAGGTCTTTCTTCCAGAAGAAGAGGTCGAGACAAAGTCCCAGTCCGAGGTCGATACCCGTGCTGACACCTGCGTTCCAGGCCACCATGCTGTTATCTACCAATCGGCCATCGGCTTCTGCCTTCAGGTATGGCTGCGGACTGATCGTAGGACAAAGCACCTTGTAGATGCCAATCTTGATCTTCGGATAAGCCGTTGCACGTGCCTCTGCATGGGCATTGATATCTAGATCCGGTCCTACGAGCTCCAGACTCTTATTACATTCTGCAATCTTCGAGACGCCCTCTTCAGCATCCCATTCCACGCCGTATGTCACGGTGTTGGATGCCTTAATACCACCTGTGATGCTGGCCTCGCCCGACGCACCGAGACTGACCTCAGCCATCAGGTCGGCTCCCACACTGATATATACAGGCACCGTACCTACCATGAACGTATATTTGGCTTTGAACACATCCTCCTTCAGTGTCCATTCCTGCTTCCATTCAACCGAACTGGAGACAAGGTACTTCATCACCATCTCCATGTTGAATCCGCCCTCAAGGGCAATCTTCAGGTGCTGCAGGTCGCCCATGCGTACCTTCTCCCATTCTACATCGCCAAAGTCGAACGAGAACAGACCTTTCAGGCCGATGTTGAAGTTCAGCTTGTCCCAAGAGAGTGTGCCTTTAGTTCCACCATCCCAGAGCACCTCGCCATCCTTATTGTACTCCCAGCTTACAAATTCATTCTCGAACTCCTGCGGTGCTCTTGTTCTACCTTTTCGCGCATTCTCTTCATTGTAGATCTCTACATATTCATTGCCGGTGAACACTTCAACCTTAGTAGGCAGATAGGTGCGCACGTCGTCTGTGAAACCACGCGTGTTAGCTGTCTTCTGTGTAGCCAGATTAAACTTGGTTCCTTTGAACAGGTTACCCATCACACCCTGCCGGGTTGCAAGGCTCACTGTCTTGCTGCCATCCTCCTGTTGTACATCGTCAATCACGCGGATCATAAAATCGCCGTCCTTGGGTAACAGCACCACGTCATAATCACCCATCAGAGGCACATCGCTGGTAAAGGTGATACTGGCCTGTCCGGTCTCCTCATTGAAGCTGTTAAGCGTGGCCTTTTCCCAATCGATGGCGATATAGCGCGAGTCAAGCTTACGGGCCTGAACCACCCATACCGTATCACTCCGCTGCTCGTCAGAGCTTACCAGCGCCACGTAGCCTTTGCGCTGATTGGTTGACGGGTTCAACGTTGCCGAGAACTTATACACACCCGTCTCGGCATCCTTACTGCCGAACTCCAGCCAGCCATCACTGACGCTGTAATTGTAATCTACGCTCGAGCGTACTTTGAATTCAAAGT
Organism: uncultured Prevotellaceae bacterium; assembly: GCA_902799765.1. Lineage (GTDB taxonomy): Bacteria > Bacteroidota > Bacteroidia > Bacteroidales > Bacteroidaceae > Prevotella. The sequence goes on from CADCBZ010000011.1 coordinate 26,019, forward strand.
CCTGCCCCTCGCTTTCCACATAAATAGTGTCGAGATCGGCAAAGATGTACTCGCTGTCGCCAGAGACGTTTTGTACATCATCGAAATTGTACTGAGTGGTTTTACCTGTGGCCGTTGTCTGGCCTTCGGCGCTTGTGGCTTCCTGCTCGTGGAGTGTGAAGCCAGGTGTCGCATTCTGGAAGGTCACGCTGTCGATCTTGCTCACATCGTAAGCAACCTTCTTGCCGTTTTTGTCAACAACGACAAGTGTCTGTGCCGTGACCATCATGCTCATCATGGAGAGCAGCAACGCCATTGCCACCCTCGTCAAAAAGGTTCTTTGAGTAGAATTTTGCATAATGAATTGGTTTTAAGTTAGACTATTAAATCATTTTTGATTCTGTTTTTTCTGATTTCCTTCCTCATCAGGAACGCCTTCGGCGAACATTCTCCGAAGCCCCTGCTCATAGGCTCTGAGGGCTTGATGACCCAAACTGGTGATACGGCACACGGTATGTGAAAGCCGACCAAGTCCTGTCTTGTTCACCTCCAAATAGCCCGCTTCCTGTAGTGTCTTGATCTGTACACTCAAGTTACCACGCGTTGAGTCGGTGATATCGCAAAGATACACGAAGTCGGCACTGTCGAGACTATCGAGCGCCACCATGATTTTCAGTCGCAGCTCGTTATGGAGCAACGGATTGATAACAGCGAATTTAAATGCCATGGTTTTTAATTGATTGGTTATACATATGCCCTGGAATAATAAGAGCGACAACAACCACCAGTGCAGCTATCAGCAGCTGCCAAGGCCACATGTCACCCTGAAAAATGAGAGAAACAAATGATAAGGCGGCCCCCATCATGCCGCACACCATTTTGGGTCTAAAGCGCATAATCATGCCTGTGATGAAGCAACCCAGACTAACGATGATGCCCTGACAGGTACAGTAACACTGTCCGAAAATACCAGCAAAGCCCATAGATAATCCACAAACAAAACTCAAGAATCCTAAGAATACCCACATCCTTAAAATTAGGCTATTTTCTTTCGTCCGGCAGTGTTTACGGTCATAGTCTTTATGCAAATTGTACATCATCAGCGGTGCACCCACCAAAGGAATGCCAACCCAAAGCCACCAACACCAGTTCTTACCTAACAGAATCAGTGCGGCGAACTCCAACAGCAGGAAGAAAGCGGTAGGATAACCCCAGATCAGAAACGGATTCAGTCCGGTCATCTCCTTCGGCACCATCACTTCACTACGTATTTGGGCAATAATATCGAGTTCTCGGTTTACTTTCATGAGCGTTAATAGATGATAATGCAAATATAAGGTTTATTTTTTAAACATTCAAGAATTCTGCTTCTTTTTTTTCATAAATTAACAAACTGTATTCTTTATACGCATTGAAGCACGGACAGTCGCGGTCTTGACAGTGGGACGTATCAAGACCGTTACGTAGCGCTAAGGTAGCGCTAAGGTTCCGCTAAGGTAGCGCTAAGGTTCCGCCTAGCTAGCATCTACCAATGCGTGAACTCTTCAAACTCTACCAGCAACTTACGGAATAAAAAAACAGCGGAAAGATTGGGAAGTTTGCTGGAAAGTTGTATATTTGCAGGCGGTAATTAAGGTTATTCGACGAAAATATGAAGAAAGTAATATGGACTTTGGCTGTCGTTGTGATCGTATTTGTGATCGCGCTCATTGGTGGCAGCTTTTATATGCTGGACTATTCGCTGGCTCCCGATCCGAACCGGCTGGATACCGACTCGTGTTATAGGCAGCAGTTCGAAAAGTATCCTGAGAGTAAGGTGTGGGTTGACAGCTTGCGAAGCATCGACGCTTTGCGCGACACGTTCCTGACGATGCCGACGGGGGAGCGTCATCATGCTTTCTATGTGAATAGGGGCAGTACCCGTACGGCTCTTGTGATTCACGGTTGGCGTGATTGTGCCATCAAGTTCTTTTGGCTGGCACGTATCTATGAGCATGAGCTGGGGTATAACGTGGTGATCCCAGATTTGCACGGCTGTGGTGAGAGCGAGGGTGATGCCATCCAGATGGGTAGGAAGGACCGGCTCGATGCACTGCATTGGCTGAAGACCTTCCAGACCGACACGATGGTGGTGCATGGCGTCTCGATGGGTGCAGCCACCACCATGATGCTTTCAGGAGAGAAGATGCCTGATGGTATTAAGGATCTGCGCTTTGTGGAGGATTGCGGCTATACCAGCGTGTGGGATGAGTTTGCCGGGCAACTGGAAGAGCAGTTCGGCTTGCCTCCCTTCCCGTTGATGCATGCCACGAGTCTGCTCTGTCAATTGTGCTATGGCTGGAACTTCAGTGAGGCGTCGGCCTTAGAACAGGTCAGAAAGTGCCAATACCCGATGCTCTTTATTCATGGCAGCATCGACACGTTTGTACCTACGGCGATGGTATATCCCCTCTATGAAGCGAAACCCGGCACCAAGGCGCTTTGGATAGCCGATGGTGCCGAGCATGCTTTGTCATATCATGAGCATAAGGCCGAATACATCTCAAAACTTCGTGCCTTCTGCCTGGATCAGTGATGGCGGAAATTCCACTTGGAATTGTCGCTGTTGAAATCGTATGTAGCGAGGGTAGGCGTGGAGTCGCCTGCACTGTAGAGACAGATGCTGGTGTTGACGCCCGCCTGTCCGGGGATCGCCTTCGGCATGATGCGGAAGGTGCCGTCGGTGAGCTGCTCGATACGCCAGAGCTGTTCGTCAGCGCCTGTATAGACTGGAACGGTAGTCACCTCCTTGTCGGCGGTAGCAGCCAATGCGCGGTCAGTACCTTCGATGGTAATCTTGAAGTAGGGATTGCTGAGATAGCCGCCTGCCTCGTTGACGGGCGTGATGGTCCAACGCTGGTGGGGACGATGCATATAGTCGCCGATACGGGCGGGGATGTTGCCCTCGGGCCATGTGCCGATGACATCATTTAACGTCTGGTTGGCGATGGGCTTGGGCGGCTGCTGCATCTGCTCGCGGTTGAACCAACCCTGACGCTCCTGCGGTATGCGGACGAAATCGACGGCGAGCTCTAAGGCATAGCCGCGACGCTCAGACTCAATCTCGAAGGTGCCACCCTTGAAATTCTCGCCAGCCACAGGCCAGCCGTTCTTCCATACCAACGGACGGATGGCAAGAACGCTACGGCCACTCAGCTCGAAGTCGGCCTCCCAGTGGAACGACATCACCTCGACGCCCTCATCGATGATGTAGCGTCCGAAGTGACCTGCTCCGCAGGCACGATCTTCAGCGGCAATCACCATCTTACCGCCGCCGTGGAACATATCGCGGCCTACGTTGTCGAGATAGGGCCCTTCCACGCTCTTGGAACGGCCTACCACGATATTATAGGTGGAGTTGACACCGTCACAGCAGGTGCCGTGGGTGCCAAGCAGGTAATACCAACCGTCGCGATACATCAGGTCGGAGGCCTCGCAGTCGATGGCGATGTCTTTCTCCTGGTTGCCTTTCACACGGAAGCCCGTCTTGGGATCGAGCTCGATGAGGCGGATGGTGCCGAAATAGGTGCCGTAGCTCACCCACAGACGACCTGTCGTGGGATCGAGGAGCAGACCCGGGTCGATGGCATCCTGATCTTCCATACCGTCGGAGTAGCAGACTTCGACCGCCTCGCTCCATTTGAAGTCGGGCGACTGCGGATCGAGGGTTTTGTTCCACATGGTGAGGATGCGGCCTGCATGACCGCCACCGAGACCACCACCCGTAGCACCGTAGATACAGAGATATCGGTCGCCGATCTTCAGGACGTCGGGGGCAGCACCGCCACCGGGACGGTCGGCGCCACTGTACCAGCTCCAGCCGTCGGCAGAGATGAGACCGCCGCCACCAGTGCCGAAGGTGTAATACTTGCCATCACACTCGGCCAGGCTCGATGGGTCGTGGATATAGGGTTCGCCTATCTGGGCTTGAGCAGCTACTGCAAGGCTGAGAGCCGCCAGGATTGTATGTAGTCTTTTCATCTTATTGTGCTTTGATTGAATAGTTAGTGACAGGGTTACCTTTCTCGTCGAGGAAACGGACACAGAAGTCGCTCATGCCCGGGCCGTTGATGATGGCACCACGCAGGATGTTACGGCCTTTCTTCAAGGTGAGGCGTGGCGACATGGCATCGTCCTCCACCATACGGCGGTCGCCGGAGAGCAACAGGGCCTCCTGGCCGTTCAGCCACCACATGGAGGCAGAGTTGGAGCCGACGGCAAGACGCACGTTCTCGATGTCCTCAGGGCAGTCGATGATGGTGACGGCCCAGAAGAGCACACCATAGACCTGCTGTCCCCACTTCTCGGCGAAGCGGAAGAGCTTGACGTTAAAGTTCTCGCTGTCGAGGGCGTGCCAGGTGAGATTTTGGGTGACTGTCTTCACCTCGGGCTGGGCAGGTGCTTCAGCACCACGGCCGAAACCGGCAGGGGCCTGCTCCTGTTTGAAGGTGGCCTTCACCTTCTGACCATCCTTAGGTACGATGGTCTGCTGACCCTTGAAGTACTCCCTGTTGAAGTGTTCACGCAGATAGGTATCGGTGAAGACGGTGTTGCCGGGATTGGGTTTGTCGATGGGCTCCAGGAGCAGCCAACGACGGATGAAGCCGTTGTCGTCGGGCTTGGCAGCGGCAGCAGTAGCCGGTGAGAAATACTTGGGGCGGTTTTTGAACTGAATCCAATCGACGCTGACACCGGCATCACCCTCACAGGTGATCACCAGGTCGCTGACACCCTTCAGGGGGTATGCCAACGGTGCCGTCATCGTGAGCCACTGGTTGCTGTAGTCACGACGGAACATGGCGGGCATGCCTGCAGGCGTCTCGGGTTTCACGGTCATATCGATCTTCGCAATGATTTGACCGTCGGCACTCTTCTCACGGATGTAGAAGGCGGTGTTGTCGGCTGCCTTGGCAGAGACTACCAGGTAACCGTCGGTCAGACAGTCGAAGTCAATATCCTTGTAATAGATCCAACTGCCTTTCTTGGGCAGATTGGCCTGGAAGCTGCGGAAAGTGTTGACGGTGTCGATGAGCTGGGTGGTCACATCGTCGCTGGCGCTGCTGTAACGGTCGATCTCGATCTTCTCCGTAGCCTGGTTGATACCTACGCCACGCATGGTCTGCTTCACCTCCTGGATTGTGCCGTCGGGATTGAAGAACAGCTTCTCGATACATACCGAACGACGTTTGTCATCACGGGGTGAGAAGTGGTTACGATGATAGAACAGATACCACTGGCCCTTGTAATTGATGATGCTGTGGTGGTTGGTCCAACAGCCGTTGTCGTGCTCAGGCATGATCAGTCCCTTATACTCATACGGTCCCATCGGGTTCTTACTCATGGCATAGCCGAGGACCTCGGTGTTCTCCCTCACGTATGGATAGGTGAGATAGTAGTTGCCATTATACTCGAAGGCGAACGGACCCTCCGCCTGACGGTTGGGCAGGTCTTTCAGACAATGGACACCCTTCACCACAAACTCGCGATTTCCCCATTTGAGCGTATCTGTCGGGTTGTCGTCAGCGAGTTCCTTCATATTGGGCTTGAGTTTGGCACAAAATCCTGCTCCCCAGAAGATATAAGCGTTACCATCGGAAGCCTGCAGTACACAGGGGTCGATGCCATTGATACCCTTGATATTCTCCGGCTCAAGGATGAACGGACCCTCGGGACTGTCAGCGATAGCGACACCGACACCAAATCCCATGCCTTCTTTAAGGATAGATGGGAAATAGAAATAGTACTTCCCGTTTCGCTCGATACAGTCAGGCGCCCACATCGAATAGGAATCAGGTTTCACCCAGGGTACTTTGTTCTGGGTGACAATCACACCATGATCGGTCCAGTCGGTCAGGTTCTCGGATGAAAATACATGGTAGTCCTCCATACAGAACCAGTCTTGACGCTGTCCTTCGGGGGGGAAGATGTCATGCGACGGATAGAGGTACACCTTGTTATTAAATACACGGGCGGTCGGATCAGCAGCAAACTGATCACGGATCACCGGATTCTGGGCCTGTGCCAGCAATGGCAAAGCCAGAAGAGATACGAATAGTTGTTTTTTTATCATGTCAGTTATTCCTGTGTTTGTCGAATTTGTGAAGGATGAAGTTGAAGGCCTCCAGACCTGCCAGCACGAGTATGGTTGCCGCCGTAGCCAGGACGTACATGCCACCACCACAAGCCAGACCGATGGCAGCTACCACCCAGACACCGGCAGCGGTGGTCAGACCGCGTACCACATTCTCGCTCTTCTGGAAGATGATGGTGCCGGCACCGATGAAACCGATGCCCGACACGACCTGGGCAGCTATGCGTGACACATCGAGACGATGGCCTGGCAGGCTGACCACCTCCTCAAAGCCGTAGGCTGACACGATCATAAACAGGGCAGAGCCTAAGGCCACTAAGAAGTGGGTGCGGAAGCCGGCCTCCTTGGCACGGTATTCGCGCTCCAGACCGATCACACCACCTAATAAGGCTGCTACGAAGATACGCAGCACAAATTCCCAAGTCATATCCATAAACTAAAAAATCTTTCTGTAACAACGATGACGACGGTGCTGGATGGCTTCCAGATACTGCCACTGCGAGAGCACCCCCTCGTTGGTCTCCATCTGCGGACCCGTCTCTGCCCATTCGAAATTGTAACGCTGGAACCAGCGGATCAGGTCGTCGAAGATCAGGGCATTGGCACCCTTACCACGGTATTCAGGCGACACGCCGATCAGCAACAGATCCACAATGGGGGTCTTATGCCACTTCAGGATCTTAAGCAGATGCCACCAGCCGAAGGGGAAGAGGCGTCCGTCGCGTGTCTTCTGCAGGGCTCGTGAGAAGGAGGGGAATGTGATGCCGAAGCCCACAATCTTGTCGCCATCCATGACGGCAGTCACCAGATTCAGGTCGGCAATCTTGATATAGTCGTTGACGAGTTTCTCAATCTGACGATCTGATAGTTGGCTGAAACCATACAGATCCTTATACGTGGCATTCAACAGGTCGAACAGTTTCTTACCATAGCCTTCTTCGATCAACTCATGACGGGTGAACTTATGCACCCGCAGACCGTAACGGCTCTTGACCAGTTCGGTGATCTTGGAAAACTTATCGGGCACCTTCTCTGGCACCTTGACCTTCAGTTCCACGTAGTCGTTATCCTTCTTAAACCCTTCCATGCGTTCCATGTGCTGCGGGTAGTATGGATAGTTATAGTTGATATACATTGTGGCCAGCTGGTCGAAGCCCTCGATAAGCATACCCTCACGGTCGGTATCGATAAAGCCCAACGGACCGGCTATCTCTGACATGCCCCGTTCACGGCCCCAATCCTCTACTGCCTTCAACAAGGCCGTGGAGACCTCGAAGTCGTCGATGAAGTCGAACCATCCGAAGCGCACCTGATTACAGTTCCAGCGCTTGTTGGCACGGTGGTTGATGATAGCCGCCACACGACCAACGATCTTCTCATCCCGATACGCCAGGAAGTAGGCCGACTCGCAACACTCGAATGACGGGTTCTTGTCGGAACGTAAGGTGGCCATCTCATCGAAATAGAGAAAAGGCACCGCATGGTCGTTTCCTCGGTACAGATCGTAGTAGAACTGTACGAATTGTTGAAGTTGCTTTTTATTCTTTACCTGACGTATCTCAATCATGATCATTAGCAATTAATCACAAACGATCCTATTCCAATTTGCTGCAAAGGTACAAATTAATCTGCATTAGTGATTCAATCGGCTATTAAATAATGTTAAGCAAGCGCATCGATGTATTCGTAGAGCTTCCGATAGAAAGGATGACGGGTCATGGTGGAGGCATCTCCTAAGATGATGAGCTTCATACGGGCACGGGTGATGGCCACGTTCATACGGCGCAAGTCGCGCAGGAAACCGATCTGTCCTTCGTCGTTGGCCCTGACCAGAGAGATCAGGATGATGTCGCGCTCCTGACCTTGGAAACCATCTACGGTATTCACGCTGATCAGGTGGCGGTAGGGTTTAAAGAATTCCTTGTTCTTCAGTTGGCGGCGCAGATATTGTACCTGTGCCCGATAGGGGGAGATGACGCCGACATCCAGTCGTTCGTCTAAGATGCGGGCCTTACCGATCTTCTCGAAATATTGCTCCAAGGCCAACAGGGTCAGTTCTGCCTCCGCCTTGTTGATTCGGCCGAAGCTCTCGCCGACAAAGGTCTCTTTAAAGGTGATGTCACTGTCCTCGGGGAGTTCAAACTGAGAAGTGTCGATCCAGGTCATGGGAATGTCGAGGTCGAGGATGCTGCGGAACTTTACTTCCGGTGCACTCTCCACCTGATTGCCATAGAACCAGTCGGAGGAGAAACGCATGATCTCCTCGTTCATACGGTACTGCATCTTCAACAGGGTAACCACCTCGGGCTTGTTTTCCGCAATCCGCTCCATCAGTGTCTTGCCGAGTCCGGCCTTCAGGGCTTCAAAGCTCTTCACGGTCGGAGGCAGCTGACAGTGGTCGCCCGCCAGGATGACACGTGACACCCGTCGGATGGGAATCCAACAGGCAGCCTCCAGTGCCTGGGCAGCCTCGTCGATAAACAAGGTTCCGAACTTCTGCCCTTCCAGCAGACGGTTGGCTGAGCCCACGAGGGTACAGGCGATGACACGGGCTTCACCAAATAGTTGGGCATTGATGCGCACCTCCAGTTCTGTCGCCCGTTCCTTCAGACGATCCAGTTTCTGGTGGTATTTGTCGTCCCGTCGTTTCCGTTGGGCACGGAGCTCACGGATGGCCTTTCGGATAGCCCACAGCTGGTCGTAGTCGGGATGGGCCTCGAAACGGCGCTCATAGGTGAAGGAGAGCATCTTATCGTTCACGCGTGTGGGATTACCGATACGCAGCACGTTGACGCCGCGATCCACCAGCTTCTCTGAGATCCAATCCACCGCCATGTTACTCTGTGCACAGACCAGTACCTGGTTCTCTCGTCGCAGCGTCTCGTAGATGGCTTCCACGAGCGTGGTTGTCTTACCCGTTCCCGGAGGACCATGGACAATCGCCACATCCTTGGCCCGCAGTACTTTGTTTACCGCCGCTTCCTGAGTTGCATTCAGATAGGGTAAATGGATGTCGGCAAAACTAAAGGTCTCGGCCTGTTGATGCGAATAGAACAGGTCGCGCAGATAGCCTAACCTGCCTTTGGCCTTCATCACACGGTCGAGAGCGTCGAACATCATCTTATAGCTGGTCTCATCGAAGAACAGCTGTACCCCGACGTTCTCGGCGCCCTGCACGTCGATGAGCTGACCGTTGTCGGGAACGGCGATCACCATCCTGTCGCCATCGACATAGCTCACGGTGGCGGTGAAGGGGAAGTAATGGATGCTAGCTTGACTGGTCTGACTGGCTTTGGTAGCAAAGAATACCACGGGTTTCCCGAACTCGAAGTTATGTTCTATCTCCTCGTCGCCCTGGCGGAACACCTCTACCACCAACTGGTTCAGGGAATTATAATAGCTTTTGCCCATCTTCAGGGGATACCAGGCATCACCGCGCTTCACCTTCCGCTGCAGCCCCATCTCTTCGGTCTGCTTACGGAAGGCTTCCTTCTCGGCCTGATACTCCATCTGGAGCAGCAGCCGTTGCTGTTGGAGTGCCAAAATGGGCGAAACTTGTTGATTTTCCATAATTGGCTGCAAAGTTACAAAAAATATTCGTAACTTTGCAGCCAAATTCATTAAAATGAAACAAATACTGTTAATAAACGACGTTGTAGGTTATGGGAAAGTGGGCATGGGTGCCATGCTTCCGATTCTCTCTTACCTGGGCATTCCGACATACAGTCTGCCCACCGCACTCGTGTCGAATACACTGAATTACGGCAAGTTTAATATCCAGGATACCACCGAATATATAAAAGGTACGTTACCAGTTTGGAAGGAACTGGGTTTCTCGTTTGATGCCATCTGCACCGGTCTGATGTTCAGTGAAGAACAGGCCAAGCTCGTGGCAAGCTATTGCGAGGAGCAGGGCAAGAACGGAACAACGGTCTTTGTCGATCCGATCCTTGGTGACGGCGGACAGCTTTATAATGGTGTGACCGAGCGTCAGGTGGAACTGATGCGTGAGATGGTGGCTGTGGCTCATCTGACCTTCCCGAACTATACCGAGGCCTGTTACCTGACTGGCACTCGTATCAAGTCAGGCAGTATCAGTTGGGAAGAGGCAGGCGACCTGCTCGACAAGCTGAGGGATATGGGCAGTAAGTCAGCATTGATTACCAGTTGTAAGATCGACGGTCATAACTCCGTGGCAGGCTATAACCATTTTAACGACAACTATTTCCATCTGGACTATCACGAGATCCCTGGTCTTTTCCATGGTACGGGCGACATCTTCTCTGCTGTTCTCATCGGTCATCTGTTGAATGGGGAGCCACTGAAAAGCAGCACCCGTCAGGCGATGGATACCGTCTTCCGTATGATTGAACGTTATAGTGATACCGATGACAAAAATCGAGGCATCCCTGTAGAGAAATGCCTCGACCTTTTATCGTTAGAAGATGATCTTGGAGAGCGGTAACTTCAGATAGTGGATAATCATCTCCACGATCTCGTCCTCTGAGTGATCGTCAGCATTGATCACGAGGTCGTAGTTACGGGTGTCATAACGGGAAGAACCTGTGTATTTCTTCACATAGTTCTCACGGCCCTCATCCACCTCCTTGATAATGGCTTCGGCCTCTTCCGCAGTGATGTTATTTTTCTTCATCACTCTCTCTATGCGGCGCTCCATGGAAGCCTGGATCAGGACGCTCAGATGGTTGGGATGATCGCGGAAAATATAGAAGCCGCTACGACCGGCGATGACGCATGAGCCGTCGGCAGCAATAGCCTTCAGGATTTCCGTCTCTGCTTTAAAAATATCGTCGGTAATCAGGAAGTCCGGCATGGAGGCATAGTCGGGGATTACGCGGGGGGCCACGTAATTAGGCATCATCATGATGCTACGCTTGAATTCTGCCCACCAGTTGTGCTCCTGTCCTTTCAGTCGCTCAATCTCATCTGTGGTGAGACCATACTTCTTTTTCAGCTCCTGGATAAGCGCCTTGTCATAGAAAGGCACCTCAAGCCGCTTGGCCAGTTTCTCGCCGACCGTTCTACCGCCGGAACCAAGTTCACGGTTGATTGTAATTACAAAAACTTCGTCCTGTTTCATCTTGTTTGATTGGTTAGTGCTCTGCAAAGTTAAGCATTAATTCTGAAACAACGTATATTTTGAGGCATAAATTTGCAAATTTAAGGAAAAGTTTGTATTTTTGCCCAGTCATGACGTGTGTTCACCCTTTGAAAACAAACTTGCCGAAGCCCGCGTATTTCACGGATCCTTTCTGCTATGAGCCTCACCCGTTGTGCCTGTTGGCGGCGGCGGAGGTGAAGCAGGAATTGGTGCGCATGCCGCTCACTGAGGGTAAGATGTTTGGGGTGCTGGTGGTGGAAGAAAGTGAAAAGCTGGGGTTCCTGGCAGCGTATTCCGGTCTGCTGGAAGGACGCAATGACTGGCCGTACTTCGTGCCGCCCGTCTTCGATGCCCAACAGCCTGACGGCTATTTCAAGACGAAGGAACGTGAGATATCTCTCACCTCTCACCTCTCTCCTCTCTCCACTAAAACCATGTCGCAGGAGCTGCAGCTGTGGCTCTTTCAACAATATCGGTTATTAAATGCCCGAGGCGAAACAAAGGATTTGGTGGAGGTGTGGCAGGACTATTACAATACACCCCGTATCCGTAGCAGATATCCATTACCACCAGGTGGAACGGGCGACTGCTGTGCCCCGAAGCTGTTGCAATATGCTTACCTCCATCACCTGACGCCCGTCTGTATGGCGGAGTTTTGGTGGGGGGAATCACCCAAGAGCCTGATCCGTCATCACGCACAGTTCTATCCCGCCTGTCGCGGGAAGTGCAAGCCGGTGCTGACCTGGATGCTACAGGGACTTGATGTCGATCCCCATACGGATACAGCCGAAAACGCCCATCAGGAACCGACCATCATTTATGAAGACGAGGCGATGGCTGTGCTCAATAAACCTGCAGGGATGCTGAGTGTGCCAGGAAAGACAGATGCCCCCTCCGTAGCCTCCTGGGCACAGGAACGCTGGCCCGGAGCGATGACCGTTCATCGGCTCGACATGCAGACCTCGGGACTGATTGTCGTTGCGAAGACGATGGAAACCTACCGCCTGTTGCAGGAGCAGTTTGTAAACCGTACAGTCAAGAAACGATATATTGCCATCGTAGAGGGCGTTCCTCAGGCAGAACATGGTATCATTGACCTTCCTCTTAGCAGCGATCCCTTGAACCGTCCGCTACAGATTGTGGATCACGAAAACGGGAAACGTGCCATCACAGAATATCGGATTCTTTCGTCCTCCCCGATGGGGAGGAGAAATATTGCTTTGATGGCATTGTGGCCCCATACGGGGCGTACCCATCAGTTGCGGATGCACTGTGCCCATAGCGAAGGACTGGGTTGTCCCATCGTGGGCGATGAACTCTATGGCCGGAAGGCCGACCGCCTCTACCTGCAGGCGCAGGCCATCTCCTTCGTCCACCCAACGACAGGGAAGCGGATGCACCTTGAACTGCCCTATCCATTCGAACAGATTTTTCCCTATCAATAAATATTAACTCCTAAAAACAAAAAAGTTATGGTTAAGCACATTATCCTCTGGACACTGAATCCAGAACTCTCTGAAGAAGAGAAGAAGCAGGTGAAGGCCGGTATCAAGGCAGGTTTGGAAGGTCTTATGGGCAAGGTTCCCGGACTCATCGACGTGAAAGTGATTATCGATGGTCGTCTGGCCTCGTCGAATGCCGATGTGATGCTCGACAGTACGCTGGAGAGTGAAGAGGCATTGAAAGGCTATGCCGTTCACCCCGAGCACGTAGCCGTTGCTAACGGAAAGGTTCGCCCCTATACCGTGCAGCGCTCTTGTCTCGATTTCGAGATCTAAAAACAAAATAACCCCCGCCAAACGGCGAGGGTTATTTATTTTATCAAGCAAAAGTGATTACTTCTTGTTGATAGCCAGGTCGATAGCAACGGCTACAGATACAGTAGCACCTACCATCGGGTTGTTACCCATACCCAGGAAGCCCATCATCTCTACGTGAGCAGGAACTGAAGAAGAACCTGCGAACTGAGCGTCAGAGTGCATACGACCCAGGGTGTCGGTCATACCGTAAGAAGCGGGACCGGCAGCCATGTTATCCGGGTGCAGGGTACGACCTGTACCACCACCGGAAGCTACTGAGAAGTAAGGCTTGCCAGCGAGCACGCGCTCCTTCTTGTAAGTACCGGCTACGGGGTGCTGGAAACGGGTGGGGTTGGTAGAGTTACCAGTGATGGAGACGTCAACGTTCTCCTTCCACAGGATAGCTACACCCTCACGTACGTCGTCAGCGCCATAGCACTTAACCTTCAGACGGCTAGGATTGTTTCCGTAAGGAACCTCCTTAACCACAGCCAGATCACCAGTGAAGTAATCGAACTTGGTCTGTACATAGGTGAAACCGTTAATACGGCTGATGATCTGAGCAGCGTCCTTACCAAGACCGTTCAGGATCACGCGAAGGGGCTTCTGGCGCACCTTGTTGGCCATCTCGGCAATCTTGATGGCACCCTCGGCAGCAGCGAAGCTCTCGTGACCAGCCAGGAAAGCGAAGCACTCTGTCTCCTCACGGAGCAGACGAGCGGCGAGGTTACCGTGACCGATACCTACCTTACGATCGTCGGCTACTGATCCGGGGATACAGAAGCTCTGCAGACCGATACCGATGGCCTCAGCAGCCTCGGCAGCTGTCTTCACACCCTTCTTGATGGCGATAGCAGCACCACAAACATAAGCCCACTTGGCATTCTCGAAGCAGATCAGCTGTGTGTCCTCACACATCTGATAGGGATCGATACCAGCCTTTTCACAAATCTCATTGGCCTCCTCGATAGAGTTGATGCCATTCTCTTTCAGAGCAGCAAGAACCTGGTTGATACGGCGCTCCTGACTCTCAAACTGTACTTTTCTAATCATAGTCGTATCCTCCTTTATTCTTTACGTGGGTCAATACGTGGGTCAATAGCTTTCACTGCACCCTGCTCCTCGGTTGTGCGACCATAAGAGCCGGTGAACTTCTTCAGAGCCTCGTTGGCATCCATGCCGTTCTTCACGGCCTCCATCATCTTGCCGAGGTGAACATACTCGTAACCGCAAACCTCGTTGTTGGCATCGAGGTACTGCTTGGTGATGTAACCCTCAGTCAGCTCCAGGTAACGTGTACCCTTAGCCACAGTGCCATAGAGTGTACCAGTCTGTGAGCGGAGACCCTTACCCAGGTCTTCCAGACCAGCACCGATAGCCAGACCGCCCTCAGAGAAAGCACTCTGTGTACGTCCGTAAACAATCTGCAGGAAGAGCTCGCGCATAGCGGTGTTGATAGCAATGATACCGTCCTTCACGTTCAGACTCAGCTTGCAGGCGCCCTGCTGAGGTGCGCACCAGCCGATACCGTGGGTATAACCAGAGATCTCCTTGATTTCCTTCACTGCAACCCACTTGCCCTCCTCGGGGATAGGTGCAGGTCCATGATAAGCGCCCTTACAAACGCTACACATGTTTTCAACTTCTTTAGAATAAATCATTGATAATAAAATATAAATAAGACGTTAAACAAATATATAATTTTCCCTTTCGGCCTTAAACTTCATTAGTGGCGTACAAAATTACTCGTTTTTTATGAACATTCCAAGTGTTCTTCTGTCTATTTAGAGATTATTAACATCAAAAATCGGTTTATAGCGGATTTTATTCCCCCTTTTTTTGTATTTTTGCAACTAAATATAGCAAACAGTGACAAATCAAGAGATCGATCAGCGGGTGGAACGTGCCGTAGAGAATTTCATGGCAGGCTATGGCTGTTGCCAGAGTGTGGTGGCGGCTTTTGCCGATTTGTATGGTCTCGACGACACGTTGGCCAAGAAAGTGGCTGCCGGATTTGGCGGCGGTGTGGGCAGGATGCGCATGATGTGCGGTGCCGTCTCAGGCATCGTCATGCTCATAGGACTGGACTGCGGTCAGACCGAGGGCAGCGACCGCGAGGGCAAGTCAGCCTGCTATAAGGTCGTACAGGAGCTGTTGGCCCAGTCGAAACAGGAGAACGGCAGTCTGATCTGTGCCGAGATCCTAGGCATCCAAGGTCATCAGAAAGCGGTCTGCAGCTATGTGGCTTCCGAGCGTACGGCTGAATACTACAAGAGCCGTCCCTGTGCCGCCAAGGTCGAGAGTGCTGCCCGTATCTTTGCCAACTATCTCAAGCAGAAAGTAAACGGAAAAGACTGATTCACATTAATAATATATATATGATTATAAAAAACATACACGCCAGGGAAATCCTGGATTCACGTGGAAACCCCACGGTGGAGGTGGAGGTGACGTTGGAGAGTGGCATCATGGGGCGTGCCTCTGTGCCCTCAGGCGCTTCCACAGGTGAGAACGAAGCCCTTGAGCTTCGCGATGGCGACAAGAGCCGATATCTCGGTAAGGGCGTGCAGAAGGCTGTCGAGAATGTCAATCGGGTGATTGCGCCAGCCATCATCGGCATGAGCACCCTTGAACAGCGTCAGATCGACATGAAAATGATCGCCCTCGACGGTACGCCGACCAAGAAGAACCTGGGTGCCAACGCCATCCTCGGTGTGTCGCTGGCGGTTGCCCATGCGGCTGCCGCTTATCTGCAGATACCTCTCTATCGTTACCTCGGTGGCACGAACACCTATACCCTTCCTGTGCCGATGATGAACATCGTCAACGGTGGGGCTCACTCCGATGCGCCTATCGCCTTCCAGGAGTTCATGATCCGTCCCATCGGTGCCAAGTCCGTGAAGGAGGCCATCCGCATGGGGGCAGAGGTGTTCCATAACCTCGCCAAACTGCTGAAGGCCCGTGGCCTCTCTACCGCCGTTGGTGATGAGGGCGGCTTCGCCCCTGACTTCCAGAGTATCGAGGATGCCCTCGACACCATCATGGAGGCGATCAGGGCTGCCGGCTATCAGCCGGGTAAGGACGTGACGATCGCCATGGACTGCGCAGCTTCCGAGTTCGCAGTACTGGAAAAAGGCCAGCGCTTCTATGACTATCGTCAGCTGAAGAACGGTAAGAAGAAGGATCCTAACGGTCGGAAACTCTCCGGCGAGGAGCAGATTGCCTACCTTGAAGCGCTGATAACACAATATCCTATCGACTCCATTGAGGACGGTCTCGATGAGAACGACTGGACCAACTGGGTACAGTTGACCGAGAGGATCGGCGGCCGCTGCCAGCTCGTGGGCGACGACCTGTTTGTCACCAACGTGAAGTTCCTGGAGCAGGGCATCAAGATGGGTGCTGCCAACTCGATCCTGATCAAGGTGAATCAGATCGGCACCCTCACCGAGACCCTCGATGCTATCGAGATGGCCCACCGTCATGGTTACACCACCGTCACCTCGCACCGTTCCGGTGAGACCGAGGACACCACCATTGCCGACATTGCCGTCGCCACCAACAGCGGACAGATCAAGACTGGCTCCCTGTCACGTACCGATCGTATGGCCAAGTACAACCAGCTCATCCGCATCGAAGAGCAGTTGGGCGCACAGGCTCAATACGGCTATCACAAACTGAGAAGATTCACAGAATAAAACAGCTATCAATATGAAACATACCAGACTATTGCTTATTTCTCTTCTGGGAATGATGGTGCTGAGTGCCCACGCCCAGATGCTGTCAAGAGGTGTCACGAAGGAACTCGCTGAGCACCGTAAGGCTAATATCAGTAACGTCATCTACGACCTGACGTTTAATATCCCTGCCGATCAGAACCAGAAAGTCACGGGTAGTGTTGTCATCTGCTTCGACGTGAAGAAGGCCGAGGACATCATCCTCGACTTCCAGGGAGAGCTCACGGGTGACTGTAAGGCCCTTGTACCCAAGAACAAGAAAAAGACCAAGTTCAAGACGGTGAGTTTTCAGGCCACTTATCAGAATGAGCACATCATCATTCCGAAGAACATGGTGGTCGAGGGTAGCAACCGTATCGAACTGAGCTTCGCCAGTCTCGACAAGGCGCTGAACCGCAATGAAGACTATCTCTACACGATCTTCGTGCCCGATCTGGCCCGTAGCGTGTTCCCCTGCTTCGATCAGCCCGACCTGCGCTCCATGTTTATGACGAAGCTCAATGTGCCCTCAGGCTGGAAGACCATGATCAGCGACACCAGCGGTCCTCTGCCCACCTTCCTCTATTCTTTCGTAGCAGGTAAGTTCAACGAGCAGACCGCCGTACGCGACGGCCATCCGATCCGTGTGCTCTTCCGTGACAGCGATCCCGACAAGGTGGCCCAGCTCGACCAGCTCTTCGATGAGGTCGGCAGTGCCCTCAAGTGGATGGAAAGCTATACAGGCATCGCCTGCCCCTTCAAGGAGTATGGCTTTGCCATCCTGCCCAACTTCCAGCTGTTCGGTCAGGAGCACCCGGGTGCCATCCAGTTCAACGACCGTCTGATGTTCCTCGAGAAGTTCCACACCCAGGAGGATGCCCTCTACCGCATGGAGCTGATCGCCCATGCCACCGCCCATCTCTGGTTTGGCGATTTCGTGTCGCTGAAGTGGTTCGACGACATCTGGGCCTATGAGGTGTTCACCAGCTTTGCGGCTTCAAAGATTACCCATCGCCAGTACGACGAGGTCAGCTTCGACCTGAACTTCCTCAAGACCCACCAGGCCGAGGCGATTGCCACCGACCGTACGGAGGGTACCCATCCCATTGCCATGGAGATGACCAATGCCAACCACGCCAGTCTGCTCTACGATAACATCATCTTCGACAAGACCGCTGTCATGATGCGTATGCTGGAGAACATGATGGGTCCCGACGTGCTGCAGAATGCACTGAATAAGTTCCTTGAGAAATACCAATTCAGCAATGCCTCTTGGGATGACCTCGTGGATATGTTGGCAGAAGAGGCACCCGATCTCAGCATCCGTCAGTTCTGCGATGTCTGGGTCAAGCAGAAGGGTATGCCTAACATCCACACCAGTTATCAGGGCGGTCAGCTGCGCATCAAGCAGACCGATCCCTATAACCGGGGCATCTTCTGGCCGGAGAAATTCCAGGTGCGTGTCATCAACGACCTGGGCAAGAGCGTCACCTATGATGTCGATATGCTGCAGCCCGAGATGACAATCAAACTGCCCCGCAAGCCAGACTGTATCCTGCCGAATACCGACGGTCGCGGCTATGGCCGATTCACCCTCGACGACGAGTATATCAGTCTCCTGCCCAAGCGTCTCATCACCACCCGTAACGATGTGAACCGCTACTCGCTGCTGATGTCTATCCACGATGCCTATCTGAGAGGCAAGCTGCCTCCCTCACACTTCGGAGAGCTCTTCCGTCTGATGTGTAGGGAGAAGAATCCCCTCATCATGGTTACCGCCCTTGAACACATGTTTAAGATCGTACGCGACGTGAACATCGAACAGCGTGCCGCCCTGGAACTCTGTGTGATGGACCTGCTGGGCGAGAACAAGTCCAACGAGTGCCATCAGTACGTCATCCGTATGATGACCGATGTGGCTTCCTCACCCGAGGTGCTGCAGCAGTTGGAGAACATCTGGAAGCGCCATAACGATCCGCTGCTCAGCGAGAACGACTATAATAACATCGCCTATCGTCTGGCGATCATGCACCCCCAGCGTTGGCAGGAGATTCTCAGCACCCAGCGTGCCCGTCTCACCAACGAAGATATGCGTAAGGAGTTCGACTACGTTAGTCAGGCCTGCAACCCCGATCCTGCAGAGCGTACCAAAGTGTTCAACTCGCTGTTGAAGCCTGAGAACCGTGTACAGGAGCCCTGGGCCATCTACACCTTGAAGCTGCTCAACTCCGATGTCTTCGAGCCGCAGAGCAACAGCTATATCGAGCCCAGCCTGAAGTCACTGGAGTATATCCAGCAGACCAGTAATGTATTCTTCCCTGAATACTGGATGAAGGCGCTGATGATGGATCATAAGAGTAAGGAGGCTGCTCAGATCGTGGAGAACTTCTTAAAGAACAATCCCGAATATCCTGAGCATCTGAAGAACAAGGCCCTGGAGTCTTCATATATCCTGCTGAGGCAGGTGCCTTATGTGGCTCCGGCCAAGCCTGCCGCTACCACCACCACCGCCAAGAAGACCACGACCGCCAAGAAGGCGACGACCAAGAAAAAGAAGTAATCGATTTCCATATTCACAAATAGCAGGGCAGCTCCACCGGCTGCCCTGCTATTTATTTCGTGAGTTGCTGGTAGAGCTTAAAGAGCTGGCCACGCACTGGCTTCCGGTCATGGTCTTGACGGGGAAGCCGTATGCTGTCCTCACAGCAAGTTATTCGTTGTCTTGCCTCTTATCGTAGTCTTGCCATTAAACTCCAAAGGGTATTGGTTTCCTATAAAAGTGAAGCCTTTCCCTAATTCCATCAAGAACAGTTTGACTTTATCCACCAGCCTTTCTTCTAATTCTGTTTCTGCCAGAGGCTCCGTCACATTGAGGAATCCCAGATTATAGTTGCTTCTGAACACCTCGTTTGCATAATCAGCTTGAGTGGAAGGGAGGGCGTTTGCAAAATTGTTATCGACAGATGCCGTCAGTTGTTTCTTGTGCATCTTCAGTTTGATGGCATTCAGAAGCAGGTCTCTGTTCCAGCCTTTTTTGATTGTTTCTTCTGCATAATATAAAGTCTCATTATCTCCTAACTTTTTGTTTATCAGTAATATATTGTGAGACCATGGCAAAAGTGCAACGGCGCGTTGCAGTATTGCATTGTACTCTGGTTCAGACTCAATAGGAGTCACTGATGGCAAGTTTTTATTTGTGCCCATAGAAATTAAATGTTTAGAATAGTTCTTTTATAATTTTTAAGTTTTAAGAGGGCAGGGTAAGCCGCGAGGCTTGCCCTGTTTTTTTCGTTTTTTTTAGATAAACGGTAAAAAAGTGATTCGATTTTTTGCGAATTCTCGAATTTTTAGTATCTTTGCACCCAAAATAAAACTATCATGGTTGTAACGTTTAACGAGGACTACCTGGAGAATCTCTATACTAACGGAAAGACTGGATCAAAAAAGATTTGGTTTCAGCCTCAAATAGTCAGAGGTTATCAAAAGGGAATTAAATATCTGATTCAGGCAAAGCGAAAAGAAGACTTGTATCCTTTTAAGTCTCTTCATTTTGAAGCACTACACGGTGACAAAGAAGGCAGATTTTCTATCAAGGCAAACGACCAATATAGAATCGAGTTCACGTTGGAGGAGTCGGACGAAGAACCAGTAGTCACGATATGTAACATTATGGAATTGTCAAATCACTATAAATAATAAGGTATGGCTAAGAATGATTATATGAAAGAGAAAACAGCAAACAACATGATGTCGTCGTTGTTGATTCATCCGGGCGAGATGATAAAAGATGAGATTGTGGCACGTGGCCTTACTCAGAAAGATTTGGCCAAACAGATGGGTGTGTCCTATACTGTGTTTAACGAAATCCTGAATGGTAAACGTCCTGTAACAACAGAATACGCCCTGTTGTTGGAGGCTGCGCTTGGTACAGATGCAAACATTTGGATAGGCCTGCAGGCAGATTACAACATGCAGAAAATGAAGCAGGATCGTTCCTTCATGAAGCGGTTGGAGAAGATTCGCAAGATTGCAGCCATACTCTAGTGTCATTTATCACAGAGGGGTAAATTTGCATAAGATAATAAAGCACAGGTGACAGAACCCTAATATTAACTTTTTGACTCATGGAGCAGCAATGCTCTGTGGGTCGTTTTTGTAAATTAACCACGTTGGCTCACAGGTGTTCAATACCGACAAGTCGGATGTTTCAGCAAGGGATCACTCTCCGACTATTGAGTCGCCAGAGCCGCCCGAACTGCCTGAATCCCTTGCCACGGCTGAGGCAATGGTGCTCTGGCAGAAGGCCCAGCATGCTGGTTATGTCCATGAGCACTTCCTGCCTCTGCTCTCGCGGACGCAGGCAGCTCTTCTGGCTGATACCATGGCTGTGCGGCTTGGCATCAGGTATAAATGGAAGTTATTTGGCGCATTGTGGAATCGAAAAAATATGCGAGGTGACTACAATGATGCACTAAACCAGCGTCAGACACTTGCCTTTCAGGATTCGCTAAAAATTCTTTTCGCTGACTGACAGGCACTTAGCAATAACCGTACCCCCTACGCGTACCCTCTGCGTAGGGGGTATTTATGTTTTGTTTTCCGTAACTTTGCCCCACGTAAGGTGCGCACCTGACAATCGACAACAAACAAAAATAATCAAAGTTATGACAGAAAACAAAACCAAGGTTTCAGAGGAGCTCTCCAAGGCAGGAGAGACCTCGGTGATTACACCCCTGCTCCTGAAGCTCGACACCTTTAATCAGGACTACATCATCCGCCATCCCGAGAACCCAGACTGCCCTTGGGAATGGGATTTCAGGAAACTGTTCGGCAGGGTGATGGGCGGACGTTCCGTGATGGGCTATGCCGACTTTGAGGAGACTGGAAATGTCGTACCTTTGCAATGCGGAAGGAAATTTGCGGGATTTAATTCTGGCACTTTTTACATTTAAATGTAGCAAGTGCTGGATTTAATTCCAGGAAATCCACCTCCGAACAGGTCAATTTATTGTTTAACATTTAAAGTTTTAAAAGTATGGCATTGAAAGTAAAAGCCAAAGAGAGAGAAATGAAGATCGGTAAGAATCCGGGCGTATAT
>CADCBZ010000012.1 GCA_902799765.1 uncultured Prevotellaceae bacterium
AGCCAACAGACTTGGGATGGCAGCGTGCGTCTCGTCGAGGTCGCGATCGCTCAGGATGATGTAGTTCACACCCTCATCCACACTCTCCTCGGCCTTCTTACAGAGGTCGTCGAGCGCCTGGCGCAGTCCGCTTTCACCCTGCGCGATTTCAAAGAGGATGGGCAACTTCTTGGTGTTGAAGCCCTTATAGCGGATATTACATAATATATCGAGTTGTGTATTGGTCAAAACAGGTTGTGGCAGACGAACCATCTTGCAGTTCGAGGCATCAGGCGTCAGGATGTTCGTACCTACGGCGCCGATGTACTCCGTGAGACTCATCACGAGTTCCTCGCGGATGGGGTCGATGGCAGGGTTCGTCACCTGTGCGAACTGCTGACGGAAGTAGTTGAACAGCACCTGCGGACGATCTGAGATCACTGCCAGCGGGGTGTCGTTACCCATCGCTGCCACAGGCTCCTGACCTGCTGTCGCCATCGGGATGATCGTCTTGTCGATATCCTCCTGACCAAAGCCGAAGGTTACGAGCTTACCTTGCAGGTCGCTCACGCCATTATCCACCTTACGACCACTCTTCAGTTTCTCCAGCTGCACACGGTTCTCGTTCAGCCACTCGCGATAAGGATGGGCCTTTGCCAACTGCTCCTTGATCTCGCCGTCGTAGTAGATCTTACCCTCCTGCGTATCAATCAGCAGGATCTTTCCTGGCTGCAGACGACCTTTCGACACCACGTCGCCAGGCTCGAAGTCCATCACGCCCACCTCAGAGGCTACCACCATCATACCCTGTTTGGTGATGGCGTAGCGACTGGGGCGCAAGCCGTTACGATCCAACATACCGCCTGCGTAGCGACCATCGCTGAACAGCAGGGCGGCAGGACCGTCCCACGGCTCCATCAGGATGGAGTGATACTCGTAGAAAGCCTTCAGATCCTCGCTGATGGGGTTCTTGTCGTTGAAACTCTCTGGCACCAGGATGGCCATGGCCTGCGGCAGTGAGAGTCCGCTCATCATCAGGAACTCGAACACGTTGTCCAAGCTGGCAGAATCACTCATACCCTCCTGCACGATCGGACGCAGGTCCTTGATGTCACCCAGGGCCTCACTCGAGAGCACACTCTCACGAGCCTTCATCCAGCCGCGATTACCACGGATGGTGTTGATCTCGCCATTGTGAGCCAACAAACGGAAGGGCTGGGCCAACGACCACGTGGGGAATGTGTTTGTGCTGAAACGGGAGTGCACCAGCGCCAGTCCGCTTGTAAAGTAATCATTCGACAGATCAGGGAAATAGCGACGCAGCTGTCCGCTCGTCAACATACCCTTATAGATGATGTTCTTGTTCGACAGTGAACAGATATAGAAGTCCTTGTCCTTGATGCGATTCTCGATCCTCTTGCGTACCTTATATAATATACGCTCGAACACAGGCACATCCTCCTCAGATACACCTGTTACGAAAATCTGTTTGATGGCGGGTTCCACCTCACGGGCGGCTACACCCAGCACCTCAGGGTTCGTAGGAACCGTACGCAGATGCATCAGCTGCAGCCCCTCGCGCTCGATCTCCTCGATCATCACACTCAGGATCTCCTGCTGTGCCTTCTCGTCCTTGGGCAGGAACACCAGTCCTGTACCATACTTACCCTTCTCGGGTACGGGAATACCCTGAAGCAGAATAAACTCATGGGGAATCTGCACCATGATGCCGGCACCGTCGCCAGTCTTGTCTCGCGTCTCAGCGCCGCGGTGCTCCATGTTTTCCAGCACTTTAAGGGCATTGTCCACCAACTCATGGCTCTTACCTCCGTGGATGTTCACCACCATTCCCACACCACAAGCGTCGTGCTCATAGTCAGGCTGGTAAAGCCCGTCATGTGTCTTTTGTGTCCTTTGTGCGCTCTTTGGTTGTTGAAGTTCGCAATGTGTCATATTATCCTTACTTTTACTTACATTCTGTTTGAAAATCGCTGCAAAGGTATATCATTTTGCAATTATAACCAAATTATTGCTTACTTTTCTTACATAAAATTTTGCTCTTTTTGACATTTTGCTCAATTTTTATGCTTATTTCATTCATTTTGAAATCTATCGCATCCTTTCTCTTCTCCATACTTTACAGATTGTCATTTTTACAATTTTAATAGCATTCCGTTTTGTACTTCCCTATCTTTTTCGTACCTTTGCCATCGAAATGATCACAGCAAAGGAAATCATAAGCTATATGGAGTCGCTGCAGGATGATGCGCAGCGACAGATCCTCATGCGGTTCTTCAAGACAGGACCTGGCGAATATGGTGAGGGCGATCAGTTCCTCGGCCTGAAAGTGCCTCAGACGCGCGAGGTGGTGCGGGCCGTTCCCAAAGATTTCCCCTTGAGTGAAATCCCTGAGCTGCTGAAGAGCCCCTGGCATGAAGTCCGTCTCTGTGGACTGTTGATCCTCGTAGCGAAGTTCGAACGGTTGGCTACCAAACGACTGGAAAACGATGAGGCTGCCATTCGCAGTCGCGATGAGATCCTGACGCTGTATCTGCAATATGCCGAACAGGCCAACAACTGGGATCTCGTCGATCTCTCCGTCTCCAAGATCCTCGGCCACTGGCTCTTGCTGCCCTCAAATCTGGGCGACAGAGACTATAAGATAAAGGTATTAGACGAATTGGCCCAAAGCCCCTGCCTCTGGAAACAGCGCATGAGCATCGTCTGTTCGTGGAAGACCTCGCAGATGGGCGACCCCTCGTGGTGCCTGCGCTATGCCGAGATCCACCTCCATCATTCCCACGACCTTATGCACAAGGCGGTGGGCTGGATGTTGCGCGAGATGGGCAAAAGGGTAGGGATGGACCTCCTTCGCGACTTCCTCAGCCAACATGCCCACGAGATGCCTCGCACGGCCCTCCGCTACGCCATCGAAAAGATGCCCGAACCAGAACGCCAGCACTGGATGCAGACTTAGCAGAAAATGACCCATGGACGATAAGCGATACCTCCTCAGCCTGATCCGTGAGGGCGAACATCAGCAACAGGACTTCAAATACCGTGTGGCTGATGCTTGCAAACTCGCCAAGTCGGTGTCGGCCTTTGCCAATACCGATGGCGGACGACTGTTGATTGGCGTGCGCGACGACGGTCATCTGTCTGGCGTTCGGAGCGAGGAGGAAATCTACATGATGCACCAGGCGGCCTACAGATACTGCAAACCTGAGGCCAGCATCAAATTTGATACCTATCACGTAACCCCGGATACGAGCAGTGGCGAACGGGGGCTCCGCACCATTGTCATGGCCACCGTTCCGCCTTCAACGAAACGTCCCGTCTGCGCCATCGACGAGACAGGACGCATGCGCGCGTACATTCGTATTAATGATGAGAACATCGTGGCCTCGCCAGTCCATCTGGCACTCTGGCGCGAATCTCAGAAGTCTCAGGGCGTGATGCTAACCTACAACGATGATATCCGCCATCTGCTCGATGTGATTCAGGATCGGCTCACGCTGAATCAGATCGTCCGTCTCTCCCGTCTGCCCCGTCATAAGGTCATCATCCTGATGGCCCGCCTCATCCGTTTCGGCACCCTCCACTGGGAATACACGGGCCAGCAATTCCTCTTTAGCCAACATTAAATGCTGATAAGTAATGAACAAACTCTCGCAGAACATACAAGGTCCGACGACGGCGAAGAAGGGCGTATGAAGGACTATCCTGACAAAATGACGCCAGAACAGGCACGGACCTTTCGCGATGATGTATTGAACATTGTCAGCCAGATACCTCGCGGACGGGTGACGACATACGGCCATATCGCAGCCTTGACGGGCTGGCCAAGTCATTCACGTATGGTAGGCCGAACGCTCCGCTATACGCCAGGAGCCGAAGAATTGCCCTGTCATCGAGTGGTCAACAAAGAAGGTCGCACAGCGCCAGGCTGGAGCCGCCAGCGCCCACTCTTAGAAGCCGAGGGCATCCACTTCAAACCCAACGGCCATGTTGACATGGCGCGACATCTTTGGGAACCGCAATTGGAATAAAAGTCTTTTTGCGTGTCTATATCAGCGTCTTTGCCCAATCTGGAATATCTTCGGTGTATTGCTATAACTCATTGCTTAATAAGCTGTAGCGGCCTGTTTGATCTCCTCAAAAAAACGTTCGGTTGCCTCACGGTTTGATTCGCGTGCTTCCTCGGCTGCCTCATGCATCAGCTGGGCAAGCATCTCGTCGGTGGGTTCCTCAAGACTCGTCAGACGATAATTATCAATGGGCTGTGGTGTCATACGTTACAATTTTATTGATTTCGCTGGCAAATTTACGAATTCTTTTTCAAATATTGTCCGTTTTTACCATTAAAGATACAAAAAGCAGACAATTTACATTCTTATTACATCGTATTTCTCACCCAGACCTTATGCGAGTGACCTCCTTTGGCGATGATGCCTGATGCTGGGTCAGACGTGATGCGCTTCAGGTCGCGAGAGGCCATCGAACGACTTACATGATTGGCTATGGCATAGTCGCTCAGCGTGATATAGCCGCGCTCGCTAATCAGTTGGCGGGCGCGTTGCATACGCTGTTCGAGTGTAGAATCCGGACTCTCGAAACGCTGCACGCCTGGTTGGGCCCGCTCAAAAGTTGACTCGCTGTTAATGTCTTTTATCAGTTCTTGATCGACCTTAAAATTGATGCTCTTTGCACAGACATGACGGTAATTCTCCTTGTGTTTCAGTTCATCGCCAGAGGTTCCCGTCTTCTCGTCACTGAAGCCCAGTGAAAGCGAGAATACGCCGAGTCCGTCTATCTTCATGCTGTGACCGTTGGGCAATGCCGATTTCATGGCCACAGTCAGCCCGTCGAGCACGCCTCGGATAACGCCTTCGCTGAACGACGGCGAATAACTGTGTATCAACTCCACCACCTTGTCGTAGTCGAACATTGTATAAATCTGCATCTTCGGGAACAGGGCGCTTTCGTCGTCTCCCATGCCATTCGGTAATTTTTGTAATACGTAACTTGCCATCTTTCTATTATTTTTCTATTTCAAGTCCTGCAACTTATGTTTCAGGGCTTGCAACATATGTTTCAAAGCTTGAAATACATGTTTTAAAGCTTGCAACAAAATTTCTCGCTGCAAAGATACAAAAAAGTTTTTTAATGGAAGAAAGTTTTTAGTAAGAAATGTGTTACTGGCTCTCCTTTGATATAGGTCAAGGATTATGTGTGCGTACACATGAAAGAAAGGTTTGACGATTTGTTACAAAACGGTGGGATTTTGGTGCAAAGTGTTGCAAAATGATAGGTTTCGCCTTTAAATACTTTACAATTTGTCAAATTCGGAAAGTTTTAACAAACAAATTGAAAGAAAAAATGAATGAATATCCATCAAAATGTCATACCTTTGCACTCGTAAACAGGTTACAATAATCATTAATTATTAATAAGGTAAAAAGAAGAAAGCGTATGAAAAGGATTGAAGCAATCATCCGTAAGACGAAGTTCGAGGATGTAAAAGAAGCACTGCTGCAGTCGGACATCGACTGGTTTGAGTACCACAACGTGCACGGCATCGGTCAGAGTCGTCAGGAGCGAATCTATCGTGGTGTGCAGTACTCAACGGACGTGATTGAGCGCGTAGCCCTGACGATCGTTTGCCGTGATCCCCTGGTGGAGCCCACGGTGAAGGTGATCCTCAAGGTGGCACACACAGGCGAAGTGGGCGATGGCCGTATCTTCGTGAGTGACATGATCGACACATGGAGTATTCGCACCGGCGAGAATGGTGATACCGTACTTCGAGACAAGAAGTAAAGGTAATAGGGTAAAAAAGTAAAAGGATAATAACAACGCAAACACAAAATGATTATGAACGAAATTGGATTATCACTCGATACTGTATGGATGCTATTGGCAGCCATGTTGGTTTTCTGGATGCAGCCGGGCTTTGCTTTACGCGCGGTAAAAACACGGCCAACATCCTGATGAAGAACTTTGTGGACTTCATGTTTGGCTCTTTGCTGTTCTTCTTCTTGGGCTTCGGCTTTATGTTTGGCAGCGAGGGCGCAGGTTTCATTGGCGCACCCAACTGGGGCGACCTCAGTTTCTATTCAAGCGATCTGCCTGTAGAGGGTTTCCTGATCTTCGAGACGGTGTTCTGTGCTACCTCTGCCACCATCGTGAGTGGTGCAATGGCTGAGCGCACGAAGTTCTCGATGTATCTCGTCTATAGTGCTGTGATCTCACTGTTTATCTACCCCATTGAGGGTCACTGGACCTGGGGCGGTGGTTGGCTTTGCAGCGATGCTGCCGACGGCTTTATGATGACCACCTTCGGTGATGTGTTCCACGATTTTGCAGGTTCTGCCATCGTGCATAGCGTAGGTGGTGTGCTGGCCCTGATCGGTGCCCTGGCACTGGGTCCACGTATTGGCAAGTATGCGAAGGACGGTAAGAGCCGCGCTATCCCTGGTCACAACCTGACGATTGCCGCTCTGGGTGTGTTTATCCTCTGGCTCGGCTGGTTCGGCTTCAACCCTGGTTCTCAGCTGGCTGCCTCTGGTGAGGTGAACCGTATCGCGATCTCTCACGTGTTCCTGACCACGAACCTGGCCGCTGCTGCAGGTGGTGTGGCTACGATGTTCCTTACTTATATCAAGTATGGCAAGCCTTCACTCTCACTGACGCTCAACGGCGTGCTGGCAGGACTGGTGGGTATCACCGCTGGCTGTGACATCGTTTCGCCCGTAGGTGCTATCATTATCGGATTCGTCTGTGGTATCGTGCTGGTTTATTCTATCGAGCTGATCGACCACAAGTTGCATATCGACGATCCCGTTGGTGCTTCTTCAGTACACGGCGTCTGTGGTATCCTGGGTACACTGATGACAGGTCTGTTGTCAACCACTAACGGTGCCTTCTACGGCTTCGGTTGGGGATTCTTCGGTGCACAGGCTTTCGGTGTCCTCGTGATCGACCTCTGGGCTGCAGTCTGCGGATTCATCCTGTTCTATGGTATTAAGAAGATCCATGGTCTGCGTGTGGATGCCCGTATCGAGGAGGAAGGACTGGATATTTACGAACACGGCGAGGCTTGTTACAACTGATTGTATATCTTTATAATGTTAATAGAGTAGTTAATAATGTATTAATTTAAAAGATTGGTAACTATGAAGAAGATTGTTTTATTTGCATTGGGTTTGGTCGCAGTGGCGACCGCCCATGCACAGGATGAGAAAGAGAAAGTGGAAACGACGGTAGCGGCCGACTTTGTGACTCAGTATATCTGGCGTGGTCTGGATTGTGGTAATATCTCCGTACAGCCTACACTCGGCATCGGCTATAAAGGTCTGTCGCTTTCGGCTTGGGGAAGCGTGGGATTCACCTCTACTGACACGAAGGAGTTTGACCTGACGCTCGCCTTTACCACAGGTGGTTTCAACATCGGTATCACGGACTACTGGTTCAATACCGGTGGCGACGAGCCGGATAACCGTTATTTCAAATACGATGCCCACTCAACGAATCACGTGTTTGAGGCCAACATCGGCTATGACTTCGGCGTGCTCAGTTTACAATGGTTTACAAATTTCGCTGGTAACGATGGTTTCAATAAGAACGGCAAGCGCGCCTACAGCAGTTATGCAGAGGTGGCAGTGCCATTCAAGCTGGTGACGGTTGACTGGACAGCAACGGCTGGTGTCGTGCCTTATTACACCACTTTTTATGATACAACGGGTTTCGCCGTTACAAACCTGTCGCTGAGAGCTGACAAGGAGATCAAGATTACTGATAAGTTCTCAGTACCCGTATTCGGACAGGTGGTGGCTAACCCATCCTCACAGAAGGCATACCTGGTCTTCGGGTTTACGCTGCGCCCATAATCTTACCAGGTTGACCCCCTCTTCTGCTTCACGCAGGGGAGGGGACTTCTTTTTTTTAATGAAATGACAATTTGTAGCAGTTTGATAGGTTTTGAGGTCAAAATGATAACAAAAAGAAACTAATTGTCGTTGTATAATTTGCAAAATGATAGTTGTGCAAGTTTTTAACAATCATAACGAAAGTAAAATTCGTTTTTTCGATAAAAATGCATTAATTTTGCAGCCAAAATTGAAAAGAAGGTAAAAAGAGAACATGCAAACTTCAGAATATCATATGGACACAAAGTACATTTTCGTGACTGGTGGTGTGGTCTCCTCACTAGGTAAGGGCATCATCTCCGCCAGTATCGGCAAACTGTTACAGGCGCGTGGCTATAAGGTCACCATTCAGAAATTCGACCCTTATATCAACATCGACCCGGGAACGCTGAACCCCTATGAGCACGGCGAGTGCTACGTGACCGTCGATGGTATGGAGACTGACCTCGACCTGGGCCACTATGAGCGTTTTACAGGCATTCACACCACCCGCAACAATTCCATCACCACAGGGCGCATCTACAAGACGGTGATCGATCGGGAGCGACATGGCGACTATCTGGGTAAGACCATCCAGGTGGTGCCTCATATCACGGATGAGATCAAGCGCAGGATGCTCCGTCAGGATGAGAAGGAGGAACAGTTGGATTTCGTGATTACAGAGGTGGGCGGAACCATCGGTGACATCGAGAGTGCGCCGTTTATGGAGGCCATCCGACAGTTGCGCTGGCAACTGGGGCGTGATGCCGTGTGTGTGCATCTCACCTACGTGCCTTATCTGAAAGCCGCTGAGGAGCTGAAAACCAAACCCACCCAGCACTCCGTCAAGGAACTGCAGGGCATGGGTATCCAGCCCGATATCCTCGTCTTACGTACAGAACGCCACCTCGACAATGCCTTGCGCATGAAGGTGGCGTCGTTTTGTAATGTCGATCTGGAGTGCGTGGTGCAGAGCGAGGATATGCCCTCGATCTATGAGGTGCCAGTGAGCATGCAGCGACAGGGGCTCGATGCCGCCATCCTGCGTAAGATCGGCATCCCTGTGGGAGAGACACCTGCCATGAAACCCTGGCACGACTTCATCCAGAAACAGCGGAGCGCCTCTCGTGAGGTGCATGTGGCCCTCGTGGGTAAGTACGACCTGCAGGATGCCTATAAGAGTATCCGCGAGAGTCTGAACCTGGCTGGTATCTACAATGATGTGAAGACGAAGATACACTTCATCAACAGCGAGAATATCACGGCGCAGAATGTGGCATCCCAACTCAGTGGGATGGCAGGCGTCGTGGTCTGCCCAGGCTTCGGCACACGAGGCATCGAGGGTAAGATCATCGCTGCAGAATACACGCGTACGCATGATATCCCCACCTTCGGCATATGTCTGGGTATGCAGATGATGGTGATCGAGTTTGCCCGTAACGTGTTGGGTTACAAGGATGCCAACAGCAGTGAGATGGACACGCAGACACCACACAACGTCATCGACATGATGGAGGAGCAGAAGAGCATCACCCAGATGGGTGGTACGATGCGCCTGGGCGCCTATGAGTGCGAGCTGCGCGAAGGCAGTCGCGTTGCTGCCGCCTATGGAAAGGAAAAGAAGATCATGGAGCGTCATCGCCACCGTTATGAGTTCAATAACGCCTATCAGGAGGAATATGAGCAGAACGGTATGAAGTGCGTGGGTATCAATCCTGCTGCCAACCTGGTGGAGATCGTGGAGATCCCAGAGAAGAAGTGGTATATCGGCACCCAGTTCCACCCAGAATATTCGTCAACGGTGCTGCATCCGCACCCCTTGTTTATGTCATTCATTAAAGCCTGCATCGATGGAACAGCTGAAGCATGAATGTGGTGTGGCGATGATTCGCCTGCTGAAGCCCCTGTCGTATTATGAACAGAAATACGGCACGTGGCGCTACGGCCTGAACAAGCTCTATCTGATGATGGAGAAGCAGCACAACCGTGGTCAGGAGGGTGCTGGTGTGGCTTGTGTGAACCTCGACGCCCCTGCTGGTGAGGAGTATATGTTCCGTGAGCGTGCAGAGGGTAAGGATGCCATCACAGAGGTGTTCAAGCACGTCGATAAGTCGTTTGCAGGACAGCTCTATATGGGTCATCTGCGTTATTCCACCACTGGCAAGAGTGGGCTGCAATACGTGCATCCCTTCCTGCGTCGTAATAACTGGCGCGCCAAGAACCTCTGTCTGTGTGGAAACTTCAATATGACCAACATCGACGAGGTGTTTCATTTCCTCACGGATCAAGGACAGTCACCCCGTATCTATGGTGATTCCTATATCACGCTCGAACTGATGGGGCATCGTCTGGACCGTGAGGTGGAGCGTCTTTACGCTGAGGCGCGTCAGCAAGGCCTGGAGGGCACTGCCATCACCCGTTATATCGACGACCATGTGGAGATGGCGAACGTGCTGAAGACCACGATGCCTCATTTCGATGGTGGTTATGTGATGTGTGGTCTCACGGGCTCTGGTGAGCTCTTTGCCGTGCGCGACCCCTGGGGCATCCGTCCTGCGTTCTACTATCAGGATGACGAGGTGGTGGTGCTGGCCTCAGAGCGCCCAGTGATCCAGACTACCTTCGATCTGCAGGCAGAGGATATCCAGGAACTCCAGCCTGGTCAGTCGCTGATTGTCCGAAAGAACGGCGAGAGTCATCTGGAACAGATTCTCGCTGTGCAGAAGCTGTCAGCCTGTTCGTTCGAACGTATCTACTTCAGTCGAGGTTCTGATCGCGACATCTATAACGAGCGCAAACAACTGGGTGAGCAGCTGTTGCCAGCCATCATGCAGGCCATCGATGGCGATGTGGCTCACACCGTCTTCTCCTATATCCCCAACACGGCCGAGGTGGCCTTCTATGGCATGACGGATGGCGTGCGCCGCATGAACCATGAGGTGCGCATCGAAAAGGTGGTGTGGAAGGACATCAAACTGCGTACCTTCATCACGGAGGGCACTGAGCGCAACGACCTTGCTGCCCACGTCTATGACATCACCTACGGCTCGTTGGAGCCCTATAAGGATAACCTCGTGATCATCGACGACTCGATCGTGCGAGGCACCACGCTGCGGGAGAGCATCTTTAAGATACTCGACCGTCTGCATCCCAAGAAGATCGTCATGGTGTCGAGTTCGCCACAGATCCGTTATCCTGACTACTACGGCATCGACATGTCACATCTGGAGGAGCTCTGCGCCTTCCGTGCCGCCATTGCCCTGATCAAAGAACGGGGTTTGCAGCGCCTGATAGCCGAGACCTATCGCAAGTGTAAGACGGCGCCTACGGCTGCCAATCACGTGCGAACCATCTATGAGGCTTTCAGTGTCGATGAGATCAACCGTAAGATTGTGGAGATGCTGTGTCCTGAGGGGATGCAGGCACCCATCGAACTGGTGTATCAGAGCATTGAGGGCTTGCACGAGGCTTGTCCTCGTCATCCTGGCGACTGGTACTTCACAGGTCATTATCCCACGCCAGGCGGTATCCGTCTCTGTAACGAGGCTTTTGTGAATTATGTAGAGAAAGTATTGAAATTACAACTATAAACGATAAAGAAAGGACAGAAATATGTGTGGAATCGTAGCGATATTAAATGTAAAGGAGCAGACACACGAGTTGCGTGAACAGGCGTTGAAGATGAGTCAGAAGATCCGTCATCGCGGCCCAGACTGGAGTGGTATCTACTGTGGTGGCTCAGCCATCCTTGCCCACGAACGACTGAGTATCGTGGATCCTGAGAGTGGGGGACAGCCCTTGTTCTCACCTGACCGCCAGCAGATATTAGCCGTGAATGGCGAGATCTACAACCATCAGGAGATTCGTCGCCGCTATGCAGGTCAGTATGAGTTCCAGACGGGTTCTGACTGTGAGGTGATCCTCGCCCTCTATCGTGAGAAGGGCATCCACTTCCTCGAAGACCTCAGCGGCATATTCGCCTTTGTGCTCTATGATGAGGCGCGCAATGAGTTCCTGATAGCCCGTGATCCCATTGGTGTGATTCCCCTCTATATAGGCTATGACAGCGACGGTAAGGTGCTTGTAGCCTCAGAGTTGAAGGCGCTCGAAGGTCAGTGCGACCACTATGAGCCCTTCCTGCCAGGCCACTACTATTGGAGCCGTGAGCCAGGCATGAAACGTTACTATCAGCGCGACTGGTTCGACTATGATGCCGTGAAGGATAATCCTGCCAGTGTGGAGGCTATCCACGATGCCCTGGAGGACGCCGTGAAGCGCCAGCTGATGAGTGATGTGCCTTATGGTGTGCTGCTCTCTGGTGGTCTCGACTCATCTGTCATCTCTGCCATCGCTGAGAAATACTCTGAGATGCGTATCGAGGACGACTCCAAGACGAAGGCCTACTGGCCCCGTCTGCACTCCTTTGCCGTTGGCTTGAAGGGGGCCCCCGATCTCGCCAAGGCGAAGCTCGTGGCTGATCATATTGGCACCGTGCACCACGAGATCAACTATACCATTCAGGAGGGACTGGATGCAATCCGCGATGTGATCTATTTCATCGAGACCTACGATGTCACCACCGTACGTGCCTCTACCCCCATGTATCTGTTGGCGCGTGTCATCAAGTCGATGGGTATCAAGATGGTACTCTCAGGCGAGGGTGCTGACGAGATCTTCGGAGGCTATCTCTACTTCCACAAGGCCCCATCGGCTAAGGACTTCCACGAGGAGACCGTTCGCAAACTCTCCAAACTGCACCTCTACGACTGTCTGCGTGCTAACAAGAGTCTGTCGGCATGGGGTGTGGAGGGTCGTGTGCCCTTCCTCGATAAGGAGTTCCTCGATGTGGCGATGCGCACCAATCCTGAGGCCAAGATGTGTCCTGGCACCACCATTGAGAAGAAGATTGTGCGTGAGGCCTTTGCGGATATGTTGCCTGAGGCTGTCGCCTGGCGCCAGAAGGAGCAGTTTAGCGATGGTGTGGGCTACTCTTGGATCGACACCTTGAAGCAGATTACGGCTGAGGCTGTCAGCGACGAGCAGATGGCACATGCTGCAGAGCGATTCCCCATCAACCCACCAAAGAACAAGGAGGAGTATTACTATCGCTCGATCTTCGCTGAGCATTTCCCCTCAGCCTCTGCTGCCCTCAGCGTTCCCAGTGAGGCAAGCGTAGCCTGCAGCACCTCCATCGCACTCGAATGGGATGCCGCCTTCAAAAACATGAACGACCCCTCAGGTAGAGCCGTCAAAGGCGTGCATGAGCAGGCTTATTGACTATTCGCCTTTCAGGTAGAAGGTGTAGTTCTCACCATCTGTGTCTTTGATCGTGAGCTCGCCCTCGTCGGTGCAGGAGACAATCTCCAGCTCACCTTTAAACATGATGGTCTTGCACATCTCCTCTTTCTGACTATCAAAGGCTTTGTCCAACAGCTCCTTCACAGTGTTCTCCATGCTGGGAGCCTGTTTGATGAGCTCTTTGACCTTGTCGGTATATTCGGTCTTCATCACCTGGTATTCAGCTTGGCTGGCATCATAGGTCACGGTGAGTTTGTTGCCTTCTAGCTTGAACGGGGCAGGGGGTGTGGCAACAATCACGCCTACAAGGCCGACCCCTTCGACATTCGACTCGCCATACACGGCCTGTGTCAGTTCGTTGCCTTCGAACAGAAAGATGAGCGTCGTAGATTCGCCCTCATCCGACAGATCGGTTACCCAACGACCTTCCAAGTTATAGTCCTGGGCACTCAAACTCAACACGCTGCACAGCAGTACGGTCAGCATACAAATAAACTTTTTCATAACGGTTAGTGATTAATGGGTTTATAAATAAAAAATAAACTACGTCCAGAATTCTTTATCGTCCGTGGGTTGCATGTCGCCTTGGCATTTGGGGCAGGTATGTTTGTCCCAGGGGCGGATATTGGCGCTGCCACAGTTGAGGCACAGACGCCCTGCCTCGCTGCGGAAGGAGGGGGCGACATCGCCGATGATCCCACCTACGACGATGTTCTGAATCGTCTTGCAGTCAGGACAACTCATGGGTGAGATCTGTTGACGGAAGAGGCCTTGCCCCTCGTAAACCTCAGCTTCATAACCACATGAAGTACAACGATATTTCAGTTTCCAAGCCATAATCTTGCTGCAAAGATAGCTAAATTTTGTTGATTTATCGATTTTATGACGTGATTTCTGAAAACTTTTTTTATTTTTGCAAGCAGAATCAAAACTAAATGATCATGAAGAAACTGATTGCAACCTTTATGTTAGGACTCCTGACGATCAGCGCAGGTGCCCAGAGAATCGATGTGAACGAAGTGTTGAAGGCGTGCCCGAAGAAGGCTTACGGCAACGATTGTCCTTACCAGTTTGAGGATGTGACGCTGACGAAGGCGCCTGATGGTTACAAACCTTTCTATATCAGCCACTATTCTCGTCATGGCTCGCGTTATTACTGGAACAGTCAGTTGTACGTGGACCTGGACACTTTGTTGACAAAGGCGCACGATCGTCAGCAGCTGACAGCTGAGGGAGAGGCGTTCTATACGCGTTTTGAAGCTGTGAAGGACGAGCTGATGACGGGTTGGAGCGAACTGACGCAACTCGGCTGGGAACAGCATCAGGGCATTGCTAGGACGATGTATAATGCGTTTCCAGAGGTGTTTGAGAAGGGTGGCAACGTGTTGGCCATCGCATCGCTCTCTGGGCGTTGTGTGCTGAGTATGTCGGCCTTCTGTCAGGAGTTGACGCAGTGTAATCCGAAGATAGAGATCAGGGAGCAGTCGTCGCGCTTCACAGTGGATAATGTGGTGCCGATTGACGAGCGTAATCCTGTGAAGCATAACTTCCCCAAGGCCCATCCGCGTTATGAGTTCAACATGGATCAGTTCAAGAGCAACGACTCATTGAGTCAGGTGGTGCTGAACCGTGTGTTTACCAGTACGGACGGCTTAGGGCCTATGTGGCGCATGGGTGAGGATCTGATCAACCTCTACACCTCGCTGCCAAGTATCAACCATGAGGGACTGATGGGCAACATTGTGAAGGATGAGGAGATGATAGCCCGTTGGGAGCAGTCGAACTTAGGGTCGTATTCCTGGGTGTTCGACAACAAGTATTATATGATCCCCATTCTGCAGGATATCATGAAGAAAGCCAATGCTGTGATTGACGGCAGTAGCGACCGTGTGGCTGACCTCAGATTCGGCCACGATACGTGTATTGGTCCGTTGACGGTGCTGCTGGGCATCAACGGTGCTGACCTCGATCCTGTGGATCCCTACGAGGTGAAGTATTGCTACCAGAATTTCCAGACCTGTATGGCTTCTAATATCCAGCTGGTGTTCTATCGTGGCGATGCGGGCCAGGATGTGCTGGTGAAGTGCCTGCTCAACGGTAAGGAGGCCAAACTGCCAGTGCCCACCGATAATGCTCCTTATTATCGATGGGCAGACTTCTGCAGTTATTATAATGCGGTGATAGAATCAGCGAATAAACAGTAATTCGCGATACTTAGGCAGCGACCAGAGACCATCTTCGACAATCATCTCAAGATGGTCGATCTCTGAACGGATGGCATCCATCTTCGGACAGACAGTGTCGTGATAGGCGATGGCGCGCTCATGGATGCTCTGGATGCGATTAGCGACTCGACGGGCATCTGTGAGTTCTTCTACGAACTGTTCGATGCGCTCTGTGCGCTCAGCAATCTCCTGAATCAG
The DNA here is from genome assembly GCA_902799765.1 of uncultured Prevotellaceae bacterium. Classification (GTDB taxonomy): domain Bacteria; phylum Bacteroidota; class Bacteroidia; order Bacteroidales; family Bacteroidaceae; genus Prevotella. Next base: position 15,608 of record CADCBZ010000012.1, read on the forward strand.
TTTCATGTTACGAGCTGAGAGACGGTTGGCCTGATCTTCTGGGAATACGGCCTTCATACCCTGTACGTTCTTGATGAGCTGCGACTGGTAGTGGGTGGAGACGGGGATGATGTGATTCATCGACAGGTCGCCCATGACGCGTGCTTCAATTTGTACGGTTTTTACATATGTTTCCCATTTCACCTCATTACGGGCTTCGAGTTCCTTGCGGTTCATCACCTTGGTGGCTTCGAACATCTGTACGCTAGAGTCGTCGAGGTAGTGCTCGATGATCTTCGGACATGACTTCTCTACGTCGAGACCACGACTGGCAGCCTCTCTCACCCATACCTCGCTATAACCGTTGCCATCGAAACGGATGGGCTTACAGGTCTTGATGTCGTCGCGCAGCACATCGAGGATGGCTGACACCTTACTGTCGCCCTTGGCGATCTTTACATCCACACGCTGTTTAAAATTTTGCAGGGCTTCCGCCATCGCTGAGTTCAGCGCAATCATTGCTGAGGCGCAGTTGGCTGAAGAACCTGGGGCACGGAACTCGAAACGGTTACCTGTGAAGGCAAAGGGAGAGGTGCGGTTGCGATCTGTATTGTCGATGATGAGGTCAGGGATCTGTGGAATATCAATCTCCATACCCTGCTTTCCTTTCAGATTGAAGAGGTCGTCCTTATCAGAGAGTTCGATGTGGTCTAAGAGCTCAGTGAGTTGCTTACCCAGGAACGAGCTGATGATGGCGGGAGGTGCCTCGTTGCCACCCAGACGATGGGCGTTTGTGGCACTGACAATCGAGGCCTTCAGCAGACCGTTATGACGATAGACAGCCATGAGCGTCTCGACGATGAAGGTGACGAAACGCAGGTTTTCCTCAGGTGTCTTACCTGGGGCGTGGAGCAGGGTAGAGCCCTCACCCTGAGCAGCCGTGAGACTCCAGTTGTTATGCTTACCAGAACCATTGATGCCATCGAAGGGCTTTTCGTGAAGCAGCACACGGAAACCGTGGTTGCGAGCCACGCGCTTCATCAGTGACATGAGCAGCATGTTATGATCGACGGCCAGGTTGCACTCCTCGTAGATGGGGGCAAGTTCAAACTGATTCGGAGCCACCTCATTGTGACGTGTCTTACAAGGGATGGCGAGTTCGAGGGCCTGGATCTCCAAGTCCTTCATAAAGGCCTGCACACGATCAGGGATGGTGCCAAAGTAGTGGTCGTCCATCTGCTGGTTCTTCGCGCTCTCATGGCCCATCAGCGTGCGTCCTGTCATCAACAGGTCAGGACGGGCAGAATAGAGACCTTCATCCACCAGAAAATACTCCTGTTCCCAACCCAGATTCACCTGTACCTTCTTCACATTGTCATAGAAGTAGCCACATACATCCTCTGCCGCCTTGGTGACGGCACGGATGGAACGGAGGAGAGGGGCCTTGTAGTCGAGGGCCTCACCTGTATAGGCGATGAAGATGGTGGGGATACACAGCGTGTCGTCGATGATGAAGACGGGCGATGTGGGATCCCAGGCTGAATAGCCACGAGCTTCGAAAGTGTTGCGGATACCACCGTTGGGGAAAGAAGAAGCATCCGGCTCCTGTTGTACGAGCAGCTTGCCATCGAAATTCTCCATCATTCCACCCTTGCCGTCGTGCTCCACGAAGGCGTCGTGCTTCTCGGCTGTACCCTCTGTCAGGGGCTGGAACCAGTGTGTATAATGGGTGGCCCCCATCTCTTGAGCCCATTTCTTCATGCCTTCTGCCACGGCATCTGCGATAGAGCGGTCGAGACTGGCGCCATTCTCCATCACGTCGATCATTTTTCGATACACCTCAGAAGGGAGGTACTTGAACATTTTCTGACGGTTGAAAACGTACTTTCCGAAGTACTCGGAGGGTCGCTCATTAGGTGTTGGCACCTCAAGGGCCTTCTTCTTAAAGGCCTCTTCTACGACCTGAAATCTAAGTTGGTTACTCATTATTTTATGGTTTGTTTGAAGTTTGCCAATGTTTAATGTTTAATCTTTAATTTTTCATGTTTGATCTATAAACCGTTGGAGGATATCCCCATATTCGTCGATACGCCGATCGCGCAAGAACGGCCACCAGCGTCGCACATCCTCTGAGTGCTGGAGGTCGAGTTCGATGATGATACTCTCTTCCTCGTTGCCGTCGGCCTCATAGACGATCTCTCCCTGAGGACCAGCGAGGAAGGAGGTACCCCAGAACTGGATACCCTCCGTCTGACCACTAGGATCAGGTTCGAAACCTACACGATTGACGGCCAGGACGGGGAGCCCGTTGGCAACGGCATGGCCACGCATCACCGTCTGCCAGGCTCTGCGCTGGCGTTGTTGCTCTTCTGGTGTGTCGTTGGCAGCATAGCCGATGGCAGTGGGATAAATCAAAATCTCCGCCCCTTGAAGGGCCATCAGGCGCGCTGCCTCAGGATACCACTGGTCCCAGCACACCATCACGCCCAGACGACCTGCAGAGGTCTGAATGGGATGGAACCCCAGATCGCCAGGGGTGAAGTAGAACTTCTCGTAGTAGGCAGGGTCATCAGGGATGTGCATCTTACGATAGATTCCTGCAATGGAACCGTCTTTCTCAAGAACGACAGCCGTGTTATGATAAAGTCCTGCAGCACGACGCTCAAAGAGGGATGTGACGATCACCACCCCAAACTGCTTGGCGAGTTCGCCATAGAGCTTCGTAGAAGGTCCAGGGATGGGTTCTGCGAGGTCGAAGTTGTTTACATCTTCCACCTGACAGAAATACAGGGAGTTGTGAAGCTCCTGTAATACAATCAGTTCCGCCCCACGTTTCGCAAGGTCGCTAATGCCTTCTGACAGACGCAGGATGTTCTGATGCAGATCTGCGCTATTGGCTTGTTGTAAGAATCCTACTTTTATGGTCATATCTTTGGATATTGCATGGTGCAGCAATGGAGGCTGCCATGTTGTTTGATGATGCTACGACAATCGATGGGCACAATCTCGCGATCAGGGAAGGCCTCGCCAATCAGACGGAGGGCTTCTGCATCGAGATCAGGCTGGGCATAAGTGGGACAGAGTACGGCACCGTTGATAACCAGGAAGTTGGCATATGTGGCAGGTAGGCGATAGTCCTCATCGTAGATGGCTCTTGGCATGGGGAGCTTCACCAGTTGATAAGGCTTGCCCTCGAGCGTGCGGAAAGTCTTGAGTTGTTCTTCCATCAGTTTCAGCTCTGCATACTGCTCATCGCCAGGGGCGTCACAACCCACATATAATAATATATCGTTCGGACAGATGCGCACCAGCGTGTCGATATGACCGTCAGTATCGTCGCCTGTCAGATTCCCATGATCGATCCAGAGGATGCGCTCAGCACAAAGCTCTTTCTTCAGGCGCGCCTCAATCTCAGCCTTCGTCATGGGCTGATTACGATGAGGTGCCAATAGGCAGCCGGTGGTGGTGAAGATCGTACCACGTCCATCGCTCTCGATAGAACCACCTTCCAGCACGAAGTCGAGACAGTCCACGTATTCACCCTGAATGGCTCCCTGATCGTAGAGCATACGATTCAAGGCATTATCTTGTGAGGCAGGGAATTTCTCACCCCAGCCGTTGAAACAGAAGTCGAGTAATCGACGATGGCCCTGATCATCTACCAGTGAGATGAAACCGTGATCACGTGCCCATGTGTCGTCAGATTTTTCTCTAACACTAATCAATTCTTCGCGCTTGCTTATTTCACGAGCCATTTCTTCATAAGTGGCAGTGATCTCTTCAAGCATCGGAGCCCAGTCTGTCTTGGCGTGCGGCCATGTGAGCTGCACACCCCATTGGGGTTCCCATTCGGCAGGTAAGCGCCACGCTGAAGCGTGAAGATTTGACTTATATTCCATATTTTGGGTGCAAAGGTAGTAAAAAATCTCTATTATTAATGAGCAATTATCCTTTTTTTTGTAACTTTGCACCCAAAATTCTGACGATGTTAGAAGCAAAGAACATAACGATAGCTGTGGGGGAACGGGTGCTGGCAGAGAACTTGTCGTTCATTGCCAACGATGGCGAACTGACCTGTATCACAGGGGCTTCAGCCTCAGGAAAGACCACACTGCTCCGTACGCTAATGGGCTTCCTACCTGTGAAGTCTGGCTTCGTCAGTGTGGATGGTGAGCTGTTGACCATCTATTCCTCTCATGCGTTTCGCGAGATGATGGTGTATCTGCCTCAGGATGTGCAGACGTTAGGTCTTCAACTGGAAGAACCTGAGGCTACGCAGGTTGAGGCCGACGACTATGCCGTGTGGAATGAGGTGCTGCCCAGCGTGGAGATAGCTCAGCCCAGGGCGCCTCTGACAACTGACGAGATTGTGCTGCTGGCAACGAAGACTTTAGAGGAGAGTGCCGATAAGCCTATCGTGATTGCTGATGAGCCTACGGCCTTGTTGTCATCAGAGCAGGGCTACCAGCTGATGCAACTGTTACAGCAACAGGCAGAACAAGGGAAAACGGTTGTCATTGCCAGTAGTGATCCGATGGTGCTTGAACGTGCCAATCAAATAATCAAAATCTGATTTGAATCGATGAATAGTAGTCTGATAATACATGCGATATGTGGGTTGCTTCTGCTGGTGATTCCTGCAGGTGTACTCTATCTATGGGACAAGAAACTGTTGCGTAATTTTGGTGTGGCGATAGCCAGGATGATAGGTCAGCTGTTGGTGGTCTGTCTGATGGTATGGGCACTCCTCCGTTTCGACTCGATGGCCCTCAATTTGGGGTGGTTGGTGCTGATTGCCTGTTATACGGCTGTGGTGGTGTTGATCCGTCTGAAACTCGACGTGAAGCGTTTCTTGTTGCCTGTCGTGGCAGGTCAGCTGGTAGGTACGTTATTGCCTGGTTTCTATTTGCGTCTGACCGTATTACCGTTAGATCAGAGTCTCTATGCCACGTGGTTTGTGCCTGTGATGGCATTGTTGGCAGGTCATACGACTGCCAGTCAGATCCGTGGATTGGGTACTTATTTTTCAGCTCTGAAGGTGGATGAACAAGAATATGAGTATCGTCGTGGTAATGGTAAAAATCATCTGCAGGCACTCATCCCGTTTGTGAAGCGTTCCGTACAGTCGATTCTCTCGCCTGCGTCTGCCAATCTCTCCGTGATGGGGCTGTTTACGATGCCGTTGTTGCTCTGTGGTATGCTTCTGGCAGGGATGGAGACGCTTTCTGCCTTTGTGGTGATGCTGTCGCTGACGTCGGCCTGTGTGGCAGCTTCAGTACTGTCGCTCATCGTGAGTCTCTGGCTCAGTGACGGAAAGCTCTTCGATCAGTTCGGAAAGCTGACGTTGATGGTAGCGATGCTGTTGGTGAGTGTGTCCTGTGAAGCCCAGACCAAGCAGACGTTGATGTATGAATTGCCTGCCCCTCTGAAAGACCGTCCTGAACAGATTCTGCAGCGTAAGGGTTATACCACTTCCTACAATCGTGACACGAAGAATCCCAACTGGGTGGCGTGGCATCTCACCAGGGAGCATACGAGAGGTCAGAATCAGCGTAAGCAGATGATGTTTACAGAGGATCTGGATGTGAAGCCCAGAGCCACGAACAACGATTATTACAACTCGCGTTTCGACAGAGGTCACATGTGTCCTGCTGGCGATAATAAGTGGGATAAGGAGGCGATGGCGCAGTCATTCCTCTTCACGAACATCTGTCCGCAGAACCATGGACTCAATAAATACGAGTGGAACGATCTTGAGATCAAGTGCCGTGATTGGGCAAGGGAATACGGGGCGATCGACATCGTCTGCGGACCTATCTACGATTCTCAGAATCTGCGTACCATTGGTAAGAACAAGGTGTGGGTGCCTGTGGCGTTCTTCAAGGTAGTGCTTTGTAGGAAGGGGGGAACTAAAGCTATCGGCTTCATCTATCGCAACGAGGGTAAGCGTCAGACCCTGCAACAGGCCGTCAGGACGGTGGATGAAGTGGAGGCGCTGACAGGGATCGATTTCTTCCCAGCACTCGATGATGCGACGGAGAACAGAATCGAGGCCAGCGCCCAGTTGGATGATTGGTGAAAAGTTAAAAACGTTTAATAAATCAAAGAGCCGGGACTGAGTCTCGGCTTTTCTTTGTAATTTTGCAGCGTGAAAATTAAGGAGGTATTGTGCGCCCTTGAACAATTCGCGCCTCTGCCCCTGCAGGAAAGTTGGGATAATGCTGGCTTGCAGGTAGGATTGAGGCTAGACAGAAGGGGTGCAATCTGATTGTGTCCCATCATCCGTTGCTGTTTCGTGGACTAAAGACCATCAGCGATCTTACGGATGTCCAGCGTACTGTCAGAAAGGCCATCCAACAGGATATCTGTGTGGTCTCCATGCATACGAACATGGATAACGCCAAAGGTGGTGTGAACTTCCGTATCGCCCAGAAACTGGAGCTAAAGGAGGTGGCGTTCTTTGCCTCGAAGACCGTTGATGGGATTGAGGCTGGCAGTGGTGTGATTGGTACGCTGCCTGAGGCGATGGCATCAGATGACTTCGTGATTGAGGTGAAGAAGACCTTCGATGTGGAGTGTGCCAGATGTAATCAGTTGTTGCAACGTCCTATCAAAAAGGTGGCGATCTGTGGTGGTGCAGGTGATTTCCTGCTCGACGACGCTGTGAAGGCTGGAGCTGATGCCTTTATTACGGGTGAGATGCATTATCACCAGTATTTCGGCTACGAACAACAGATACAAATCTGTGTCATCGGCCACTACGAGAGTGAACAATTCACTGCAGAGGTGTTTCAGGAGATTATCCAGCAGCAATGCCCTGGGGTGAAGACGGTGATTGCAGAGACAAATACGAATCCGATATTATATTTTTAAACGTAAAGAATTATGGCAAAGAAAGATCCTACAGATTTGACTGTGGAAGAGAAGCTGAAGACACTTTTCCAGCTTCAGGCTGCGCTCTCGGCTATTGACGAGAAGCGTGCACTGAGAGGTGAGTTGCCTCTTGAAGTTCAGGACTTGGAAGATGAGATCGCAGGTCTGACCACTCGTGTTGAGAAGATCCAGAATGAGATTGCTGAGTTCCAGCGCGCCATCACCCAGAAGAAGGGCGAGATCGTTGAGGCTGAGACTAGTGTGGCTCGTTATAAGAGTCAGCTCGACGAGGTGAAGAACAACCGTGAATACGACACACTGAGCAAGGAGATTGAATTCCAGACGCTGGAAATAGAGCTCTGCAACAAGAAGATCCGCGAGGCCAATGCCCGTATTCAGGATAAGAAGAATGAGCTGCAGGCAAATGAAGAGGTGATCGCTGAGCGTCAGAGTGATCTGGATATGAAGAAGTCTGAGCTTGAAGAGATTATGACTGAGACCCGTGCAGAGGAAGATAAGCTGAAGGAAAAGGTGAAGGATCTGGAGTCTAAAATTGAGACTCGTCTGCTCACTTCTTTCAAGCGTATCCGTAAGAATGCCCGCAACGGTCTGGGTATCGTCTATGTACAGCGTGATGCCTGTGGTGGTTGCTTCAACAAGATCCCGCCCCAGCGTCAGCTTGACATCAAGATGCACAAGAAGATCATTGTCTGCGAGTACTGCGGACGTATCATGATTGATCCTGAGTTGGCTGGTGTGAAGATCGACAAGACCACTGGCGAGGAGAAGAAAACCACCCGTAAGCGCGCTATCCGTAAGTCGGCTTCTTCAAAGAAGACAACGGATGCCAGCGATATGGAGTAATAGTCAGAGAATTTCGTAGTCTGGGATGGCCTCCAAGAAGATGTAACGCTGGGTTGCGTAATCCATCTTGCAACAGTAGTGCTGGAGTCCGTTGCTGACTATCAGATAATCCACTTTCAGCAGAAGATTGTAGACCGAAATCTGGTCGAAGGTCTTCTGCTGAAGTTGTATAGTAGGGGCTTTGTACTCGATGATCATGCGAGGCATAGCCTCTTTATTATATAATAAGGTATCACAGCGCAGACGTTTCTCACCAATCTTCAGTTCCACCTCGTTAGCCAGTAATCCCTTGGGGTAGCCTTTATGCTCCACTAAGAAGTGTACAAAATGCTGGCGCACCCATTCCTCAGGCGTCAAGGCGACGTATTTTCGACGCAAAAAGTCGAAAATCTGCCGTTTTTCACCCTTCTCAGTGATTTTTATCGGGTATGGAGGTAGGTTTAATCGATACATTTTATTATCTTTGTACCCGCAAAAGTACAAATAATATTCGAAAAATCATCATGGCAGAAGCAAAAAATGTCACTTTCGATAGTATCATGGCCGATTTGAAGGCTCGGAAGTTCGTTCCCCTCTATTATCTGATGGGGGATGAGCCTTATTATATCGACCGTATTGCCGACTATATCGCTGAGCATGTATTGCAGCCTGAGGAGCGCGATTTCAACCAGTCTGTGCTCTTCGGATCCGATGTGACAGCAGCTCAGATTGCCGATGCAGCCCGTCGTTATCCCATGATGGCCGAATATCAGGTATTGATAGTGAAAGAGGCTCAGAACGTGAAGCAGACGGAGGCTCTGGAGAAGTATTTCAAGTCGCCGATGCCTTCTACCATTCTTGTGATGTGCCATAAAAACGGTACTGTAGATGGTAGAAAACGCGAATATATGAAGGCTATTCAGAGTGCTGGCGTGCTGTTTGAGAGCAAAAAACTGCGCGATCGCGACCTGCCTGCCTTCATTGAGGACTATCTGAAGCGTCGTGAGGTGAGTATAGACCACAAATCTACGCAGATGATAGCTGATAATATCGGTTCTGATCTCAGCAGACTGACAGGAGAGCTGGATAAAGTGATTCTCGCACTGCCTGAAGACCATAAAAAGGTGACGCCACAGGTGGTTGAAGATCAAATTGGTGTCAGTAAGGAGTTCAATGGCTACGAATTACGTGATGCTATTGTGAACAGAAACGTGTTTAAGGCCAATCAGATCATTAAATATTTCGATGAAAATCCCAAATCGGGTGGTTTATATTCTTTTTTACCTTTGCTTTTTAATTATTTCCAAAATTTGATGATAGCATACTATGCTCCAAACAACCAGAGTCAGGAGAGGGTAGCGGAGTTTTTGGAAATCAAACAACCCTGGGCTGCGAAGGAGTACATGACAGGTATGAGGAACTACTCTGGCATGAAGGTGATGCAGATCATTTCGAAGCTTCGCGAGATCGATGCAAAAAGTAAAGGATTGGATAATCCAAATACGCCTCCAGGGGAGTTGATGAAGGAATTAATTTTTTACATTTTGCACTAATTATTAGCTCTATTTTCTCTGCACTTTTTCAAAATGCTACTTTTCCAGCTCTAGAATTTCTTAAAAATGCGCTTTTCAGGAGCGCTTTTTTTAGCCCCAAATGCCTGATAGGGCAGGGGTTTTGAGCGTTTTTTACCCCCTCAAAACTCGCTTTTTTATAGCTTACCTGCCTATCGTCCAGAATTTGCGAAAAATGACCAAATTTCACCTGGTAATACCCCTAAAATTTGGTGTTAACATTCTTTTTGGTTTTGTTTTTCGTATTCGTGTTTCTAAATCTAAAAACGGAATAGGGCGTAATTCATGTTTTAAAACTAAAATTCACAACTTAAAACATGAAATACCCAGATTATATACAAGTTTGTATATCTAAATATTTAGGTTTTAAATTTTAAATTCAACAATATGCATCAATGTGTTCGTGTTATAAGTATGCGGGATTCAGAGATTTACACATTTTACTTAGAAATACCTTTTGCGTTTCCGGCCTTTTATAAACCAGAATGATGTATATGCGGGAAATGAGATTTCCTAAGTTATAATTATCTTATTAAAAGCCAGTTTATTATAAAATCCTGCTGAATAAACGCTTTGTAAGGATTTGCTTGTGTAAATTTGGGTTTATGATTTCAAAGCCTTGTTTTTGGGTTTCTGATTTAAGAATTTGAAATTCTAAAAACACAAATCAAAAGTTTAAAAAACTAAATTCTCTCTACATTTCTTGTGTATTTCAAAAATTTGATTTACCTTTGTAAACAGAACAAAAAATGGCCATTTTGGCCCTTATTTATCATCATTAGTAGCAATGAAGGATCGAATCAGACAAGTTATGGAGTCTCAGCACATGACTCAACAGGTGTTCGCCGACTACATCGGGTTGGCACCTGCCACTCTTAGTAGTATTTTTAATGGTAGAACACGACCCACACTGAACGTGGTGGAGGCTTTGAAAAAGAAAATTCCTGACATCAATACCGATTGGTTGATGTTTGGATCAGGAGAGATGTATCAAAATACGACAGAAAATTCAGTGCCCACCCCATCGGCTTCCGAAAATGGAATTTTTGACCAGTCTCCCATGCTTGATTTTGAACAAAATAGTCCTGCTGTCCCTCAAAATTTGGGTCAGATGACTCAAAATTCTGCTATTATCAATAAATCACGACCGGAAATAGTTCGTGAAGATATAAAAATACTTGACAAACCGCAAAGAAAAGTCATGGAGATACGTGTTTTTTACGATGATCAGACATGGGATACTTTTCTTCCCGTTAAAAAATAGTTTTGTCGTTTCAATAAAAAGTCGTATCTTTGCACCATCATTTTGCGAAGATAACTTATGAAGAAGTATGTTTTAGACCTGACGGTAGCATCTGTCGAGCGTATTCATGCACGTTATGTGCTGATTCGCCTGACAGATGCTAAACCTCTCCCTGATATGTTGCCAGGGCAGTTTGTGGAGGTGCGCGTTGATGGTTCCCCTTCCACCTTCCTGCGTCGTCCTATTTCCATTAATTACGTAGATCGGGCCAAGAATCAGCTCTGGTTGCTCGTAGCAACTGTTGGTGAAGGCACTAAAACACTGGCTACACTTCAGCCTGGTGCTGTTTTGAACTGTGTCCTGCCGCTTGGCAACGGTTTTTCACCTGCTGTCTCTGGGCAGAGAGTGCTGCTTGTTGGTGGTGGTGTCGGTGTGGCACCGCTGCTCTATATGGGTGCTCAGATGCGTGAACAGGGCATCGAACCCACGTTTCTGTTGGGAGCCCGTACGCAGGAAGATCTGCTGATGCTGGATGAATTTAAGAAGTTCGGACGCGTGTTTGTTACCACTGAGGATGGTTCTGCTGGTGAGAAAGGCTTTGTAACCAACCATTCCATTCTCCAGCAGGAGCAGTTCGATCGTATCTCTACCTGTGGTCCCACACCGATGATGAAGGCTGTGGCTCGTCTGGCACGTGAGAAAGGCATCGACTGTGAGGTGTCGCTCGAGAATCTCATGGCCTGTGGCTTAGGTGCTTGTCTCTGTTGCGTGGAGAAGACCATTGAGGGTAATCTGTGTGTATGTAAGGAAGGACCAGTATTTAATATCAATCGACTGTTATGGCAAAGCTGAACGTAAAGATAGGGGCTCTGCAGCTGAAAAACCCCGTAATGACGGCCTCTGGCACCTTTGGCTATGGCCTAGAGTTTGCTGATTTCATGCCGCTTGATGGCATTGGTGGTATCATTGTGAAAGGTACTACGCTGAATCCTCGTGAGGGTAATGACTATCCTCGTATGGCTGAGACGGCTCAAGGAATGCTTAACTGCGTGGGTCTGCAGAATAAGGGTGTCGATTACTTCTGTACCCACATCTATCCGCAGATCAAGGATATCGATACGAATATGATTGTGAATGTGAGTGGTTCTTCACCTGAGGATTATGCTGAATGCGCTGCCCGCATCGATGCGTTGGAGCATATTCCTGCCATCGAACTGAATATCTCTTGTCCTAACGTGAAGGACGGTGGTATGGCCTTTGGTGTCACCTGTGCTGGGGCTGCCAGTGTGGTGAAGGCTGTTCGTCAGCGTTATCATAAGACCTTGATTGTCAAACTCTCGCCCAATGTGACGGATATCACAGAGATTGCACGTGCGGTGGAGGCTGAGGGGGCTGATGCCGTCTCACTTATCAACACGTTGATGGGAATGGCGATTGATATCGAGAAGCGTAAGCCACTGCTCAGTATCCGTACAGGTGGACTGAGTGGTCCTGCCGTCAAACCCGTTGCCCTGCGTATGGTGTGGCAGGTGGCGAAAGCCGTAGGTATTCCTGTTGTCGGCTTGGGTGGCATCTCCTGTGCAAAGGATGCCATCGAGTTCCTGATGGCTGGTGCCACAGCGATAGAGATCGGCACTGCCAACTTCCTCGATCCTGCCATTAGTATCAAGGTGAGGGATGGGATAGAGGCCTGGCTCGATAGTCATGGATGCCAGTCTGTGGAAGATATTATAGGTGTGATCGATTGATCACACTTTTTTTGCGCAAAAATTTGGGGGCTACCAATCGGCAGCCCCCAACCAACACAAAAACTAAACTAGACTTAACTAAAGCATATCAGGATTTTCACAAACCCTTAAATGCAGTGCAAATATACGACTAATTTCGGATTCTTCCAAGAAAAACACGGAATATTTTACATTCCGTGTACAAATGTTACCGATTAAAGTCGTTTTTTAACAGGTAATAGTCCAAAATCGTCATCGCAGCCATCGCTTCAACGATGGGAACGGCTCTTGGGAGCACACATGGATCATGGCGTCCTTTTACCTGAAATATAGTTGTATTTCCCTCTTTATCGACAGTTTCCTGAGCCTTTAGGATGGTGGCTACAGGTTTGAATGCCACACGGAAGTAGATATCCTGTCCGTTGGAGATACCACCTTGGATGCCGCCGCTATGGTTTGTCTTTATCGTGATCTGTCCTCCAATAGTCTGGAACACGTCGTTTTGTTCAGATCCACGAGCAGTTACACCTTCGAATCCTTCACCGTACTCAAAGCCTTTTGCTGCATTGATACTGAGCATCGCACTGCCTAAGGCAGCGTGGAGCTTTCCGAATTCTGGCTCTCCCAAACCAGCGGGACAGCCCTTGATGACGCAGGTGATCACACCTCCGATGGTGTCACCTTCTTGTTTCATTTGGGTGATCAGCGCCTCCATCTCTTTTGCCTTCTCTGCATCCGGACAGCGCACAGCATTGTTTTCTGTTTGGGAAAGGTCATACAGACGATAGTCGCGCTCTAAGGCAATTGGACCTACCTGCGAGGTATAGGCCTGTACACTGATACCCAACTGCTTGAGTACAAGCTTGGCCAGTGCACCACCAACACAGCGGCTGATGGTGATACGTGCAGAGGAACGTCCGCCACCCCGATGATCCCTCACACCATACTTTTGCTCATAGGTAAAATCGGCATGCGAAGGACGGAACAGACATCTTAGATTCTCATAGTCCTGGGAATGGTGGTTCGTGTTCCTGACAATGAAACCGATGGGACATCCCGTCGATTTCCCCTCGAACACACCACTGAGCAGTTCCACCTTGTCGGCTTCCTGTCTGGAAGTGGTGATACTGCTCTGTCCTGGACGCCTGCGGTTCAGTTCCTGCTGGATGAATTCCAGGTCGATGTCGATGCCTGCAGGCATCCCGTCGATCACGCCGCCTATAGCCTCACCGTGACTTTCTCCAAAGGTAGTCAGCGTGAATAGGTTTCCGAATGTGTTACGTGTCATATAGAGTGGGGGCTTATGTGTTGTTGATAATCTGATTAGTGACAGTGTCCGCAGCCACAACCATCTTCGTGGTCGTGATGATGACCACAACCCTCATGATCGTGTCCACAACCCTCGTCACAATCTCCGCAGTGGTGTCCGCATCCGCCTGTCAGATGTTTGATTAGGTGCTGTATCTCTTCCTCAGTGGCTTCGCGGTTCTCTATCACCTTTCCTGTGAAGTTCAGAAGTTTGCCTGCCATCGGGTGGTTGGTATCTACTGTCACACCGTCTTCCTCAATCTTCACGATCTTTGCCATAAACTGATGATCCTCATTGTCCATCAGGGTGATGGTAGCTCCCTCGAAGATATTCTCGTGGTCGAAATGTCCGTTGATCATGAAAACGCCGCGATCCAGCTTGTGCTTACCCTCGGGCACGTATTCGCCGAAAGCCTCTTCTGGCTGCAGGGTGAAATCGAAGTGCTCACCCTTCTCCAGAGCGCTCACTTCCTCTTCAAAACGGTCGAGTGAAATGCCGAATCCTGTGATAAACTCAAACGGACGCAAGTCGCTGGTCTGTTCTTCCAGATGTTTCTCGCCGTTCTCGGCTACACTATACAACTGATATACTACTGATAAAAATTTGTTTTTGGGCTTATCCATACCTTATTATATATATACTGTTTAATTTGCGCTGCAAAATTACGAATTTTAATCCATAAACGCACTATTTTAAGGCGAAAATCTTCTTTTTTCTCCATTTCTGCGATTATTTGACCTTCATCAACAAAAAGTCTGTTATCGCACACAATTCTCCAAAAATGTTGTGAGGTTTCAAAAATTGTCGTACCTTTGCAGCGTCAAAAGTAAAAAACGTATGCTAAAAAGAGCTACGTGTACAGGATAACAAATTATTAAGGTAGGAGCGAAGTGACACACCGCTCTGAGTAAAGAAAGAAAGGGTAAAAAGATGAAAAAGATGATTTTGACATTAGTTGCAATGCTGAGTATGACAACCGCATTCGCAGAAGGTGAGAAGGCAACCAATGCAAATAATGTCGAGGCTTACGAGCTGAACATCAATATGAATAAGCTCTATGTAGCTCTCGATCTCGCAAATGACCAGAAAGAGGCCGTTGCCGACATTCACCACACATTCGCTTCTGAGCTCATGTTTGCTGCTCAGTACGCCAACAACGATCGTAAGGCTCTTGTAGAGCGTGCTATCGAAAACGACGTGAAGTGGATGCGCTACGTGTTGAACGACAAGCAGTTCCGTACTTATCTGACACTGCTGAACACGACGTTGAACAACCGTGGTCTTATCAAGTAAGAAAAACGAGGGAAACGTGTAATTATTATTAGTCAAAGCAGGAGGCATTCCGAAAGGGGTGCCTCTATTTTTGTGCTTAAAATTTGCAAGTTTCAGTTTTTTTTGCTTATTTTGCACTCAGAAACTAATAATCGAAACGAATTATGAGAAGTATTAAAACTATTCTTTTGTCGTTGGCTGCTGCTCTTTTAGTGAGCTGCGGCACTACAAAGACTGTGCCCATTACGGGGCGTCAACAGAGTTTGATGGTGAGCGATGGCGATGTGCTCAGTCTCTCTACCCAGCAGTATCAGGAGTTTATGAAGACAGCCAAGCTCTCTACCAATGCCGCTAACACTGCTATGGTGAAACGAGTGGGGCAGAACCTTGCTACAGCTGTGACTAACTACCTGAATGCCAATGGTATGGCTGCAGATGTACAGAACTTCAAATGGACCTTCAACCTGGTAGAGAACAAGGAGGCCAATGCCTGGTGTATGCCTGGTGGACTGATTTGTGTGTATGAAGGCATCCTGCCACTCACACAGGATGAGCCCTCTCTTGCCATCGTCCTCGGACATGAGATTGCACACGCTGTGGCGCGTCACTCTGCTGAGCAGATGAGCACGCAGATCAAGCAACAGTATGGTATGCAGATTGGTGCAGCCGTTCTGGGAGGCATGGGCGTAGGTTCCAACACCTCTTCTATTATTCAGGCGATTGCAGCACAGGGCTTTAACTTCAAGAACCTCAGTTATTCACGTAACCACGAGAGCGAGGCAGACCACATGGGACTGATCTTTGCCGCTATGGCAGGCTATGACCCGCAGGTGGCTGTTGCCTTCTGGCAGCGTATGGCAGCAGCTTCCAACAACCAGAGGAAGGGCTCTTCTACTTCTACCACTTCTACCACGAAGTCCTCAACGAAGAGCACTTCTTCCAAGCCCACCCAATCCACGAAGACAATTCACATCTCTACGAAAAAGAAGAAATAAGGCTGTAGATTGTTCCCACGTTGGGAATGAAATGTTCCCAGACTGGGAATGAATAATTCCCACGTTGGGAATAAATTCAGAGTATTAGAGCAAAAAATAAGCCGCACTCATTCGGGTGCGGCTTATTTTTATTGTTAAACTCTATTAGTTGAGGGGAATCTTGTATCCCAGAGTGATAGCGAATGCGCTGCTGCGACCCTGATCAGTGTCCTTAATAACCTTAGTCAGACCAATGTTGTAACGAACATCCAGTACAAAGTTCTTATACTCATAAGACAAACCTACAGGGATAGCGAAATTAAAGGATTTAGCTTCCCAACCAAGATCTTTAATGTTTACAGACTCGCCATCATAAGAGAGCTTATGACGTACGTTGAATCCAGGCTGAAGACCTGCCTTGATGGCAAAACCCTTTGCAAGATAGTACTGAGCCAAGATGGGGATGTTGATGTAGTCAAAGTTAAAATTAACGTTACCACTAGCACCGTTAACAACCTTGTTTGCAGGATATTTGCAACCTTCCATAGAATACAAAATACCAAAATCAAGGCCAAATTTCTCTGCAATACCAACTTCAAACTCAGCTCCACCTACGAAACCAACCTTAGACTTCTGGTCACCGTCTCCAGTGATAGTAGAGATGTTGATACCAGCCTTTGGCATCAAAGTCCACTGACCAACCTCATTCTGAGCGTTTGCACTCAATGTTGCTACCATCAGGGCAGCGATCATCATAATTTTTTTCATAATCATTCGAATTTTAATTTGTTCGACATTAATGTTTGATTTAAATAACGATGCAAAGATAAGCATTTTTTTTAAATATTGCACATAAAAATCTAAAAAATTTAAAAAAAATATCGATTTCGCTGATTTTTCTCATTATTTTTGCCTAAAATATCTTTTTGTTGATAACCCTGTTTGTAGTGGTCTTCACTACTACAGCTCAGTCGGGAGGTATCACCCCCGATATGCTCCGTGAAATTCAAAATGTTCAGCCCTTGTCGCCTGCCGATAAGGCTATTTCCAATGCCATCGCTGCCAACAGCATCGATGCCTTGGCAAAGAACCGTGATAATGCGCGTGCGCTCGATACCTATTTTAATATAGAGACGCCACGCCAGTCTATTACCGATCAGCAGTCCTCAGGGCGTTGTTGGATGTTCAGCGGTCTGAATGTGCTGCGTTCTAATTTTGCCCAGCGCGACTCCGTGCAGCTGGAGCTTTCCCAAGCCTATCTCTTCTTCTGGGATCAGTTGGAGAAGGCGAACCTGATGCTGCAGGGCGTCATCGATACAGGCAAGAAACCTATCGACGATCAGCGTGTACAGTTCTTCTTCCACCATCCTATTAACGATGGCGGTACTTTCTGTGGCGTCTCCGACCTGGCAGAGAAGTACGGATTGGTGCCTACAGAAGTGATGCCAGAGTCATATTCCACTGATAATACGTCGAAGGCAGCTTCCATCATCTCCTCTAAGTTGCGTGAGTTTGGACTCCAGCTGCGCGACATGGTGGCGAAGGGTAAGAGCACAAAGGATATCCAGAAAGCCAAGACTGAGATGCTTGGTCAGGTCTATCGTATGCTGACACTCACCATCGGAGCGCCTGTTCAGCAGTTTACCTATGCCTTTAAGGATAAGGAAGGCAAGGCCAAGGGCCCTGCTAAGCAATATACACCCCAGTCGTTCTATCAGGCGATAGTGGGTGGTCCGCTCAACGGAACCTTCATCATGGCGATGAACGATCCGCGTCGTCCTTACTATAAGACCTACGAGGTGGAATACGATCGTCATACTTATGATGGTCATAACTGGTGTTATGTGAATTTGCCGATGGACGATATCGAGCAGATGGCGATTGCCTCATTGAAGGACGGACGTAAGCTCTACAGCTCTTACGATGTGGGTAAGTTCCTGGATCGTAAGCGTGGCTATGCCGATCTTGAGAACTTCGACTATGGCTCACTCTTTGGTACGACTTTCAATATGGATAAGGCACAGCGCATCTCCACCTTCGATAGTGGATCTACCCACGCTATGACCCTCACGGCTGTTGATACCGATGAGAATGGCAAGGCCCGTAAGTGGAAGGTAGAGAACTCTTGGGGCGCTACCTGGGGACAACAGGGCTGCCTGATTATGACAGATCGTTGGTTCCGTGAATTCATGTTCCGTCTCGTGGTGGATAAGAAGTATGTGCCAGAGCATATCCTCAAGGCAGCTGAGACAAAACCTGTGATGGTAATGCCTGAAGATCCCCTCTTCTTACCTGACGAATGAAATATTAGGACACGAAATGTTTCAAAAAACTTTTACACCTGCTATCCTTGCTGGTATCTGTATCTCCATCGGATGTGTGGTTAACCTCCGTGTGGGAGGTGTGGCTGGTGCCGTCCTCTTCGCTTTCGGACTCACCACAGTGGTCTCGTCAAGGCGACTGGTCGATGTTGTTGACGGTACTTTTTGGAAATATTATAGGTTGTCTGCTCACGGCATGGCTCATCGCTTATGCCCAGCCCGACTGTGTGGAGCCTGCTGCCAAGATCCTGGCAGGTCGTCTGGCGAAAGGGTCCTGGGCTTGTTTCCTCTTAGCTATTGGTTGTGGCTTCATTATGACAACGGCTGTCGAGTTTGCCCGCAAGGGGAAGATGCTGCCTTTAGTACTGGGCGTACCTGTATTCATCCTTTGTGGTTTTGCTCACTCCATCGCCGACGCCTTCTATTTCCTCGTTTCTCCTGCCGACGTAGTGCTACAACCCACCGTCCTCGTTGTCTATCTCAGCGAGGTATTGGGTAATTTTGTGGGTTGTAATCTTTACCGTTGGCTGATGCTCTTTACGCCGAAAAGCTGACCTGTTTCCTCTTATTTTCAATTATTTGGGCAGTTCCAGAATGAAGCGGCAGCCGTCTGTATAACTGGTGTCGAGTACCAGATCACCTCCTAATGTCATGGCATGCCGTTTGCACAGGGGTAGTCCGAGTCCAAGACCCTCTGATTCCTCGTTCATCTTTGTGAAAGGCTTCTCGATCATTTGTACGGCATCCTTTGACAAGCCTGGGCCAGTATCCTCAACGATAAACAGCATTTGTTCTTGAGTATCCACCACGCGCATCTGGATATGCTTCTTGTCAGAGTGCTTGACAGCATTATATATCAGCTCTCGGATGGTACGCGTCAGATAGACTTGGTTAGTGAGGATGAAAACCGAATCGGATACGGTGGTCTCAAACCTGATCCTGACACCTGGATTATGCACCTTTACATAACTGATACTCTCGCGAGCAATCTGGTTGCACGAGATTTCACTGGTCCGCTTGCACTTTTTCTCCGCCGAGGCACCGCTCTCTGAACTGTCGTAGAGCATCAGCACCATTCGCTTCAGGATAACGGCATTGTTCAACAAGGCTGCTCTGATCTCGTTCAGATTATCCTCCTCAAACTGGTTAGGGGTTTCAGGCTCTGTGTGTCTGGCCTTCACACTTTCGTAGATGACGCTGGCATAACCCATGATGATGTTCAGTGGTGTACGCACCTGATGAGATATGTGTCTGATGAACGACTCCTTCTCCTTCGCTGCCGATTCCACCTGGTCGATGGCGTCTTCCTGCTTTCTGTTGTGCAGTCTAAGCTGCTTGGTAGTCTCCTCAATGTCACGCATGTGCTCATGGAGCGATTCTTGCATCTTAGCAAAGCTGTTCTGCAGTTTTCCAAAGGTGTCGGGCTCATTAGAGTAGGGGATAGTCTCATCGTAGTTGCCTTCAGTGATTTGTTGTGTTATGTTCAGCAGGTTTATCACTGGACTGGTGGTCTGTCTCACCACTTTCTGGGTTAGCCACAAGATCAGCATCAGGCCGATGATGATTATCAGACCGACAACATAAGCCAACAGGTTATAGTCTGTCAGGATCTCGCTGTCAGGACAGACCAAGGCCAAACTCCAGTCTGTACCAGGTACGGGGCGGAAGCTCACGTGACAGAACTGTCCGTCGATGGTGGCGTGCCTCGTTCCCTGTTTGCCGTTAGCTAACTCATGTCCTAAGGCAATGATATCGGTATTCTCATGCGGGTCGGTGTCTGAGAAGATGGTCTTGCGGAAGAGTTTCGTATCATCGGGATGGATGAAGAAACGTCCGTCTTTGCCTACAAGAATGAAGTACATGTCAGGATAAGGGTGCTCGGCTTCATTGATGGCTTTTGCCAGCAGACTGAAAGAGAAGTCTGCGGAGATGACACCCGCTATCTTGCCGTCAGCTGTATGGAGTGGACGGCAATAGGAAGCCACTGCCTCATGATAGTCGATCGTTCCCTCCGTATGTTCACCGAAAGGCTCCACCCAACAGGGCTCACCTTTCAGTGCAGTCTTATACCATAGTTTGTCATAATACGCATATTCTGTCTCCCGATAGGAGTTGATCGTATTTGCATCTCTAACAGTATAGACGGAGAAGTGAGGCCCGAACTGAGGCAGCACCTCAGGCTCAGTACTCACGGAGAAGCTGAGGATATTGGGATTCATCTTCATGATGCGGCGCGAGATTGACTCTATCGAGTCTGATGTCAGGTTCTCCTCTAGGAGCCATGCATTGGCATCCGTTGAGACCTCTATAGAATTCATGAAATGTCTCACGTCGAGCATCGTTTTGTTGAGAATACTGTTCGTACGCTCCATCGCCTCCAGCCGGATGAGACGGCGCGACTGCAAGAAGAGAATACCCAATGTGCCGATGAAGATAGGCACTGCCAACAGGGTAATGCCGAGACTGAGTCTCCTGGAAAGTTTCTTGCTGGTCTTACTCATGGCGCTCCTCCTTTCCTGATTCTATCTGTATGGTCTGGATAATGTGTCCAAGCAGGTTCAGGATCGTTGAACTCTGCTTCTTGATGGTGTTCATCTCTTGCTCTATCTCTTCCAGACTGATGTCGGGGTAGTTATTGCAGATTTTCGTGACACTCTTGTCGATCAGGTCGCCTGGCACGATCATCTGGTTCGAGATATAGTGCAGGAAGGCTGTCTTCACCTTATCGTTCTCGATGGCCTGTCCGCTGGTCTTCTGAAGAATCTGACCTTGGTTCTGCAACGAGGCTTTCAGCTGTTCCTCCTTGTTTATATATGCCACAACCGACTGCTGCATCTTCCGGAATCGCTCCTGCAGTTCTCCAATCTCGTCGTTTCGGTCGGTACGTGGCATGGGCTCGCTATAGTTTCCATCTGCAATGCGCTGTGCTGCCAGTCTAAGCTGGCGGAGGGGTTGCAGCTGTCTCTTTATGAATACATGGCAGAGCAGTAAGAATACCAGCAGTCCGAGGATACCTATACCCACCACAATATAGAGCAGTTTGTTGTAGGTGCCGAAAAAATCCGATTTAGGACATACTTCTCCGACGCTCCATTTCATGGGCTCGATGGGAATATCTGAGAAATGATGATGTGCGAAAGGCTTGTAGAACACATACCAGTCTTTACCATCCATCTCGAAGGCCTTATAGCCGGTCTCGCCCGCCATCATCGCCTCGCCCGCTTCCTTTACAGTGGGCTCTGCCTCTTCCTCGATAACTGAGAACACAGTCTTTTGCGACATCTTCTTGGTGTCGGGGTGAATCATATACCTGCCATTGCCGCCTAACAGCACACTATAGCTGTTGGGTGACGACTGAGCCGACAGCACTATATGGGAAAGCAGGCTGGTAGAGAGATCTACTGCCAGTACCCCCACACATCTGCTTCTCTCATTGTTTTTTGTGGATGCAAAGATTGGTAGACAGAAGGTTGTGAGCGACCCGCCTTTGATGTTCTCATCGTCAAAGGGGTCGGTCCAGCCAGCGCGTTGTGCTGCCATCGGCTTCGTATACCAGATCTGTTCGGTATAGGGCTTGGGGCCGAAGTTATCTGACGACACCAGATTGTCGCCCTCACGGTGTATGTAGGCCATAAACAATTCACAATCCTTATAGAAATAGGGTTGGAATACAATGGCGCAGCCAACGACATATGGGTTACACTCCACCACCTGGCGGCAATAGGTCTCCATGCGCTCAGGCTCATCGAGATGTCCCGCCAGGTCCTGATAGATGTTTTCTGTGGTCTGCTCAATACTCTGCAGTACATTGTCAATCTGCTGCACCGTCCCTGCAAGCGTATCCTCGGCATCGTGGATTGCCTCCTCTTTCAGTACCTGCCGCGAGAAATAAAGCATCACACCTAAGGTCACCGCGAGCAACAGTACCGTTTGGCAGATGACCATCATGTTCAGCTTTAGCGTCGAGCGTGCCATATTCCTAAGATTCTTCAGCATAGCTCTTCCGTTTTAACAACATCCAAATCACAATCAGACCCAGCACCACCACAGTAAGCAGTGTTACGCCTGCCATGATGACAGGCTGTTGTACGTTCTGATCCGGCACGATGACTGCTACTGCCCACTCAATATTCCTGATAGGTCCATAATAGACAGTAGCCGACTTGCCGCCAACAATCATCTTAACCTTACCACTCTTTCGCTGCTGCAGGTCGCTGATCACGTGTTCGTCCTTCATCGATACGCCCTTCCCTTCGGGGTGGGTGAGACAGGTGCCGTCGTCGTTCAACACCACCGTAAAGAAGTCCAGATCTTTATTTAATAGGTATCTGTTCAGAAGGTCATCCTGCTTACTGGCGTAGTCGATCTGTTTCAGTTCCTTGCTCAGCCACTCAAACGTCATGTCTGCACCACACACGCATACCAGCTTTCCTTCTGCGTCGTAGAGAGGCTCCACAAAGGTGCAGTAGTGGCCGCTGATACTTGTGCCGTCGTAATAATAGTACGGATCCGACCAGAAACTCATGCTCCGTTCCTTGGCGCGCACGTATCAGTCTGATTTCGTATAGTCATGTCTGGCCGATCCCACCTGACTCATCACGAACTGATTGCTGTTTTCGGCCTTGTGTACGTAAGGTTCAAACCATCTGCCTTTCTCAGGGAAGTAGTTGGGCTCAAAGGCTGCGAAATAGCCGTTCACATCGGGGTTCAGACTCGTCTTGCTATGCAAGGCTGCAATCACGGCATCTGGCGATTCGAGGTGCTTCTCTACTTCATCGAAAACGTTCATCGCATTCATCTCCATACCACTGATGGTTTTGGCAATCTTCTCCGATGCCACATCCATAATACCCACATAACGCACATGGGTCTCTGCTTTCATGGTATAACGGCATGCCAGGAAGCACAGCGTCAGCATCACCAGCATCACGGCCGCTACCGTCAGCATAATGAATCCCTTTGTCTTGGTTGTCTTTTTCATATTGTCACAAGTTTTAAAATTACGATGATACCCAGTACCGCTACTACGAACAGTGCCAAACCAGCCAGTATTACAGGCTGCGGGATGTCCTGTACCGGTGCAACTACTGCCACTGACCAGTCGATATTTTTAATTGGTCCGTAATAGACGGTGACAGGCTTGCCACCTACGATCATCTCCACGGTACCGCTCTTATGCTGTTTCAGATCATTGATCAC
Source organism: uncultured Prevotellaceae bacterium (assembly GCA_902799765.1). Classification (GTDB taxonomy): domain Bacteria; phylum Bacteroidota; class Bacteroidia; order Bacteroidales; family Bacteroidaceae; genus Prevotella. The sequence continues at coordinate 38,919 of CADCBZ010000012.1, forward strand.
TTGTTTATCCTTCAGTAGCAGCCCCTTTCCTTCAGGGTGGGCGATACATGTGCCGTCGTTGTTCATTACCACGGTATAGAAATCGGGCTCCTTTTCCAGCAGGTATTTGTTCAACTGTTCGTTCTGCTTGCTGGTATAGTCGATCTGCTTCAATTCCTTTGTCAGCCATTCAAACGTCATATCGGCACCGCAGATGCATGCCAATTTCCCATCTGCGTCGTAGAGAGGCGTCATGAAGGAACAGTAATGTCCACTCATGTCTGAGCCGTCGTAATAATAGTAGGGCTCCGACCAGAAACTTGTGCCCTGTCCCTTGGCTCGCACATACAGTTCAGACTTCGTATAGTCCTCTGAGCCAGATCCCACTTGAGTCTCCACGTACTGACTGAAGTCTTCGGCCTTGTAGATGTAAGGCTGAAACCATTTGCCTCTTTGGGGGAAATAGTCGGGCTCAAAAGCTGCAAAATAACCTTTGATATCGGGGTTCAGAGTCGTCTTGCCTTTCAAGGCAGCAATCACAGCCTCAGGAGAATCCAGATGCTTCTGAACCTCGTCGAACACGTTCATGGCATTCATTTCCATGCCGCTGATGGTCTTTGCGACCCGTTCTGACGCTACGTTCAGAATTGACACACATCGCACATGGCTCTCTGCCTTCAGGATATAGCAGCATAGCAGGAAAGTCAGGGCCAGCATCACCACCATCATGGCTACCACCGTCAGTATGACGAATCTCTTTGTCTTGGAGCTTTTTCTGTCTGTTGCTCTTCTCATGATGATCACATAGTTACAGTTTTAGAAGACAAATGTACGAATAAACTTCTTTTATTAAACAATGAACGCGAGATAATTATTTTTTATTAACATTTAGGATGATACAAGAAATCAGATAATTTCGTATTTTTGCAAAAAATCATCAGAACTATAAATATGCATCGGTATCTTCTCATATTGACCAGCTTATGGCTCTTCTCTGTTTCTATGTTCGCAGAGGGTGATTTGCCCATTATAGAGATGAAGGCAGACAGGACGATGATATACCCTCAGCGGATGGAACTGACGGGTGAAGAGTCGCTGATGGATATCCTGCAGATGGTACCAGATCTGATGATTGCCGGTTATGAGGATGTCATTTCCAATTATAATCTCCGCATCGACAACTGTCCGATGAATGGTGACACGAGGTTGATCTTAAGTCAGATGAAAGCCAAGGATATTGCTAAGATTCAAGTCTGTGACAATACAGGTGTTGCGAAGGGAACCATCGGAACGAACAGGGTACTGGATATTAACATGAAGATGCCTGATGCGCTGAAAGGTTTCGTGGAGGCACAAGGTGACTTTGGGAAGAAAGTTGAAGGTATAGGTTCCGCGAATGCGTTATACGGTAGTAAAAGTACCGATCTCTATGCCAATGCTTCTTATCGTCATAACGATGGGAATGAGGAGTATCTGACACTTCACATGACGAACCGTTTTGACGACAGGAACAGGCTGTTGACCTATTTCACTCAGCAGTATCTTGGCCAACCTTCTGGTACGTCGCGTAAAGTTATGGGTAGGGTGCGATATTTCCACACTTTCAATGACGTGGGTACAGAACTGCTCATTGTGGGTGGTTATCAGTATTATAGCGATTTGGGCTACTCCAAGAAACTTCCATTGTATATTGTGGAACTGAATACGCCTTTGTTTTCCAAGCGGCTGTCGATGATGCTGGGAGTAGAGGGTGATTTCCTCATGACGAGGCAAAAGAATGCGGATTGGAGTTCGAATACCTTCAACAATGATGTCTATCTACAGTTTACCTATACCTTGCCAAAGTGGAGGTTTACTGTGGGTAATCGTGTGATGTTTTATCACTACAAGATGAAGGATTCAGGCATCATTAAAAAGCATTCTGACACCCGTGACAATGCGAATGCCTGTATCATCTTTGTGCCTGATAACCGGAATCAGATCCTGTTGGGCTATTATCGCAAATTTTATGAACCTTCCGATGGACTGCAGGAGGAACAGACTATTAACCAGATGAAGTTGGCTTATGCCTATGGTAAGCAGAAGTTGACGGTTCAGACGGAGGCGAGTTATTATATCGTTGAAGATGACGAGAATTTTACCAAACTGGGTGTGTCGGCTTATTGGAAAACGATTTGGTTGAGTCTGACAGGAGGTTCAAATCTGTACATAGCTAAGAGCGGGACCTATGCTTCATTCCGATTGGCTCCCACTGCTGATCTTCCTTATGCGTGGCAGATAGGACTGCAGGTGGTGTGTTATACTAAAAAATCGCCAATTCGCGAGAAGACTGGCGAACCTGTGTATGCAAGTCTGTCTGTGAACAAGCAGTTTGGCAAGAGATGGAACTTGGGTATAGATTGGCATGATATGTTTGATGCCATCTGTAGTGATGTGACAGTAAACAGACATGCTGCCAATATAAAGTTGCAGTATAGATTCTAATGTTAAAAAGAAATTGCGTATGGCAAGTATTGAACTGGACATGATACAAACGGCCGGCATAGGTGCCTTAGCTCTCCTTGTCGGTATGATTTTAACGCGAAAGGTTGCTTTTCTGCAGAAATTCTGTGTGCCGTCGCCAGTAAGCGGTGGTATCATCTTTTCATTGATCACCCTGATATTATATGGCTGGTTCAATGTTGAGGTATCCTTCAATGGTACATTGAGGTCCGCTTTTATGCTGGCATTCTTTACCAGCGTTGGTTTCCAAAGCGACCTAAAAGTATTAAAGCAAGGTGGCAAACTTTTAATCATTATGCTGGTCCTGTTGGTTGTCATTATTGCTATGCAGAACATCATGCCACTGGGCATTACCAAACTCATGGGAGTTGATCCTTTGATAGGTATGGCTGCTGGTAGTATATCCATGACAGGCGGACACGGTACGGCAGGCGGATTTGCTAGCGTTTTGGAGGGCATGGGCCTGCATGGCGCAGGAACAATTGGTATGGCAGCTGCTACCTTTGGTCTGATTGCCGGTTCAATGATAGGCGGTCCATTGGCAGAGCGGATTATCCGCACGAAACTGACGCATGAACAGATGCAACCACAGGATGAAGAGATTGATCCTGCCATGGCGGGTATCGAGAGTGACGAGGCTTCGCCAACAGGTCGTACCAAGCGTGTCAGTACGAACGAACAGGAGTTCCAGCAGTATGCTAAGGCTACTTATTGCATTATCCTGGTTATGGGTGGTGGCACCCTGTTGAGTTGGTTGTTGGCAAAGACAGGTGTTACATTTCCAACCTATTTCGGTGCTTTGATCCTTGCCGCCATTGTTCGTAACACTATCGGATTTGTCAAATACAAAGATGAAGGTAAATGGGAAAAGGCAGAAAAACTGCTTGATATGGAGCGAATTATCAGTGTAGGCAACATCTGCCTGTCTATGTTCCTTGGTATGGCGATGGTTTCCCTGAAGCTTTGGGAACTACAGAGCTTGGCCCTTCCCTTAATCGTCATCTTGGTATCCCAAGTGCTGATGATGGCACTATTTGCTTACTTTGTAGCCTTCCCTTTGTTAGGTCGCAATTATGATGCTGCCGTGCTGTGTGCAGGCATGTGTGGCTTCGGTCTTGGTGCCACCCCCAATGCGATGGCGAACATGAGTGCCGTATGCTATAAGTACCGCTATACCGTCAAACCTTTCCTCATCGTTCCTATCATCGGTGCGATGTTCGCTGATCTGATCAATACAGGAATCATCACCATCTTTTTGAATATCATCGGGGCATAGACAAGAAACTTGTAAACGATTTTCTTTCCTCTTGAAATCTTTTCTCTTAAGTCGTGTTTTTGCGGTCACACTGACGAATTTTTTCTGGCAGGCCTACAAATTTTTTTCTCTGGCTTACCAGCAAATATTGTAGTGCTTTTATCTGCTTCGCAAGAATGCTTTGTTGATTTGATGCAACCAAAGTTTTGTCAATAAAAAAATCGCACAGAGGATTTTCCCTGTGCGATTATTGTATTTTGGAATGGAGTAATTAGAGGCTGAACTTGTAACCAACGGTGATCATGAACGCAGAGTTCTTGTTGTCATCCCAACGCTTTGTTCCACCTACAATATCAAGTGCAGCATTAACTACATCGTTTTTGATAACATTGGTAACACCTACATTGTAACGAGCCTCGAATGACAGACCATTTGTGAACTCGTAAGCGATGCTCAAAGGAATTGAGAAGTCTGTCTTATTGCAAATCTCTTTAATATCTATATCATCCTTACCACCCAAAAGCTGAACATCAGAAAGCTTAGCACTTGTCAAGAAACCGAGCTGCAGACCTGCATTCAGAGAGAGGCCCTTAGTTACATAGAACTTAGCCATCACAGGGATGTTGATATAGTTCATTTTGAATTTGGAATCTGAGTCCTTAATCTTGCTACCTGCCATTTGATAATTAACACCTGCAGACAGACCGAACCAGTTGTTGATCTGATACTGACCCTCGAGACCTGCTGTGAAACCAGGCTTGTACTTTGTACCGTCACCAGTAATAGAACTGAGAACAAAACCTGCCTTAGGCTGGAGTGAGAATGTACCTGGCTCAAACTGAGCTTTTGCTGAAACAGTTGCTACCATCATGGCAGCGATCATCATCATCTTTTTCATAATCATACGAATTTTAATTCTTTTCCTTTTTTATTGTTTGATTTAAAATCGAGTGCAAAAGTAGTGCTATTTGAGCAATCAATCATCATTTTTTTGATAGATTGCGTGCGATGATAGTCGATTTTTGATATAAGTCAATGCAGTGTTAGTCGATGAATACAACTTTGCTGGGATCGCGTGGTTTGGCCTCTGGTGTCTCGTCAGGATAGCCGACGGCAATAATGTAGTTGATCTTATAATCAATGGGGATACATAGTGCTTCGCGGAAGAACTCGATCTTGGGATTGGTCTGGATGAAACGCACGATACCTCCGAGACAGCAGGTACCGAGACCAATCGACTGAGCTGCCAACATGATGTTCTGACCTAGCATACCTGCATCGATCTCACCTCCGCCATTCGCAGGCGTACATATTAAAATAATATTTGGCGCGTTGCGGAACATGTTTTTGAAATTCCTATCGCGAAGTATCTGTCTGGCGAACTCTTTCTTGAATACCTCGTTCACCTGAGCAAGTAGCTCCTGGTTCTCTACCACACGAATCTGCCAAGGCTGGCGGTTGCTGCCACTGGGAGCGTTGATACCACACTTGACAATAGCCGCCAGTTTTTCATGTTCTACCGGTTTGTCGATATAACTACGAATAGAGCGACGGGACATAATGGTGTTAATGACAGGATTCTCGAGCTGGAAATCTTTAATTAACACTGAATCGACCATCGTTGGATTGTCCGTTGTTGAGTTATCAAACAAGAGGTCGTACGCATCCTGTGCCATGGCATTGCAGGCACAGAAGGCTGTCAAGCAGCAAGTCAATAATAGTTTTCTCATTTGCCTTTTGTTGGATTTTTTATAGGGTTATTGTTGTCTTGTTCTTTTATTTTATATGATAAATCTGCTGCAAAGATACAATTTTTTGCGGATGAATCGCACATATTCGGCTTTTTTTTTATAATTTTGCAGGCAGAAAATGAATATTGACAATGGATAAGGAAGAATATCAGTCTTACCTGGTGAAATATGCCAGTCAGATAGAGCATTTCCGACAGTCGGCACACGATCTCCATCAGAGTGTGAATCAGACGTATGCAGGCATCCTGCCATACGGTTTCCACCTTGACATGGTGGTGGAGGGCGTCAGGAATTACGGTTATCTGGTGTGTGTCAGAGAGGAAGATGTACTGCCGCTGTTCTTTGCCGCTTATTATCACGACAGCATCGAAGATGCCCGTCTGACGTACAACGATGTGTTGCGTCTGGCGAGGAACGAGATGACGGAGGAGCAGGCGTTAATGGCTACGGAGATCGTGTATGCCCTTACCAATGATAAGGGACGGACCCGAGCTGAAAGGGCAGGGGAGAAGTATTATCAGGGTATCCGTGAGACCCCCTATGCCCCGTTTGTGAAGCTCTGCGACCGTCTCGCCAATATCACGTATTCATGTACTGGCGAAGGCAATAAGGGCACCAGGATGAAGGAGGTGTATAAGGGTGAGATGCCGCACTTCCTGCCTGCCATCAATCCCCACAGCGACGATCCGCGTTTCGCAGTGCCCGTAGAAGTTGTTGAGGCACTGGCAGAGATCCTGATCGAAGAGGTGGATAAGGAAGAGATCCAACGCCAATGGGGAGAGCTTTGATGCAAAGCAAAATAAAGAAATAACCAAATAAAGGAAAGAATAGAAATAATCATGGAGTTAGAAAAGATTGAAATGACCTCCCTTATTCCTCAGCGCCCGCCATTTATGATGGTGGATAGGATCCTGAGTTGTGATGATAGCGATGCTGTGACGGAGTTTATGGTGAGGCAGGATAATATCTTGTTGGACGAGAACAAACTCTCGTCGGCTGGTATCGTGGAGAATATGGCACAGTCGTGTGCTGCCAGAATGGGTTGTGTGAACTTACTGCACAACAGGCCTATCAAGTTAGGTTATATCGGAGAGATTAAGAATTTGAAGATTTACCGTCAGCCGCTGCTGGATGAACGTCTGACTACTGAGGTGCATATTCTGATTGATGTGTTAGATATGACACTGGCGAGTGTATGTACCAAAGTGGGGGAGGAGGTTATTGCAGAGGCCCGTATGAAACTTGCCTCTACTAATATTGAGGCAGAAGGATAATAACATTTTAAAACAAAGAAAAGAAATGGAAGCTTTATTGTTGGAAGTTAAGAAAGAAATTATCGAAGCGCTTAACTTGGAAGATATGACACCTGAGGATCTGGATGAGGATGCGCCTCTGTTCGGTGCCGATGGTCTGGGATTGGATTCTATTGATGCCTTGGAGTTGATTGTGCTCTTAGAGAAAAAATATGGTATCAAACTGCAGGATCCCAAGGACGGTAAGAAGGTGTTTGTGTCTGTCAGAGTGATGGCAGATTATATTCAGGCTAACCGTACTAAATAAGATGATTTTGGAGCCGATTTATATAACAGGAGCTGGTGTTGTCTCAGCGATTGGCATAGGAAAAGCCGAGACGTTGGCGTCGCTTCAGGACAATCGGTCGGGTATCCGTTTCATCAGGTATCTGAAGTCAACTCATACTGACTTGCCTGTAGGTGAGGTACAATTGAGTAACGACGAGATGGCTCAGCGACTTGGTTTAGGGGATAGCCAGAGCTATACCCGTACCTCCCTGATTGGAAAACTCGCCCTCAAGGAAGCCCTGCACGACGCCCACCTTGATGGACAGTCTTTGGATGAAGTGCATTTTATCTCGGGTACGACCGTTGGTGGGATGGAGCGAAGAGAACAGGTGCATGCCCAAGAGTCTAATTGTGGACAGGAAATTGCTGAGATTGCCACGTATAACTGTGCGTCGTGTACGGAGATGATAGCAGAAGGTCTTGGCGATTTCGCTTCGATGGCGACACTCTCTACGGCGTGTTCATCAGCCACCAATGCCATCATCACAGGAGCGAATATGTTGCGCTGTGGTCTGGCGGATATCGTGGTGGTAGGTGGTGCAGAGTGCCTGTCGCTTTTCCATCTGAATGGCTTTAATGCGTTGATGATCTTGGATCACGAACCCTGCAGACCCTTTGACAGGGATCGGGCAGGCTTGAACCTCGGAGAGGGTGCTGCCTATCTGGTGATGGAGACTGCGGCATCGGTACAGCAGCGCGGTCTGCAACCTAAGTTTGTGCTGAGTGGCTATGCCAATAGGTGTGACGCGTTCCACCAGACCGCCTCCTCGCCAGAGGGAGAAGGGGCTTATCTGGCGATGACAGCCGCTTTAGAGACAGCAGGTCTGAAACCAGAGGATATCCAGTATATCAATGCCCACGGAACGGGTACGCCCAACAACGACGAGTCGGAGAGTCAGGCGATCATCCGTGTCTTCGGTGAGCATTATCCTCCGGTATCCTCTACCAAGTCGTTTACAGGTCACACCACCAGCGCATCGGGTAGTATTGAGGCCGTGTTCTGTCTCTTGGCTCTTGAACACCAGTTTTTACCGAAGAATATCAATTGGAAAACGCCGATGGAACAGGGTATCCTGCCTGTTACAGGACAGGTGGCGCATCCACGGATCCAGCATGTCCTTAGTAATGCGTTCGGTTTTGGCGGCAATGATTCCTCATTGATCTTCTCTAAAGTGAATGAATGATGGGAAAAGTATATATCCAAGCAGCAGAACAGATATCTATCCAAACCCCACTCTCTGAGGAGTGGATGGAGCAGCCGATAGTGTATCACGAGCCTTTTGTGAAAGCTGTGAACCCTGCGTTCCGTGAGTATATTGCCCCCAATGAGGCACGACGAATGGGTAACATCATGAAACGTGCTATCGTGACCTCGTTGAAAGTGCTGAAGGAGACGGGCATCAACCATCCTGATGCTATTATTACGGGTACGAGTATCGGCAGCCTGAACTATACGGAAAAGTTTTTGGATGACCTGGTGGAGAACGGTGAGGAGTCGTTGAGTCCCACCTATTTCATGCAGACCACACATAACACCGTGAGTTCGACGATTAGCATCTTTACAGCTACCCACAGCTATAACACCACCTATTCGCATGGTGGCATCAGCTTCGAGCTGGCTTTGAAGGATGCCTGGATGCAGCTCAATTTAGGACAGATCTCCAACGCACTTGTGGGTGGGCATGATGAGATGGTTGAGTCGTATTACGAGTTGCTTCGTAAGACGGGTTATGTGGGTGTAGAAGGTATGGTGCCCTGTGGTGAGTGTGCCATGTCGATGATGCTCAACAAGCAGGTCTCGCCAGATAACCTCTGTGAGTTGGCTGGTGTCAGCGTCTTCCGCACGAAGTCGGTCCAGAACATCCGTAAACAACTGGAAGCGCTGGTAGAGAAAGCCAATATCAAAGTTGAGGCTATCCAGACGGTGATAACGGGAGTGAACGGGAATCCTGAAAACGATCGACTGTATCAGCCCGTGTTGGACGAGCTCTTTCCGCAGGTGGAGCATCTGCAATATAAACAATTGTTCGGTGAGAACTATACGGTATCAGCTTTAGGGTTGTATGCTGCTGCCCACCTGATGAAGAAACAAGGCATGCCAGTGATGCTGTTTGTGAACTGCACCACGAATTGCGATTGTGCGTTAATACTCTTAAAAGGAATATGATTCTGAAGTTATTACCTATATCGCTCTTGCAGTGTATGCTCCTGACGGGTGGACAGGTGCTGATGAAGTTCGGACTCCAGAAGGCAGGTGACTTCTCCTTCTCATGGGGTTACTTCGGCAGACTGCTGATTAACTGGCAGTTTATCTGTTGTGGTATCTGTTTTGCCATCGGTTCCGTGCTTTGGATGTATATCATCAAGAACTTCCCTCTTAATATGGCTTACCCGATGGTGAGTCTGAGTTATGTGATGGGCATGTTTGCTGCGATGATTTTCTTTCATGAGCAGATCCCGATGATCAGATGGATAGGCGTATTCCTGATACTGTCTGGATGCGTGCTTATAGCGAAATAGTTATTAAATGTAGAGATATGTTGAGATCGTTTTTCATACTATTGACGTGTCTGTCTGCTCTATCGGTGATGGGACAGACTAAACTCACGAGTGAGCAAGAAAAGCAGGTTTTGGCGAAGATGGAACAGTCGTCGAATGCACTGCATTCGCTGCAGTGTGACTTCGTGCAGTCTAAGCGGATGAAGCTCCTGAGTAAGGAGATGCAGTCGAAGGGTGTTCTGTATTTCAAGAAGCCGGATAAGATCAGATGGCAATATACGACACCTTATGACTATACGTTTATCATGAACGGCGATAAGGTGCAGATCAAGTCGGCAAAGAAGACGAAGAATATCGATATTCAGGGTAATAAGATCTTTCGTCAGATCACGACAATCATCCTGAATACCATTACTGGTGGCGGTATCAAGAACTCGGCTGACTTTGATGTGACGTTATACAAACAGGATGATGTGTATTTCGCCAAGATGTTGCCGAAGAAGAAAGAGGTGAAACAGGTATATGCTGCCATTGAGGTGTATTTCAATCCTGCACTGACAATGGTGGAGACCATCAAGATGATAGAGAAGTCGGGTGAATATACCCTGGTCAAACTGCTGTCTCCCAAAGTGAATACAAATATTAATGAGAGCTTCTTTAAGGTTAATTAGTCTGTTACTACTGCTCTTCCAGTTGCCATGTATAGCTCAGGAGGAGATCGTTTTGGCTGACTCTGTTGTAGTTGACACTGTTGTCACAGATACTACAAAGATCAGGCAGTATGATCTGTTGTTGGAGGTTGGAACACAACAACTCTCTGGTATCTGTATGATGAAGATGAAATCGCCGACGGAGATTATTGGCACTGTCATCAATGAATTCGGACTGACAGCCTTTGATTTCGAGTACAACGGAAAGAAGACGAAGCTTTCTAATTTACCTCCGTTTTTAGACAAATGGTACATCCGCAAGGTACTGCAGGCAGATATGTCGTTCTTTTTTTCTAAACTACCTTTGCAACTGGATGCGTTGAAGCGAAGCAGGCAGATTACTTTCTCGCCTGATGGTGAAGTCAACCTGATTAACATCCGATTTAAGATAAAATATACATTTACTCCAATTAAAGACGAAATATGAAACTGATCAACGATTTTTTCGAAGTGGTTTCCACGAAACAGTGTGAAGACAGTTACCAGTGTCAAGTGAAGTTCAATCCTGAGCATCGCATTTATAAAGCCCATTTCCCAGGTAACCCTGTGACACCGGGTGTCTGCCTGATGCAGATGGGCGAGGAGATGCTAGAAGATAAATATGGGAAACAGTTGCAACTGACTGTCGTGAAGACCATCCGGTTCAATAAGATTGTAGGACCGAATGATACGCCAGTCTATACCTTTACGAAAGAGGTGTTGAATCAGGATGTGTTGAGTGTGGATGTCGCCGTCTCTGACGAGGCGGGTGAGTCAGTGAAGATGTCGCTACAGTATCAGGTGTTGGAAGCATGAAAGTAGAAGATGTTCCCCAAGATTTGAAGTTTACTGAGGGTACCCCTGTGCGGCACCCGATTTATGCCGTTGATAGTGAAGGAAAATACCAGATGGTAAACAGTGTGGGCTGGGAGGCTAAGAATGAAGCCATCCAGTGGCAACTTGACGCCGTCCAGGAAGAGTGTGATGAAGTGTTGGAACGTATCAAGAAAGGTGAGTCCACACTTCTGGAGTATTATGCTGTCAAGAATCTGATGACGGTAGAGTTGTTAGCCCACTATGCCGATATCCCCAAGCGTAAGGTTCGCAAGCACATGTCTGATCCTGAGGCTTTTGCCAATCTTGATGAGAAGACTCTCAGTGCTTATGCAGAAGCCCTCCGAATGACAGTAGAAGAACTAAAAACATTCCCTGAAAAATAAGAAGGATGGAATTGCAATTACAACATAAGCCTGCGGCCCATTGTGAGAATGGAACGATCTCTAATCTGTTGAGATATTATGGCGTAGAAGTGTCAGAACCCATGGCCTTTGGCTTGTCCAGTGGTCTGTTCTTTGTGCATTTGCCCTTCGTGAAAGCGGGTGGTATGCCGATGACAGCATTCCGCACTTTCCCAGGTTTACTCTTTAAGCGTATCACCAAACTGTTTGGTATCAAGTCTGAGATGCGTCGTTTCCTGAGTAAGGACCGTGCGATGAAGAAGTTGGACGAGGTGCTGCTAGGCCAGAAGACCCCAGTAGGCTGTGTGGTTGGTATCTATTACCTGCCGTATTATCCGATTGAGTATCGTGTGCACTTTAATGGTCACAATATCTGTATTGTAGGAAAAGATGAAGAGACAGGTGTGTATAGTGTACTGGATCCCGTCACGATCGAGAAAGTGACACTTAGCACAAAGGATCTGAAGAAGGTGCGTTTCACCAAGGGCACCTATCCCTTGATGGGACAAATGTATTGGATCAAGCAGATGCCGGAGGTGATACCCGATTTGAAACCGCTAATCCTGAAAGCCATTAAGAAGAACTGTAAGCATATGGCCTTCCAGCCTAAATTCATACCTTTCGCAGGTACGAACGGTATCATCTATCTGTCGAAGAAGATCAGGACTTGGGAGAAGACCATGGGTCAAAAGAAGGCATTGCTGAATCTGGCGCAGATCATCCGTATGTTGGAAGAGACAGGTACTGGCGGAGCCGGTTTCCGTTATGTGTACGGTGCGTTCCTTCAGGAGGCGGCGGAAAAGACGGGACTGGACTTCATGAACAACTATTCTGCTGAGATGACGCAGATCGGCGACAAGTGGAGAGAGTTCTCCTATCAGTCATCGAAAATGTTGAAGAAGCGTAATGACGAGGGTCTGACATTTGATGATCTGGGTGATATGCTCGAGAAACTCGGTGAGACTGAAAGAGACTTCTTCAGAAGACTGTATGTGGATATAGATCGTTGCTCAGAATGAAACATAGGTTCATAGTCGCACTCATTATTCTGCTGGTAGGTATCTCTTCGTATGCCTATCGGTTCAGGGCTTTCATCCCCAAGGAGAATCCCACGGGGACAGGCGTGATCGTCTGTCCTGGTGGCAGTTATTTCTGGTTGGATAAGCAGGGTGAGGGCGACGAGGTGGCACAATGGCTTTGTGATAATGGTATCGCTGCCTTTGTGGTAGAGTACAGTCATGGGGGCTGGGCATCGTTCACCTTCCATGTGTATCTGAAAAAGCGACGTTTTCCAGAAGGCTTTAACGATTTGTGCAAGGCGCTCGATCATGTGAGAAGTCATGCTGCAGAATATGGGGTCAGGACGGATCGTATCGGGTGTATGGGGTTCTCTGCAGGTGGCCATCTGGTGATGCATGCTACAGAGCAGTTGGCTGGAACCTCTCAGGCACCTTATTTCGTGGCACCGATGTATCCTGTAGTCTCTATGACGCATCCTGCAACACACAAACGTTCCCGTCGTGGACTGTTGGGTGGTTCTCCTACTGGGGAGATGATGGATTCGTTATCAGTAGAGCGACATGTGCCAGTCAACTGTCCGCCTGTGTTCCTGATGAACTGCGACGACGATCCTGTGGTGGATCCGCGTAATGCCATCCTTTTGGATTCCGCGTTAACGAGTCAGCATATCCCTCATCAGTACGAGCACTACCATACGGGTGGACACGGATTCGGGGTTTCAGAGAAGAAAACAACAAAAGAAGCCATCGGTTGGAAAGAACAATTTCTGAAGTGGCTGGAGGATTTAGTCAATAATCAATTGTAATGGTGAACTTCTTTCTACGTCTATATGATATGCTCCATCAGCGCAAAGCCCTGTTTACAGGACTTCTGCTGGGGCTGATCATGACGCTGCTGGTGATGATGTTCTCGCTCTCTTATAATGAGAACATCTACGACTTCCTGCCATTAAGTGGAAATGAGCAGAAGGCTATCAATATCTATCAGGATATCTCTGGCGGACAACGCATCTATGCGATGTTTAAGACCAAAGATGGCCAGATAAATAGAGACCGTCTGGCTGAAGCCGTTGATTCCTTTGCCCAGAAGATTACCACCCAGATCGATTACGATAAATATGCCAGTATCACGGACTTTATTTATCAAAATATGCCAGTGATGCTGCGCGATTCTGACTATGTCCGTATGGAGCGTTTGTTGGCGACACCGAACTATGCGAAGGACCAGTTGTCTAACGACGTAGAGATGATGTTGATGCCTGCTTCTGGCTTCTTCACTTCGAATATCGCTAATGACCCGTTGGCACTCTTCAGTTCGGTGTTAGACCGATTGCAGGTGCAGCAGTCAGCTTTGCCCATAGAGGTGGATAACGGTTACATCTATATCAATGATAACAAATATGCTGTAGCGATGCTGACTTCTCCTTATGGTGCTATGGAGTCGGCCAACAACAGCTTGTTGGTGGAATATGTAGATAGCATTGTTGCCGAGACAATGAAGGCTGTGCCGAATGTCGATGTAGCTATCACGGGAGCACCTGTCATCGCTGTCGGCAATGCCGAACAGATCAAGAGTGATAGCCATTGGGCCATCACTATCGCCATCACCCTGATCCTTACGTTGTTGGTGTTTGCATTCAAGAAAGTAAAGAATCTTTTGCTCATAGGTGCTTCCATCGCCTTCGGCTGGTTGTTTGCCATGGGACTGGTCTCTGTGATCCGCAGCGATGTCTCGTTGATTGTGATAGGTATCGGCTCTATCATCATAGGTATCGCCGTCAACTATCCGTTGCACTTTATCGCCCATACGAGTCGTGGCGGAACGGCCAGGGATATTCTGAAGGAGATGGTGGCACCGCTCCTGATTGGAAATATCACCACAGTGGGTGCTTTCGCCAGCTTGATGCCACTCGATGCACCGGCTCTTCGCGACTTAGGTATCTTTGCGGCTTTGATGCTGGTTGGAACGATTCTCTTTGTATTGGTGTTCCTGCCGCATCTGGTTAAGGTGAGGGCAGAGGTAGGAGAGGAGCGTCTCGTCTTCGGCAAACTGTCATCAGGTTCACCAGAGCGTCATCGCTGGCTGTTGTGGATGATCTTTATTATGACACTCGTCTTCGGCTATTATAGTCTGGGCACTTCGTTTGACACCAACATGCACCATATTAATTATATGACCAAGCAGCAGAAGGAATTGTTGGATGATATGAACGCCTCGGTAGGTCTAAATGGTACGAAGAATGTGTATGTCGTCACAGAGGGTGCAGACTGGAATGATGCGCTTGACGAAAGGACGAAGTTGGTACCGATACTGGATCAGCTCAAGCAGAATGGTGCGTTGAACAGTTATTCTGATGCCACGAACCTCATCTGTTCTGAGGCGGAACAGCAGCGACGGATAGAACGATGGAACGCCTTCTGGAAGCAGCATCGGACAGAGGTCTTGACAGCGCTACAGGCCAATACACCAGTTTTCGGGTTCAGCGATAAGGCGTTTGAAGGTTTTCAGAAGATGATTACCAAAGACTATACGCCAAAGCCCTTTGAGTATTTCGAACCCGTCCGTTCGTTCTTCCTGAATAATTCCTTTAGTAAGAACACTGGCTGTTGTTCTGTCGTTGACATCATTGATGCCAATGGCAAGGATATGGTTTCTTTGGAGTCGGCTCTGAATGAGGCATTGGGATCGAAAGGCTTTTCTTTCGACTTTGTCAGGATGAACGGTGCTGTGGCCAGTACGCTTTCCGAGAACTTCAACTATATCGGTTTTGCCTGCGGATTCATCGTCTTCATCTTCCTGTGGTTATCGTTCGGACGATTGGAGTTGAGTCTCTTGGCATTCCTGCCGATGGCTATCGGTTGGATCTGGATCCTGGGTATCATGACGCTCTTCGGCATGCAGTTCAACATCGTCAATGTGATTCTGGCTACCTTTATCTTCGGACAGGGTGACGATTATACCATTTTTATTGCCGATGGTCTGATTAATGAATATGCCTATCGCAAGAAATTGTTGCCTTCCTATAAGAACAGTATCGTGATCTCTGCCTTGATCATGTTTATCGGTATGGGTTCTCTGATTGTGGCAAAGCATCCTGCTCTTCATTCTTTGGCAGAGGTGACGATTGTGGGTATGTTTACGGTAGTCTTGATGGCCTGGGTGATTCCGCCGTTTATCTTCGGATGGCTCACGAAGACCAATCATAAGATCCGCAGAAGTCCTGTGACGATAGAGCAGATCATTCGTATTACCTATTGTGCTGTCGTGTATCTTGCGGAACTGTTGTATGGTAGTGTCTTGGGGCTGGTGGTGAAGTGCCAACCTGACAAGAACAAGAAGAAGGAAGCTTGGTTCCATCGGGTGATCCATCATACCATGCATGTAGATGTGAACCACATCTGGGGGGTCAAGTTCCACATCCATAATGAGGTGGGAGAGAAGTTCGATAAGGGCTCGATCATTATCTGTAACCATCAGTCGATGCTTGATCCGATCTATATTCTCTCGCTGAGTCCTCATATCCTAGTGATGGCTGGCGACAGAGTGTGGCGAAACCGTTTCGTAAAGACGATGTTTAAGGTATCGCGCTTTATGAATGCCAGGAACTCTGTAGAGAATATGGAGGAACAGGTGGCTCAGGCTGTAGCTGACGGTTATAACGTGGTGATATTCCCAGAAGGTCTGAGGAGCAACGAAGGCGTTAAGCGTTTCCATAAAGGGGCGTTCTATCTGGCCAGGAAACTGGGTGCTGACATTCTGCCGCTGTATATTCACGGCACAGGTCATGTGATGCCTAAAGGAAGTGGCTTCGCTGCTCGTGGACAAGTGGATATGTTGATTGGCGAACGTATTCCTGCAGAGCGGTTAGGGGAGTATGGTGACACTGAACTGACGATTACCAAACGTATTCAGCATCTCTATATGAACCGTTACGAACAACTCCGTCGTCAGATCGAGAATACTCATTACTTCCATGACTATATTATCGACAAGCATATCTATAAAGGAATAGGTATAGAGAAAGAGACACGAAAGATGCTGAAGCAATATGATGATTTCAGCCAATGGATAGACGGCTATCAGTTGGAGGATGCTACTACCAACAGTGTATCCGTGATTCATGCTGGCAGAGGTCAGTTCTCGTTGTTGATGGCACTTGTGCATCCGGAATGGGAGATCCACTCCTATGCCGATGATCCTTACGATGTGGCTTTGGCTGCAGCCTGTGAGCCGATGCCAGCTAATCTGCATGTCCATGATGCCTCAGAGACAAAGATAGATGCAGCTATGCCCAATATTATCGATCTGAAGGCCCTTCTGATAGCGCCCAAATGAAAAAATGTAAGCGAAAAAGCCATTTTTCTTGCAAAATATTTGTTTATTTCGTGGAAAAGTGATATTTTTGCACCCGATAAAACAAAAATTAGAGAATATGTCAATGTCGAATGCATACTTTTACGGTTATTACTTTTACTTTGCAAGCAATTGTGAAGCGGTTTGCCGTAAGTAAAATTTGAAATTGAAAATTTGAAGAATAAAATAAGGCTCCGCTTCACGAAAAAGGTAAAATAGTAAAAGGGTAAAAAAGTAAAAAGGAGAATATGAA
Organism: uncultured Prevotellaceae bacterium; assembly: GCA_902799765.1. Classification (GTDB taxonomy): domain Bacteria; phylum Bacteroidota; class Bacteroidia; order Bacteroidales; family Bacteroidaceae; genus Prevotella. The sequence goes on from CADCBZ010000012.1 coordinate 56,038, forward strand.
GAGAATCGCCATTCAAGGACTGATCGGGTCGTTCCACGATATCGCGGCACACTTGTATTTCGAGGGAGAACAGATACAGCTGATTTGCTGCTCTACCTTCGAACAGGTCTTTGAGAACATCAAGAAGGATCCCACAGCTATCGGCATGCTTGCCATCGAGAATACGATAGCAGGTAGTCTGCTGCATAACTATGAGCTGTTGCGCGACAGTGGTACCAGCGTAGTAGGGGAGCACAAGCTGCACATCACCCACAGCATCTGCTGTCTGCCTGAAGATGATTGGGACACCATCACAGAAGTCCATTCTCATCCTGTAGCCTTGATGCAGTGCCGTCAGTTCCTGGCCCAGCACCCCCAGCTGAAGAATGTGGAGGCTGAGGATACGGCTGGTTCGGCTAAGATGATTGCTGAGGGACAGAAGAAAGGCTGGGCTGCCATCTGTCATGCAGAAGCTGCGAGGTTTTATGGTCTGAAGGTGCTGGAGGATCATATCGAGGACAACAAGCACAACTTTACCCGCTTCCTTGTGGTGTCGAATCCCAACAAGGCCGATATGCTGCGCCCATTGACAGAGGCTAACAAGTCGAGCATCGTCTTCTCACTGCCTCATGAAGAAGGTTCGCTCTCGCATGTATTGGCGATCCTATCATTCTATCACATCAATCTCACGAAGATTCAGTCGCTGCCAATCATCGGCAAGGAGTGGGAATATCTGTTCTACGTCGATGTGATGTACGATGACCTCACCCGCTATCGTCAGTCGATTGATGCGATTATCCCATTAACCAAAGATTTAAAGATTTTAGGAGAATATAAAGATGGCAAACAGACAAATTGAACCAGCAGAGAGATTAAGTTTAGTTCAGGAGTACTACTTCAGTCGCAAGCTGAAAGAAGTGGCCCAGATGAATGCAGAGGGCAAGGATATCATCAGTCTTGCGATCGGCAGTCCTGATATGCCCCCTTCTGAGCAAACCATCAACAAACTGTGTGAGGTAGCCAAACTGCCTGATGCACACGGCTATCAGATGACTGTGGGAACACCAGAGCTGCGTATGGCGATGGCTGATTTCTACAAGCGTTGGTATGGCGTCGAACTGGATGGTAAGACGGAGGTGCTGCCTCTCATCGGTTCAAAGGAAGGTATCCTGCATGTCACCCTCGCCTTCGTGAATCCTGGCGACGAGGTGCTGGTGCCCAATCCTGGCTATCCCACCTATACCTCCTTGTCTAAGATCTTAGGGGCGAAGATTGTGAACTACAATCTGCGTGAGGACAACGGGTGGCAGCCTGATTTTGAGGAACTGGAGAAGATGGATCTCTCAAAGGTGAAACTCATGTGGACCAACTATCCCAATATGCCGACGGGTGGTCGTGCACGTCGTGAGACTTACGAGCGTTTGGTGAAGTTTGCCAAGGATCATGGTATCGTGGTGGTGAACGATAATCCTTATTCGTTCATCCTGAGCGAGGCGCATCTGAGTATTCTTCAGGTGCCTGGTGCGAAGGACTGCTGTATCGAGTTTAACTCGATGTCGAAGTCGCACAACATGCCAGGTTGGCGTGTGGGTATGTGTCTCGCCAACGCCCAGTTCATCCAGTGGATCATGAAGATCAAGAGCAATGTGGATAGTGGCACGTTTCGTGGTATCCAACTTGCTGCTGCTGAGGCACTTAAGAATGATGAATCTTGGCATCGTGAGGCGAATATCGAGACCTATAGCCGTCGTCGCCAGTGGGCAGAGCAGATCATGGATGTGCTGGGCTGCACCTACGATAAGAATCAGGTGGGTATGTTCCTCTGGGGAAAGATCCCTGAGCAGTATGCCGATGTCGAGGATCTCACGGAGAAGGTACTCCACGAGGCCCGCGTCTTCATCACCCCAGGCTTCATCTTCGGCTCCAACGGCAAGCGTTACATCCGCATCTCCCTCTGTGCCAAGGAAGAGAAAATCAAGCAAGCATTAGAAAGAATCAAAAGGTTGCGAATAAGTGAGAGCAAAGCCAAGCTTGCTTGAGCTATGCTGAACGTTAGCAAGCTCGATATGAAATATCAAAAGCAATATAATTATGGAACTGGAATTAGCACCATTGAATTTACCGAGTGACAATGAACGTCCCTTCGTGATTGCAGGCCCTTGCTCTGCAGAGACTGAGGAACAAGTGATGACTACAGCCCGTGAGTTGGCGATGAAAGGCTGCCACAACTTCCGCGCTGGTGTCTGGAAACCCCGTACGAAACCAGGTGGCTTCGAGGGCCATGGTGAGCCTGCGCTCGTATGGCTCGCTGAGGTGAAGAAAGAAACCAAGATGCTCGTCTCTACCGAGGTGGCTACGGCTGAGCATGTGGAACTGGCCCTGAAGTATGGTATCGACATCCTCTGGATTGGTGCCCGAACCTCTGCCAACCCCTTTGCCATGCAGGCGATTGCCGATGCCTTGAAGGGTGTTGATGTGCCAGTCTTCGTGAAGAACCCAGTGAATCCTGACCTTGAGCTGTGGGTAGGTGCGCTGGAGCGTCTGAATCAGGCTGGCGTGAAGCGTTTGGGTGCCATCCATCGTGGTTTCTCCAGCTATGAACAGAAGATCTACCGTAATGCGCCGATGTGGCAGATTCCCATCGAACTGCGTCGTCGTATCCCAGCATTGCCACTTATTAGCGATCCCTCACATATCGGAGGTCGTCGTGAGTTGATTGCACCGCTCTGTCAGCAGGCGATGGACCTCGGCTTTGACGGTCTGATCATCGAGAGTCACTGCGATCCGGATAAGGCTTGGAGTGATGCCAAGCAGCAGGTGACACCTGATGTGCTCGACTATATCCTGAGTCTTTTGGTGATCCGTGATGAGCACACGATGACAGAGGGTATCACCCAGCTTCGTAAGCAGATCGACGAGCTCGACAATCAGTTGATGGACTTGCTCGCCAAGCGTATGAAGGTGTGTCGTGAGATTGGTCAGTACAAGAAGGAGCACAACATGACGGTGCTGCAGGCCAACCGTTATAATGAGATCCTGAACAAACGTGGTGCCCAGGGTTCGCTCTGTGGGATGGATCCTGAGTTCGTCGCCCACGTCTTTGAGAATATTCATGAGGAGTCAGTTCGTCAGCAAATAGAGATTATCAATAAGTAATATGCGAATATTAGTCATGGGCGCAGGAAAGATGGGTAGTTTCTTCATCGACCTGCTGAGTTTCGACCACGAGGTGGCAGTCTTTGAACGCGATCCCAAACGGATGCGCTTCACCTACAACTGTCAGCGTTTCACCTCCTACGATGAGATCAAGGCGTTTAAGCCGGAGTTAATGATCAATGCCGTCACATTGAAATACACCATCCCTGTATTCAAGGAGGTTATCCCTTATCTGCCCAAGGAGTGTATCATCAGCGATATCGCCTCTGTGAAGACCGACCTGAAGGAGTTCTACGAGAGCACAGGCATGCGTTATGTCTCCACGCACCCGATGTTCGGACCTACGTTCGCCAACTTGCAGCAGCTCTCTGAGGAGAATGCCATCATCATCAGCGAGGGCGACTATATGGGCCGTATCTTCTTTAAGGATCTCTACCAGAAGCTGGGGCTGAACATCTACGAATACACCTTCGAGGAGCACGATAAGACGGTGGCTTACTCACTGTCTATTCCCTTCGTCTCGACGTTTGTGTTCGCAGCTGTCATGAAGCATCAGGATGCACCAGGTACCACCTTTAAACGTCACATGCGCATCGCCAAGGGAGTGCTCAACGAAGACGACTATCTCCTGCAGGAAATCCTCTTCAACCCCTACACCCACGATCAGGTCTCCCAGATCCGTACAGAGTTGAAAGAGTTGCTGGAGATCATCGACAACAAGGATGCCGATGGCATGAAAGGCTATCTCACCAAGATTCGCAACAACGTCAAACGTGATATTGAGATCAAATCTTGATAATTTTGCATACACTGCATACACTAAATACTTAATGGTTTGATAACCAATAAAGTAGGTAAGTGTATGCAGTTTCCTTTATTGTGTATGCTCCCCAGTAAGCTCACAGATCCATTACTTCCTTCTCAAAAACTTTCTCTCTTTATCTCCTTACTAAATTCTCTAGAGAATTTTAGAATTTCCATTAATGTCCTCTTCTTTCGAGAGCCTATCAAACCGTCAGATTCTCTAGAGAATTTACCAACTACCATTAATGGAAAATCATACAATGACGTATGTCTATCTTAGCGACCTCCCTTACGAGCCATTAATAACGAGTTGAAAGGCATTTGACCCAAGAAATAGCAATGAATGATGAATATTCACCTTATTTATTATTTTTTTCTACTTTTATGGTTCCATTTACAAAAAAATATATATCTTTGCAAAATATTTCCACGCCGATGCGGTATCCTTTCGGATAATGCTGCCGGGTTGGTGAGAATCTTATATTTATATTGATGGCAAGACGTGTAGTAATTACAGGCATGGGCATTTGGTCCTGCCTTGGAACAGATATAGAAACTGTTAGACAATCTCTTTTTGAGGGGAAGTCTGGTATTGGTTTACAACCAGAGAGACTTGAATATGGCTATAGATCAGGTCTTACAGGTATTGTAGAGACTCCTGTCATTACTAAACAGATGATTGACAGGCATACTCGTGCCGGAATGTCAGAGGAAGCACAATACGCTTATATGGCAAGTCGTCAAGCTTTTGTTCAGGCCCAAATCAGTGACGAATATCTTCGCGAGAATGAGGTCGGATGTATCTTTGGTAATGACTCTTCCGCTAAACCTGTTATTGAGTCGTCAAAGATTATGGACGAAAAACACGACTCGGCAATGCTGGGTTATGGACTTATTTTCCAGTCGATGAACTCGACTGTAAATATGAATCTAAGTACAATTTTCCATTTACGCGGTGTTAATTTTACCATCAGCGCAGCCTGCGCAAGTGGTAGTCACTCCATTGGGTTGGGTTATATGCTTATAAAGCAAGGTTTCCAAGACATGGTATTATGCGGCGGAGCTCAGGAAACCAACTATTATTCAATGGCATCATTTGACGCTCTCGGAGCTTTCTCAATCCGCATGGAAGAACCAGCAAAGGCCAGTCGTCCATTCGATAAAGACCGCGACGGGTTGATTCCCAGTGGTGGAGCTGCTGCCCTTGTGCTTGAAGACTATGATCATGCTATTGCCCGTGGAGCCATAATTCTTGCAGAAGTAGTAGGGTATGGATTCTCGAGCAATGGTGGCGGTATTTCAGAGCCCAGCGATAATGGTTCTGTAATAGCGATGAGTCGTGCCATAAAAGATGCTGGTGTAGAACTTGATGATATTGACTATATTAATGCCCATGCAACATCCACTCTACAGGGTGACATGTATGAAGCAATAGCGCTTGATAGATTGTTTCATGGTCAACGGGCACTCATCAGTTCTACAAAGTCAATGACAGGACATGAGTGCTGGATGGCAGGTGCCAGTGAGATAGTTTATAGTATCATTATGATGCAGAATAACTTTGTGGCTCCGAATATCAACTTCGAGAATCCTGATGAGTATTCTGAGAAGATAAACCTCACTGCCAAGACTGTAGAGACAGAGGTTAATACTGTCCTTAGTAATTCTTTTGGTTTTGGGGGAACTAATAGTGCATTAGTAATTAAGAAAATATAGTGCTCATCTTTACAATATTATGTCTAACTTAAAAGTAAAATAATGAAACGTTTTTATGTAATATTTTGTATGGCTTTGATAACCATGTTTGCTTTCGCAGGAGGAATCAAAGTCTCCAAAGGAAAGGCTTCTTATATGAAAACAGAAGGCAAGATTTTCGTTGTGTTTGATTGGACGAATGCCAAATGGGACCATGGTAAATCAGTAAAAGCGCAATGGGGGGAAGAATATGATGCTTATGTTGAACAAGGAGAGGCTCAATTCGTAGAAGGTTATAATAAAGAAAGCAAGAAAGTTAAAATTATCAAAGATGAATCCTCTGCAGATTATATTATGACTGTAAAGTTCACGAATTTTGATAGGTTTTACAGTATGATGAGTGTTGTTCCTGGAAACAAACACAAGATTTGGGCCGAAATTACTGTCGTTGACAAAAAGAACGGTGAAGTGATTTGTGAATATAATGTGAAAGAATTTAAGGGCGGGCGTGATTTTTCAATCTTTGATAGTTATACGGAATCCATGGGTGATTTAGGATCTGAATTAGCTGAAACAAAGTAATATGTTTTTATCTCAATCTTTAGAGGATAATTATACGAAAGAATCTCTTTCTGCACGTGACGCTCAGAGATTAGCAGAATTTATTGCGTGGGGGCCTGTAGTTTTTCAGGTCTCACGAATTATTCTAAAATGGGGTATATTAGATTTAATACGTGATTCTAAAGAAGGACTAACAAGGCAGGAAATATGTGAAAGGACTGGGCGTTCTGACTATGCAGTTAAGTGCCTGTTAGAGGCATCGCTGTGTATTGGAACCTTATTGGTTAATCCACAGACGGAGCGATATACTCTATCAAAGACTGGATGGTTCCTTATCAATGACCCTGCCACAAGAGTAAACATTGACTTCAATCATGATGTCAACTATGTGGGGTGGTTTAATTTGGAGGAATCACTTGCTATTGGCAAACCAGAAGGTTTAAAACACTTCGGCAATTGGCCTACTATTTACGAGGGACTTTCTCAACTCCCAAAACAAGTTCAGAAAAGTTGGTTCGGTTTTGACCATTTCTATAGCGACTCTTCGTTTCCTGAGGCGTTGAAAATCATCTTTGATGAATATCACGTGAAGTCGCTTTATGATGTAGGAGGAAATACTGGCAAATGGGCTTTACAATGTATAGCGTATAACAAAGATGTAGAGGTGACCATTTTGGACCTACCACAGCAAATTTCCATGATGCAGGATAACATCAAAGGCAAAGAAGGTGCTGAACGTATTCATGGATATGGCATCAACCTGTTGGACTCCAATTCTGTGTTTCCACAATATGATGGAGGTCTTGACGCTATTTGGATGAGTCAGTTCCTTGACTGTTTCAGCATGGATGAAATCGTTAGTATTTTGAATCGTGCCAAACATGCAATGACGTCCCAAACCCGTATTTACATTATGGAGACTTTGTGGGATAGACAAAAATACGAGCCTGCAGCCTTCTGTCTGACAATGACCAGTTTGTATTTTACGGCAATGGCCAATGGAAATTCCAAGATGTATAATACAGAAGATATGCAAGCTTGTATTGAAAAAGCTGGATTGGAAATTGAACAGATTCATGATCATTTGGGAATGGGTCACTCTATTATTGTATGTAAACAGAAATCATAATAAAACAATAAAGAAAATGACAAGACAAGAGATTGAAGAAAAAGTAAAAGCATTCCTCATTGACGATTTGGAGATTGACGAGGAGAAAATTTTCGACGAAGCAAAATTAAAGGATGATATGGGTATTGACAGCCTCGATTTCGTAGATATCGTTGTTATCGTAGAAAAGAACTTCGGCTTCAAGATAAAGCCTGAGGAAATGCAGGGGGTTACAACGCTGAGCCAATTCTGCGATTATATTGAAAGTAAAGTAGGATAAATAGGGCGTGGCAGACAGGAAGTGGGATGGCACAACATATGGCAATAGTTTGATGCACCATTATCTTATCAAGCTATTGAAGTATATAGACATTAGAATTGTCTATATCTTTACTTATATATTTGTTATTCCACCATGCCTGTTCCGTTCAGGCTTCAAGCCTATATACCATTATTTTCGTGAACGATGGGGGTATGGACCAATAAAAGCTTTTCTGAAAACTTACCAGAACCATTGCATGTTTAGTCAGGTAGTTATTGACAGATTTGCAATGTATGCAGGAAAGCATTTTAAGGTAGAAATCGATGGACTTGAGCACTTTCAGAACCTAACTCTTCAAGAACCTGCTTTTGTTCAGCTTAGTTCGCATATTGGGAATTATGAGGTGGCAGGATATACGTTGACCTCATATGATAAACCTATCAATGCCGTGGTATTTTATGGTGAAAAACAGACTGTGATGGAGAATCGTATGGATATGTTTGCTGGTAAGAACATTCGTATGATATATGTTAAGAAGGATATGGGGCATTTGTTCCTCATAGACCATGCACTACAACAAGGCGAGATTGTCAGTATGCCTGCAGACAGGATTTTTGGTTCTCAGAAGTCTGTTAGTACAAAATTGTTGGGTGCAGAAGTAAAACTGCCATTAGGACCTTTCAGTGTGGCCACGATGAGAGGGCTTCATGTGATTGCAGTCAATGTGATGAAAAGTACCACAAATAGTTATAAGATATATGTTACGCCGCTTGACTACGACAGAGAGGCTCCACGCAAGCATCAAATCAATCAGTTAGTTCAAGGTTATGCAGCAGAATTGGAGCGTATCCTCACCATGTATCCCACCCAATGGTACAATTACTTTGAATATTGGAAATCATAGATATGGCAACAGATTATCAGCACCCAAATGAGGCGTTTCTTCGCAACATTGACATCCACGAATTGCTTCCACAGCAGGAACCGTTTGTGATGGTTAGTAGAATAGTGCATTTTGATAATGTAAGGACTATTTGCGAAATGGACATTAAGGCAGATAATATTTTTGTTGAGGATGGCCATCTCAACGCCTCAGGAATGATAGAGAACATCGCTCAAACATGTGCTGCGAGGATTGGGTACGTCAATAAGTACAAATTTAAGAAAGCTGTTCAGATAGGCTTTATAGGAGCTATTCGCAATTTGGAGGTGATAGATCTCCCAGAGGTTGGACAGCAGATAGAGACAATCGTAGATGTAATAGAAGATGTGTTCGGCATGACACTTGCTTCAGCGGTTGTAAAACAGGGAGATCGTATATTAGTGACTACAGAGATGAAAATAGCAGTTAAAGGAAAGTAAAGTCTATGGAGTTAAAGGCTTCAAAATTATTAGATATCCGATTCAGTGAGGTTGATTCGATGAATGTGGTGTGGCATGGCTCATATATGCTATACTTTGAGGATGCCCGTGAAGTGTTTGGTGAGAAATACGACCTTACCTATATGGGATACTTCCATCATGGTTATTACGCTCCACTGGTAGAGATGAACTTTCAATGGAAGAAACCCATCAAATACGGTATGCATCCTCGCATAGACATCATCTATCAACCAACAGAAGCAGCAAAGGTGGTGTTCGACTACGAAATTCATGACACAACCGACGAGAGCCTGATAGCTACAGGGCATAGTGTACAGGTATTCATGGACACGGATTATCAATTAGTGTTGTACAGCCCAAAATTCTATGAAGAATGGCAAAAGCGCTGGAACGTGTTTGAAACGTACTAATGAGACTATCAATTAACAACAATAGCAGATGAAGTTGCTCAATAATCTATATATGATCTCTAAGAGAGAAACAACATCTCTCTCTGCTCAATATGGCATCTTTCTCGAAGAGAAAAGCTTTATATATAAAGCTCACTTTCCAAATGAACCCATCACACCTGGTGTATGCATTATCCAGATAGCTAAAGAACTGTTGGAGGACTATGCCCAAAAACACTATACGATTAAGGCTATCAAGAACGTCAAATTCCTGAATGTTATATCGCCAGTGATCACACCTTACGTTACATATGTCTTGGACAAGATTGTTATTGATGAGGCGAACAAGACCTGCAGTTTACAGGTTCAAGTACTTGCAGAAGAAGTACTATTGACAAAATTGTCATTCACCTGTCAAGAAATATGAAGCAAATAGACAAGGACAAACAACAGCAGACACTTCACGACCGCGGAATATGTGCCGTGATTCCCACATATAACAATGGTGGGACGATAGCAGCTGTGGTTCGTGAGACGCTGAATGAGTGTCGCGATGTCATTGTCGTCAATGATGGCTCTACTGATAATACATCTGTAGAGCTCCGCTCAATAGAGGGTATCACTCTTGTAGAATATTCCACCAATCGTGGCAAGGGTTATGCGCTAAGAGAAGGTTTTAAACGCGCATTAGAGATGGGATTCTCGTATGCAATCACACTCGATGGCGACGGGCAGCACTATCCTAGCGACATATGTCATTTTTTAACTGCCAATCAAAAGCATCCTGGCGCATTAATTATTGGAAGCCGACAGTTAGAAGGTGTAGAATGTTCCGAAGGCAGCAAATTTGCTAATAAGTTCTCAAATTTCTGGTTCTGTGTACAGACAGGCTGCAGATTACCGGATACGCAAACAGGCTTTCGCCTCTATCCACTGAAAAAACTTCATGGTCTTTATTTCTTGACATCACGCTATGAGGCAGAATTGGAATTGTTGGTTTTTGCCTCATGGCATGGAATAGAACTTGTACCTATCGACATCAATGTATATTATCCGCCTCGTGAAGAACGAGTCAGTCACTTCCGTCCAGGAATTGACTTTACCCGTATCAGTGTTCTCAATACGATATTATGTATCCTTGCTATCGTCTATGCTTTGCCGTTGAGTCTGTTTCGCCTATTGTCAAACGTCATCCGTACAGTTTATTCGTTGTTGTTTGTATTGTTTTTCTGTTTCTGTATTTTTACCCCAGCCGTTTGGGTATATGTAAAGATAGGCAGAATGACTGAAAAGAAGCGCTTTAATCTGCATCGGCTGATTTATAATGCTACGCGTTTCATTATGCTACACCATGGCATTCCTGGCACTCGTTTCAAATATAAGGTTTCTGAAAGTGTTGACTTTGACAAGCCTTCGGTGGTAATATGTAACCATCAGTCGCATATTGACCTTGCTTGTCAACTTATTTTTTCGCCACAAATAATCTTCTTAACCAATCAATGGGTATGGAATAATCCTCTCTATGGGCTGATAATACGAAATGCAGAGTTCTATCCTGTGGCTGAGGGTGTTGACGAATTGATGCCTAAGTTGCGATCTCTTGTTGAACGAGGCTATAGCATAGCAGTATACCCTGAGGGGACACGTTCTAAAGACTGCAACATCGGTCGTTTTCATCAAGGGGCATTCCATATTGCAGAACAGTTAGGTTTAAATATTGTTCCGATGTATCTCTACGGTCCAGGAAAGATATTGCCCAAAAAAACATATCATCTACGCAAAGGCCCTATATATATAGAGGTTGGTGAGCCTATAACAAATGCTCAATTGAAGGCTATGGGCGATACGAAGTCGCAGGCCTCACAGTTGCGTAAGCATTATATCGAGAAATACGAACAGATAGCAAATCAGATAGAGCAGAATGTCTAAGCAGAGAGTCATTATAATAGGAAGTGGTATGGGCGGTTTGTCATGTGGAGTCATTTTAGCAAAAAATGGCTACGACGTTACCATATTGGAACAAGGTGCTCACATAGGTGGCTGTCTGCAGTGCTTTACTCGCCGCGGAGTACGTTTCGAGACGGGAATGCACTTTATTGGCAGTGCATCCGAAGGACAGACCCTCGACCGCCTTCTGAAGTACTTGGAGATAAAGAAAGATATACGACTGTCACCATTGGATAGTAACGGATATGACGTTGTTGCTCTTAACGGACGATGTTATCGTTTTGCTAATGGTCGTGAAAAATTCCTTCAGCAGATGACCAGCTATTTCCCTCATCAGGCGGAAGAGTTAATCCGATATTTCGATTTGGTAGAAAAGGTCGCTGGTGCTTCATCACTTCATTCCTTGAAACACGTAGAGAGTGATCCTATCATCAATGCTGATTATCAGTTACGTTCCATTAACGAGGTAATAGAAAGTGTCATCTCTGATCCGGAACTTGCAAAAGTGTTAGTGGGTTCGCTGCCACTATATGCTGCCGAGCGTGACAAGACACCATTCTCTACCCATGCCTTTATCATGGACTTTTACAATCAGAGCGCATATCGTATTGTAGGGGGTAGCGATGCTATTGCTAAGTCTATGGTAAGCACCATTGAGCATTATGGTGGTTGCGTACTTTCATCCAGCAAAGTCACCCGAATATTATGTGATGACAGTCATGCTATAGGTGTTGAAGTCAATGGAAGTGAGTTTATGCCTTGCGATTTCGTTATTTCTGACACTCATCCTATGCGGACTTTGGAACTGACGGACTCAAAACTTATTCGTCCTGCATTCCGTAATCGTATCAATACAATACCTCAAACTGTAGGTGGATTCTCTGTGTATCTTGAGTTTAAGGATAATTCTGTGCCTTACCAGAACTATAACTTTTACGGATATAATTATGGGACACCTTGGAATTGTGAACAGTATGATACGGATTCGTGGCCCAAAGGCTATTTGTATATGCATTTCTGTGATGATGCTAACCAACTTTTTGCCAAAACTGGAGTTGTTATATCGTATATGCAAATGAAAGATGTGGAACAATGGGGTGGTACAAAAGTTGGTCACCGTGGTGCCGACTATGAAGCCTTCAAACGACAGAAAGCAGAGTTGTTATTAGAATCTGTCGAAAAGCAATTTCCAGGTCTGCGTTCACATATTAAACATTACTATACGTCAACTCCGTTGACATATCAGGATTATACAGGCACTGAGGGGGGCAGCATGTATGGAGTTGCACGTGACATCAATTTAGGTGCTGCATGCAGAGTTCCTCATCGCACCAAAATACCCAACCTACTGCAGACGGGTCAGAACATCAATTCTCACGGGATTCTCGGGGTCGTCGTAGGAACGATTGTCACGTGCAGCGAGCTGCTGACATCAGAGAAGATTTACCAACAAATTATGGGAGCGAACAAGGTATGAAGCAACATGTAATCATCATAGGTGGAGGATTAGGAGGTCTGTTTACTGGCGCTATACTTAGTAAAGAGGGATTCCATGTCACCATCTTGGAGAAAAATGCAATGATTGGTGGCGGGTTGCAGACTTTCCTGCGCTTTGGCGAGCATTTCGATACAGGGATGCACGTTATTGGTGGCATGCAACCTGGTGGCAATATCTGGAAGTTATGCCGTTATCTTGGTATTCTCGATGGAGTTAAAATCCGTAATGTAGACGATGAATGTACTGATAGACTGTATTTTGCAGAAGATAAGTCATACTATACAATTGCTAAAGGTCGTGATGGCTTTGTCCGTTCGCTTGCACGCTCGTTCCCTGATGAGTTGAGCAACCTGGAACGTTATGTCGATGCAGTATTAGATATTGCAGACAAGGTGGACCTGTTTAATTTACGCCCTTCTACCAGTCAGATGAGTCTCTTTGCTGAGACAAATGACTTCCTGATGGCGGCTGATGATTTCATTGCCAAATATATCTCAGACGAGCGACTACGTAGCGTGTTGGCATATATGAATCCGCTTTATGGCGGTCGTGCCCACGAGACACCAGCCTATGTGCATGCTATCATCAGCACGCTTTATATTAAGGGTGCTAGTCGTTTTGTTGATGACAGCTATCATTTTGCACAGCTTCTCTCTGAAGTTATTACTTCCAATGGTGGACAAGTGATTGCAGGCGACGCTGTAGCGTGGATAAATGTTGTTGATCGCAAGGTAGAGTATGTTCGTACAAAGAGTGGCAAGCAATATACTGCCGACTACTACATTTCTGATATCCATCCATGCACGCTTATGAAACTGATGGACGAGAAAGCATTTCCCAAATCATATCGTGAGCGTCTTGAAACTATTCCCAATACTCATTCTGCTTTTGCACTATATATAAAGCTTAAGCCAGAGACCTTTCCATATATGAATTATTCCGAATATTATATGACCCGTTATGCTGATGTGTGGAATTTTAGTCGTACGGATAGACCTTGGCCATTGGGGTTCCTGATGATGACACCGCCCAACAGTAATCAGGGGCGTTATGCAACAAAAGCGCTGGTAACAGCACCTATGCCTTTCGATATGGTAAAGCAATGGGAGAATACCAATGTTGGGCATCGTGGTGCTGAATATGAAGCATGGAAAACGATGTGTGGGGAACTTCTTTTGAACCAGATTGAAGAAATTCACCCCGACTTCCGCCAGTGCATAGAAGCTGTTAACACATCGTCACCACTGACCATACGTGACTACTATGGGGTTAAGGATGGCAGTATCTGTGGTTTTGCCAAAAATTGTCAGAATATCGTATTGTCTCAGTTGCCTGTAGTAACAAAGATAAGTAATCTTTTGCTGACAGGTCAGAATAACAACCTGCATGGTTTCTGTGGCGTGCCACTGACAGCCATCACCACATGTGAAGCTATATTAGGTGTCAACTACATTATTAATAAAGTGAACGCATGCTTATTTGAATATGATAACAACAAAAAAATGGTAGAAAAATGATAGAAAAGAACGCAAAGTTTGACGATATTCGCCCTTACTACGAAGAGGAGATACCTGCTGCCATGCAGCGTATAACCGACAGCGACGTGTTCCCACTCCTTGCTTCTTACGTCTATCCCTCAGAGACGTTAGAGGCTACTCGTGAGCGGATACGTTCGTTTAAGACAGTGCGTGAGTTCCAGCACGATACAATGCGGCGTGTCAACGAACAAATTATTGCCCGTAGTATTAGTGAGTTCACTGTATCAGGCCTTGAGCGCCTTAGTCATGACAAACATTACCTGTTTGTCTCTAACCATCGCGATATTATGCTTGATGCCAGTTTACTGCAATACTACTTTGTACTTAATGGTTTCGATACCACCGAAATAACTTTTGGTGCCAACTTAATGATGCATCCAGTGATAATAGATGTAGGTAAGAGTAACAAGATGTTTAAGGTTGCTCGTCCTGGTGGAGATATTAAGGAGTTCTATCAAAATTCAATGCATCTTTCAGAGTATATCCGTTATACGATTAAGGAGAAAGGTCAATCTGTATGGATAGCCCAGCGTAATGGCCGCACTAAGAATGGTATCGATCAGACGGATCAAGGCATTATAAAGATGTTCTGCATGAGTGAGAGCAAAGATAAGATGAAGGCATTGGCAGAGTTGAACATCGTACCTATTGCTATTTCATATGAATGGGAATCTTGTGATATTCTGAAAGCCTTGGAGTTATACGAGTCACAATACACCAAATATACGAAAAAGCCAGGTGAGGATTTGAACAGTATTCTTACTGGAATTCTACAACCTAAAGGTCGAGTCCATATAGCTTTATGTCAACCTATACGTTTGGCAGAGTTGTCTGCTTTTGAAGAGCAAACTAATAATGAATATCACAAGTCTGTTGCTCGATTAATAGATAGTCGTATCAATACCGCCTATCGTTTATTTCCTAACAACTATATTGCTCATGATATCCTGTATGGTAATACTCGTTATCAATCCATGTATACTGATGAAGAATACAATTTATTCATTCATCATCTTAAGGAGCTTGATCGTTATGAGGATACCTGTGATATGGAGCGACTACGTGATATTTTTGTTGGAATCTATGCTAATCCAGTTGATAACAGATAAAGTTAAGAGACTAAGCCGACTTTACCTACATACGGAAAAATTAGGGAGAATTACGTAGAGGAATAACGATATGAATGCAAAGAGGATCTTGAAATACCTGAAGCAGATAGCGGTTCATAACAATCGGGCCTGGTATCTGGAGCATAAGGCAGAGTATGATGCCATCAGGGCCGATTTCGAACAGGGTATTGCCCAGGCGTTGGAACGTATCATCACGTTTGATCCTGAGGTAGCCCATTTGCAGGTGAAGGACTGTACTTACCGCTTTAATCGCGATACACGTTTTTCACCTGATAAGTCACCTTACAAGAATCATCTGGGAGCCTATATCTGTGCGAAGGGTAAGAAGGCGTTGCGAGGGGGCTATTATCTTCATCTGGAACCAGGACACTGTTTGTTGGCTGTGGGAAACTATTGGCTTCCGACGAATATCCTCACTTCTTGTCGTAATGAGATGATGGGGAATACGGATGCATGGCTGCAGTGTGTGGAGAATGAGGCGTTTTTGAAGT
Organism: uncultured Prevotellaceae bacterium; assembly: GCA_902799765.1. GTDB lineage: Bacteria > Bacteroidota > Bacteroidia > Bacteroidales > Bacteroidaceae > Prevotella. The sequence continues at coordinate 71,979 of CADCBZ010000012.1, forward strand.
ATTTTGAAGATACAGGTTCGCTGAGTATGAATGAGAGTTGGGATCGGCCGCAGGGATTTGGTCTGGAGAAGTTGAAGACTTGTCCTTCAGGTTTTCCTCGTGACTGGCCTTATGTGCGCTATCTGCGTCTGAAAGATTATTGTGCCTGGCATGCAGTACCTGACAGTTTCTTCGAGGGTGATGATTGGCTCGACGAGATGGAGCGTATCTTCCTGGCCGCCAAGCCCATGATGGACTTTATGAATGCCGTGATAGATGACTATGAATAATCCAGATAGACAGCTTATGAAAGGAAAGATCATTACTATCATATTATTGTTGTTGACGGCTTCGATGGTTGGACTGGCGAAGGGGGACGATTGCCTGAAACCACGATTGGTGGTCTGTACGGATATTGCGCCTGCTGATGTTGAGCCCGACGATATGGAGTCGATGGTGAGGCTGATGGCGTATGCTGACTGTTTCGAGATAGAGGCACTGATCACGTCGGTGGGCTGGAACTGCGATCCATATCCTGTGGAGTGGGCGCAATATCTGCAGCGTGTGATTGAGGCCTACCGTCAGGATGTTCTCAATCTGATGAAACGTTCTGAGCAACAGGATTTTCTGCCGATCGAGCAGGAGAATGGAAGTCAGAAGTTGGGCTATTGGCCTAGTGCTGATTATCTGAAAAGTCGTGTTGTGATGGGCAGCCAGCGAGGTGGTATCAAGGTGATAGGCGAAGGTAACGATTCACCAGGAAGTGATTTGCTCATCAAGTTGGCAGATGAGGCTGATGAGCGTCCGATCTATGTGGCTGCATGGGGTGGAGCCAACACCTTGGCGCAGGCCATCTGGCGTGTGAAGCAGACAAGAACGGCTGAGGAACTGAAACGCTTTGTCAGGAAGTTCCGTATCTATACCATCACTGATCAAGACATGCAGTACAATATGCGAATGGATCGTGCCTATAGTTCGCATCAGTGGTTAAGAAAGGAGTTTGCAGACGATCTGCAGTTTATCTGGGATGAAGGTACTTGGCAAGAGCAGTGCGAACTTGGCAAATGCCATTGGCAGCAGCATGCCAACGAGATTCAGGGGAAAGGTGCCCTTGGTAAGGAATATCCCAACTATAAATGGGGCGTGGAGGGTGATACTCCCAGTTTCCTTTACGTGATGCCTCATGGACTGAACGATCCTGAGGATCCTCATCAGGCAGGATGGGCTGGTTATCATGAGCGTGGACTCTGTCCTGATAGTATCAGCATTGGCTATAAGAAACGTTTCTATCCTGACGAACTGAATGATTTCATCGCTCGTATGCAGTGGGCTGCAGAAGGACAAGGAAATCGCAATCCGCAGATCATCATCAACTCAGACGATCATCGTCCGTCTCCTATCTATATCAAGGCAAAGGCTGGTGATACGATACAGCTTGACGCTACAGCGTCGAGTGATCCTGATGGTGACGGACTGACGTTCCTTTGGTGGTTACAGCCAGAGATAGGAAAGGCTAAATTGCAGATCGCAACACCTACGATGCCAACGACAACGATCAAGATTCCTCAGGATGCCCAAGGACGTTACCACCTGATATGTGAGGTTCATGATAATGGTCCTCATCATCTGGTGGCATATCGTCGCGTCATCATTGATATTATAGAAAACAATTAAAGAAATAGGTTATGGCAGCAGGAAAGTGGATTGGAGGATTTATTGGATGGATGGCTGGAGGGCCGTTGGGCGCTCTGGCTGGCTATCTTGTTGGCTCACTGTTTGATTCGATGCTCGACGGGGTGAACACCCCAGAGAACTCTGGCACCTGGGGCGCTGGCTCTCAGCGCAGCCAGGGGTATCAGGACTACAGTCAGATGTATCAGCAGGCCTATCGGCAACGTCAGCAACAAGGTCAGCGCAACAGTTTCCTCTTCTCTTTGCTGGTGCTCTCCTCTTATATCATCAAGGCCGACGGCAAGGCTATGCACTCAGAGATGGAACTGGTGCGTCAGATGCTGCGTCAGAACTTCGGAAATGATGCCGTAGGCCAAGGCAATGAGATCCTCAACAAACTCTTTGACGAGCAGAAACGCGAAGGTTGGCAGCAGTTTAAGCAGACTGTCCGTCAGTGTTGTGCCCAGATCAGTCAGCAGATGGACTACTCGCAGCGCCTACAGCTGTTGAACTACTTAGTGATGGTGGCGCAGGCCGATGGTTCTGTGCCCCAGAGTGAGATTTCAGCCCTGAAGGAGTGTGCGATCTGGATGGGCTTGCGCGAGACGGAAGTCGATTCCATGCTCCATCTTTCCGGTGATAGCCTCGAAGATGCCTATAAGGTGCTGGGTGTGAGTCCGAATGCTTCAGACAACGAGGTAAAGAAAGCCTATCGCAAACTCGCCCTTGAGCATCATCCAGATAAAGTAGCAGCCCTAGGCGAAGATGTTCGCAGGGCTGCCGAAAAGAAATTCCAGGAGATCAATGCCGCTAAAGACCGCATCTGGAAAGCACGCGGTCTTTAGAACAGCCAACGGCTGGGAATTTGTCTGTCAGGCCAGAGATGCTTGGCATACTGGTAATGGTACTGTTCAAAGAGTGCTGTCAGTCGCGTCAGTCGCTCCTTAAAGGCTTCATAATTCTTACGCTTAGGTTGTGTCCACTGCACTTCTGAGAGGGCCGACATACGTGGCAGTGCCTGATACTCAAGCATCGCCTCGTTAGTGATGTACTCCGTCCAGAGGTTGGCCTGCGTGCCGAGGATATGCCGACGGGCCATTACGGAGAGACTGTCTGGGGCAGGATCGAGACTATAGACCTTCTCGATGGAGATGCATCCGCCACAGCGACTGGGTTCGAACAGTGTTTCCTCCACCTGTTGGTAGTCGAAATAACAGTAGGTCGTAGGCGACATGACGACATCGTGACCTGTCTCTGCAGCCTTTGCCCCAGGTTCCGTCCCTCGCCACGACATGATCATTGCATCTTCAGGAGAGCCTTCGAGGATCTCGTCCCATCCTAAGGCACGACGCCCCTTGGAAGTAAGGAAGTCGAAGACACGCTTGGTGAAATGAGTCTGTCCTAAGCCCTCGCATTTGGGACACTGGCGCCACTGATCTGTGGGAGCCTCGTCGCCACCGATGTGGATCACCTCAGAGGGGAAGAGCTCCATGATCTCTGTCAGCACATCCTCGATAAACTGATACACGCGCTCATTGCCGATACAGAGCACATCTTTATATATACCCCAGTAGTGCCCCACCTGATAAGGCCCCCCCGTACAACCTAACTCCGGATAGCTGGCAAGGGCTGCAAGCATGTGGCCAGGCATATCAATCTCTGGGATGATGGTGATATGACGGTCTGCAGCGTAGGCTACAATCTCTCGAACCTCGTCTTGTGTGTAATAGCCACCATAGGGAATACCATCGTCGATGTCGGAGTTGGTGCCGATGATGGTACCTGTACGCTGTGAACCTACTGATATCAACTTGGGCCACTTCTTCATCTCAATGCGCCAGCCTTGGTCGTCTGTCAGATGCCAGTGGAAACGGTTCATGTTGTGGAGTGCCAGCAGGTCGATGAACTTCTTCACGAAATCCGTTGAGAAGAAATGACGCGAACAATCGAGGTGCATACCTCGCCAGACGAAACGGGGGGCATCGGTAATGATGACTGCAGGCAGGACGGCACCTTCCTTGACGGCTTTCCTCAGCGTCTGGATACCATAGAACACACCAGCAGCCGAACCACCCTCGATGCGGATGCCTTTCTGGTTGACGGTGAGGATATAACCCTCAGCCTTCTTCACCTTAGGTGAGATGGTCAGTTTGATGTAACGCCCTTTCTTGGTATATTTCTGTGTGATGGGCAGGTCGATATTCGTTACCTCTTTCAGATATTGTTTTAAGAACTCGGCTTCACGTTGGAGGGCAGCCATTGCCAGTATCTCCACACCCGTTTCGAGCACAAACGGTCCACCTTTCTGCATGACGATCTGCTGAGGCAACGGCACAACCTCATAGTTGGCCGTTGCAGCACACACAGGGCCACTCAGTGCCAGCAGCACCATCACTTTGAAAAAATAGGTTGTAATCTTCATGATCCTTTGTCCTTTTTGTCCTGTAGTCCGTTGCAAATCATTAGAATTTATACTCCACAAATGCTTCCATCGCTTCGTAGCAGGCCAGACCAAGAGCATCGTAACGCTTGGCAGTCTCTCGGTTCCTGTCCTCCGCCCGTTGCCAGAACAGACGTTCGTCGTTGCCCAAGAAAGGCGCACTCTCCATCTGACTCTGATGACGGAGGATGGCGTTCCGTTTCTCTCGCAGTTCCTCAGGACTCATCGGCACGCACATCTCAATATCGGCTACATCCCATTCAGCCCAGGCACCACGATACATCCACACACGACAATCCTTCAACCACTCGGCTCCTGCTTTCTTCTCTTCGTCGATGGCAGCCAATACGGCATCCGTACATTTACGATGGGTGCCATGAGGATCAGCCAGATCGGCAGCCACATAGATCTGATGGGGCTGAATCTCCTCCAACAACTGCATGATAGGTTCCACATCGCGTTCCGTCATAGGCAGTTTCTCAATCTTGCCACTCTCATAGAAGGGCAGGTCGAGGAAGTGGATATGATCCTTCGGAATATGGTTATAGCCACAGGCATTACGGGCCTCGCCACGACGGATCAGTCCCTTTACCGTAAGGACAGCGCGATTATCCCAATCGCCCTCTTCCTTCTGCTTCAGATAACTCATAATTTCCTTATAACGGATCTTGATCACCTCATCGGAGCCGTTGGCAAAGAGTTTGTTGAAGCCGTTGATAAAATGCATGTATAGACGCACCTCTTCATCAGCCACGGCAATGTTACCCGATGTCTCGTAAGCCACATGCACATCGTGTTTCTGTTGCATCAGGCGTCGGATGGTGCCTCCCATCGAGATCACATCATCGTCAGGGTGGGGGGAGAAGACGATCACACGTTTGGGATAGGGCTTAGCTCTCTCAGGGCGTGTGCTGTCATCTACATCTGGCTTACCACCAGGCCATCCCGTAATGGTGTGCTGCAGTTCGTTGAATACTTCGATATTCACCAGACCGGCTTGTCCGTCGAATTGCTCTATGAGGTGCCCCAGTCCGTTATCTACATAATCCTTGGTGGAGAGTTTTAACAGGGGCTTGCCTGTCTTGTTACAGAGCTCAATGACTTGTCGCCTTAACTGATGTTCAGGCAACTTGATGTTAGCTGTCAGATTCAGATTCATCATTTCAAGTTTTTAGTTGTGATTAATTGACAAAGATACGAAATAAAAATGTAACAAACATGTTTTTTGGGAAGATTAACACTCAAATAGAGAAAAATGATTATCTTTGCAGCCGAAAATTTATAAAAGTGATGAAGAAACCGGCAATCATAGTTCCAGAAGGTATCAGGGAGGTTTTGTTGCATGCCTGTTGTGCACCCTGTTCATCAGCCATTGTCGAGTGGTTGGTACAACATGACGTCCGTCCTACGATATTCTATTACAATCCGAACATATGGCCGCGTGAGGAGTATGAGATCCGAAAGAATGAGAGTAAACGTCATGCAGAGAGCCTTGGACTGACTTGGATTGATGGGGACTATAATCACGAGCAATGGCGCGAAGGCGTCTGTGGATTGGAAGACGAGCCAGAACGGGGCCGTCGTTGTGAACAATGCTTCACACTGCGACTGATTGAGGCTGCTAAGAAAGCGAAAGAACTGGGTATCCGCTATTTTACCACGACCTTGGCATCAAGCCGATGGAAGAGTCTGGAGCAGATAGAACGTGCAGGTCATCAGGCAGAGCAGCAGGTGGATGGGACGGCCTTTTGGGCTCAGAACTGGCGCAAGGGCGGTCTCTATGAAAGACGTAATCAGTTGCTGAAAGAATTTGACTTCTATAATCAACAATATTGCGGTTGCGAATTCTCCGTGCGAAATAAATAGGTAAAAAACGAGGCTCAAAGTTTGTGAGTCTCATTTTTTTGTTGTAATTTTGCGCCCCGATAGTAGTTTTTAAAATAAAGAAAGCATAATTATGTCCAACACTAACACTTTCGTGGGTTCCAAAATCAAGGGACTCAGAGAAACGAAAAACCTCTCCATCGAGGAGGTTGCTGAGAGCACAGGGCTTTCAGTAGAGCAGATTAACAGTATCGAGAACGACCAGAACCTGCCCTCACTGGGCCCGCTGATCAAGATAGCCAGGGCACTGGGTGTGAGACTGGGAACATTCATGGACGATAACGACGCGCTGGGACCTGTGGTGACACGTGCCGCTGATCGTGAGCGTGACAACTCCATCAGTTTCTCAAATGGTGCCACCGATGCCCGCAAGCACATGGAGTATCATCCCTTGGCACAGCAGAAAGCTGGTCGTCACATGGAACCGTTTATCATCGATATCAATCCTGAGACCACACCTGAGTACAAGTTGTCAGCTCACGAGGGTGAGGAGTTCATCTACGTGATGGAGGGTGAAGTGGAAGTGGAATACGGCAAGGAGAAATACACGCTGAAGGAAGGTGACAGTATCTATTACGATTCTATCGTGAAGCACCATCTGCACGGCGCTCCTGGTAAGTCTGCCAAGATTCTCGCATTGGTTTATATCCCGTTCTGATACATTAAACATGAAAGATTAAACATTAAATTTCAGAATGGAGATGAGTAATGTGAAATTAGATATGGCAGGCAGACCACTGCCAGACAGAACATATCCTGCTGAAACAGGTTCAGAGGGTTATCAGTTGCACGAGAAGACGCTTGGCCAGTGGCTCGAATACTGGGCTGAGAAGACGCCAGATAAGGAATATATCGTTTATAGCGATCGTGATCTGCGCTTCACTTGGAGCAAATTCAACGAGCGTGTGGATAATCTCGCCAAGGGTCTGATCGCCATCGGTGTGAAGAAAGGCTCTAACGTGGGTATCTGGGCAACGAACGTGCCTGACTGGTTGACGTTCCTCTATGCAACGGCGAAGATCGGTGCTGTGCTGGTGACGGTGAACACGAACTACAAGCAGAACGAGTTGGAGTATCTGTGTAAGGACTCAGACATGCATACCCTCTGTATCACGGATGGTACATGGGATTGTAACTATGTCGATATGACCTACACGATGCTGCCTGAGCTGAAGAACTGCGAACGCGGTCATCTGAACAGTGAGCGATTCCCCTACATGAAGAACGTCGTGTTCATTGGTATGGAGAAGTATCGTGGTATGTTCAACACAGCAGAACTGTTGCTGTTGGGGCAGAACGTGGAGGATGAGGAACTCGACGAGATGAAGAAGAACGTGAATTGTTACGATGTTTGTAACATGCAATATACTTCTGGTACGACAGGCTTCCCTAAGGGTGTGATGCTGACGCACTATGGTATCTCTAACGATGGTTATTTCACAGGTGAGAACATGGGCTTCACGCAGGATGATAAACTCTGCGTCTGTGTGCCGCTGTTCCATTGCTTCGGTGTGGTGCTTGCCACGATGAACTGCCTGACGCACGGTTGTACGGAGGTGATGGTGGAGAAGTTTGATCCGCTCGTGGTGCTGGCTTCTATCCATAAGGAAAGATGTACCGCCGTCTATGGTGTGCCCACGATGTTTATCGCCGAGTTAAACCATCCGATGTTTGATATGTTCGACTTGACTTGTCTTCGTACAGGTATTATGGCAGGCTCGCTCTGTCCTGTGGAACTGATGAAGCAGGTATCGGAAAAGATGTATATGACCATCACGAGTGTGTATGGTCTCACGGAATCGTCACCTGGTATGACCCAGACCTGTCTGAACGATACGTTTGAGCAGCGTTGTACGACGGTGGGCCGCGACTTCCCGTTTGTCGATGTGAAGGTGCTCAACCCAGAGACGGGCGAGGAATGTCCCGTTGGCGTACAGGGTGAGATGTGCTGTAAGGGCTTCAACGTGATGAAGGGTTACTATAAGAATCCTGAGGCTACGGCAGAAGTCATCGACAAGAACGGCTATCTGCATTCTGGTGACCTTGGTGTAAAGGATGAGGAAGGTTTCTATAAGATCACAGGTCGTATCAAGGATATGATCATCCGTGGTGGTGAGAACATCTATCCGCGTGAGATCGAGGAGTTCCTCTACCACATGCCTGGCATCCGTGACGTCCAGGTGGCTGCTATACCTTCTAAGAAATATGGTGAGGCCGTAGGTGCCTTCATTATCCTCGAAGAGGGCGTGACTATGACACCTGAGGATGTGCAGCTGTTCTGTCGCGGAAAGATTGCACGTTATAAGATTCCGAAGTACGTGTTCTTTATCGATCAGTTCCCGCTGACAGGCTCTGGTAAAATCCAGAAGTTCAAACTGAAGGAAATGAGCCTCGTGCTCTGTGAGAAACTTGGCATTGTAGTGGAATAGACATAGTAAGGAAAAAAGACATAGTAACAGAATAACATTTTTCTTAGCGGAAACAAAATGTGTTAGTGTGTTACTCTGTCTTTAAAAAGTTATTCTGTATAGTATATGTTTGAGAATTTAAGTGATAGGTTAGAGAGATCCTTTAAGATACTGAAAGGTGAGGGAAAGATTACGGAGATCAACGTTGCTGAGACGCTGAAGGACGTGCGTCGTGCACTGCTTGATGCCGACGTGAACTTCAAGGTGGCTAAGCAATTCACTGATACGGTGAAGCAGAAGGCGATGGGTATGAACGTGCTCACTGCCGTGAAGCCGAGTCAGTTGATGGTGAAGATCGTTCACGACGAACTCGCAGAGCTGATGGGTGGCAAGGCTGCCGAACTGAAGGTCGAGGGTCGTCCTGGTGCGCCAGCCATCATCCTCATGTCTGGTCTGCAGGGTTCTGGTAAGACCACGTTCAGTGGTAAGCTTGCCAACCTGCTCAAGACCCGTAACCACAAGAAGCCTTTGCTCGTGGCCTGTGACGTCTATCGTCCTGCTGCCATCGAACAGTTGAAGGTGGTAGGTGAGAGTGTTGGTGTACCTGTCTATACTGAGCCTGAGAATAAGAATGTGGTGGAGATCGCCAATCACGCCATCCAGGAGGCCAAAGCCAAAGCCTATGATGTGGTGATCGTGGATACCGCAGGTCGTCTGGCTGTCGATGAGGAGATGATGAATGAGATTGAGACGCTGAAGAAGGCCATCAATCCCAATGAGACACTCTTCGTGGTGGATTCGATGACGGGTCAGGATGCTGTGAATACAGCGAAGGAGTTCAACGATCGTCTGGACTTCGACGGTGTGGTTCTGACCAAGCTCGATGGTGATACCCGTGGTGGTGCTGCCCTGAGTATCCGTACCGTTGTGACGAAGCCCATCAAGTTTGTGGGTACGGGTGAGAAGATGGAGGCTATCGATGTGTTCCATCCAGACCGTATGGCCGACCGTATCCTTGGTATGGGTGATATCGTCTCTCTGGTAGAGCGTGCCCAGCAGCAGTTTGATGAGGAAGAGGCCAAGAAGCTGGAGAAGAAGATCCGCAAGAACAAGTTTGACTTCGAAGATTTCATGGGACAAATCCAGCAGATCAAGAAGATGGGTAACATCAAGGATCTGGCTGCGATGATTCCTGGCGTAGGCAAGCAGATTAAGGATCTCGACATCGATGACGATGCTTTCAAGGGTATCGAGGCTATCATCAACTCGATGACACCGAAGGAGCGTCAGAATCCGGATATCATCAATCAGAGTCGCCGTAAGCGTATCGCTGCTGGTTCTGGTACGAAGCTGGAGGACGTGAACCGTCTGATGAAACAGTTTGACCAGACACGTAAGATGATGCGTATGGTGACTGGTATGAACTCCTCGAAGATGGCGCAGATGGCTAATGCCATGAAGGCTATGAAGGGTGGCATGCCGAAATTCTAAAAGTGAGAATCTAACATTTAAAAGTTTATAGTTATGGCAATCGGAAATTGGATCAGCAGTCTCAAGGGACTCTTCAATGAAGGTCCGCTGAAAGAACTGACAGAAGAAGTGGCAGAGAAGCAAGAGACGAAGCTTTCTGCAGAGAATGTCGTGATTACGGATGAGTTTCGCAAAACATTCAACGTGAATTCACCTGTGAAGGAGAACCTCCGTAATAGTTTTCTCTTTTCCATGCTGGTGATGGCTTCCCATATCGTCATCGCCGATGGTAAGGTGGAGCCTGAGGAGTATGAGTTCTTGGGTAAGTTCCTGGGCGATACCTTTGGCGAAGAGGCCAAGGTAGAGGGTCTGGACGTGGTGAAGAAACTGATTGCCAAGCACGATGAGCTGGAGGCTAGGAAGCCGATGGCCTTCCTGCAGCTGATAGGCGACTGTGGCAGTCAGATTGCCGGTTCCTTGAGCGAGGATCTCCGTTATCAGATGCTGAGTATGTTGGCGCTGATCGTGAAGTCAGACCACAATGTCACAGACACAGAGGTTGAAACGCTGAAGGAAGTGGCTGTCTATATCGGCATGCATACAACGGATGTCGATGCCCTGATGAACCTGGATGTCAAGAAGGCTCAGGACGAATGGCAGTGGATGAAAGAATAACAGATATGCAGTTAATTGACGGAAAAGCAACAGCAGCAGCCATCAAGGCTGAGATTGCTGAAGAGGTAAAAGAGATCGTGGCCCGTGGTGGTAAGCAGCCCCATCTGGCAGCTGTGCTCGTAGGTCACGATGGTGGCTCTGAGACGTATGTAAAAAATAAGGTTTTGGCATGTGAGGCCTGTGGCTTCAAATCAACGCTGATTCGTTTTGAGGCTGACATCACAGAGGCAGAACTGCTGGCTTGTGTCGATCAGTTGAATAAGGACGACGATGTCGATGGCTTCATCGTGCAGTTGCCCTTGCCGAAGCATATCGACGAGCAGAAGATCATCGAGGCGATTGACTATCGTAAGGATGTCGATGGTTTCCATCCCATCAACGTGGGACGTATGGCGATTGGTCTGCCTTGTTTCATCTCTGCCACCCCGCTTGGTATCATCACGCTTCTGAAGCGTTATAACATTGAGACCAGCGGCAAGAAGTGTGTCATCCTCGGACGTTCTAACATCGTTGGTAAGCCGATGGCTCAGCTGATGATGCAGAAGCAGTATGGTGATGCCACAGTAACGGTTTGCCATTCTCGTTCAAAGACCCTGAAGGAGGAATGTCGTGCAGCTGATATCATCATCGCTGCTATCGGACAGCCTGACTTCGTAACGGCTGATATGGTGAAAGAGGGTGCTGTGATTGTGGATGTTGGTACCACCCGTGTGCCTGACGCTTCGAAGAAGAGCGGCTTCCGTCTGAATGGTGATGTGAAGTTCGACGAGGTGGCTCCCAAGTGCAGCTATATCACACCCGTTCCTGGTGGAGTAGGGCCGATGACGATCTGTTCACTGATGAAGAATACCCTCGCTGCTGGTAAAAAAGAATATTATCAATGACGGCTCAAGAGTGGTACGAACAAGGTAACGCCTTTCGGAAAGAGTCAAAATGGCACGAGGCCATCAACTGTTATATCCAGGCTATTGCGCTTGACCCTGACAGTCCTGCTGTCGAGGCCAAGCGTATGCTTGATGATATCATGGCTTTCTATTGCAAGGATATGTATAATCCCTGATCTGGCTGTAGTCATTGCCGCTATCGTTTTGTTGGCGACAATCGTCTGCAACAGTGGGTATGTGCAGAACCGGCTCATCAATCTGGCTACCGATGCACTTAAAAAGGAACTGAATATTGAAGTTCAGATTGAGGGCATCGGCATTAACCTTTTAGGTCAGCACGTTACTTTCTACGGCGTGAGCCTAAAAGACCAACAGCAGCGCGACTTGGTTTGTGTGAAGGAGATATTTGGAGATTTCCGCCTGTTACCATTGATGAGCGGACATGTCGCCCTGAAGGAATGCAGGCTGAACGGTATCGACCTGCTGATCATCCAACCAGAGGACGGTCCTGCCAATTATCAGTTCCTTTTGGATGCCACCAAGAAAGGGAACAAGAAAAAGAAGAAACAGCCCAAAGACAAGGTCTTCCAACTCGACTTGCAATATGCTCAGTTGAAACAATTGCACGTCAGATATAACGAGGAGGACTATTATCTTAATCAGGCCGCCTATAGCGATTGGCGCGATAATAAACACCTGGAAATCAAGGGCTTGAATTTCAAGACTAATAATCATAAATCTCGTCGCAACCACAACAAGCCGCATCGAGGAGCCTTTGATGAGGGACATCTGGATCTGATAGCCGATATGGGCTTCGATATCCTTCGAGCCGATAAGGATACGGTGCGTGCCAGAATGACTAAATGCTGTATCCAGGATACGATAGCAGGCATCAACCTAAACGATGTCAGGGCTGATATCCTCTACAGCCATCAGCACATCCGTCTTTCAGACGTAGTTGTCCAACAGATCACCACTCGCATCGATATTCCTCGGGCAGATATCATGCTGCCTGACAAAGAAAAGCAGACTTCTTTGTACTATCGGGCTGACAGCATCACAGCCCGCGTCATGTTGAAAGACATCGCCAAACCCTTCTCGCCTGCATTGAGTCGCTTCTCCATCCCTCTGAACCTAAGGGTCAGTTTGGATGGCTCAGGCCATGAGATGACCTTCCGAGGGATCCATGTCAATACCGATGACCAACTCCTGACAATCAATGCCACAGGTATCATGTGCAACTTTACAAAAGCCCGTGACCTGACGCTCCATTTCGAAGTGCACGATATGGTGGCCAAACCTGGCATCAAGGATAAGATCATCAACCAGTTTACTGTTAAGAAGTACATGATGTATCAGATCTACGCCATGGGTGTCGTGAAATATCATGGCAGCTTCGATATCCTGTGGCGCAAAGAGCAGTTCAGGGGCTTGTTGAATACGGAAAAGGGCGATGTTGACTTCGAGTTCCAGCTTGACGAAAGCACCAAGTATCTGTCAGGACGTGCCAGTACCAACGCGCTGCATCTGGGCGATCTCTTCAATATGAAGAACCTTGGCAACATCGACTGCTCTGCCACATTCAAGATTGATTATTCGAAACAGCGAACAGCCGAGATGCGTAAGGAGAAAGGTGGCAAACTGCCTATCGGAGAGGTAAAGGCCGATATCAGAAGTGTGGAATACAGGAACATCAGTCTGAACAACCTCTTGGTTTTCATGGAAAGTGACGGTGCCCTCTCAACAGGTCATGTCACGATGAAAGGCAATATGACTGATCTGATGTTGGAATTCTCTTTCACCAATACGGCTGAGATGCAGAAGGTGAAGGTAAAACCCAGACTCAAATACCGCCACTTGGTGGGGGACTGACTCATTTCTTCATCGAAAATATTGAAAAAAATGCCATAATTGTTGCGTAGTTGCGACAAAATGACTATATTTGCCCTCGAATAGAGTATGAACCTAACTTTAAAAACAATAAACTTATGAAAAGGTTAATCATTGCTTTAGCATTATTAGCGTGTATGGGTGCTGATGTCAGTGCTCAGGGGTTTCTGAATAGACTGAAGGACAGAGCCATACAGACCGTTCAGGGAAAAGTGGAGAACAAAGTCGATCAGACCGTCAGCGAAGGCATGGATGAAGTGCTTGATGGCAAGAAATCCGACAAGAAAAGCAAAAACTCAAAGAACGAGGATGCTGAAATGGTTGATGTCGGTGATGCCGCTGATGCCGTTGATGTAAGTGATGCAGCCCCTTCTACTGCTACATCATCTGACTTCAAGCGTGGCTCTATCATCATATTCGATGACGATGTGACAGCAGAACAAGTGGGCGAGTTCCCTTCTAAGTGGGGTATGTTCCAAGGTACCGTAGAGACCAAGACCCTGGGTGGTGTGAAGGCCATTAATCTGACCGACAATGCCCAAGTGCAGCCACTCATTGAGCAAGAGGGACCATATCTGCCAGAGGAGTTCACCATTGAGTATGACTTCTACTATTGGCCCACCTCTAGTGTTCCAGGGAATGATGGTATTGGACTGAATGACATGAAGATGATTCTTGCCGTTACCAAAGATCGTTCTGACTTCCCAGGCGAAGGATGTGATGGGGGTGAGCTAACTGCATTTGTCCTGAAGCATGGTGTTTGTAATGAACAGGAGCATAGTTATTATTTTAATGGAGACAAGAATGGTGGTTTTAACTATGCTTTCAAGAAGGGCTGGAACCATGTTGCCCTGTCGTTCAACAAGCGCGCCCTGAAGGTTTATTTCAACGACAAGCGTGTGGTGAACCTGCCACACGTCAACCAGCCCACATGGCTGTGCTTCCAGGTGCCCTTTGATTATATTAATCTCACGTTTATCCGCAATGTCGTGATTGCCAAGGGTGCCGTTGCACTCTACGACCGTAATGCACAGGATGTTTCTGCAGTAGAGAAAGCCATTCAGGAGACAGGTAAGTTTGTGACCAACAATATCCTGTTTGATACAGGTAAGGCAACTCTGAAGCAGGAGTCGATGATTGAGATTATGAGGGTGGCTGACTACATGAAGAAGAACCCGACGGCTCGTTTCGAAGTCCAGGGTCATACGGATAATCAGGGCTCTGACAAGATCAACGATCCGCTGTCACAGCAGCGTGCCGAGGCTATCGTCAAGGCATTGGAGGGCTTAGGTGTGGATGGCTTCAATCTGAAGGCCGTAGGCAAGGGCTCTCACGAACCCGTCGCTGATAACAAGACTGAGGAAGGTCGCGCCAAGAACCGCCGCGTAGAGTTCATCAAGAGATAGTGTCTTATGAAGAAGATTCTAATGATGATAGCAGCTATGATGCTGCTCAGCACGACAGAAACTAATGCGCAAGGTTTTCTGAAGAAAATGAAGCAGAAAGCCCAGCAAATAGCTATGGGTAATAGCGAGAAAGAGGAAGAAGAGGCTCAGACTCCTAACGTGGAATCTCGCGACGCCTCGAACCTCTCTATAGCGCAGGGCAGTGATATTATTCCTAAGCGTAGGACTTCTACCGTTACGTGGGATGGTGTCCTGACACCCAGCACAGCTTCTACAGCTGAGGCTCTGATGAATGAGTTGCCACCATTGCCTTCTGCTGAGAAGATGGCAAAAAGCACGATGGAGGAACGTGATGCCTATGCCCAGAAGATCGCTGCTGTTGTGGTACGTGCCGATCAGTTACAGCGCGAACAGTCTGGATGCTCAGACGCAGAGATGGAAGCTTTGCGCCAGAAATGGGAAGGTAAGATTCAGGATCAGTTTGGTCTGACCAAGGCTGAGTTGGCTATCCTCAACGATGAGAATGCCCCAGAATCGAAGAAGAAGCCTATTCAGGATAAAGTAATGGCTAAAATCATGGGTGGTGATGTCAACACCATGGACCTGGAGAAGTTCGAAAAGATGAGCGAGAAGGAGCAGGAGGCTTATATCAAGGCACATCCGGAGTTCATACAGCAGATGCAGAAGATGGCTATGAATGCTAGAAACTTCTCCAAGCAGACTCAGGACATGACAAAGGCTTTCAGTGGCTATGAGGCTCAAGTGGGCAGACTGACCAACAAATATCAGCAGCAGATGACGGAGGAAGCCAAACATGACTATAGCGCCATCGCCAAGAAGTATGAAGGCAAATTGCAGAAGATTTACGATCAAATCTGTGAAGAGGAAGATCCCAATAAAATAGATGACCTTTATGCAGATGCTGACCAGCTACTTTATAACTACCGTTTAGAAGCAGCAAAGGAGTATCGGGCATCCCTCCAGCGTCAGATCGCGAATGTCAAGAACTATGCTGAAGAGTTCGACAAACTGTCGCAGCGTCTGGTCGATCAGGGAGAACTTCCTCAGTGTGCCGTCGGACGAACAGACCTGAACGCTGTTATCATGGTGGGCTGCTTGCTCGATGACGCCTACAAGGAATTACCGGATTTCACGACTTTGAGAGGCTTCTGTGCGGAAACTATTTCTGAACTGCCTGAAGGCTGGCGCTTTGCAGCTTGGGAGTGTCGAAGTTTCCAGAACATCAGTAAAGTGTCTTGCGAGTGGCCTCTGTTGGCTGTTCGTGATGCTGATGGCGACAAGGTGGAATATGGCGTGTTGGAATGTAACAAGTTCCGTACCATCAGTGAGTCAGAACTTGAAAGCATCAATAAAAAGGTGGATCAGCGTTTGAAGCAAGGTGTCAATAAACCACCTTATGGCGTCTATAAGAGTCGCAGTGGCAAGCGACAGGTGGAATACAGTCAGACGGGTGAGATTATTATCAACAACATGACTACTTGTTCACCTATTGCATTTGAGAATAAAAACGACCATTTAGAGTGGGTGATGATAGATGAAAACAAACTTTTGAAGTGCATCTATAAACTCTGAAATGACAAACGTAAGAAAACGGACGATGCTGTGGTTATTGCTCATCATGGGCAGTGCCACAGCTTTTTCTACTAACTATCCCAAGGTGTTTGGCGATGACTGGACATCAGCGGCGCAGTTTGTCAATGAGCATCATGCAGCGTGGAAACCTCTTTTTGAGGAGTTTGGCGTAGATGCTCATTTGGCTGAAGCTATTATCTTTCCAGAACTGATTCGTTATTCCAAATGGCAAGATGAGATAGAGACGGCAGCGGTCAACGGACTCTATATCCAGAAAGGAACCAAGGGCGCCAATTTCTCCATTGGTCGTTTCCAGATGAAACCTTCTTTTGCTGAAGAGGTGGAAGCGGCTTGGAATCAATCTGCACTTGCCAAAGAATATGGTTTCGTATTCAATCTCCAGCCCAATGCAGAGGCCCGTCGCTCTCGCATCCGACGACTCTCCTCAATGCAGGGCCAATGCCGTTATCTGGCCATCTTTGTACGACTACAATTCTTGCGTCATCCTCAGCTTCTGCAATTGGAATTAAGAGAACAGGTGGGCATGTTAGCCACCATCTACAACCACTCTTTTTCAACGACTTGGGAGCAAGCCTGTCATCTGCGTCATCAGAAAAGTTTCCATACTGATATCATCGCCACTCGCCACACCCCCAAGTATTGCTATGCCGATATTGCTCAGGCTTTTATCGCTCCATGAGTTTGTAGATATGCCCTGATGTCTTGCGATCGTTCTCGAAGCCAAACTGCTGGTTGTTCAAGGCTTTGCCAAGTTTCGCCAGACTGGTCTTGGGATCGTAGTTGGCATAGCGGTTTTTCAACAGTTCGTGAATCTCCGTCAGACTCCACCACCTGCCTTCGCCTGCCTTCGGCTTCGTGAAGGTCTCGCCGATCATCTCCACCAGATCGTTCAGTTTCTGATAAGGTTCGTTCTCCTTGATCAGTGTGGCGATCTCCTCATTATCCAACCAGTAGCGCTCGCCAGAATTAAAGAGGTGAAGCACTTGCGCGAAGAGCTGTTCATGGTGGAGGTTATCCTCGAAGTCGATGTCCTTGTCGTTGGGGATGCTCACGCAAACGAAACGGCGCGAACCAGTGGGATCCACCAAGGGCTTCTGCTGGTTCGTGGTACCAATGAACGAGGTGTATCTGCGGAACTGCTTGATGGTCTTGCCGTAGGGTGGGCGGAACTTCACCTCTGCGGATGACAACAGGTATTTCAGCACGATCTGCTGCGAGGCGGTGGTCTTGTCAAACTCGTCAATGTTGATCATCGCAAACATTGTCAGCGCGATGTTCAGGTCAAACTCGTTCTTGAAGTTGATCTTGTCATTGTAGTAATCGCGCAGTTCTGGGGGCAGGATGATCTTGCAGAAACGGGTCTTTCCGCAACCCTGACGACCAATCAACAGCGGCGTCAACGCATTGCCAGTCAACTGTTTATCACTCTCGCGCCACTGGGCCACCATACCGATGAGCCACATCCTGAGATACTTCTCCCAATGGGGCTGAGTGGTAGGCACGCGCGCTGCCAGTTCCTTGATATAGTCGTGCCCGTTCCACTGGGGCAGGTTGTCGAGCCAGATGTTCACGGGGTCATACTGCTCAATGCGAGTAGAGTCGATAAAACGGTTCACATCGCGATCCCACGACTTCAATCCCAACTCAGTGGCGCGCATCGTCATATCGTTGCGCACCTCTTCCGTCAAAGGCTTGAAACTCTGGTCGTTAGAGTATTTCTCACGATACTCGGCCACACCCGTCATCAGGTTCTTGCGCATCTCGAAGTTCTCATTCAGGAAGATCTCAGTCTTCATCATCTGCAGCGTGTCCTTGGGGATGCTCTGTAGGGGCTTGATCTTGTGCTTCTTCATATAGTCCGCCTGCAAGGTGACGGCATAGACGGCCTCAAAGGTCTTCTTCACCAACAGCTCATCCGTATTCAGGGCTGGGTGCTCCAGCGTCATCCCCTGTGCGAAAGCCAAGGGAATCCCCTGATTCAGACAACGGGTGGCAATCAGCATCAGCAAGGTCTCCAGACGGTCCTCGTCAGGCAGCTCGAAATAATGTCCCAAGGTGGTGTCGATGATGAAAAGCCATTCCAAACGATAGGTACGTTTCACGGTGCGTCCAGGCATCAGTCTGTCGCTCTCGCGCGAGATGCTAACTGGCTGAGGCACATCATGTTTCTGCGTGTCAGCATAGAAGGGACGTGCGTCTGGATTAAAGCCCATCTCAGGGTCAGCACTCACATAAACGGTCCTGTCAAGCCTCGGCTCTAAGTATTCGATATCAAAACCAAACTGGTTCATATAGGCCCTACGCGCCGTCTCATATAAATTAAGGTGGAACTGCTGGATGTCCTCCTCCTTCGTTGGCAGCTTCATGGCGTTGTCGCTTCCCTCCTTTTCAAGGGTGGCATTGCCAAACAGCTCTCCCTGACACACGATCTTCACCGACTTGCCCGATGCGCCCAGGAAACACATCAGCGTCTCAGGCATCTTCTTCGCCTGATCCCTCACCTCAACGGCCTTCTCGTAAGTCGGCAGGTTGTTTACCTCCACCACCACGAACCCGTTATATCCTAAAATCCTGTGCTCGCCCTTGTACTTATCAAACTCCTGGGCAAAACAGAGCCGTTCGAGCTTGATGCCACTGGCCCAGTTGGTCAGGATCTGTCCATCAGGCTGACGTTCCTTCAGAATCAGGTTATACATCTCCCTCAACTCCGTGACAGTATTTTTCCGCCAACCTTTCTCGATGAACAGCGCAATATCCTCCACAGGATGACGAGTTATAGTCTCGTTCTTTCCTCTTTTTCTGATAATAGTAACCTTCATTGTATTTCGTTTAATGATAACTGTTATTCGGCGTGCAAAGATACTACTTTTTTCGCCAATTTCAAAATTATTTTAGAAGAATTTCTCAAAATCAACCGACATCCGACATAAATTGATACTTATAGCTTTTATTATCAGTGATTTATAGAACTATTTATTTTATACCTACTGACATATAACCGACATATAACCGACATACTACTGACATCAAATGGCTTGCACTAAGGGTAGCACATTCTATACTATGAGTTTTCACATTTTTCCCTTAATACAAACCTATAAATTCTCTAGAGAATTTTACAGCTACCTTTAATATTTCTTCTTGCGAGAGCCTATCAAACTCTGAAATTCTCTAGAGAATTTTGGAGCTATCTCCTTAATCAAACATTGCAACCCTTAAAATCAGTATCAGCTACCCTTAATATCAGCCATTGATACCTTCCATATGTCAGTTTTATGTCAGTATTATGTCGGTTTTATGTTACTTTTATGTCGGTATGGACTAAAACTATCTAATTGATTTATAATAAAATAACTACTATTTTATGTCAGATGTCAGTAGATTTTAGAAATTCTCACTAATTCATTACTTTTCACTCCTCATTTCATTACGTTTTACCAACCAAAAAGTAACGAATTGAACTGCGTTTAGTTACTTTTCATTGAGAAAATTGAATGAATGTTTGGAAGTAAACGAAAAATAACTTATCTTTGCAGCGATAAAAGATGAATGATATGACAAAGGACGAATGTATCAAGCTCCTCAAGAAATGTATGAACATACTTAAAGAAAAGTATGGTATAACGTCTTTGTCCCTTTTCGGCTCTACGGCAAGAGGCGAACAAAAGGAAGGTAGTGATATTGATTTGTTTGTAGAAACTGAGACTGCAAATCCTTTCTTACTGATGGATGCCAAAGAGTTTTTAGAGAAGGAAACTGGTACCCCAGTTGATATTATTCGTAACCATCAGAATCTGAATCCTCGTTTAAGAAAACGCATATTAAAGGATGGAATCTTTATCTTCTGAAACCAAAGGCATCGCGTTAGATATTCTCGAAGACATCCTTTCTGCTATCGAGAAACTTGAAGATAGGACAAAAGATGTCCAATCCGTTGATGATTTCCTCAATTCTTCATCTGGTATGGTATTGTTGGATGCTACGTGCATGTTGCTCATTGCCATTGGTGAAAGCCTGAAGAACCTGGATAAAACCACTGATGGTAAGCTTTTGCCGACTTATCCCTCAATCCCTTGGAAGAATGTAAAAGGACTCAGGGATATCATCGCTCATCACTATTTCGATGTTGATGCGGCTCAAATCCTTTGGATCATCAAAAACGAAATAGCGCCACTAAAGGAAGCCATTCGTTTTTTTATAGCCGAATTGGGAAAGTAATTCGATAAGCAGTTGTATCCTTTTCTACTAAGAATATGGCAAAACTGACGACTGAGGAATTCATAACAAAAGCCAAAGCGGTGCATGGGGATAGGTATGACTATTCCAAGGTGAAGTATATTAATAATCAAACCAAAGTCTGCATTATTTGTCCTATACATGGAGATTTTATACAAAGACCCTTAGATCATATAAAAGGATCTGGATGTCCCGAGTGTGGAAAAGTGAAAAATGTAGAATCTCGCAGGAAAACCACAGACCATTTTATTGATGAAGCGAGAAAAGTACATGGGGATAAGTATGACTATTCTAATGTAAACTATGAAAGCATGTCAAAAAAGGTCTGCATTATTTGCAAAGAGCATGGCGAGTTTTGGCAAACTCCTTATACACATTTGAACGGACATGGGTGTTCAAAATGCGCCTATAAAGGTAACAGGCAAAGACATTATTATAGCCAAGATGAAATAATTGTAAAAATCAAGTCTCTTTTTGGTGAACGTTATAGTTTTGAAAAGGTTGTATATAAGGCCATGAAAGTCCCCATTATCCTTGTTTGTCATGAGAAAGATGAACATGGCATTGAACATGGTGAGTTTTCTATGCGCCCAGATAATATATTTTCTGGTAAACAAGGATGCCCTAAATGTTATGATAATAGAAGGAGTCGTCTCCAACGCAAAACTTTAGAAGTGTTTGTTGAAGAGGCTAAAAAAGTACATGGAGAGTTATATGAATATCATAAGGTTGAATACGTTAATACAAACTCGAAGGTATGTATAGTTTGTAAAATACATGGTGACTTTTGGCAGACTCCTACCAATCATTTAAAAGGTAAAGGTTGTCCTTATTGTTCAGGAAATGCTAAGAAATGGAACAAGGAAACTTGTGAACAAGAAGCACATAAATATGAGTATATTTTTGATTTTAGGACAAAGAGTCCTGGAGCATGTAATGTGGCTCAACGTAATGGTTGGCTTGATGATTATGTTTGGCTAAAGAAATTACCACCAAAGCCAAACGATTACGACAAAACAGCCAAGTACATCTATGCATATGAGTTCGGTGAGCAAAATGCAGTATATGTAGGATTGACGAATAGTATGATCAAAAGAGATTGGCAACATCGCAATAATCTGAATTCTTCAGTTAATAGGTTTGCTGTAAATAATAAGAGAGAGATTCCTACACCCAAAAAGTTAGAAGAGAACGTTCCTGTTCATGAAAGTGGAAGAAGAGAAAAATATTGGGTAAACTATTATAAAAAACAAGGATGGATTATTCTGAATAAAGCAAAAACAGGCGAAAGGGAAAGTTCTATTGGAATCTATTATCCGATTAAGTGGAATAAAAAAGCTATTAGGGAAAAAGCCAAAGAATGCGATTATAACCTGACATTGTTTGCTGAGCAATATCCTGGTGCTTATGAAGCCATTCAATCGCGATATAAGGGGTTGCTTAACGAGTTGTTCCCCAATAGAATAATTCATACTCATCATACAATAGAAGATGCACTACTTGTAGTAAAGAATAGACATTACGAAAATCGTAGTCAATTGAGATTTGATTGCTTATGGGCATATAGAGTACTCTTTGATAATAATATGTTGGACAATATCTTTGGTAAGCCCAAAGAATATATTAAGGAAGAGGCCTTGAAAGAAGCGAATGAATATAGATCGATAGAGCAAATTAGGATTAAAAATCATCAGTTATGGAATTATTTAAAAAAGAATAACCTATTTAGAGAGGCAAAGCCAACAGATGCTATGTTTCGTAAGGTAAAAACAGTGGAAGAAGCATGGGAATTATCTAAATACTACAAAAATGTTGCAGATTTATCTAATCATGCAAAAAAAGCATATTATCTTCTACGTGAAGCAGGTCTATTAGTAAAAAGATATCCTAACTCTTTTTCAAAAGCGGTTCTTCAATATAGTATAGATGGTAGATTTATAAAAGAATGGCCGTCAGCAACAGATGCGTCTCTTGGATTAGGAAAGAAGATAATTGCTGGAATTGGTATGGTATGTAAAGGTAAACGAAAAACTGCAGGTGGTTTTATATGGAAATACAAAGAAGAATGACTAAGACATATATCAAACACATAGACGAACTCGGCAAGGCCTCTCACGTCATCAAGGAATTGGGGTTTGAACCTGATGAATTGATGTGCGACGACAGACCAGATATCGTGCTGCCATCAAAGACGGATAGGCAAATTGGTATCGAGGTGGTCACATACAGCACTCATCGCTACGAGGAATCTGAGAACGTGCTCTACAAGATGTTCAATGAGTATATGGAGGAGCGGCTCGATAAACGTTCTGCGATAAGGTATGAGATTGGTGTGATGTTTACGGACTTGCAGGTCCCTGTCGGCATTAACTACAAAAAGGTTAAGAAGCAACTATTCGACGAGATAGATAGTCTGATGCTTCCAAACCATCCTCCTATAAATCGCCAATACATTGAAAGTGTGACAGCATGGGAGAATCCTGGTGTTGAGCACTCATTTATGACTTGTGATACTGTAGTGGTATATGAGAAGCTGAATGAGAAGATTCTCTTGGATTGCATCAGCGGGAAGGAGCAAAAGCTGATGATTTATAAGACTTTGCCCGAGAACAGCACCATCAGCGAGTTTTACCTTGTAGTGTTCTTCCCCATCAACGAACATGCAGAAATTCGTGGCTATACGCTGCCAGAAACCTTTAAGACAGGCTACGACCGCATCTATCTTGTAGATCCGTTTTATACGAATAGAATAAAATAGACAAGCATTATGGAAACTAAGATTCCTCAAACAAAACAAGAAGCCTTTGCTCAGTTAGACGAGATGCTGAGTGAAGAGGATAAGAATGAGTTGGTAAAAGGTGATGCCATCGAGTTTCACTTTTCATTGGGGATGTGGATTCGGAACAACTGGATTTATGAGCAGAATGAGGAGGATGTGAATCGTTTGGCAAAAGCATTTAGGACGGATTTTATAGTCTTCGATCCGGATGGTTTATCAGGAAAGATCATTGAATCATATCAAAGATATTTGAAACGCAAAAGAGTTTAGAACATGGCAAAGTATAAGGAATACAAATGTGAGTCATGCTGTTATACCGTAGCAGCTAATCCCAAAGGGCACGATGTGGTGATGATGGGTGGGATTTGTAGTTTTAAAATGAAACAGGAGTGATAATGATGGTAGATTGATAAAAAGTTGTAACTTTGCAAACGGAATATGACAAAAGAGGATAAAGACATATTGTTACGATTACTGCAGCAACATAAGGAGCTGGGTATATCGGAGCAGATAGACTACCAGAAGCACTATCTTGACTCTCTCATTAGTAATTCTGTTGCTCTTTCTGATCTATCTCCAGAACCAATTGATTCAAAAATGGTCGATAAACAGGATTTGAAGCAGGAAATGGTCGATAAATGGTCGATAAAACCGTCTTTGGCAGAGAAACTGGTCGATATTCTGGACTTTGTGGCCGAAAAGGATGAATTCACTACAGAACAGATTGTCAGCCACTTTGGCTTTAATACTACCACTGCCAAGCGCTATCTGCGCCAACTCACCGAGTTTGGCTATCTGGAGGCACATGGTGGAAATAAGAACAGAACATATAGCAAACAGTAGTTCGAGCGGCAAATGAAATTTGATGGCAGTTCCCTGTGAGTTACGTTTAATAGGTCAATCCAAATTGCCAGAGAGGGATGATGTTGCCATAGCCTGTTTCTATGTCATCTTTAACAACATAGCCTTGGGCCGCATCTTGTATCTGCTTCTGCTTTTTCTTCTTGCCGCCCACCTCAAAGGTCTTTCCGTCTATTTCGAAATCGCTAATACGTGAACTGATGACATCTGTCTTGACACGCATCTGGTTATAAAAGAAAGTCTCGCGAATACTGCCAATATCGGCGCTTTCATGCCCAAGAAGATAGGCAAGATTCGTATTGTCAAGATAGACTTTCTCAACCTTCCCTAAGCCACGTATGCCGCCTGTATCGTCACGCAGTTGCTCTATCATACCAGCCTGTTCCATATAAAGGAAGTAGTCTGGCAGCACATTACGACTGACACCTATCACTGTGGCCAATGATTCCATGACAGGCTTGAAAGGAACACTCTGTGCTATAACGGCTAGCAGCTTTTTCAGTTTTCTACCAGTAGAGGCGTTCATATTCGCATATTGGGGAATGTCTACCTCCATTGTCTGGTTGATGACCTGACGCAAGCGCATTTCATAGTTGCCCTCATTTGCAAATGGGTAGTAGCCATTCTTCAGATAGTCCTTGAAGAAGGGTAGAGGATGACTGACGGCATCAAGTTTTGCCTTTTGCTCCAAGATTTCGTTGATGGAATATATTGGTGCAGTTATGTTATGAAACAATGCCAAGTATTCCCTGAACGAGAGTCCTTGCATGGTGAATATCAGAGCACGTCTGCTTAGGTCGGATACGCCTTTTGTGATATCAAGTATGGAAGAACCTGTGAATCCTACCTTTAAGTCAGGATGAGAATCGTATATGAGTTTCAACTCTCGTGACCAGTTCTCATATTTATGAATTTCGTCGATGAATATCTGCTCTCCACCGTCTTTGACGAATTCATCTACAGTGTCGATGAGGGTGTGGGTTGAGAAATACAGATGATCAGCAGCGACATAGAGCATGTGCCGCTTGTCTCTGTTCTCCTTGATATACTGAAGAATCATTGTTGTCTTTCCTACACCACGTGGGCCAACAAGTCCGAACATTCTAGACTCCCAACTCACTCGGTCATACATATATCTATGGAATGTTGAAGTGGTTAGCTTCAATTGACTCTCCATGAATTCAATCAGTGAAATATCCATAATCGTTATATTTTTGCTGCAAAGATAATAAAATTGCACTAAAGTAGTGCATAAAATAAGAGAAAAATGCACTATGGCAGTGCAAATTAACGATTTTTGGCTGAAAACCCATGAAAAATGCACTTTTCTTGTATTTCCTGCCAATAGGTGGTGGAAATTTTGTAATTTTGCAGCATCATTTGAACATCTATGAGATACAGAATAAAGAAAGAAACTAAGCCGACTTTACCTACATACGGCAAATATAAGGCAGTGGCAGTGCATTATCAGACCATTGACAGTCGTCAGATTGCTGAAGAGGCAACCAGAGGAATGACCATCAGTGCTGGTGTGCTTGAAGGCATCTTGATGAATGTGGCTGAAGTGGTGAGACGTCATCTGCGCAATGGTGACAAGGTGCGCCTGAAGGATATCGGTCTGCTGAAACTGGAGATCGAGAGTGAGAAGGTGGATAACCTCAAGGACTTCCGCGCCAAGAAACATATCCGAGGTGTGCGTCTGCATCTGATCCCTGAAAGCTATGAAGGTTCCCAAGAGCTCTACAAAGACATCACTTTCGAGAAAGATCGCAACTACGTGGAGGAATAACAACCAAAACAATATAGAGATCGTGGAATTGTTAAGAAAAAGGTAGGTTTTCATATTAATTTGAAAGAAAATGGCGTTTTTCTTTTGCTATTTGCCATATTTATATTACTTTTGCAGCCAATTTAGAAATTAATGCATTAATTACAGGATAATATGGCAAAAATGAAAGGCGCCATTGTGGTGGATACTGAGCGTTGCAAGGGATGTCAGCTTTGCATCATCGCCTGCCCTCAGAAAGTCATCGCCTTGGCCAACAAAGTGAATCTGCATGGTTATCCCTATGTGGAGGCTGTCAATGAGGAAGCCTGTGTGGGCTGTGCCTCATGTGGCATCGTCTGCCCTGACGGATGTATCACCGTGTATCGTAAAAAAGTGGAGGAATAAGCTATGGCTGAAGAAAAGAAAGAAGTTGTGTTGATGAAAGGCAACGAGGCAATTGCCCACGCTGCTATTCGTTGCGGATGCGACGGCTATTTCGGCTATCCTATTACTCCGCAGAGTGAAGTGATTGAGTGGCTTCGATTTACATGGTCTATGGTGCTGCTGGAGCCGGTAAGCGTGCGATGACCTCATCGTCATCTCCTGGTATCGCCCTGATGCAGGAGGGCATCACCTACATGGCTGGTGCCGAGGTGCCTGGCGTGTTTGTGAATGTGCAGCGTGGCGGTCCTGGTCTGGGAACGATCCAGCCTTCGCAGGGAGACTATTTCCAGGCTACCCGTGGTGGTGGTAATGGCGACTATAAGGTGATCGTGCTGGCTCCCTCTTCTGTTCAGGAGATGGCAGATTTCGTCGATCTCGCTTTTGAGTTGGCCTTCAAGTATCGCAACCCAGCCATGATTCTTTCTGATGGTGTCATCGGACAGATGATGGAGAAGGTGGTGCTGCCCCCGTTCAAGCCCCGTCGTACGGACGAGGAGGTGATCAAGCAGTGTCCTTGGGCTTCTACTGGTAAGCCGAAGGGTGGTCGTGAGCGTGTGGTGATTACCTCGCTCGAGTTGAAACCTGAGATCATGGAGCAGCGTAACATCGCCCTCCAGGAGAAATATGCGAAGATTCAGGAGAACGAGGTTCGCTATGAAGAGCAGCTGATGGACGATGCAGAGTATGCTATCGTAGCCTTCGGTTCTGCTGCCCGTATCGCAGAGAAGAGCGTAGAGATTGCCCGTGAGCAGGGTATCAAGGTCGGCCTGTTCCGTCCTATCACACTGTTCCCATTCCCCACGAAGCAGATTGAGGCTTTGTCGAAGAAGGTGAAGGGTATCCTCGTGGCTGAGATCAACGCTGGTCAGATGGTACAGGATGTTCGCCTCGCTGTGAATGGTGTTGTGCCCGTTGAGCAGTTCGGTCGTCTGGGTGGTATCGTGCCCGATCCCGAGGAGATTGTTGAAGCTTTAAAGAAGGTCATGTAAGTTATGGATAGAAATCAAATAATTAGTCCAGAGAATATCGTCTGCAAGAAGCCGACGCTGATGAACG
This sequence comes from uncultured Prevotellaceae bacterium, assembly GCA_902799765.1. GTDB lineage: Bacteria > Bacteroidota > Bacteroidia > Bacteroidales > Bacteroidaceae > Prevotella. The sequence goes on from CADCBZ010000012.1 coordinate 99,444, forward strand.
ACAATAACATGCACTACTGCCCAGGCTGTAGTCACGGTGTGGTGCATAAGCTCATTGCCGAAGTCATCGAGGAAATGGGTATGGAGGATAAGGCCGTAGGTGTATCGCCTGTAGGTTGTGCCGTCTTCGCGTACAATTATATAGATATAGACTGGCAGGAGGCTGCCCATGGTAGAGCACCTGCATTGGCTACTGGTATCAAGCGCTGCTGGCCTGACCGTCTGGTATTCACCTATCAGGGTGATGGTGACTTGGCTTGTATCGGTACTTGTGAGACCATCCACGCCCTGAACCGTGGTGAGAATATCGTGATCATCTTCGTGAACAATGCCATCTATGGTATGACAGGTGGTCAGATGGCGCCTACGACCCTGATTGGTCAGAAGACCTCTACCTGTCCTTATGGTCGTGATCCCCAGTTGCATGGTTATCCTCTGAAGATGGCTGATATCGCTGCTGGTCTGGAGGGTACTTGCTATGTGACTCGTCAGAGTGTAGAGTCTGTAGCCTCTATCAACAAGGCGAAGAAGGCGCTGCGTAAGGCTTTCGAGGCTTCGATGGCTGGTAAGGGTAGCTCACTCGTGGAGTTTGTTTCTACCTGTAACAGCGGCTGGAAACTCACACCTGCTAAGGCTAATGAATGGATGAAGGAGAATATGTTCCCCTTCTATCCCAAAGGTGACTTAAAAGATACGACAAATGAATGATTGAGCAAACCGAATGCAGAGAGCTCGCTCTATGCTGAGGTGCAGCCAATTATGCATAAAATGCAATTTTATGAAAAAGGAGATAATTATTTCAGGTTTCGGAGGTCAGGGCGTGCTCTCAATGGGTAAGATTCTGGCCTATTCAGGACTGATGGAGGATAAAGAGGTGACTTGGATGCCTGCATACGGACCTGAGCAGCGTGGTGGTACTGCCAACGTGACGGTGATTGTGAGTGATGAGCGTATTTCTTCACCCATCCTCAGCAAGTATGATATTGCCGTGGTGCTGAACCAGCCTTCACTTGAGAAGTTCGAGCCGAAGATCAAACCTGGTGGTATCCTGATCTACGATGGCTTTGGTATCATCAACAAACCTACGCGTAAGGACATCACCATCTACGAGATCAATGCGATGGACAAGGCTGCCGAGATGAAAAACGGTAAGGTGTTCAACATGATCGTACTGGGTGGTCTGCTGAAGGTGGCTCCTGTGGTGAGTGACAAGGGTGTGGAGAAGGCACTCTTCAAGACACTGCCAGAGCGTCACCATTCGCTGATTCCTCTGAATATGGAGGCCCTGAAAGAAGGAGCAAAGATCATTGAGGAAGTGAAATAAATGATAAATCCCCGCCAACTGGCGGGGATTTTCTTTTATATAACCTTGATCGTTGTGGTTGCACTCAGGTGACGAGTCTCGTCTGTTACTTTGAGCGTTAGTGTACCTGCTGTTTTGGCACTGCGAACCACTACGACCAACTGACCATTGAAAAGTTTCATCGTAGGCGCCTTGAACGACTCCAGACTGGTAGCATCACCATTGCAGACGGCCTCGAATGAGCCTGCACCTGTGACCTCGAATGTCAGTTGGTCATCCGCTTGTGGAATCAGGGTGCCCTCTGCATCTGTCAATGAGACGGTGATAAAGGCAAGATCGTCACCATCGGCTTTGAATGATTCATTGGCTGTCCAAGTATCGAAGTGTAGTTTCGCTGGTTTGCCAGCAGTCCTCACCGTCTGTTCACCTGCCTTGTTGCCTTGGGCATCATACACGACGACCTTGATTTCGCCTGGCTCGTATTTCACGTTGTTCCAACGCAGACGATAACGGTCCAGCCGCTCCTTAGGATTTTTGGAGATCTTGCCTTGGCTCTTGCCATTTATGAAGAGCTCGCCTGTGGGATAATCGGTATAGCAGAACACAGGTGTCACCTCTCCGATGCGGTTTCCCTTGTCCTTCTTTGTGAGTCCCCAACTCCAGTGGGGCAGGAGATGGATAGTATGTGCTTCCTTATTCCAATGGCTCCGATACAGATAGTAACGGTCCTTGGGCAGTCCTGCCAGATCGCAGATGCCGAAATAACTACTGCGTGAGGGCCAGTATTCATCATAAGGTGAAGGTTCACCCAGATAGTCGTAGCCTGTCCATACAAACTCACCAATCACCCAGTCTTTATCATCCTGCCACACCCAGTCATCATCAGGCAGATTACTCCAAGGTGAATACTCCAGATCGTAACTGGAACACTGCCCATCTGCCTTCTCCAGTGCCTTGGGGTCATAACCAGGTGCCCATGAGGCAAAACGGGAGTTGTCGTCAGGTACTACAGGGAACTTATAGACGCCACGTGAACTGACTGTTGAGGCTGTCTCTGAACCCAACAAGAATCCCTGTGGCAATTGCTTGATATTGTTGTCATACTTATGTACGCGATAGTTGAAACCTGGCACATCCATCAGTTTGGCCACACCACTCTCAATAGAAGCCTCGGCATGATCGAGACCCTGCGTGACATAACGGGTGGAATCGAGATTATGACAGGCTTGCTGCAGTTTTTCTGAGAGTTCCTTGCCTTCGGCACTGCCCTGTTCAGGAATCTCGTTGCCGATGCTCCACATGATGATGCTGGGATGGTTGCGGTTGGCCAGGATAAGATGCTCGATGTCCTTATACCACCAGTCATCGAAGAAACGGGCATAACCGTTTTTACACTTAGGATATTTCCACATATCAAAACTCTCAGCCATCACCATCATGCCAAGTGAATCGCAGATGTCCATCTGCATCTGTGAGGGCATGTTATGCGAGGTACGGATGGCGTCGCAGCCCATCTCCTTCATCATCTTGATCTGACGGATGAGGGCAGACTTGTTGATGGCAGCACCCAACGGACCGAGGTCGTGATGCAGACAAACGCCCTTTATCTTTCGAGTGACGCCGTTCAGTTGGAATCCACCTTCCTTGGATACTTTGACCGTGCGGATACCGAACTTCTGAGTGATCTGATCCATCAGTTGTCCGTTCTTGGTGTATTTGATGACGGCATTATATAAATAAGGTGTCTCAGGTGTCCAAAGGTGGGGATTCTCGACATTAAAAGTCAGATACACCGCACCACCATCACTCAGTTCTGAATCATGCTGTCGGCCTACAATCCGTCCGTCGGCATCGCGCAGCTCTACTTCAATGTCTTGCCCATCTCCCAGATCGCTGCCGATACCTGCCATCATATCGATGGTGGCTTTGTTGCCATCAATGAAAGTGGTGCGGATATAGGTCATCCAGGGGTCGAGATAATGATTACCAGTGGTGATCAGTTTTACTGGGCGATAGATGCCGGCACCAGGATACCAACGAGAACTCTCATCGACGTTCTTGAGATGCACTTCGAGCAGGTTGTCGCTACGCTTCATCGGGCCAGAGATATCAACGCGGAAGGTGTTATAACCATAAGCCCATTCACCAACGAGTTCTCCATTCAGATAGACCTTGGGTTCTGCCATCGCTCCATCAAAAAGCAGTTCGGCATGGGTGCAACCCTCTGGAATCGTGATGGTGCGCTTGTAATAGCCTTCACCAATCCAGGGTAGGGCACCAGAGCGACCACTTTTCTCGGTGGCTTCCGTCTCACCATTTTGTTCGATAGCCACATTCTGCAGATCCCACTTCTTATCGAAGGGGCCGGCGATGGCCCAGTCGTGAGGCACACGCACGGTTTGCCACGTCTGCTGATCCCGTGAGAAGCTCCAATCATCGGTGAGGATCGTCTCCTGACGGGGCTGTGCCAACGCTGTTAAACTGACCGTTAGAAATACTGTTAGTAGATTCGCTTTCATTTTAGAATGTATTTAGTTGTTATTATTTTGGTGCAAAAATACGAAAAAATCCCGAAATAGTTGGCTAATTGGCAGAATTAATGTATTTTTGCACCTAATTTCCAAGAATTAAATACTTTACGATATGAAGGATTCATATAAACATCAGTTGAGAAGTGCTGTCTGCACCGAAGGTAGAAGAATGGCTGGTGCCCGTGCCCTTTGGGTGGCTACAGGCATGAAACATGAGCAGTTTGGCAAACCCATCATTGCCATCGTTAACTCATTCACCCAGTTCGTACCAGGTCATACCCATCTGCATGAGATAGGGCAGATTGTACGGGAAGAGATTGAGAAGATGGGCTGCTATGCGGCAGAGTTTAATACGATTGCCATCGACGATGGTATCGCCATGGGTCACGATGGTATGCTGTATTCGCTGCCTTCACGTGACATCATTGCCGACTCTGTAGAATATATGGTCAATGCCCACAAGGCTGATGCGATGATCTGCATCTCCAACTGTGATAAAGTAACCCCAGGTATGCTGATGGCTTCCATGCGATTGAACATCCCCACCGTATTCTGCAGTGGTGGTCCGATGGAGGCTGGTCGCTGGCGTGGTGAGAATGCCGACCTGATCACAGCGATGGTAAAGGGTGCTGATCCTTCTGTCACAGACGAGGAGATGAAGGAGATTGAAGCATGTGCCTGTCCTGGCTGTGGTTCTTGCTCTGGTATGTTCACTGCCAACTCGATGAACTCACTCACAGAGGCTATCGGTCTCTCTCTGCCTGGCAATGGTACCATCCTCGCTACCCATGCCAACCGTGTGGAATTGTTCAAGGCTGCAGCCCGTCAGGTGGTGAAGAATGCCTTTGCCTATTATCAGGATGGTGATGAGAGTGTGCTGCCTCGTAGTATTGCTACCCGTAAGGCTTTCCTGAATGCGATGTCGCTTGATATTGCGATGGGTGGTTCTACTAATACGGTGCTCCACCTGTTGGCTGTAGCCCAGGAGGCAGGAACTGACTTCACAATGAAGGATATCGATGCGTTGAGTCGCAAGGTGCCTTGTCTGTGTAAGCTGGCTCCGAACACCCAGAAGTATTCTGTTCAGGAATGTGGTCGTGCCGGTGGTATCCTTGGTATCTTGAATGAGCTAAATAAAGGTGGCCTGATTGATGGTTCTGCCGTTCGTGTGGATGGTATGACACTGGCTGAGGCCATGAAGAAATACAGTATTGTTGATGGAAGCATCGACGCAGAGGCCAACCGTATCTATCAGACGGCTCCAGGTAACCGCTTCTCTACGAAGATGGGTTCGCAGTCGGAAGAGTGGGGCACCCTTGATACCGATCGTGCCAATGGTTGTATCCGTGACCTCGAACATGCCTATACCAAGGATGGCGGACTGGCTGTGCTCTTTGGTAATATCGCCCAGGATGGCTGTGTGGTAAAGACGGCAGGTGTGGATGAGAGTCTCTGGCATTTCGAAGGTCCTGCTGTAGTCTTCGACTCTCAGGAAGATGCCTGTGAGGGCATCCTTGGCGGTCAGGTGAAGAGTGGCGATTGTGTGGTGATTACCCACGAAGGTCCGAAGGGTGGTCCTGGCATGCAGGAGATGCTTTATCCTACCTCTTATATTAAGAGCATGCATCTTGGTAAGGAGTGTGCTTTGATTACCGATGGCCGTTTCTCTGGTGGTACCAGTGGTCTGAGTATCGGTCATATCTCTCCGGAAGCTGCCAATGGTGGTAACATCGGTAAGATCAAGGATGGTGACATCATCGTGATCGATATCCCCTCACGCAGTATCAGCGTGAAACTCTCTGACGAGGAACTGGCAGCCCGTCCGCAGCAGCCTCTGAAGCGCAACCGTGTGGTCTCTAAGGCCCTTCGCGCTTATGCCCAGAGTGTATCATCAGCCGATAAAGGTGGAATCAGGATCATTGATTAAAGGTAAGAAGGTAAAAAGGTAAGAAAGTAAAAAGATAGATGTTAAAGGACAGAATTACAGGAGCGAAGGCGATGATGCGAGCCTTACAGGCAGAAGGGGTGAAGACCATCTTCGGATATCCTGGTGGTGCCATCATGCCTGTCTATGATGCGCTCTTCGACTATACACGTGGTGAGAAGAAATGTTTCGATCATATTCTGGTGCGTCATGAACAGGGAGCTACCCACGCCGCTGAAGGCTATGCCCGAGTCAGTGGCGAAGTGGGTGTGGCCTTGGTAACCAGTGGCCCTGGTGTGACAAACACGCTGACAGGTATCGCTGATGCCATGATGGACTCTACGCCTATGGTGGTGATTGCAGGTCAGGTACCTATTTCTGCCTTAGGATCAGATGCATTCCAGGAGGTTGACCTGGTAGGTGTGTCACAGCCTATCTCGAAATGGAGTTATCAGATCCGTCGTGCCGAGGATGTGGCATGGGCCGTCAGTCGTGCTTTCTATATAGCCCGCACTGGTCGTCCAGGTCCTGTCGTGCTCGACTTCTCAAAGAATGCGCAGACAGAGGAGATCGACTGGGAACCTCAGAAGGTGAACTTCATCAGAAGCTACGTGCCTTATCCCAAATTAGATCATGAGGCAGTCCGTCAGGCTGCAGAGTTGATTAATAATGCCAAGAAACCGTTGGCGTTGGTAGGACAGGGCGTAGAACTGGGTAATGCCCAGGAGGAGCTGAAGCGATTCCTTGAAAAAGCCGATATCCCTGCAGGTCGTACGATGCTTGGACTATCGGCACTGCCCTCTAATCATCCGTTGAATGTGGGTATGTTGGGTATGCATGGTAACTATGCTGTCAATATGAAGGAGCAGGAATGCGATGTGCTGATTGCCATCGGTATGCGCTTCAGTGATCGTGTGACAGGTAATGTGAAAACCTATGCCAAGCAGGCGAAGATCATCCATCTGGATATAGACCGCAGTGAGATTGATAAATGTGTCAAGACCGATATAGCAGTGGTAGCCGACTGTAAGGAGTCACTGCCTGCACTGACAGAGCTGATTAATAAGAACAAACATCAGGAATGGATCGACTCGTTCAAGCCTCTTGATGAGAAGGAGCGTGTGAAGGTTATTGAACCTGCTATTCATCCAAAGGAGGGCCCACTGCGTATGGGTGAAGTCGTCAACGCTGTTGCAGAGCAAGTGCCTGATGATGCCATTCTTGTCACTGATGTGGGACAGAACCAGCTGTTTGCTACCCGCTATTTCAAATACCATCATAAGCGTAGTATCTGTACCAGTGGTGGTTTAGGTACGATGGGTTATGGCATGCCTGCCGCCATTGGTGCCACCTTTGCAGCCCCTGAGCGAACGGTGTGCTGTTTTATGGGTGATGGTGGTTTCCAGATGTGTATCGAGGAACTCGGTACCATCATGGAGCAGAAATCTCCTGTGAAGATGATTCTGATGAACAACCACTACCTTGGCAATGTACGTCAGTGGCAGGATATGTTCTGGTTGCGCCGTAAGTCGTTTACCAAGATGCTGAACCCCAACTATGAATTGATAGCTCAGGGTTATGGTATTCCATATCAGGCTGTTGTGGATCGCCAGGATTTGCAGGCAGCTGTTGCCAAGATGCTTGCCACAGAAGGTCCGTATATCCTTGAATGTGCGATTCTTGAGGAGGACAATGTGTTGCCGATGACACCTCCGGGTATGAATGTAGATCAAATGATGTTGGAGATTTAAGATTATGGAAGAGAAGAAGAAACTATATACGTTGTTGGTGTATTCGGAGAACGTAGCGGGTATTCTGAATCAGGTGACTGCCGTGTTTACCCGTCGTCAGGTGAATATCGAGAGTCTGAACGTATCTGCCTCCAGTATCCCAGGTGTCCACAAATACACGATTACGGCTTGGAGCGACGAGGATCAGATTATCAAGATTGTCCACCAGATTGAGAAGAAGATCGATGTGGTGAAGGCTAACTATTTTACTGACGACCAACTCTTTATCCGTGAGTCAGGACTCTATAAGCTCGCCACTCAGATGGTGCTGGAAAACCCTGAAGTGTCTCGTACCATTCGTCGTTATGGAGCCAGTATTATTGAGGTGAACCCCACTTATACCATTGTGATGAAGTTCGGACTGACAGAAGATATTATCTCTCTCTTCCGTGCGCTCGACACCTTTGGTTGTGTGCTGCAATACACGCGTTCTGGTCGTATAGCCGTCACCCGTGGCATGCAGGAGCAGGTAAGCCAGTTCTTGGAAGAAAGGGAACAGCATAAATAGGTTGGAAAGGGGTAGGGATGTTACGCAAGAGCTGTCTGATCATCTGTCTGATGTTCGCGTCGCTTGTTGGCGAAGCACGGATAACCTTGCCCGACTCCTTGCTGTCTGTCACGAAATCCTATGTCTATGACATCACCAGTCCTGATACGGCCCAGGCCATCCTCAATACCGTCCGTGAACGTCAGACAGAACCTGCTTGGCGAATAGACTTTGCTGAAGGCGACCTGAACTACAACATGCGTCGTTATCTGAAAGCCCTCTCCTTCTTCGAGCGTGTCAAGGCTGAACCCTCTCTTCGTGACAGCACCCATGTGCAGTTGCTCCTCTATAAGCGGCTGATGGACTGTTATGATGCGCTTAACCTCAACGATCAGCTGATAAGAACCATTTATGCCCTCCGTAAGATGGCCAAGGCCAGAGGAGACAAGGCTTTCGAGTCGATGTCTGTCTTTATGAGTGGTAAACAACACCACTATCACGGCCAGATCGACAGGGGATATGCCTCCTGTCTAGAAGGTCTCGAGTTGATGCGTGAGACAGAATATGTGAACAAGCATATCGAACTGCGTAACTATTATGGTGAATTATTAAAGATGTACACGCGCGATGGACGCTATGAGGAAGCCATCCACATGTCGCATCATCAGGAAGCAGAGGCCCTCTATCCGTCGCCTGCCATTATGCTTAAAGCCAGGGAGCGCGGTCTGCGCCAGGTCTATGCCCTCCGTGCCAGCATGTATGCCCATGCCGGTAATATGACTGAGGCCAACAAAGCCTATGCTGCCTGGAAGAAAACCGGTTGCGGCAATCCCATCGACGATATGGATATCTACGACTACCTGCAACTTAGCCATCATAACGACGAAGCCTTGACTATCATTGCCCGTTACCGTGAATTCCTGTGCGAACAGGGCGATACCGTCTCTTATCGTATGCTCTCTGCCCTTAACCGTGAGGCACTGCTCCACGTGGATATGGGCAATTATGAGCAGGCTGTTGCCTATGGTCGTCAGGTAGATCATGTAGCCCACAAGCTCCATATCATCATGTCGGGTGAGCAGATGCAGACTACCTACAACCTGCTGCAGGAGCAGTCGGCCTCCAAATCAAAGACAAAGTGGCTCATCCTGGCAGGCATTGCCATTGCTATCGTGTTTTTGGTCGTGCTGATCGTTCTCTATTATTCCCGCAACGAACGCCGCCATTTCCGTGATATGCGAAGATTGGTTCACGTTCTTGACGCTTATCGTAGGGCTGTGATCAACGGGGAGCCGTCCACGTCGCCAGAAGTCGTAGCAGCCATCGAAGAGCTCCGTTCCATCAAACTCCCTGAAAACCAGCCGGCAGAAGGGGAGGAAGAGCCTGACGATGAAGACCATCGCCTGTATGTAGAGATGGACACACAGGTAACACGTGATCGGCTGTTTCTTAAACCAGGACTTGGCCGTGATGACCTCATGCGCCTGATTGGAGTCGATAAGAACCGTTTCGGTAAGATGATGAGCAAGTACTCAGATGCCTCAAACACATCAGTCTATATCAACATCAAACGTGTGCAGTATGGTGCAGTCTTACTGTTGGAGCATCCTGAGTACACCATTTCCACGGTAGCTACGGAGTGTGGCATGAGTAATACGGTTACGTTTAACCGTACATTTAAGGAGATCTATAACATGACACCTTCCGAATATCGTGAGAAAATGACGGCAATTTAGGGGGAGGCTGTCCGAAAACATAATGTAAGCTAAATTGAGCATATGAGCATCTCTTTTTGCAACCTTCTGATTATCAATAAGTTTAATTGTTTTTAACCTAATAAATTCTTTAATGTCAGCTGTTTTTAGTAACTTTGTACCTATAATAAAGGTACCGATTATGGCATATAAGAAAGGTGAAGACAGAAGGCAAAGGACGCTGTTTCCTGATTGCATTGATGATTATGTAGAACAGGATTCCCCTGTTCGTCTGATGGATGCGTTTGTTGATTGTTTGGACATGGAGAAGCTTGGGTTCCAGCGTTTTGTCCCTGCTGATACAGGTGCTCCGGGATATGATCCCCGTGACCTGCTGAAGTTGTACACATATGGTTATTACTACGAGGTGCGGTCATCACGCAAACTGGCCCGTCAGTGCCTGATAAACATTGAGGTGATGTGGCTTTTGAGCAAACTCACTCCGGACTTTCGCACGATATCCGACTTCCGCAAGGACAACAAGGCTGCTATCGAGAAAACATTCAAGGAATTCAACCGTTTTTGCTATAGTCAGGACCTTTTCTCCAAGAGCTATGTCTCTATTGACGGCAGCAAGTTCAAAGCTGTCAACGCCAAAGACAGGAACTTCACGCTGAACAAGCTGGACGACCGTATAGCCCGACTTGACCAGCACATCGCGCATTATATGGACGAGCTTGACGCATATGATGCAGAAGAGGGCCGCAAACTGTCGAAAGAGGACCTGGAGCATAAGCTGGAGAACTGCAAGGAGCGCAAGGAGCTTTACGAAGGCTACCGCGAGCAACTCGAACAGAGCGGCGAGAAGCAGATGTCGCTTACTGACCCAGACTCCCGTCTTATGAAGGCCAACGAAGGATTCTGCGTAGGATATAATACTCAAGTGGCCGTAGATGCTGAGAGCCATATGATTGCAGGATTCCAAATGACGAATAATCCTACGGACCATGGACAGATAACCAGTGTGGCTGGTGATGTGAAGCAGGAATATGGTGTGGATATCCTTGAGGCAACAGCCGACAAAGGGTATGAGAGTCCGGAGGATCATGCCAATGCCCTTGCATCGGGTATCGTGCCCAACGTCATCCAGCGCAATGGTGGATGTACCGAAGAGGTGAAGTTTGATTATCATGATGTAGAAATCACTGATGAGCAGAAAGCCAGCACCAAGCCTGAGGATTTGAAGACCTGCCTTGAAGCAGGTGTCGTTCCTGATGCTTACAAGGATATTCTTACGGATGTCAAAATTGTCGAAGAGAAGACATATGTGGCAGATATCGCAGACTCAGACGTACTGAAGATGACTGATGCAGAGATGAAAGCCAAGGCTGCTGAAGGATACTTTGTCAGGGCTGCTGAACGCAATTTCGTATATTGCCCTCAGGGACAGATGCTGCGTCAGAAATCTATCAAGCGCAACGGCATGATACGCTATTGCAACAAGCTTGCCTGCAAACACTGCAAAAACAGGTGTACTACGGCAGACTTCAAGGAGGTCGACTTTAATAAGGACAAACTTATTATACTGGCCAGAGGCTATAAGCCGCAGGCTTCTGATGACAATGATGATGAACGTCCCAAACCTCCCAGACAGAAGAGAGCGAAAGTGGTGAAGAAGGTGGTAAAATACGTGCTTCATCTGGACGAGAAAAAGATGGATCAGCGGAAATGTCTCTCAGAGCATCCTTTCGGAACACTCAAGCGATCGTTAGGACAATATTACTTCTTGTTAAAGGGCTTCGCCAAGGTGACAGCTGAAATGGCTTTGTTCTGCCTCTCGTATAACCTGCGTCGTGCCATCAACATGAAAGGTGTGCCCGCACTCGTAGCAGCCCTCAGGTAAGAAATAGGGATATATTAAGCGTTTAAATCGGGGTCTGCAAGGCTCATTTTAAGCCATCAGGACCTCAAAACTCAACTGAATGCAAAAATCTTATTAAAAATCTGCCCCTCGGTTGAGGCATTTATATGGCCTCAGAATCAGCCTAAATCAGGTCAAAATCCCTTTGAAATCGGGAGTTCTCGGACGGGCTGGGGGGGGTAATTCTTTTTGTCAAGATTGTTTTGCTTTTGAAACTTGGACAAATCTTATTACTATGTAAATATATAACCAATTGATTGCTAGTGGTCTTGACAAATTGTTGCTCTTTGTTATGGACGGATTGTTTTTATATAAAAGAGAAAAATTTGGCCTGTTTGTTAAGTCTTATGGTTGCTTTTGGGGTGTATTTGAGATGCATTTGAGACTTCTAAATGTTAAAATATGACAAATTGTTGGAAGAAAACGACAGATTTTAATGAATTAACAGTTAATTTTTACTTTATTAATAAGAAAATTCTTATCTTTGCATTCAAATAAACGATGATCACCGTGAGAAAAATCTATTTATTAACCGTTGCCAGTATTTTGCTATTGGCTAATGTGAGTGTTCAGGAGGTAAACGCCCAAAAGTTTACCCTCAGCAATAATCTGCTTTATGATGCTACGCTGACTCCCAATTTACGAATGGGTGTCCGTCTGTCTGAGCAGTGGTCTTTGGGTTTGACGGCAGGCTACCATCCTTGGCCTACAGACGAGAGTGTGTCTAAGAAATTTAAACATTTACTATTGGCCCCAGACGTACGCTACTGGATCGATTCGGTGAATGTCCATCATTTCTTTGGCTTCAATCTCATTTACAGCCATTACAACATCGCCGAAGTCAAGTTCCCATTTGGGCTGTGGAAGTCCCTTCGTGATGAGCGTCATCAGGGTGATCTTGGTGCCATCGGCGCCTATTATGGCTATTCTTGGCCATTAGGACGTTACTGGAATCTGGAAGCCCACATCGGCGCTGCTATCGGTTATACCAAATACGACCGTTATGAGTGCGGTCATTGTGGTAGGAAGCTGGGCGACGAAAAGAAAGTCATTTTTTTGCCTCAGGCCGGCGTGAGTATTGTCTATAACATCCCTGGTCGCCCCCGTAAGGTGGAAGGACCTGAAGTGTTGCCGACAGTGGATGAGCCTATGACGGCAGCGGTAGATGTTCTGCCGTTTGTCCCTGCGCTTTCTCCTGTACCGGAATTCAAGGGTAGGGCAGGTCAGCTTCAGCAAGACAATGCGGTGGTTGCCCATATCTCCGAATACCGGCCTTACGACCGTACCCGTATTCTCCGCAAAGAGAAGGATGCTCTCTTCGTTCATTTCGATTTAGGTAAGTCAATCCTCTCTACCGACTACCGCGATAACCGTGCCACACTGGATCGCATCGTGGAGATTACCCGTCAGATTATGACCGACTCCACCAGTAGTGTGAAAAAGATACAACTGATTGGCTTGGCTTCGTTTGAAGGTAATCCTGCCACTAACGAGCGGTTAGCCCTCAATCGTGCTTTGGCCTTGCAGCGTTATCTCCAGCAGGAGGTCAGTGTGCCCGACTCGCTGTTCGATACCGTTGGCGGCGGTGAGGCATGGGCTGATTTCCGCGATCAGTTAAACGATATTGTGCAGGAAGGTAAGGCAAACCACGTCGATCTGGCAAAAGTCATTGAGATCATCGACCAGGAACAGGATGCTGTCGTTCGCGAACGCCGCATCAAGCAGTTGGACAAGGGTCGCACTTGGGCCTATATCAAAGAGCATATCCTGAAAGATCAGCGCAACTCAGGTTATATCCGTATCTACTACGACTATGTGCCTGACAAGGCTGCCGCCACTATCAATGAGGCCAACGAGCTGCTCACTACCGACTGTAGTGACTGCCACCATGAGGCGCTGCGTCTGCTTTTGACGGTCCGTAACGATGAGCGCGCCCAGAACGCCCTGGGTGTAGCCTACTGGCTCTGTGGTCAGCGTAACGACGCTTTGGATTGCTTCCGTCGTGCCGCAGCCAATGGCAATGCCAATGCCCAGGATAACCTGCGCCAGTTGGAGGCCGCCCAACCGTGAATTCAATAGAAAACAGATAAAATTAAGTATTAACAAATAAAACTTTCGAAAGTATGAAAAAGTATTTCAGTTATGCCTTAGTAGGTGCGATAGCACTAACAGGCGCAGTGGGATTCTCCTCTTGTTCGTCCTCCAGTGACGAAGTCGTGGGCAACAATCCGAGCTACAATTCGGAGCAGAGCTCTGTGAAGACGCAGTTCACCATCTCTTTCTCTAAAAATGTTGCAAGCACGCGTCAGTCAGAAGGTATTGTTCAGGCAAAAGCGTCTACTCCGTTCCGAGGAATGGACAACATCGTTCTTCTTCCTTTTGGTGTTGCTGGCGCTGTTAATACTGATCCTATTGGTTCCACTTTAACAAAACTCGGCAAAGCTATTGAGTTGAAGAATATCATTTATCCAAGTCAATTTGAAGATCTAACTAACTCAATTCCTGCTTCAACTCTGACAGATGAAAGTAATTCTAATTCTGTGTTGTATAATGATGTGACTATTCCCGTAGGAACAGGCTCTTTCCTATTTTATGGAAAGGCAATAGATGGTGGTGTTGGTACAAATAATTTTCTTAATGGTTATTTGAAAATGGAAGGGAACCAGCCAGGTACAATTACGTTTACTCCTCTTCAGACTTATCCGTCATCCACAACAGCATCGACAGTTGGTGAGGCTTTGGCTACATATATTAGTAACATTGCTAAAGCTGAACATTGGGCTGAATGTGGAACTGAGGCAAATAAAACTCAATCGTGGTATAATCTAGGTCTAAGTGATCTTTATACAAAATTTACGAGTATGAAGGCTGGCTCTTCACGTACAGTTCAGGCAGCTGTTCAGGATTTATATTCGACAATTAAGGATAATACAGATGCAGTTTCTACTGCTATCATAGCAGCAATAACTGATGCTGATTACGTCTCATCTTCTGAAGGAGGAGTTTTGACCTTCAAAGCAGTAATAGGCAATTCTGAGGATACCTATTTCCCTGGAGATAAGGATCTGCCTGATGGTGCGGCATTGCTTTCATATAATTCAGGTACAAAGACGTTTACTCAGGTGACAAATGGTAGTGGAAATACGGGACAGGTCACTGCCAAATATGCTGATTATGTTTATCCTGCATCTCTTTACTATTATTGTAATAGTGGTATAAAGACCTCTAATTCTTCACAAGCAACTGCGTATAATGGTTCTGATAGCTGGGCTACTATTTCTGGAAAATATACAGATGGAACTTCTGTTAGCACATCTACCCGTTCTGTAGCCATATTGGATCCAATACAATATGGTGTAGGTCGTCTTGAAGCATGTGTTAAATTAGGGGATGCAACAACACTGTACGACAAGAATGGTGATGCATATAATGTAATTCCTAACAAAGGCTTTACTGTGACTGGTATATTGATAGGAGGTCAGAAACAAGTTGTCTATAACTTTACTCCTACTACTGACACAGACGCCCCCTCTTATACTATTTACGATAATATCACCAAATCAAATGGAACTATAAATGTATATAAAACAACAGCTTCTGATCCTAATTATACACTTGCCCTTGAAACTGAAGCTGACGTTGCTGTTTATGTTGCGGTTGAGTTGTTAAATAACGGTGCTGATTTTCAAGGTAAAGATGGTGTTGTGCCTGCTGGTTGTAAATTCTATCTCGTTGCACAGTTGGATCCTTCTAAAGGTTCTGGCTATGTTTCAGAAACGATGGATCAGGTGTTTAAGCAAGATCATAAGACAATTGTCAACTTCACAATACCGAAAGGATATGCTAAAACTGAGGATGAATTTAATCCCGAAACTCCTGTAGGACTAGGAAGGGCATATAATACCATTCCAGATCTCCGTACGCCAAAATTGGAGTTGGGCCTATCTGTGGATTTGACATGGGAGACAGGTATAGAGTTCGATGTAGAATTTAAGTGACATTTTGTGAGATAGGCAAGAGACTAGAACATAAATGAAATGAAAAGACTGACGCTGATAGCAAACCTTGTTGGCAGGGCTGAAAAGCCTTGCCATAGGGGGCTTCTGTGCCTTTTTGCTTCCATCATCCTGCTTTTAATGTCATGCAGTGTGATTGATGATGATCTGAGCGACTGCTACGAGGAAGTACCACAGGCGCAGGTGGACTATGAGTTGAAGCTGGTGACGAACTTAACCACTGAGCTGACAACCCAGCTGACCACGCAGACGGATATCCAGCTTGCCAGCGCCCTGAAGATGCATCTCAATGATATCTTCACCGACTATGCCCACGACGTGGATCTGTCGTTCTATGATACGCAGGGCGACTCCATCCTGTTGCAGAAGGACGAACATATCATGGATGCGAACCAGGCGAGCTACTCGCTGAACCTGCCGATGCGTCAGTATATGCACTTGGCAGCGGCAAACGTGGTGGACAACGAGATCGTGGACGTGATGTATGACAACCGCTGTCACCGTTCGATGATCGACCAGATTATACGCGACACCATCGACTCCCATACGACGGGTATCTTTACCGCTCGTCAGCCGATGGAGGTGTTGGGTAACGTGAGTCAGAATTTCGATGTCCATCTGTATATGGCCAACTGTGCCGCTGCTTTGGTGATCGACCCCAAGAACTATGGCTCGATAGACGAAGTCCGTGTCTATAGTACAGGTTTTGCCACGGGCTTTAGTATCTGTGACAGTGTTTACCATTATGACCGTCAACCACCGATCGTGAGGACCTCTGTGGTTAATTTGGGCGGCGTGGGCGAGCAGGCCTTCTGCTCCGTGACGTTCCCATCGCCAGAACCGTCACGGGCTGCTACCCGAACGATTATCGAGACGGAGGAGCCGTTTATTGCCGAGCCTTCCGACGAGGTGTTGTGGGAGTTCCGTGTCTATGTCCCCATCAAGGGCAATACCCGTGGCGAGGAATCCATCACCGAGACGATTCTTCCCTTGAAGGTGCCCCTGCGTGCCGGAGAGTTTAAGATTATCAAGTGTAGGATAGGGGATCAAGGTGAGATCGTCCCTGATAATTCTGAGATTACTACCTCGGTGACCCTGCACTGGCAGCCGGGACTGGTGATAGACACTTAAATGATTACGATCACGATTTTAACGAATAAAACGAATGATGATGAAGAGAGAGAGTCGGATCATAGGATGGATGCTGATGATGTCGCTGTTGCTGCTGGGATGTTCCGGGGAGGACGGCGGCGGTGGCGATAATGGCACCAAGGTGGAGGTTGTGAATGTCAGGTTCGTGTTCTCCATGACACCTCAGCGTGCCCATAAGGCCACGACCCGTATGGACTCCGTCATCGCTAATCCGACGACTCTGACGGATGGTTTGGAAGATGCGCGGATGCTCTGCTTCAACGGTGTCCCGACAGCCAGTTCAACGAAGATCGGTGAGATGATTGAGTTCAATACCCTTGAGGATGATCTCATATCCAGCGATACCACAGGCACTGAGGTATCAGAATTCCGTCAGGTCGGTGTGCCGGTGGGAACAACCCACTTCGGATTCTATGGTTCTGCCTCTGGTGCCTCCCGTACTCATGAGGATCGTATGAAATACGGTATCATTGAGGTGGAAGGTCTGTCGAAGAGTAGCTACCAGGGTAACAGCGGTATCCACTTCAAACCCGTACAGATCTGTACATCTGAAGCCGACTTCGGTGGTAGTACTGTCGGTGCGAACTTGTTCGCTTTTCTTAATGAGCTGATGGGCGTGACGAGTACAGGCGTTGCTCCTCATGATCGCTGGGAAACATCTGATGATTTGATTCTCCAGGAAGCATACAAACGTATGACGGAGTTGAAGACCCTCTCTTCACAGCATGTATCATTGATGCTTGCCAATGTATATAAGGTGGTCAGTGCGGTGTCTGAAAGTGCCCCGGGACGACCGCTTGCTGATGCCATCCTTACGAAGATAGCATCAGTATGCATCACCGCTCCGACATCGACGAGTACGATGGCTGATCTGAAGGAAGCGTATTTGGGCTTTCCCGACGACATACATTTGCCGATGGGCGCTGCTAGAATCGCATGGGATGATACAAAGAAAGAATTCATCGTTCCTGACGAGCAGAATTATGCCAGCCAGTTGGATAAGCAGTTTAGTATTATGTCGATGAACGACTACTGTTATCCGATGAACCTGCAGTATCAGGTGCTCTCAGACATTGTGGCCAGTGACTCCATTGTGGCCATGCCGACAAGTGGCACAGACACGTCGCTTTCAGACCAGTGGCAGCACTTGATCGACAGTCTATACAGCGGAGCCTCGTCAGTGGTGCAGAAGAACACAAAGTCGGTGGCCATGAAACAACAGGTGAACTATGCTGTGGGTAAACTCAACCTGAAGACACGTATTGCCACTGGCGATGTCATGTATGATGCCACTGGTCAACCGGTAGATGTCAGCAACGGTTTTACGCTGAAGGGCTATATCATTGGTGGCCAGCGGATGGTGGACTTCAACTTCCAGCCCGTGGCAGGCAGTAAGGAATATGCGATCTACGACACTGACTTAAACGGTGGTGCGCAGCAGGTGAAGCGTCATGTATTCACGAAGGAGAACTTCGTGCTCGGACTGGGCACCTCGGCCGACAAGGATATTCAGATCGCCTTGGAGTTGGTGAACAACGGCCCTGAATTTGAGGGAGCTGACGGTGTGATCCTTCATGGTGCCACTTTCTACCTCGTGGCCAATCTTGCACCGAAAGAAGGTCAGAACTACACTTCGGGCAGTATCGACAAGGTGTTTAGTCGCGACAAGGCGACCATGGTGGCCCTCACCATTGAGGGCGGCTATCCCGATACAAACGGTGACGGCAAGCCTGAAACTGGTAAGGATGAATACGGACGGCCCAACCCTTTGAAGGGGCTGGCAACGGCTACTTACGGACTACCGAAACTGGAAAATCCTATACCTACCCTCGGACTGAGTGTGAACCTCAGCTGGGAAGATGGCATTTGGTTTGAGGATATCGAATTATAGTGAGAAATGATAGTTGATAATTTAATAAATTAAGGTATGAAGAGAAATCGTTATTTAGTCGTGATGAGTATCGCTGGGCTGTCGCTTTCAGCGATGTTCACAGCGTGTTCTTCGGGTCGTGATGCCGAAGAAGCGACCAACGTGGTTTACAATGAGGAAGGCAAAGCCGGTGTAAGGCCTGAGTTCGTCATCTCCCTGCCACGTAATGTGGTCGGTGGTACCCGTATGGAGGGTGATATTGTGCAGAACCTTGGAACCTCAGATCAGTTCCGTGGTATCGACAATATCCATCTGATACCTTTCAGTGGCGTTCCGGTTTCTGGATCAACGAAGCTGGCTGACATCATCCGTCTGAGCAGCATCAATGCGTTGGAGAAGCCGGGATCTGTGAACTACAAGGTCTATGCCGATCAGTTCGTGCCCGTAGGAACTAAGAACTTCCTGTTTTATGGAAAGGCTGTAGATCGGTATGTCGATGAGCCTGTGACTTCGATGAACGATAAGTTCAAGTATGGCGTTTTGAAGTATAACGGACTCACTGAGAGTGAGTTTTCCACTGCCGGTAGCGTGAATTTCTCGCTGGAGCAGATTAACACCAGCCTGGAGCAGCAGCAGGATAATGCTGTGGGTCGTGCCATCATCCAGCTGATGTCACAACTGGCTAATGTCACCGTCAATGGTGATGCTCCCGAGAATGCCTGGAGCACCACCACCCATCCCGTGCTGGCTGCCCTCTATAAGAATTTTATCGGTACCACGGTATATTCTTCGAACGCTTTGGCCCTTATTCTCGACAAGATCTATTTTGGTCTGGATCACGTTGAATCTACCGATCCTGCCCGTCCTTTGGCCAACGAAATCCGCCGTCTGATCGAAAAAGCCTGTGTTTCTGGTTATGAGCCCGTTGCCAATACGCCCGTGGAACTGACATCAGACTATTCAGGTTATCCTGCCAATATCGGACTCCCCGACGGTGCTGCCCGTTGCCGTTGGAATGCCACCGGCCTGCAGGCAAACATGTTTGTTGACATGACCGCCAACTATACGTTAGGCTTTAAGGTGAAGCCCACTGACTACTGCTATCCCGCAGCCCTGTGGTATCATGTCAGCACACCTATCAGAACCTCCGCAAAAAAGGAATCCGGCAATTATAGTGACCAGACCAGCTGGGATAACGTCATCAACACTGTCTATAGTGAGACGAATGATGAGGTTCTCACTGGCACCCAATCGGTAGCCCTTGTCGAGCCCGTACAGTATGCTGTAGGTCGTCTGGATACCAAGATTCAGATGGAGTCCGGTGGTACCATCTATGATGGTGATGGCCAGGCGGTGGATTTTGGTGACGGTTATACGCTGAAAGGCTTGCTCCTTGGTGGTCAGAACAGCGTGAACTACGCCTTTGAATCAACCGGTAACGAGAACTTCTGTATTTATGACCGCGTGATGTCAGCCTCCAACCTCACTTTCAAACCTGGTGCTCCGACTACAACGCCCAATTATACGCTGGCTTTGGAGACAAAGACCAACCAGAAGATATTCGCTGCTTTGGAACTCGTCAACAATGGTCAGGCCTTCAAGGGTGCTGACGGAACCATTCCTGCCGGAGGTATTTTCTATATGACGGTGTCTCTTGACCCGACGACTGCCGGCAACTATGACGCGAACAACCTGAATAAGATCATCATGAAGGACCACAAGACCAAGTTGACTGTGAACATCAAGAAAGGTTCGCAGACACCTGATCGTAACGGCGACGGCGTACCCGATGTCTATATCTTTGATCCGACGACAGGCCTGCCTACCGGTGTGGATGCTGATGGTGACGGTGTCGCTGATCCCTATGATATCGATAACGACGGCACGCCCGATACGTTTATCACCGATCCAGCTCATGGCGGCCCCGGATGGGATACCGATGGTGATGGTGAGGTGGATATCCCCGTACTGCCCAATCCGCTGACAGGTAAATATCCTCAATCTCCGACGGTCCCCGATGGTTTAGGCAATGCCACCAACGGTGTTCCCGACCTGTCGAGCCCGGGCATTGAGCTGGGTACGTCTGTGAACCTTGAGTGGGAAGAGGGACTGGAGTTGACTCCAAGTATCTGATTCCTATTATGATATAGATGTACGCGCGCATGAGAAGTAAAGTGTTGACAACGATCAGACGCCATCAAACCATTGGTTTGATGCTCTTCTTCGTTGTTGCACTTTCAGGATGCGCGTCACATGAGGAGAGTCCAGAATCTGTGGTTATCGAAACGCCTAAAGAGCCTGAGTCGATCAGTTTGCTGCTTGCCTGTGCACCAGCTTCCTCCGAGAGGGGCTTGACACGTCTGGCTGACGAGGTCGTGCAGTTGAATAGTGCGACTTCTTATCGCCCCATTACAAATCTGCAAGTTTACGCCATAAAAGAGGGTGTCCCTGTGAATGCTATAGTTGATACAGAGCAATCATCTGATGTTAAGACTGATAAAACACAGTTCTATCACTTCAAATATTGTAATTTGCCGACGTTAACAAATGGCTGCCTCGTGTATGCCAAGGCTGAGGACGTAGCTCAGGGTGGAAATTTGGCAGCGACAGCGACTTTAAAATATAATGGTAGTCTGAATACGGTGAATCCTAGTGAAGTACAGTCAAAGAATGATATTCAGTTCAGTCTTGAATCCATACTTGATGCTACTGAGGCTCGAGAGAGTGGAGATGATCTTGCCCCATGGGAAATAGAGGCTTGGAATTTGGCGAATGCTCTGACGGCTATTGTCAATAATTCTCATAATGAAGGTAATACCCTTTCCTGGAAGACATCCACAAATGCCATCCTGAAAAATCTCCTCCAGAGGTTCACCAATAATGGGGCCGACCTACCTGGATCTGCAGCCAGTGTGAAGCAATGGATGCTGTCGTTAAAAAAAGCGGCAGAGACTTATTATAATAATCCTCCTGCTACAATTGGAGATGATGAAAAGACTATTCTCAATGCCATCATGGCTGCGGTAGATGACAAAGTGAATGCCATTACCGTCAATGCCACGAGTTATCCGCGTGACATCAACCTGCCTGATGGTGCAGCTGCGTTAAGATGGACGGGAAATAAGTTTGTACCTCAGATGCAGACGACGACCCTCGATGACATCAATTCCGTGTCGCGCTTTGTCTATCCGCCTGCGCTATACTATTTTGTGGAGAGTGGTATTTGGACTTCTAATTCGGCTCGGACTTTTAATGATTACAAAGATAAGAACCATTGGAAAGCTACCAGTGAAAATGATGCCGCTGCAGTTCAGCCTCTTTTCTCTGATGGCGGAACGGTTATGACCAATACCAAGACAGTAGCTATAGCGGATCCCCTGCAATATGCTGTGGCGCATCTTACGATGGGAATTAAGGCAGGTGCGGAATCTTTGGAATACGGAGCAGGAAATACTAAAACAATACCGAGATCAGCCCTAACTTTGAAAGGGGTGATTATCGGAGGACAGCGGTCTGTAGGTTATGACTTCAAGCCAATCAGCAATTCCCTGTACGATGTGAATTTCGTATATGATAGTCAGGTTAGTAGCGATACCCCATTGAAGTACCCTTCAGGTTCTGATCCCGGTGATATTTATCACACCCTTGTTTTGCAGAGTTACGATGGCGAAGATGTGAACATCATCCTTGAGTTTGAATATTCTGCAGAAGCAACAACAGGATTCAAGTGCCTTAATGGCTATGTCTATCCTGGCACTCGCTTCTATCTGGTGGGTGAGTTGAAAGCGACAGCTTTCAAGGAGGGAACAGGAGATGAGACGAGCCGGGGACGCGTCTTTACCCAAGACTATACGACCACCATCAATATGACGGTACAATCACTCGAGAAGGCCTATAACGTATTACCCAGTCTGCTATCGAGCAGTCTGGAGATAGGTGTGATGATTACGCCGCAATGGATCTCGGCGGAACCTTCGGGGCCTGTGGTGTTGGATTAAAATGAAATAAGATGATGAGAGACGACAGACGATATATCCTGCGATGGTTGGGCGGCATGCTGATGTTGCTCCTCCTGACGGCATGTTCGGGGTCTTCGTCTGAGGGTGGAGATGAGCCTGTGCCTACGTCCAAGCCCGTGCTCAAAATCTACATTTTCCCGCCTGATCGTCCTGCCATCACCCGTGCTGACGATCTTGGTTATGTGGATGCTACTGCGGAAGAGAATAATATCCATAGTATCCATGTATGGGTGTTTGAGAGAGATAAAGATGATCCTGACAATTCTACCAAAAGCTTGCTTGTCGGCTATATCAGTCTGGGTAATCTCACACTATCTGAAGGAAACGGTGAGGTAACGATGGAGATCACCGATGCTTTTGCAAATAGAGTCATGACTGCAGAAAAACGTCCGAGAGTGGATGTCTATGTAGCAGCCAATGTAACATCTGCAAATTGTGGAATATCATTTGCAGGTCTCACGAACAAAGGTGTCACTAAAGAGAGTGACTTGGAGCCCTTATTCATCGGGCACAATTATTTTGGCGTCACTTCGCCCGTGTTGGGTGTTCCTGCTGACGGCCTACCGATGTCTGGCGTGCTGAAAGACCAGGTCATTGCAGGTACGTCGCCTGTGTTCCGTGTCGGCACGGAACAAAGATTGTCTAATGTCCAGTTGGTGCGTGCTGTGTCGAAGGTAAGGTTCATATTCTGTATGTCTTCTTCTAATACTGACAATGTGGCTGTGAACAATATTGTTCTCAATGGCAGTGTGCTTCCCAAGGAGGAATATCTCTTCCTGACAGATGATTATAATAAGGTGACGCAGAAATGGCATGTGAAGGTTAGTGAACCTTCCGTCGCTGCTGATTATGAGAGTTCAGCGACTCTGATATCTATTCCATCAGGCACGACTACTATCAAGAAAAATGACGACCCTTATTCATACAGCTATGATGGAATTATGACAGGTCAGGCATATGAGACTCTCATCAATAATGGAATTACACAAGATAAGCTCTCAGACTTGGGAACGGTCTATCTGCGTGAGTCTGATCTGGCGCTTGCTGGAGTCATTAATTATGAGATCATCCCTTATGGAACAACGACACCGAATGCGAAGACGACGGCCTCTTATTCGATGAAAGATGAAAATGCAGGTGAATTCTCGCGTAATCATACCTGGATTGTGTATGGTTATTTCGTTACGAATGGAGACTTGCGGCTAAATGTGGTTGAGTTAAAAGACTGGGTAAGTAGTGAAAATCCCAAAGAGATATATAATTGGTAAGGAGAAAACGATGATGACGGAGAAAATGACATATCGCTGGTTGTGGAGCTGCCTGGTAGCAGGTGGGCTGTTATTGTTGTCGGGCTGTTCCGCCAGCAGCTCTGACGATGATTTGCAACAGCCTGAGCAAGTTGCCCTCCAACTAAGGGCTGTCACCCGTACCGATGACGCTTTTACGATTCCAGGTGGGGATAATCCGGCATCAAGTGTTAGGTTGTTCTTGGCTACATTGACACCAACCAATGAGAATCCGAATAATTACTCATTGACAGAGGGCTCTTTCTCTTACAAAAACAGTCAATGGTCATCGACCAATTCTTTAAATCCCTTAATAGTGAAGGAGGAGACACCATACTATCTGTATGGTTATATGCCGTCATCCATATCAGCTACTCCGTCTGCACCTGATGAGGGGTATTCGAAAGGCATTAACCTGTCGTTTACAGATCTGCCAGCCATTACCTCCGATGATATCTGTGTGCTCGTTGGTGTGCAGCTGGTGGGGGCTAATTCAACGGGCTCGCCAACTGTCACGGAGGGACAATATGGCTTCCGTTCGAATATCAAGGGCCAGAACTATGTCAATCTGCTGATGGCCCACCTCTATGCAAAACTGAAGGTAAGCTTTAAGATCGATCCGAACTACGCGGAATTACGTAGTATTCATTTGAAGGAAGTTACACTGACTTCGAAATATGCTGATGGTGCATCCGTGACGGTGAATCTCAGGAGCGGGCAGGGGATAGGCAGTCCGATTTTCACTTCTAGCGGTGACCCGGAGGAACATATCTTGACATTGTTTAAAAGTTCAGCAGTCATTCCTGAAAAAGTGCTTGATAAAGCACTCGCGAACCAGAATGATCCAACCAAGTCACTCGTTTCACTCGATCTCCCTGCCTATTGCAGGCCGCCTGTTGCTGTAGTAGGCACTTATAACCTGACGCTGACCACCACATACGATGTATATGATCTAAAAGGTCAAAATCTGGGTGAGAGAGTGTCAGAGAACAAGATAAAATTCGATGTGGCTGAAGTCAAACCAGGTCAGGAAAAGAAGTTAGTCCTGACTGTCAAGCCTACCTATTTATATGTATTATCGGATAATGACGCAGATAATCCGACTATAACGTTAGGAGAATAAGAAGTGAAAGTGAAAGGTATCATAGTAAGTTTGTGGATGCTTCTCGCTGCAACGTCGTTGCAAGCGCAGATTACTATTGGCGGCAATGTGTATGGCGGTGGCAATAAGGGCAATGTTGATGGCAATACCACCGTTACTCTGCGTGCCGGCAATCTGAATAAGGTCTATGGCGGTGCCCGTATGGCTGATGTGGGCGGTAGAGCCTTCGTGAACATCGATGGCGCACATGCTTCTGACTTTATGCTGATCAATTACGTCTATGGTGGTAATGATATCTCTGGTACGATCAGTGCTACGAATACGACAGTGCCTGTCGAACTGACCTATAAGACGGTGAACCATATCAACGACTCTTGGAATGCCTTCGTACGTATCTCTACCAAGACTACCGATTCTGGTGCAGAAGCCTCTGGTGCCAAGAAAATCTATATCGGTCAGCTCTTTGGAGGTGGCAATGGTGACTATGACTATACGACCCAGAGCAATAATCCTTATTATGGTCTTGCAGCTCCAAATTTAGGTAAGACCTATCTCGAACTCTTGGGAGGCTCTATCGTTAACGCCTTTGGTGGTGGTAACATGGCTACGGTGACGGAAGATGTCGTCATTCATCTGGACAATCCAAGCACGGTGGTGAATCATATTTATGTGAAAGACGGCGTGGAGGTAGACGAGAAAACTGCCGGCAAAGAGGATTTGCTTGTTGAAGACCGTTTTAAGATGATGGGTATTAACTACAAGTTCACCTATCCAAACAGCGGTGCTTTCCAGATAGGAAACCTCTTCGGTGGCAACAACAAGGTAGATATGACCATCCAGCCTAAGTGGAACTTGTTGGGCGGTTGGGTGAGAAATCTCTATAGCGGCGGTAACGAGGGACGTATGACCTGTCCGCAGGGTCTGCTACTGCAGATACCGGCAAATTCTACACTCACGGTGGATAATGTCTATGGCGGTTGCCGAAAGTCTGATGTGCGTCCGTTGGATGCCGATGGCAACGATGTGCCTAACGCACAGATCCAGTTAGCGGACAATCCAACCGGTATTCCTGCAGGCTTTGCAGCCCGTACGAGAATCCTCGGTGGTCATGTCAACAATGTGTATGGTGGAAACGATATCTCGGGTAATGTCTATGGTGGTAATACAGTGGCAATTCTGACCACTATATATGGTAATGTATATGGTGGCGGCAATGGCTCGTATGCCTATACCGATAACCCGAAATTGAAGAATGAACTCCTCTGGCGTGACTTCTATTATGACCCTGATAGTGTACTGACAGATGCTGAAAAAGAAGATCTATCAGATTATCCAGAACTTAAGTCTGCTACAGCCCTTAACAAGGTGCGCCCCAATGCTGAGCAGGTGTCTCTCCTCCTCCGAGGCACGAAAGATAAACCTGTCTTCGTCGAAGGCTCCGTCTTCGTGGGTGGTAATAGTGCATCGCTACGGGAACTGACAGCCATACCTAACCGTCAGGCCCATGTGAAGATCGGGTCGTATGTCACCATCGATAATCTGTTCCTTGGCAACAATGGTGAGAACATGATTAAATATGATGAAGCTGGTACTGACGGTCATGGCGAAGGTGTGTTGCGCACTATGGCTAGTACAGAGATTGCATCAAATGATACCAAATTCAACTCGATGGATTTGACAAAATCCGCTGTCTTTGACAAGTACATGGAGGGTTGTGCCATGAAGGTGATGCCCAGCGTGGTGTTCGACGACGTCGAGGATTATGAAGAGTATTCCAGCCAATTCGGTTCCTTATACTGTGGCGGTAATGTGGGTAGTATGATGACCGATGGACTGACTGAAATCACCTTTAGTGACAAGGTTATTATATACGATAAGATTGTGGGCGGCTGTAACAGGGCAAATGTCGTTGCTACAGACTACAATGCCGCTTATTATGGTGGTCTTCTTGGCAAACCTGACACCCATGACGATAAGTTGAAGATCAACTTCTCGGGTCTGAAGATCGAGCCCAGACGCTGGAAGGATCCTAATGACAAGAACGAGGGACTAGTGTGGAATACTGTAAAATACAATACAGCAACGCAAAAGTTTGACGATGTTCCCAACGTTACACCTACTGAGGCAGGGCAAAATATACAAATTGATGCTAACGACCCAAATGCCGATGCCGCTACTGCTGCTGCTGCCTACATCGCCCGTCGTCTGAAGGGTGGTAACATCTACGGCGGTTGTTATGAGTCGGGCCATGTGAATGGTAATGTCATCCTTAACATCAACGAGACGCTGATGGAGCGTGACAAGCTCTTTGACGTCACAAAAGAGGGTGATATCCTTTATGAGAATACTGAAAAGGGAAAATATACCATTACGAAGCGCAATACGGGCGTCATTCTCTCCGAGCAGGGTATGGACGTGCTCGGTGATGCATTGAATGTGTTTGGAGCTGGTTATGGTGCCGCCTCAGAGATATGGGGTAGTACCACCATCAACCTGAATAAGGGTTATGTGTTCCAGATCTTCGGTGGTGGTGAGATGGGTGGCATCGGCCGCAAGAAGAAAAATGGAGAATTTGATGAAACTGGAGAATATGTATATGATCCGGCATACAGTACTTACATCAACCTGAACGGTGAAGCCAGCCTCCCTGGTGTGGCAAGAGGAGCTACGGGCGACAGTCCTGACATGGCTGAATGTGAGTTCATCTACGGTGGTGCTTTCGAAGGTGTGATTGCCGGTGATACCCATATCAACCTTGGTAATGGTCGTATCTTCAACTCGTTTGCAGGTAGTTGCAATGCCGACATTCTCGGACATACAGAGACCTATGTAGGGCGTAATAAGAAAGCCGACGGTACCTACGAGGACGGTGGCGGATTCCCCTGGATCCGTGACCATATCTATGGCGGAAACGACCTGGGTGGCAGTATTCTTGGAGATGCCGATTTCAGTGGTCGCATCCGTGATGATGTCAGCAACATGGTGGCTGAAGCCTATGAGGCACAGGTCGAGAAGGCCACGACCTATATGGAGTACACGCAGGGTAGGGTGAGAAACATCCTAGGCGGTTGCTTCGGTGACTATGATTATAATAACGATCCAGCATATAAGGTAGGAACGGGAGCTGATTGTCGCGTGGCTAAAAAGCCTTATCTGCACAATACCTTTGTCAATTTCCGACCAAACACGAATGTCAACAATGCTGTAGATAAGATTTTCGGTGCCGGAGAGGGCTATTCGGGTGACCGTGACGGTGACAAGGGACAGGATCACAGCTACGTGTTGATCGATATTCCCGACAATGTTGATAATTTCGCCAATACCGAGGTGTTCGGAGCAGGTGCCTATAACGGTTTGGGTATGCGCTATCCTGCAGCTGACACATTCGTGAAAGGTGAAACCCCCTTTGATCTTAACGAAGCCTCTGCTATTATCGACCTGATGCGCGGAAAGATAGGCGCAGCCTATGGTGGCAGTTACGAGGAGGGTGTCACCCGTCGTACGGTGGTGAATGTGCCCGATAGCTCTACCATCAAGATCGGCAGCATCTTTGGCGGTGCATACGGAAGTGGCGCCTATAGGCCTTGTGATGTTTACGAGGCCAACGTGAACTATCTGACCAAGAAGGATGACGCCTATCTGATTTGTGACCCAACGGGCAAAAACAAGCTGCTGAAGGGTGCCATCTTCGGTGGAAACAACTATGCACGTCGCACCCTTTATGGAAAAATCAATATTTCTGCCCGTGTCAGACAGAAACATCCTACCTACGGCATGACCACTGCTACCATCTATGGTGCAGGCTGTGGTTCTCTGACCTGGAATGAGTACACTGAAGTCAACTTGGATTCCTGTGCCAATGTATGGGAGGTATATGGCGGTGGAGAGGCCGGCGCTGTGATGAGTGCGGAGAGTGTGCAAGAGTATATCAAGCACCATAAACCTGATTATTGGCCAAAGGATAAGGATTCTGATCCTAATGTTCCTTTCACCGCTGCTGAATGGACAGCTGCCTGGACTTTAGGTTCAGGTTATGATCCAGCGTCGTTATTGACAGATTATACTACCACAGATTATGTTAACAATAAATATACCAATCTTCTGGAAAACCCATTGGTAAGGATAGCCGAGATGGACGACAGAGACTATACTGGTGTCTCTAATGCGGTAAAGGAGAAAAAGCAATTTAAGTACAACACCAACGTCCTAATTAAGAAAGATGCATACGTAGGGAACTATGCATACGGTGGTGGTTATGGTGATGCAAATGATGCGTTCGAAGGAAGCGGTGATGTTTATGGTACGACATACATCGCCCTGCTCGGTGGTACAGTTGGAAAGGATATCTATGCAGCCGGTACGTCAGGATCCGTCTATAATCTCTTCGGAGCCGAGAACTTCAAAGCCAGTGCCAATGCCTATATCGGGGGCGGTACGGTGCGTAATGTCTATGGTGGCGGTTGGCGTGGTAGCGTGGGATACCATAAAGGCGCGATAGGTATCGTTTCTAATAATACCTCCGATATAGATGGTGAAGTACATGTGGTGGTTGGCACCCTCGACGGCGCCAGTCTTAGTCATACCAATGGTATTCCTTCCATCACCCGTAATGTCTATGGTGGTGGTGAGGGTGGAGCCATTTATGGCGATGCCTACGTCAGGATGAATAAGGGTTACATTGGCTATCGCTATCATTCAGCAGGTACTGACGATAATAAGACTGAGGATTTCGATGAGCGTTATGTGCCAGAGCTGGATGATGTTGAAGCCGGTGACAATAAGTTGGACCTGGGTGGAAACATCTTCGGTGGCGGTTATGTGGCTAACAGCTATGTGGACCGTTCGCATGTCACCATGATGGGCGGTATCGTTCGTGGCAGCCTCTATGGTGGAGGTGAGATCGGTCCTATCGGGCGTGGTACTGTGCATGCTGACAGTATTGAATTTCATAAAAATGATGGTGTAATAATGAACGGCGCAGCCATCTACAAAGGCGGTGAGACCCATGTCTATCTGTGGGATGGTCACGTGATGCGTGATGTCTTTGGTGGTGGTCGAGGCTATGATAACTGGAATGGTGAAGGCTATATGACCGACGAAGAGAAGAAGACCATGGACAAGAGTTCGAAGGGGTATGTCTTCGGTAGCACCGATGTGCATATCTATGGTGGCGAGGTCGGTACAGAGACCAATGTGTTGAAGGGTTACGGCAATGTCTTCGGAGGCGGTAACGAGGGATTCGTGTATAGTGCTACGGGTACGAAATCTTCAACTGATGGATACTATTACAAGAATGGAAATACTTCTGAGGGCTTATCGGCAGACTGTAAGATCGCCGTAGAACCTCAGTGTAAGGTTATTGAAGCTGGTGGTGTCACGATTGGAGGTACTGCTTATGCCAAAGGTGCTTATGTTCCAGTTGAGGAACTGAACAAACTGAAGAGTAGGGCTCATGATGATTCTATAAAATGGAAAAAACTTGATACCCGAGGCATTGTGATTCATAATGCCCTCTTTGCCGGTGGAAATATCACGGAGGGTAGTGATAAGATCTTTGCCAACACGGTAACTGTGTTTGGTAATGCTGCCGCCTCCTTGCGCGATGTCTATAACTTCGACCTCATCTCTCTGGGTACAGAGGAAATGGGTGGTCTTTACGGCGACGGTAACCTGACACTGGTAGATGGTTTCCGCGAATTACATATCGATAACTATGGTACCGACTATTATAGTCTGAAAAAGACCATGTCAATCGATGAGTATAAAGCTTTGACGGCCCGACAACAAGCCTATTATAAACTGAAGTATGGAGCAAATATTACTCATACCTATACTTATTATGAGAGTAAGCAACTACATACCTATAAGTACACAGATAGCGATGGAAACCATGAAGTATCTTTTAGAAAAGGACAGAAAATCACTCCTGAAACATATAATGCATTTGGCGACAACCTATCAGATCCGTCCAATAATGAATCTCCGAAAGAAAAAAGCTTCTGGACATCGGGATCAAAGTCTTATCTGAAGGACGAGCAAATTGAGGAAGGTGAATATAGCTTGATGGATGGCAAAGATTCTGAGACTGTTGCCAATAAGACTGGTGAGAAAAAGAACTGGACGCTGTTAGGTGTGACCAGTATCTATGCGGGTCGCCCGATGAACACCATCCAGCGTGCTGACTTATGCGGTGTGTTTGGAAGTCGAATGGTGATGAAGGGTGCCGTTGACCGTGCACCTCAGGTAAACGGAGGTGTGGATTATAACAGCTATACCATCAACCGTGTGGATGAGGTGTCTTTGAACAGACGAGCCACGACTGCTAATGACACTTCAGATGAAGATAAGGAGCATGGTAACTATTTCGGTATCTATAACTCTGTGAAATACTTAGGCAACCTGACCAGCGATGTGGAATTTGGAGACGTCCGTAAGACTGATACGAATATTGGTGAGATCCAAGCTGATGAAACCACCTCATATTATAACTGGAAAATAGCCAAGCCGCAAAGTAAGTATCGTAACAATGGTATCAGTCAAAATATGGTGGCTCTGGCTTCGGGTGTGTATCTGGAACTCAAGAAAGAGGAAACTGAGAGTGCCGGCGAGGACAAGTGGGGATATATTACCGGTATCATCGAGCTTGACCTGATCAATGTGATGCCTGGTATGGGTGGTGGTTATGTATATGCTAAGAATGAGCACGGAACCCCCAGTCAGGTTGAAAGCGTGAATAAGGTATCTCTCCTGAGCTACAATGCCAATGCCAGCACCTATCGCCAGTTTACGTATACAAGTCCGAATGATACCACCAATCTTCAGGCTATTGAGACTTCGGGTAACTTTGTGCATAACACTAAGCAGATTGTTGACGACTGTTACCCCAATGGCGGTATTTATAACGACGGCTATTTAAAATCGCCAGCCCACTACTGGTTTATCAGGGGTAGTATCTATGTGTATGAACAGTATATCTCTGCATTCACAGGATCTGCTAATGCGACGGCAGAGAAGCAGGAGATACCGCTGACGATTACGGCGGCATCTAATGGTAGAATGACGCTGCGCGATGTGAAGCCTAACTACTATGCTTATTATGATAAGGGTGGAAACAAGTTGGGAACCGAAAATGCCGATTCTGTTTTCGTGGTTAACAACGTATCCTACAAACTTAACCAGGCCATCAGCAGTTGGGATTATAATCTGCTGAGCGATGGTGACAAGGCTAAGTTTGTGGATAAGACCTATATCGTTGTTGAGGATTGTAAGATTGACGAAACCGAATACAAGAAGGGAACGGTGATGTTGGAATCAGATTATACAACATTAAAGAACTCTCATCCGACTATCAAATATATGGAAGGCGATGAAGAGAAAACCGATGGCTCATTTGACTACTTCTTCCGCTCTTCCAATAACCTGGGTCACAATACGGGATATGTTTTGACTTACGATGTGAATAACCCCATGGTGTGGAATAACTACTACACCAAGACTGCAAGCCCTGGACAGGCTAATGCACTGAATACCCAGCAGTATGTTATCGATGGTAAGGATAAAGATGGTAACACCATCACAAAGAGTGACTACACCGAAGGTCCTACCTACACACTGAAGCCTGGTGTAAAGAATACTGTCTTCGGCCAGCAGGATTACACGCTTGGAAGCATTATCTATGGTACTACCAAGACGACTTATGATAACACTGTCTATAATCGTCTTTCAGATAAATCCGGTCAGGCTCAAGTGGAGCAGGCTTATGTCGTGACCAAGGAGTACTCTGTGAAGAATGAAGCGGGTGAGGAGGTTCAGAAACTGACCGTAGGAACACCTATTTATAAGACGAAGTACACTGATGCCCAGTGGGCTGCCATAACTGGTGCTCATGTTGCAGAAGTGGCAAAGGTATGTACCAGTCTCTTGGAATTCTCATCCACCGACTATGTCTGGGCTGGCAAGGTCCTGTCATCGGCAGATATTGAAGAATTGAAGACCAAGATCATTGCAAAGAATAAATACGTAGATGATGCAAATGGTACAGCAGAGGCTAAAGCAACAACCTTCTTGAGCAACTATCTTGATGATGCCTATTACTGCACCAGTGCAGGAAAATATGGTGGTATCTACTTTGAGAGTGGAAAGGCCTATCGAGCCCTTGATACTTGGTGTAGCATGACAGCAGAAGAACGTGCCAATTTCGCCTTCAATTACGATGCCTTTGACCTGTTCATTGATCCTGACTACAGTGGTGAATATGGCAGCGTCAAGACACAGTATGACGGTACGAATACAAATAAGGTGTACTCAAGTTCGCAGCCTATCGACTACCAGGCAGAGTTCGTGGGTTATAAAAATGGAGAAGCCGAGAATGTTACATCGGTAACCTATCATGACAAGGCCGGAACATCGCATACGATTAGTAAGAGTACTAAGCCGGATGACTGGCTGTCACGCGAAGCCTATGAGGCTATCCCGAATGAGAAGCGTCACTACTCGCCCATCATTGTGACAGCTCCTGGTAAATACTATATGGTGAAAACACCTTTCATGGATGGTGAGGTTCCATATACCACAGGACAGCAGATTGACTCGGTGACTTACGTTAATTTGGGCTCAGTAAAACAGGCAAACATTGATGTGTTTAAGTTCGTTGAACCATCTGCTACCGAAGCGGAGAACCTGCACAAGGCTGTTACAAATCCACAGAAGAAGGATTCTGAAAACCAGCCGATGGTTGATTCTGAAAACAATCCGGTCTATGATCCCATAACCTACTACTATTGTCGTAACACTTATCCGATCAATGAAAAGGGTGAGGGTAAGTCTGTTACTACCACAGCTGTCGAGAAGAATAATACTTCCGAATCAAGTCATACTTATATTGTAGGCTCTACTGATGATGAAGTTCCGCAGGGTGTCGTCATTGATGAAGCTGCTTATGATGGTCTGTGTAACTTCCAAAAGGGCTTTGTGGTCCATGGCACATCGCCTACGGAGGTCAGCACCCTTTATGTATCGAGCGAGTCGGATATCAACGACCTGTCTGCAGAGAAGATTATCACCGTCGTCTATCTCTATGAATACGATGAGAGCGACGAATCAGGTCTCAATGTGACACCAGTAAGTGAACGCCATATCCTGAACATCCATATCAATTTCAAGAGTGGTGTGCCTGTGATTGGTGATATCAACAAGCCCGACCTTGTACTGCCGGGAACCACTCTCGGAATGAATATCCCGTCGGTTACCCAGGGCGCTTTCCGTGTCACAGAGTCAGGATGGGAGATCTTCTCCAACGACGATGATGCCGCAACGCACTATAACGGTTCGCCGTTCTATAACAACGAGACTCCGCTCTATTGGTATCAGAACAACTATTGGATTGCCTACTATGCACAGACCAGTCTTGGCAGGACCTATTCGAAGTCGGTGAAGCTGAACGTGGCCAACTACCATGACCTGAAGAAGGTGATGGACGATAAGGAGCACCACTATTATATCGACCATAAGGATGTGGATCGCCAGCCTAAGATCTATATCAACGATTATAGTTCAAGTAGTGAGAACGGTCTTGATCTGTTCAAGAACCTTATCGACCTGAGCTATATCACGAAGACTTACGATGCTCAGGGAAATCCCATACCAGTCAGCACTGGTAGCTTGACAGGTCATGTGCCATTTGAGAACCATGCGGCAAAACCGATGAAGGGCGGACAGTACCTGGAGTTCTTCCTGCGGAGCGACCTGAGTCATCCAGACACAGAAACCGCTAATGAGTGGACGCCAATTGCAAATGGTGAAAATGAGTGCTTCTCTGGTAACTTCCATGGTGATGGTCATACCATCAGCGGACTCGACAATTCACTCTTCAACCACCTCTGCGGTAATGTCTATAACCTCGGAGTCACAGGCTCGTTCACTGGCGCAGGTATCGCCGAGACGGGTGGGGGATATGTGGAGAACTGTTGGATCAGCACCTCTTCGACAGCGGCAAAGACTTCAAGTCCTGTATTCGGTAATCCGACGATTGAAGCTTACACGCAACGTCCTTATCGTATCGTGAACAGCTACTATCAGGAGGAAGCCGACGCTGACGACACCAAGAAGTACACCAACCATTCAGGAACTTACGGCATACCGACACGTAAGGATGCGAAGGCATTCTATAACGGTGAGGTGGCTTACGACCTGAATGGCTTCTACCTCTACAAGCGCTACTGCGACCAAAAGGTAACATCAGGAGATCCGTATTATTGTTTCCACATGAAGACAGATGGTACGCAAGAGTTAGAACGGAAGACGAAGTACTATGGCGTCTATAACACTACGACGGCTCCACTGTGCTCAGCCGGTTACGTGGAAGACCGTTATAAAGATGGCGACTTCCGTTTTGCTGAGGGTAGTATCCCGAGTTCTGAGGATCCCCGGACCTTTACCGAGAAGGATTCTGATGAAAACGAGGTAACAAAGTATGCGCCTATCTGGCCTGATGATTATCTGTTCTTCGGACAGTCGCTGACGTTTGACTATGGCAATGCTCACAATAGTCACCCGTCGGCTATCAATAAGAACAATGGACGCCTCGTGAATGATGAGGCCAGTAACCACGTACATCGTGCACCGGCCTATTATGGTTCGGAGACTATGGGTGTGGCCTACTTCAATCCTGTTGCTGTCTTAGCTGCAAACTCCAATCCTGAGGCAGGCACCCCAGTGAAGGAAGCTTATCCTGGCATGACAGCCATCGACTTTGCCGGACATCAGGATAAAGACTACGAATTGGGACTCAAGGACGGTTTCTTCTATTCACCGCTGCTCGACGATGATGGGTTATACAGCATTGAAAATGTGGGTGAGACCCACAACCTGTTAGTCTATGCACCGGCAAAGACGTCACAGAGTGGCTACGCCAATGAGAAGACTTACAATGTGCTGAGTAACTACTTCACAGAGCCTGCTTACAACAGTCATATACTCAACGCTGGCTATGGTAGTGTGGAAGTTGTTACTACACCTATTTTGGGTCACCTCGTGCTGAGTAACCTCAAGACTGCTTCTGACCATCTGCTCGTGGACAAGCAGGACTTCAACTGTCCGATTGCCTACACCATGGGTGAGGGTAAGCGTATGTGGTATCAGCGCACGCCAGATAACTTCGTCACGATAGAGTCGGGCGTCACCAAGGGTTGGGAGGATATCAGTCTGCCGTTTGAGGTCAAATTTGTCACGACGCAACAGAAGGGTGAAATCTCTCACTTCTATGCAGGCAATACCCAGAGTCATGAGTACTGGCTCCGCAACTATGAAGG
This sequence comes from uncultured Prevotellaceae bacterium, assembly GCA_902799765.1. Taxonomy (GTDB): domain Bacteria; phylum Bacteroidota; class Bacteroidia; order Bacteroidales; family Bacteroidaceae; genus Prevotella. The sequence continues at coordinate 135,847 of CADCBZ010000012.1, forward strand.
CAATCTGCAGCAGAAGAAGGAAAATGGTGTCGATGTGCAGGGTGTCTATACTGCCGACTTTAACCTGCTGGCAGATAATGATGCGGCTAATAAGAACTATGACAATAGGTTCTTGTGGGATTACTATTATTCCAAGAATAACCGCGACGATTGGAACGGTGATGATTATAAGCAGTATTATAACTCCAGCCATACCTTTGAGAAGTATCCGTTGGAGCAGGCTGGACATGCCTATCTGATCGGCTTCCCAGGTCAGTCATATTACGAGTTCGACTTGAGCGGACAGTGGACAGCACAGAATACGGCATCATCAGCTCCCGCCAAGCTCGACAAGCAGACCATCACCTTCGTTTCTGCTGCTGGAGCGAATATCAAGGTGAGCGATAGAGAGATCCTCACGGCAAGAAGTACTGCGCCTGATGGCTACTCGTATATACCTAATTATATGAATAAGACATTTGCTACCGCAGGTGAGAGCTACTTGATGAACGACAGTGGCGACAGCTATGTGAAGAATGCAGAGAACGCTTCTGTCGGTGCATTCCGACCATACATTGTTAAAGCAGTTGCCGCTACTCGTGGTGAATCCAAGATCATCAATGGTGTGGAACAGATAGAATTTGACATCAAGGATACTCAGTTCAAGCCTGACGAAAAGATGGATCGCTTTGACGGCACGTTGAATATCTATGGCAAGAAGGGTAGGATCGTCGTTGAGTCATCGCTCAGCTATGCCGTTGATCTCTCGATCTACACACCTGCAGGTGTGAAAGTCTTTGCCTTCCCTGTAGCTGCAGGCGAGACGGTAGAGCAGCGTGTCAACACGAAGGGCGTCTATATCGCCACCTCCGACGACGGTCAGCATGTGAAGAAAGTGATAGTAAATTAAAATACCGATATGAACAATTATAGAACGATACAACAGAAAGCAATGCAATTATTATTCCCAGCCTGGGAACATAATATTCCCACACTGGGAACAAAACATTCCCACCTTGGGAACAAAACAGGCCTAAGATTCGCCCTATCCTTGCTCCTAATGTTTGTGTTAGGAATTAATACCGCCTGGGGAGAAGAGACGCATCCTTATGCAGGTGTTTGGTATATGCAGGTTAAAAAGAATCCTGCCTATTATATGGTTCCTGCTGCTAATCCTCAAGTAACAACGGCAAACCATGTTAACGAGGATGCCTATTTTTCCAGCAACTACAGCACCCAAGCAGGCGATCCCGAGAAACCCTTCGTAACCACTTATCAGACGAGTGGTGACCTTAATTCCATCTGGATTTTCGTACCAGTATCGGGTGAAAACAACTATTACTACATCGTTCATGCCAAATCCGGGAAATATATTAAATACCAGACATACCTTACAGGTGATAATGCACGCAGAAAATACGTCCACTTAGAGACCATGGTCACTCCCGGAGAAACAGAGAAATTCGAGATTACAGCGCTAAATGTGGGTGTCAAGATAAAACCGAAGAACAACACTATGTATTTTAATGTTGCTGGTGATAATCAATCTCGCTATAACGGAGGTACAACAAGCCCTTATTATAGTGGTATGGTTGGTGGTATGACAGGAACTGATGACAATTCTCAATTCAATCTTATCGATGCCTCCTCAGCAACAACGTTGACACCTGTAATCAGTGATTTAAACGGCGCTGATAACACCTTCACCATCACTTCACCTGCCGCTGCGTTCTCAACAATCCGCTATACCACTGATGGCAGCACCACACCTGACGCAAGTACTGGCACAAGTGCTACCAGTAGGAGTCCAATCACCATAACCGGAAACTGGTCTGTACAAGCAGTGGGTGTGTTTGATTCATTTGTCACCCCTGTAGCAGGTCCCAAGGAACTTGCACCTGCAGGATGTTCTAAACCTATTATAACCTATGACAATACCTCAGCGGAAGTCTCTATTACCTGTCCAACAGCAGATGCCACTATTTACTATACAACTGATGGTACTGAACCTACAACATCGAGTACAGAATATTCTTCTGCTATCTCTGTAAGCGATGGGATGATTATCAAGGCAATAGCCACTAAATCAGGATTGTCGAATTCCGATATAGCTTCATTGATCATTGTCCTGAATCCAACGATAACTATTGATGGTGGGCCATTCACATATAATGGTACACAAAAACAACCCGCCGTTACGGTGAAAAAAGGTGATGATGTTATAAACCCCACCGAGTATCAAGTCAGCTATAGTAACAACATCGATGTAGGTAATTCTGCAACAGTCACTATTTCCGACGCAGAAGGAGGCGAATATTACGTTGCCGGCTCTACCACTTTCACTATCTCTCCGATGAGTATCGGTAGCGGTGATGGAGAATGGTGAATCACATTCTGTTACTGTGAAGCATAATGGGAATACCCTAACTCAAGACACAGATTATACTTGGACTGGTAATACAGTAGGCGATGATTATGAGGTAACCGTGACAGGTATGGGTAATTACACAGGTTCTGCCAAAGCCCAATATATCCCCGTTACTCCCGGTTATTATGTGTTGCACCAGAATGGGAAAGGCTACTTAAAAGTCAGTGGAGCAGGAGTCAATCTTGGAAACGATGGGACATTCCAGTCTGGAAACTTATTCGATAAGGGTAACTGTATCTGGTACATGACCCCTGAGGGCTATCTACAGAATGAGTATTTCTATCTGAACGCAGCTAATAACAACACGTATGGTAAGAAACATCTTAAAATAAATGACGGAACAAACGATCTCTATCTCTGTAATAATGGTAGCTCAATTACGCTGCAAGCTGGCCCGTCAGCATATTATAGCGCTTGTCCTGTTACAGTGGAGGAAGTTAGTTGGACTGACGCCCCCGCTGCAGACAACCTTACGGTACAGTCTCCACAGCTGGTGACCTATCTGCGTGCCTACTTTACACAAAAAATTAAATACAATTTCCATAATGATGCAGGTACTGAGGTCAAATCTACCGACGGTAAACATGAGCGCCGTGTCTATGCCACATTGGCGTATGCATCGGGCGGTGATGGTAAAGGAACGAATTGGGATATTGATGAATCGGGTATACTCTATAACAAAAAGGCAAGTGGAGATGTAGAGTTTACTGCCACTTATAATATATTGCCTGCTGACCCTGTAGTCCGCGCAGCTCACTCGACGGCAGCTACCAAAAGCATTAAGTATAAAGTCACACAGAAGCCACTGGCACTTACTGCAAACATGGATTATCTGTTGTTTAGCATATCGGGCGGTGATAGTAACCGTTATCCATACGATGATGGTGTTGCAGATGGGAATCCTGTGATTCCTAATGGCAAGGGGGGAATGGATAATTCTTCTGTGTTGACAGACCCAGATACCAATAAAAACATGAAGATCAGCTGGAAGATAACTGCAGATGCAGAGGGCTTCTATACGTTCCAGAACTCAAATACAAGCAAATATCTATATTTTGATGAGACACCCCATGCATCCAGTGATTATGGTGTGCTTCGACTGGGTGATGCTCCAACGGGTAACAGTGCAAAGTTCCGCCTCTATAAAACCAGCGACTCTAATTACGGCGAATGCTACTATATTATTCCTTATAGTAAACTGTTTGCTGTGTATAAGAGCGATGGTCTGGCCAATGGGCTATATGTTGCCTTAAACAACAAGGATTACGCAAGTCAGGCCACAAAAGTTATCAGTCTCTTTAAACCTAATGCTAACTCAATATGGTGTATCTATAAGTATGAGGCAGAGTATCGTATTCGGGAAGATTTCACTATCACAGGTCCTTCTACGGTTGATGCGTTAGGGGATTATGAATTCACTTCTGAAGGATGGTATGGAAAATATATCAAGCAATCGCCTAAAAATGGTGAGGCACAGAATCGTTTGGTGATAAAAGGCACATACAAAAATGGAAGTAATATCGATTATCAGTGGACTGTGACCAGTCTGGGAACCTATATCAACATTACTGATGGCACAAATACAGATGGTACATGGACTAAAACAACAACCGGCGATGCCACCAACAGAAAACTGGTTATAAATGTGACGTCTCTGCCTGTCTCATCTACTTCGGGCGTTATTAAACTGAAATTGTCAGGCTGTTCTGCTCCTAGTGAAAATGTTAAAACGTCTTCCGAGAAAACATTTGCATTTACGATTTTTGGTGATGGAACAGTTTCCTTTACTGAAATCACTTCGTTGTCTCAAATCACTTCAAGTAGTGGTGTTTATCGACTCGTAGGTGGTGAGAGCTCCAATTTTGCCTATTCGGTTTCAAATAAGCCAGGAGTTACAACCTTCAGTGGAATTTTGGATGGTAATAATCAGACTATCTCTGATCTTAGCGCTCCCCTTTTCGACAATTTGTCCAATGGAACGGTACACAATGTGAACATCAGCGGTGTTAATATTTCCAGCCACTCGGGGCCCACAGGTGCCATTGCTGGCACTGCTGATGGCGGTAGCCGTATTTATAATGTAGGTGTTCTTGGTGGCGAAGTGGGTAGTAGTGATGATGTTTGTGGCGGACTTGTTGGAAAGCTTGATGGTTCTGCCCGTGTCATCAATTGTTTTAGCTATGCTACAATTACAGGAGGAACAACTGTTGGCGGTATCGTGGGTAACAATACTTATGCCTCAAAATCCAATGATATGCGTACCATGGTAATGAACTGTATGTTCTATGGTGATATTACGGGTGGTAGTTCCAAAGCACCTATCTACAATGGTCAGATTATCACTAATAGAAGTGATCAGAATGGTGTGAGCAACTTCAATTATTTCTGGGCTGGCGCTTCTTATGTTCAAAATCAGGCTATCAATGTCTATAATTGTGCTCTTGCTGCTGAGACTCGCTTCTTGCAGCGCTTCGAGTTCTACCGTCCTCTGCTCAATAGCAATCGTGCCTTGGCTGCATGGTGGGCCACGGGTAGTCGTGACAATAAGGACGAAATGCTGAAATGGGTGATGGAACCGTCACAAATAGGAAGTGCTACTCCATATCCTATCCTTAAACCCTTTGACAAATATCCTTCGGTGGTAAATATTGATGCTGATCATGCAGAGGCCTTCTCTGGCGATGATGCTACAAAGAAAACACAATATAATCAGGGTCGCAAGTTTGGATCGTTGACGATAAACATTCAGAACGCTTCGAGTGGTGCTCCAGACGGAGCGGATATAATTATATCCCCTAAATCAGTTACGCCTAACATCACAGATAAGGATCCTGCACATTTCAACTTTAATTATTACAAGGTACAGTTGCCGTATTATAATGATGTGGGCACAAAGAACTATACAGACAATAAGGTTGTGACAGGCTGGAAGATTGTTAGCATGAGTAAATCTGCAGGTAGCTTTACTACTGGCTCTGACGCAACGGCGACTGCTAACTCAGATGGAGACATCACTCTTTCTACTCCCTACAACTTTGCAGACCGTAACAGCACGGTCAAGGACATTTACAGTGAAACCAACAAACGTGTATTCAATCAGGGAGCTTACTTTGATGTACCAGAAGGAGTGACTTCCATTACCATTGAGCCTTACTGGGGTAAGTGTGTCTATGTGGCTGATGCATATCCTGATGTGGTATATAATCAGGATATGAGTGCTGTTTCTAATGTCAACACCGTTGGCGGTGGAGTTCGCTATACAAATAATACATCATATAGCATCAACGGTAGTAACCAAATAGTCTATACAAAATTAGGAGGTAATGATGGTGCAGTAAATGCATTAAATCCTTCAGGTACTGTTTACGACAATGCTATTGTGTTGGTAGGTAATGTCCATAGCTTGGACCTTTCCAATAAGACAGATGATAATAAGCCATATACCATTATGTCCATTGATTTGGACAAAGATAACGAGCCAGACTATTCGTATATTCTCCGTTTTAATGACCGTGTTCGTGTGCATCCTGTCAGAGTTGACTTTTTGAATGTCATAGGTCTCGGTATGGCGCAGAAGTCCACAGGTGGCTCAGGCACTTACAACCTGGGAATTATGCAACCATTAGGTTGGTTCGAATGTACGAATACCGGTCTTTTCCGTGTCACTCAGTTTGAGTATGATAGGAATCCCAGAAAATCTGCACCAATGATTTTGCATGGAGGCGTGATAGAACAGTGGGTAACTGTAGCAGAAACATCTGGAAATGTGACAGAAGCAAATGCTGTGGATTATTACCACGTGGGAAGTAATGTATGGTTTAAGGAGTTTCATATTGGAGCCCATCAGGATAGGCAACAAATCATAAGCCCTCATCCTCCCATTTCGGTAACAGGTGGAGACTTTGATATATTTTATCTAACAGGTATGTATAATACCCCCAATACCAATTATGATGATAACGCTGAATGTTATATCAATGGCGGTCGCTTCGGCAAGGTGGCTGGAACAGGTATGCAAGGCATTGGTGGATTTACAATGAATGGAACTACCAAGACAAGTTATTCCAACGGTAATATTATCTGGCAGATAGACAATGCCGATATCGATGAATTCTATGCTGGTGGCATCAATGCCGCACATATCGCTGAGGGCAACATTTGGACAGTTATCAGAAACAGTCGTGTAGATCAGTTTTGTGGTGGACCTAAGTTCGGTAACATGAACAGCGATAAAAAGGTGGTTACCAATGCTACCAACTGTACTTTCCGAACCTTCTTCGGTGCTGGTTATGGTGGTAATTCCTATAACCGTGAATACCCTACAAATAAATATAATGATTATAACTATGGTTGGAATACGTGGCTTAAAAGTGTATATAAAAAGGAGTATAAAGATCCCTTTAAAGGTGTATCAACACGTATAGACTATCAGTTTATACCTAAGTCTGATAATACACTGAACGTTGGTCGTCTGTTTGTTGACTACATAAGTTTCTCACTAGCGACTACGCATGATGTAACGTCAAAACTGACCGATTGTACTATTACCACCAGTCCGCTTGGAAGACTTTCTATTTCTGATGACTATCAGTGTCTTGGTAGCTTCTATGGCGGTGGTAGTCTTGGCATGGTTGATGGCCCTGTCAAGTCAACACTCACCAACTGTACCGTAGAAGGTAATGTGTTTGGTGGTGGTTACTCAGCAACATTGCCTACGGTTCAGGTAATGAACGATAGTTTCCAAAGGGAGCCAAGTTATGACACGAATACTGGAGCCTATACGGAGGCAATACTTCCAACAACTGAGTCTTACACTTGGGAACAGGTGACTGAAGCAGAATTCAGTAGTAAGCAGATTGATACGGGAAAAAATATTCTATATACCACAGAAAACCTTACGGGGCTAGGTGCTGTCACCGGAAATGTAACGCTCACTATTGATGGCAATACCACACTTACTGACGGTAAGAGGATGTCCGTTGCGCACAGTGTCTATGGCGGGGGTGAGGAGTCGAATGTCGAAGGAAACACGCAGGTGAACATCACCGGTGGTACTATCACTGAGAACGTCTTTGGCGGCGGTAAGGGTGAGGCTGACGAATTCTCGTGCTCGAAGGCCATGGTGGGTGTTAATAATGCTGGCGCAGGCGCAGATCTCACAACAGAAGAAAATAAAAATAAAGGAACGAAAGTTACCATTAGTAACGGTACAGTGAATGGTAACGTCTATGGTGGCGGTGAAGTAGGCCGAGTGGAATGGAATACGCAAGTGACGATAGGAGCTGTATCTGGAGGAGGTACACCTATTGTTAATGGTAGTGTATTCGGTGCTGGTGCTGGTGTTGCGACACATGGCTACGCAGCTTTGGTTCGTGGTAATAGTTATGTCACTATTCAGGGCAATGCCAAGGTGATAGAGAATGTCTATGGCGGCGGTGAACAAGCGACTGTGGGTAGATATTGGGTAAAAGGTATTAATAATGTTGATTCTGAGGGCAATCCTATTCCTTCAGCACCTTCAGCACCTACAGATATGCCTGATGAAATGCCGTATAAAACGATGAGTGGTGGACAATGTACCGTTACCGTACAGGGCAATGCCCAAGTGGGACCAGATGACGGAGCAACAGCAACGGCAGGACACGTATTTGGTGCTGGTAAGGGAGTAACGCCTCATTATGTTCATACAGGCGAGAAAGCAAACTGGTCCAGACGTATGGTGGACTATAATTCGACGAAGCATACAGGTGAACCAGGAACGACTTGGGACTATTATGAAGATAACCACGCTTATGTTTGGGAATATTTTGCCACAGAGGACAAGTATTTTGAGTTCCTGCAAACTTTAGCCTTGGTTACTGGAACTGATGTGACTATCGGCGGTGGTACGGTCAAGGGTAATGTCTATGGCGGTAGCGAAAGCGGATTTGTACAAGACGATACTGACGTAAAGGTTACGAGTGGCACGATTGGTACATCAGGTACGACTACGAATGGTAACGTCTTTGGCGGCGGAAAAGGCCTTTCGGCATTTGCTGAAGCCGGAAAGGTGAAAGGAACCACCAAGGTGGCTATCAATAATGGTGCAATCAAAGGCAATGTTTATGGCGGCGGTGAGTTGGGTGATGTGGGGTTAATCACGAAACCTGCCGATTACAATTATACATGGAAACAAAGCGATGGCAACACAGTCAATACTGCTGGTAATAACGATATCACTGACACCAATAATAACACTGGCATTTGCACGGTTACAATCTCTGGTGGTACGATAGGTACCAGTGAAAGCGTGTCATCCGAGCATGGCAATGTGTTCGGAGCCGGTAAGGGTGAGGGAACTACATTCTGGTGTGAGAAAGCCATTGCCTTCGCAACGAATGTCAGTGTCAATGGCGGCACGGTGCATGGTAATGTCTATGGCGGCGGTCAGATAGGCCGTGTGGAAGACGATGCAAAGGTAACGATAGGTGGTGCTTCAGCAGAAACAGGAGCGGATATCAAAGGTAGTGTATTCGGAGCAGGAGCAGGTTTAGCGACCCATGGCTACTCTGCTCTGGTGCGTGGCAATACTATAGTCACCGTTGATGGCTATGCGAAAGTGGCGAAGAGCGTCTATGGCGGTGGTGAGACAGCTTCGGTGGGACGGTATGGCCTTAACGCACAGAAAATGCCGAATATTTTAGTAGGCGGCGGAGAATGTGAATTAATTGTCCAAGGCAATGCCACAATTGGAGAAGATGTCTTTGGGGCATGCAAAGGAGTCACGCCTGCTTATAATAATACGCAGGGTGATGATAACAGGTCCAAACGTATGGTGACATACGATCCCGATAGAGAGGTGAACCCCCATGTGGGTGGAACCCAAGATTCATTTTGGAATTATTATGATGACGACCATCGGTTTGTCTGGGAATATTTTACTACAAGTGAAGCTTATTCGCAGTATCTTGAGACTTTGGCCTTAGCCACCCATCCCGAAGTGACTATTGCCGGAAGCGCCACGGTTGGTGGCTCCGTCTATGGTGGGGGTAAGTTGGGCCTTACCAAAGGCAGTGTAATTGTAAACATTCAAGGTGGAACGATTGAGGAGGATGTGTATGGCGGTGGCGCACTGGCTGACACGAACACCACAGAGTTAGTGGCAGATAATTATCCTACGACATCACCGACACTCAATGAAGATGGAAGTATAAAAACGAAGCAAGTCCATCCCACAACAACTGTCAATCTGACGGGCGGTCTCATCAAGGGCGATGCCTATGGCGGCGGTTTGGGCGCAGCCGATGCACCAGCCTATGTCCATGGCGATGTGTTGGTTGACCTGAACGGTACGACTACGAAGGATGCTAATACAGGAAAGCCTACCACAACTGGAACGCCATTATCCAATTCGAAAAATGGGTGTGTTGTTAGTCAGATATTTGGTTGTAACAACGTCAACGGTTCACCGAAGGGAAATGTGATGGTGCATGTCTATGCTACGCAGAACAAAGATGTGACGAATAAGGCAACTATTGCCGATAAATTTGTCAAGGATGAGTATTCTAACACAGCGGCTGTTCTCTTTAATCACTTGTCAGATACAATTGTTATAGCAAGACAATTAACACCATCGGCGGTTACAGAAGGAATGGAGGCTTTGACCGCAGAATCTGATGTCGCAACGATTAAAACTGCCCTTTCGACATTAGCAACAAGCTTAAAGAATTATGTTGATAATAGCGAAGATCCAGAGGCTGCACAAAATGATATTGATGCTATCCGATATGATGTAAAAGCTGTTTATGGCGGTGGTAATCAGGCTGCATATGTGCCTTATTCTCCATATACAACAAACAATACAACAGGCGCCAAGACGCAGGTTATCATCGAGGGTTGTGGTGAGACCAGTATCGAAACCGTCTATGGCGGTGGTAATGCAGCTGCTGTGCCTGAGACGAATGTGGAGATTCGCGAGGCGTATGAGATTCATTATGCCTTTGGCGGTGGTAATGGTAAGAGCACGCCTTCATTTAATAATCCTGGTGCCGATGTTGGTATTTACAATAGCACTAATTATGGTTCTGGTAACGCCAACTTGACTTTAAAGGGTGGTTATATCCATGAAATCTATGGCGGTAGTAATGAGAAGGGCAATATTATAGGTACTACCAAACCTACGACGAATCCCGAAGGTGATTGTGACTTGGAGTTTGATAAGATGGTAGGAGCAGGAAAGAATGCCGATATAGACGGTAATGTCGATATGATTCTGGATTGTATGCCTTCGAAGAAGACGCCTTTGCTGTTTGCCGGTGCAGATAACGCCAACGTTAATGGCCATGTAAACCTGACCATCACGAACGGTACATTCGGTCAGGTATTCTGCGGAAATAACGCGGGTGGAGCCATCATGGGTTATGTTCAAGTGAATGTCGAGGAGACGGGATGTCAACCCATCGTTATTGATGAGCTCTATACTTGCGGAAACCAGGCAGCTTATTCGGTTTATGGTTATAAGACAGGGGCTAATAACAAATTAGAACCACAGACCGAGGCAGAATTGAGAGCAGCTCTTCATACAGAACATCCAGAAATAACTGATGATGATGAGTTTGAGACATTGTTTAATAACACGAAATATAAAGACCCAGAGGTCAATATTATCTCCTGTACCTCCATCGGTAAGGTGTTTGGCGGCGGATATGGTACAAGAGCCTCTGTCTATGGTAATCCTATTGTGAACATCAACATGATTCCAGGTAGGTATGCCAACAGTATGACCACGGATGCCGCCAGCAATTCTAATAAATTAGGTGAGATTGGCGAGGTGTTTGGCGGCGGTAATGCTGCTGACGTCTATGGCAGTACCACGGTAAATATTGGTACGACTGGAACGGTCTATCTGAACTCTGAGCCTACCTATCTCGGTAACACTAATTATTCTCCGGTAACAGATACGGAAGACCCCCACTATGGCATGTTCAAGGTGACAACAGCCGACGGTGCCTATATTACGGGTACTGTCTATGGCGGTGGCTGTCAGGCCGATATCAAGGGCAACACTAACGTCACGATGAGCGGCGGTTATGTCTTTAACGGAATCTTTGGTGGCGGTTATGCCGGTAATGTGGGTACATTCACTAGAAGTACGGACTCCCAATACACAAGTGTCTTTGGCCATACGGCTCATGAGGGTTGTATTGGTAAGCCCATTTCCTGTGCAGAAGGTACTGGTAAATGCACGGTTCTCGTCAACGGCGGTCAGATTGGTCCTATAGAAGTGGCAACACAGGGCATGAACAGGCCGAAAGCTCAAGGCGGTCCCGTACCGGAAGGCTGGGTATGGGGTGCAGGCCAGGGTCTTATTGAAGATCCGGCGAAAGAACCAGATACACACTTCAAGTCATACGTAGGAAGTACGGATGTGACCATCGGTGGTACGGCCTTCGTCTTGGAATCCATCATCGGTGGTGGTGAGTTCGGACGTGTGCTTGGCAATACGTTGGTGAAGATAGAGGGCGGCCAGATTGGTGTCGGCGCGGGAAAGGTTGATACGGACGGCAAGCCCATACGCTATGACGATGACGATTTCATCAATCCTTCCACCGCCACAGCAGCCGAGATAGAGGCTGCAGCAGCAAAGTTGGCCGAATGTTCGCACTTCCCATACGGAAAAACTATAGGAGGAAAGAAACAATACCTTCCTTACGACCCGTATTACGATGATAATAAAACCTATGCTGATGCTCATGATTTGGGTCCTGCCAGCACTTCGGATCCTTCTGACGGTAAGACGTGGATTGGCTGTGTGTTTGCTGGCGGATCTGGCTACATGCCCTATCTGAAAAAGGATAATAATGGCAATCCCGTCGGCTACGACTGGTGTAGTTCCGCAGGTTTGGTGGAAGGTGATACCGAAGTGCGGATTTCAGGTGGTCATATCCTTACGAATGTCTATGGTGGTAACGAGGTTACCAACGTAAAGGGAAAATGTAAGGTAACGATGACAGGTGGTACAATTGGCGTGCCGCGTACCGTAGATCAGATTATTAATCATCCTCTTACTTGTTATCTCTTTGGTGCTGGTAAGGGTGATCCACGTCCACATTTCAATACAGAAACGAATGTCCAAGATGTTGAGATTGATATTTCGGGCGGTATTATTTATGGTTCTGTTTTCGGTGGTGGCGAGGATGGTCACGTGGAGCGTAATGTTAAAATGACGATTGGAAAGGATGACCACACTGGTCCTATCATTGGTACTTGGGGTACTACCTATGTGGATGGAAACATCTTCGGTGGTGGTCGTGGCTTCTCTGGTGATGCTTATACGGCAGGAAATGTAGCCGGAAGCGTGGATCTTAAAATCAAGGGTGGTACCATGCTTGGCAGTATCTATGGTGGAGGACGATTAGGTTCGGTGGGCTATGGACTCTATCCCCCAACAGCAGGAGAGACATACTATGGAGCGATGCGTCCTGATAATACAGGCGATGATGCTGGCAACACAGCTATTGCTGATTTTAAACGTGGCTACGTAGATATAGAAATCAGCGGTGGTACCATTGGTAACACACATGAATATATCATTCCTAGTGCAGATAATACGCCATCAACTCTTACCATTGATGACATTGCCACTTGGACGGATGATAACTGGAAGACTTGGACGAGTCATAATAACATTCCTTTAACAGAGTTTGATAAAGAGACCTATAGGCTGAAGCATACCAAGGGTGGTAACGTCTTTGCTGGTGGCATGGGACGCCTCTATCAGTTGGATGGTATAACACCTATCTCTGCCGTGAACTGGTGGAAAGTGGGATGTGTAAAACAAACCAAGTTGACCGTCAAGGGCGGTACTATTAAGAGTAATGTCTATGGTGGTGGCGAGCTGGGTGCCGTGAAACCGTATGTCAATGGTAATACAGTTCAGGGTGGTACGACAGAAATTATCGTTAAAAACGAGAATAATACCCAAATCGGTACTGAGATAAAAGATGGTAGCAATGCCACGCAGTACACCTTCGGTAGCGTGTATGGCGGTGGCTATGGTAGTACTATTGAGTATCTTGGAACATCAGACGATACCAGTACTGAAAATGACAACCCGAAGTTTGTGGCAGGCCTTGTTCATGGAGATACTGAAATCGACATGCAGGGTGGTAAGGTATTGGCAAGTGTCTATGGTGGTGGTGAGGTAGCCAGCGTAAATGGCAGTGCGGAAGTGGCTGTCAGCGGTGGCGAAGTCGGCAAAGACAAAGTTGGTACTAAAATGTTTGGCGGACCCACGATGGGTAATGTCTATGGTGGTGGTAGCGGACATCCCAACATTGTTCGTTGCGGCAGAATATTGAATAACACTAAGGTTACTATCAGCGGCGATGATACCAAGATATATCATAATGTCTATGGTGGCGGTGCATACGGTACTGTAGGTGATTTCAATTATACAACGGGCACTGATGGTAAGGTCAATGGAGTAACTAGTCTAAAGACTGCCAATACCGGCAAAGCAGAAGTCATCATCACGGGTGGTACCATCGGCTCTGACGGCAAGAATAACGGCATGGTGTTCGGCTCGTCGCGAGGTGATATTAACAAGACTGGTGAGCGCGACGACCATACGGCTTGGGTCTATAACGCATTCGTCACCATTGGAACTCAAGGGTCTGAGACAGGCCCAGCTATTAAGGGTTCGATATATGGCAGTGGTGAGAATGGTCATACCTTCAACAATACCGATGTGAAAATCCATAGTGGTAAGATAGGTATTGGCGATGTTAACGATCCAGACGGTGGGGCTGCATACGCCTATCGTGGTAATGTCTATGGTGGTGGTTGCGGTACGGATAAGTATTATTCTAATACATCACTTGAGAACCACGATGGAAATGGTGACACCTACAACCCGTTGGCCGGTATTGTATATGGCAATACCACGGTTACCATTGATGGTGGAACTGTAGTCCACAATGTCTATGGTGCTGGTGCTATGGGTTCGGTAGGTAAGGCTACTGGTGGTACAACGACTGGTGGTAAGACAACCATTAATATCAGTGGCGGTACGATTGGCGTCAGCGGCACTGTTGGTGATGGCAATGTCTATGGTGCAGCCCGTGGTGACCTCAGTGACAATACAGATGGTCTCTCTGAGGTTCAGGAAACCGAGGTGAACATCAAACCTAATACAATTGATGGTAAGCCTGAAGCAACTATTAAGGGCTCTGTCTTCGGTGGTGGTGAGGCTGGTATCGTGAAGGGTGATGTGGCTGTCAATGTGTCTGGTGGAAATATACTACAGGATGTGTATGGTGGTGGTGCCTTGGCCGATACTCAGACGAGCAACTGGGATGCTACTAGCAATACATGGGCCACAGGTATGGTTACAAATGGCAAGACGACCTACAAAACTACCGTCAACCTGCTTGACGGAACCATCGGAGGTGATGCCTACGGTGGCGGACTGGGACAGAAGACTCAATTTAATGGTGGCACTTCGGATATTGAAGCGACAGTCTATGGTGATATCACTGTGAATTTGGGTACTCTTGGAACAGCTGCGACAAATGATAGTCCTGCAATACCTGCATCGGCAACAGCCTTCAATATCAGCTACGATGATACGGATGATAAAGATGAAAATAATAATTATATCCAAGTAGTGGGAAGCGGTCGAGTATTCGGCTGTAACAACCTGAACGGTTCGCCTCAAGGCGATGTGACGGTGAATGTGTATAAGACGGTGACTGGTAATGTTGGGAGGACAGATGCTGAAAATTCAACAGCACCAGCCCAGGAACAGAGAGCCAGCCGAGATGCTAATGTACCCCATACTTATGAATTAGCTGCCGTCTATGGTGGTGGTAATTTGGCTGACTATACGGCAACAGGCAAGAAAGCCAGTGTTACGATACATACTTGTGATGTCAGTGTACAACATGTTTATGGCGGTGGTAATGCTGCTGCTGTTCCTGAGACCGATGTCCTTGTGAAAGGTGCATGGGAGATAGATCATGTGTTCGGTGGCGGTAACGGTAAGGATAAATTCAAGAAGGGCAATCAGTGGATCCTGAATGAGGGAGCTAATGTTTCTGGTAATACAAATACGCTTCTGATAGGTGGTTACATTCATGAGGCCTACGGAGGTAGTAATGAAAAAGGTACTATTGGCGGAAATGTTACCATTAATACAAACTCCGAACATGAAGATTGTGCTTGTGACTTGGAGTTGGTAAAACTATATGGTGCTGGTAAGAATGCCGATATTGAGGGAGACTTGATAGTTGTCTTAGGCTGTGCACCTGAAACCAAGACTGAAGAAGTATATGGTGGTGCTGAAAATGCAAATGTCAGAGGCAACGTGGAGTTGACTATTACCAGTGGAACCTTCGGTAAGGTGTTTGGTGGTAACAACCAGAGCGGTGCTATCTTTGGACATATCGTATTGAATGTTGAGGAAACGAATTGTCGTCCGATTATCATTGATGAGCTTTATGGTTGCGGTAACAATGCGGCCTATTCGGTTTATGGTTATAAGAACGGTGGAACTGATTGGGAAGGTTTCCCCATCTATGTACCAAGAACTTCGACGGATGACGGAACAGCTGTAACGTTTGACGGTAAGCCTCATACAGTACCAGATGCTACCACAGGCCAATATGACGATCCTGAGGTGAATATCATCTCTTGTACCAGAATCGGAAAAGTGTTCGGTGGCGGATGGGGTTCCGGTGCTATCGTCTATGGTAATCCGACGGTGAATATCGATCAGATTTACGGAAAGGCGTATAGTGATGCGGATAAGACGCAATATGATGCTGTGGCTACATCACTTGGAGAGATCGGTGACGTGTTTGGCGGTGGTAACGAGGCTAATGTCGTAGGCAATACGAATGTCAACATCGGTACGAAAAAGGAAGTATGGCTGCATCAGAGCGTTGATGCCAACGGCAACTATACGATGTATCCTGCTAATACTGGTTCAGGAAATGGAATCCCTGTTGTTGGTGCCAACATCAAGGGCAATGTCTATGGTGGTGGTAATGAGGCTGAAGTGACGGGTGATACCAATGTCAACATCGGAAAAAAGAGTGAATAAAATGGCAAAAGTATCACTTTCTTTGTAAGTTGCTGATTCTCATTCGGTTATAGAGGTGATAGATAATTTTTATCTATCACCTTTTATCTGTTTTGGAGGGGGTTGGGATGCAAATCTCTTATGAATTGGGGTAACTCGTAAGCATTCGATAAACTACAGGTAGTTGTACCTATATATTGTAGCAACAGCAGCTATAACTTCAAGTGAAGCATATAACTGCTGTTGTTTTTGTTGTAACCATCTGTGACGCCTATATCATGCAGTTTTAGTCATGACAGATTCCGGATGTGTTAGTTTCCACTTATGTGGTAGCAGTTGCAAGAGTTCCTCATGTGATGCTTTTGTATGATATGGCATCTGACTGATAATGTCATTCAAGTAATCCCTTGGATTGACATCGTGGTTTCTGCATGTCGCCAACAGTGAACAGACGACTGCCATGTTCTGCGCTGCCTCATGATTTCCGCAGAAGAGGTAGTTCTTCCTGCCCAGTGTAATGGGACGTATCTCATTCTCGGCAAGATTATCCAAACAGTGGTATAATCTTGCTTATCACAACTTAAATATTATCCCAACTTTTTTCGCGAAGTCTTATCACAAAGTAGCTGCCTAATGCAGAAGTTGTGATAATAATTTCGTATATTGCGCACGTTTCATTTTAATTTTTATCGATATGGACGTGAGTAATTTAAGAAGTAACTATCCAAAACTGTTAGCTTACCTTGCTGAAAACCACTATGGTAAAGCCCACACGAATTGGATTAAAAGATGCATCAATTTGGTTCTGACCGATGGTGCAAGTAGCGAGATTGAATCATACGAGCAGTTGTATTGGTTCGAAGTCGAGAAATGCGGATATGTCAACAAGTGTACCCGTAAGACTTTTAGATCTGTATTGGGGACTGTCTGGCAGTTTGACAAAACAGGGAAGTGTCCAGTGTGGTATGAGCCAACCGGTTTTATGGCTCCACCTAAAGACACGGACCTTCTTAGTAAACAGTTTAAGTGCATTCTTGAGCAATTCCAGATTGACGCAAAAGTTGGTGGCAAACGTGACTACACTGTTAAAGTTGAAAGCCGTGCAGCAGTATGTTTTCTATTCCATCTTCAGGCAAGAGGCAAGAGTCGCATTGAGGATGTTTGCGAGCCAGACGTACAGTCCTTCTTCTACGATGGTGAGAAGACCATCCGTAGCCGTGCATATGTTGACAAGGTCCTGCCTGCACTTAAGACGGCAGTTAATATGATTGGAGAGCCAGCAGCGGATGTCATCTCCATGCTGCCAAAGATGCCTAAAGCACGTCGCAATTACCAGTATCTGCGCAACGATGAATCTGCAAAACTCAGGGCGGTCATTCATGATGAGAACGCTTCTTGCAATTTGCTGGACAAGGCCATCGTTGCCATTGCCTATTATACAGGAATGCGTGGGACGGACATCAGAGCCTTGACTCTTGACAACATAGACTGGGACAATGACAGCATACATATCATACAGTCTAAGACTGGTGAGGAGTTACGGATTCCCCTTACGACATCAGTTGGCAATGCGCTATGGGACTATATTACCAGCCAGCGACCAAGAAGCGTGAAGGAGGAAATCCTTGTCAGTGACAGGCGTCCTTTCATTCAGCTTCCACACCTTTGGCATCACATCAAGAAAGTGTTCAACGAGGCTGATGTGCGCAGAGAAGGCGGAAGGACTGGAGTAAGAATCTTTAGGCATCATCTTGCTACATCTCTCCTTGCCAATGAGACAGAAGCACCTGTCATCAGTTCTATCTTGGGACACCGGGATCCCGATTCGCTTAATCCCTATCTGGATGCGGATATTGAGCATCTCCGTGAATGTGCATTGAGTATCGAGAAATACCCTGTGGCGGAGGAGGCCTTAATGTTATGAAGAGACCATTCAGATCTAAGCTTGCTCCCCAGTTCGAGGAGTTTGTCCTGAGTCGGAAGGCCGCCAGGAGATGGAGTGGCTCCTATGACGATAACCTTCACTTCTTCGACAATTATTGTGCTGACAAGTTTCCTAACAGCAATACACTCTGTAGCGAAATGCTTGACTGGTGCAGGGAGCGTCCGACTGAGAACGGGAACTCATGCAGGTATCGTATTACTGTAGTGGCCAACTTTGTCAAGTATGCGAACAAGAGGGGCTGGGCGGAAATCATGCCGCCAATAGTCCCCAGTAGTTGTCCTTGTACATATATACCTCATGCTTTCACAAATGACGAGATAGACTCCCTCTTCAAGGGGATAGATGCTCATGTCATTAAAGCCGTCAGACACCAGAAATCAATAGACAAACGTCTGAATGCGCTTGAGCTACCTGCATACGTCCGACTCCTGTACAGCACTGGCATGAGGACAAATGAGGCTCGCTGGCTCGAAAGGTCGGATGTTAATCTGAATGATGGTGTTATCGAAATCAACAGGTCAAAAGGACTGGACCAGCATAGGGTGGCTCTTCACCCCAGTATGACAGCACTTCTGCGGCAATATGATGAACTGATGGAGGATTTAATGCACAAACGTAAGCATTTCTTCCCTGATAAGAATGATAACGCTCACAGACCCAACTGGGCTGACTATCACTTCAGACAGGTATGGCATGGGATAAGTGATGAACCAGCGCGTATCTACGACCTCCGCAGCCACTATGCCGTACAGAATGTCACCCGATGGAAAGGTCTTGGCTATGAGATCCACCAGAAACTGCTGTATCTAAGCCGGTCTATGGGGCACAGGGAACTGTCAAGCACCTATGGATATTTTAACCTCACTCCTAATCTTGCGGACAAGATCCGTTCTTGCTGTGAGGACTCGTTCAACAGCCTACTACCTAATCTTCCGGACTATGGGCAGGCGCAAGAACGATGAAGTTTTAAGGGAGATTGCCAGATACACATACGACTGGATAAACTCCTACGTACCGAACCTGCGGACGAACAGTGCACATACCGTCAGGGCATACACTACGGCGGTGAATCTCTATATTTCTTATCTTGAGTCATCTGGTATAAAGACTAACAGTTTCACAACGGAATGTTTCTCTGCAAACCACATCATAGACTGGCTTCTCTGGCTTAAAACCAAGCGTGGCTGTAGCAGCAGGACATGCAACAACCGCCTGGCAGCCATCAAATGTCTGCTCAAGTATATAGGTATGAGAAACAAGGCGTATCAATTCTTGTATATAGATGCTTCTGACTCCGTAAAACGCCTGAGAGAACCCAGAAAACAGGTGCATGGTATGGCGAAAGAGGCTGTCAAGGCATTGCTTGCCACTCCTGATCCCAATACAAAAATAGGACTGAGGGATATTGCCATCATGTCCTTTGAGTATGGTACTGCAACAAGAATTGACGAGGTGCTGTCTGTCAAGATTAGCCAATTGCATATGAATGGCGAGAAGCCTTATGTGACGGTAATCGGAAAAGGGAGCAAAATCCGCTCTATGTATCTTATGTCTGGTCTTGTCGATACTCTCAAAAAGTACATATCAGTGTTTCATGGAGAGAATCCTGAGCCGGAGGACTATCTGTTTTACTCTTCGTGGCATGGTCTGAAGGCAAAACTGTCCCAGGAGGCCATCAGGAAGCGATTGAAACTTTATGCGGCAAAGGCACATGCTGTATGTCCTGACGTGCCGACAGACTTGCATAGCCACCAATGGAGACACGCCAAGGCCTGTCATTGGCTTGAAGAGGGTATAAATATCGTAGAGATCAGTAAACTGCTTGGTCATGAGAGTCTTGAGACCACAATGATTTATCAGGATATTACAAGAGAGAAACAAATCAGAGCACTCGCTACTTTGGATGAGGAAATCTCAAAAGGAACTCCCAAGAAATGGAAACAGCCTAATGCAGGAAATCTCAGAGACTATTTCTGTTTTGTATGACTCGAATTATTATCCCAACTTTTTATGCGGTCATAACGCTATCCGTTGGAATGAATGATGGAAAGTTGGGATAATATTTAAGTTGTGATAAGCAAGATTGTTGTCAAGCAGGAGCCTGCCGTCTTCAAGATATCGCATCATGTTATCCCATCTGGTATATGCATAGGTGATGGCCTTGCCAATCTGTGAGCTCTCGCTGTACTTCACACCCTCTGTTTCCATCCACAGTTTCATGGCTTCCATAATTGGACGGGCGAGTTCTTGGCGCTTAGATTTTCGTTCATCAGGTGACAGGCCGGCATCATCGCACATGTGCTCTATTTTGTAGAGATGCTGTATCTCCGTGAGCGCATGCTCTGCCATTGGGCGGTTCTCATCGAGCGCCTGCTCCAAGTGACGACGGATATGTACCATGCAGTTAAGCAGCCACACGTCTGGGTTTGTCTTGAAGGCCGTCTCATAGCCTGCAAAACCGTCACATTGTAGATATCCCTTAAAGTTGTATTTGTTTGCCAGTGACTCTATCACCGCTCCAGCCCTGGAGCCCTGGTCGTAATGGAAGAGCACCAGCCGCTGGATTACTGCCCTCACCATCCAGAGGTATTCCTTTGCAGCCTTGTGGGTGTCCTTGTTCATGACAGGCGTAGTGGTCTCATCTGCCTGCACATAGTCGGATTTCATCACCTCCACCTTGAGCACTTCATAGAGTGGCTTCAGTAATTCTATTGTCTGTTTGAACCAGCCGTCCACAGTGCTTTCAGTAAGGCCCTTCATGCCAAGGTGATTGTACTGCTTGATCTGACGATAGTAAGGCATGTGGTACTCATACTTCTGGAGCAGGATCTCTGCCAGCAGACTGGCACCGGCTATTCCCTTGTAAATAGGCAGTAGAGGCATGGGGGCTATCAGCACTCCGCTCATTCCTTTTGGTGCAACAGAGGTGTTGTCCTTCAACCCCCACTTCTCGCGGATGATCTCCTTGATATACAGCTGGCCGGGCTTGTGCTCCACGATGTGCGTCACCTCCTGGCCTATCTTTTTATAGAGATTCGTATCAAGATTATCCGGTATAAGTATCACCTGTTCCAGTACTGGCAGGTCTTCCATCATGATGCGGTTTTTCTTTTCCTGACGGCGTTCCTCCTTGGTCTTCGTGATCTTTTCCACGGCCTCGTCATGGGCATCTGCTATCTGCTGTGCATTCTCAGGAAGCATCCCAGAGAAGAGGTCCGGGTAATTGGGATCGATGATGGGGAGTTTTTCTGATTTGCGCCCGAAGAGCTGGCGGTTCAGCCATGCGACCTGTGCCGTCAGCTCCTTGATGCGGGATTGCAGAGACTCGTTCTGCTCTGTCAGCTTTTTGATGGTCTCAGCCTGGGATGCGTTCACCTGCTGCAGTGGTTGCAACATCGATTCTATTTGTGAAAGCATCTCTTCCTGACTCATTTCTTGTACCTTTTAAATATAGTGCAAAGGTACAAAAAATATCTGAGAATAAAGAAATTTTTATGCTATAAATAACTAATAATCAGTAATATATGTATAATAGGATTTTACCTACACCACATACTCCTTTCGTTGTGCGCGAAGGCGCCTGAGTCGCTGGTTCGGAGACTCCTGTATCCCCTCGACCATTACCACAAGGTCACGCCACTCCATCTGATAGCTCCGGGTATTCTCGTCATACTCAGGCAGTTTGAATCGCCCGGCCTCCAAACGCTTCACATACATCACCAGCCCCCCGTCCTCGGCATGGAGCAGCTTCATCAGCTTGCGGCTCTGGCCGATGAAGATGAACACGTCACCATTACGCACGTCACTTCTCATCTTCTCATGCACCACGCCGCAGAGAGAACTGATGCCCTTACGCATGTCAGTCCTCCCAGGGCACAAGTAGTACCGCATCGTGTCATTCAGGCAAAACATGAGCTACAAAACTCTTGGTTAATAACTCCATGAGTACACTCTCAGTACCACTGCCGAAGTGGGCACGAAGACCATTGGGGAATAAAAGGGTGGCACCAGAAGGCATTGCACCAGTAAACATCGGATCTGCAGATTGGGTAAAACTGATAGGAGCGAGTTCCGGCTTGGGGTTATCCTTTGCCAACAACTTCTTTCGCCAGTAGTTGTAGGTGGAATAGTTTACACCTGATTCCTGCAAGTAATCCTTAACAGACTTGCCGCTATGCTGCAAGTCCAATTGTAATACTTCAAATTCTTCTTTCGTCATGATACAATAACAGTTGTAGTTGTGTGCACAATTGCGGATGCAAAGGTACAACGAAACTACAACTGCTACAACGTGTATTTCTACGAATGCTTACGGTAACTCATGATACTTCGCTAACAACAAAACAACTTGTTTTACTATTGAAGAAGTGCCTTCTTATAGGCAAAGAGATAACCAGAACAAAGACAAAACAAGTTGTTTTGTTGTAAGAGATGGCGCTTCTCTGATTGTCGTAGATCATTTTTTCTTCGATAATATTTGGAGGATTCGCATATTTATCCTATCTTTGCACTCTTGCAAAGAATAATAGCGTACATAACATGGATAAAATAGGTATATACGATTTTATGGCGGAGCCGTTTCATTGCGATTTCTCGCAACGGCTCATGATGGGACATCTGGGGAACCATATGCTGAATGCGGCGGATTTCCACTCGACGGATCGCGGCTTCGGTATGCGGTATCTGTTGACCATCAACCGCTCGTGGGTGCTCTCACGACTCGCTATCGAGATGGAGGAGATGCCTAAGATGTACACGAAGTTTAAGGTGGAGACGTGGGTGGAGAGTGCCATGCGCTATTTCACGAGTCGTAACTTCCGTGTGGTGGGGGAGGATGGAAAGGTGTTCGGCTATGGACGCTCTATCTGGGCGATGATCGATACGGAGACGCGTCAGCCGACGGACATCTTTGCCATCGACAATGGGGCCATCAACAACTGGATCGTGAAGGATAAGGAATGTCCGATTGATAAAGGTGGACGCGTGAAGATGGATGATGAGGCTGAGTTGGTGCGCACGATAGACACCAATTATAGCGATGTGGATATCAATGGGCATATCAATTCGGTGAAATATATCGAGCACGTACTCGACCTCTGGAGCATCGATTGGTATCGTGAGCATCAGATCAAGCGTTTCGAGATTGCTTATGTAGCGGAGGCTCATCAAGGGGATCGATTGTCATTTTACAAAGAGCAAATTGCAGAGAATGAATACTGCGTGCGCATCTGCAAGGAGGATAATGTGGAAACTTGTAGAAGCAAAGTGACGTTTTTTTAATTAAAAATTTGGTATTTCGCCCGATTTGCACTACCTTTGCACCCAAATTAGAAGTTAAACACTTAAAATATTAGCTATTATGGCAGAAATGAATTTTGGTGGCGTTGTTGAGACTGTAGTCACCAGCAAAGAGTTCTCTTTGGAGAAAGCACGTGAAGTATTGAAGAATGAGACCATCGCAGTGATCGGTTATGGTGTTCAGGGTCCTGGACAGGCTTGTAACCTTCGTGATAACGGATTCAATGTCATTGTCGGACAGCGTCAGGGTAAGACCTATGACAAGGCTGTTGCCGACGGATGGGTTCCTGGTGAGACGCTGTTCTCTATCGAGGAGGCAGCTGAGAAGGGTACTATCCTCTGCATGTTGCTCTCTGATGCTGGTCAGATTCAGCAGTGGCCCACTATCAAGAAATATCTGAAGCCCGGTAAGACATTGTATTATTCTCATGGCTTCGCTATCAACTGGAGCGATCGCACAGGTGTGGTTCCCCCGAAGGATGTTGATGTGATCATGGTAGCTCCTAAGGGTTCTGGTACCTCTCTCCGCACGATGTTCTGCGAGGGGCGCGGTCTGAACTGTTCTTATGCAGTTTATCAGGATGCTACTGGTAAGGCTACTGAGAAGACACTCGCCTTCGGTATCGGTATCGGTGCAGGCTATATGTTTGAGACCACCTTCCAGCGCGAGGCTACTTCTGACCTGACTGGTGAGCGCGGTTCACTGATGGGTGCCATCCAGGGTCTGCTGCTGGCACAGTATGAGGTGCTTCGTGAGCACGGACATTCTCCCTCGGAGGCTTTCAACGAGACTGTTGAAGAGCTGACACAGAGCCTTGGCCCGCTCTTTGGTGCAAAGGGTATGGACTGGATGTATGCCAACTGCTCTACCACCGCCCAGCGTGGTGCCCTCGACTGGGCTCCCCGTTTCCACGATGCCATCAAGCCTGTGATGGAGTGGCTGTACTACTCTGTACAGACTGGTAATGAGGCACAGATCACCATCGATGCCAACTCTAAGCCCGATTACCGTGCTGGTCTGGAGAAAGAGCTCGAGGCTATGCGCAATCAGGAGATGTGGCGTGCAGGTGAGACCGTACGCAAACTCCGTCCAGAGAACCAAGACGTATAATCATATAGGAACGCGGGGACGCTAAACGAGCGCCCCCGCGCTTCTTTTTAATCAACTATCATGGGAAAGTTAGTCATTAATTCGTATGATGAATTTGCAGCCCACCTCGGTGAGGAGCTCGGCGCTTCTGATTGGCTGTTAGTAGATCAGGATCGTATCAATCTCTTTGCTGATGCCACACTCGACCATCAGTGGATCCATGTTGATGTGGAGCGTGCCAAGAAAGAGAGTCAGTACCAGAGTACCATTGCTCATGGTTACCTGACACTGTCTCTGCTTCCTTACATGTGGGATCAGATCATTGAGGTAAACAACATCAAGATGCTTGTCAACTATGGTATGGACAAGATGCGCTTCGGACAACCTGTCATCACTGGCTCAAAGGTTCGTCTGGTTACCAAGCTGCACAACATCCAGAATCTGCGTGGCATCTGTAAGTCGGAGATTGAGTTCAGAATAGAAATAGAGGGGCAGCGTAAGCCCGCACTCGAAGGCATAGCTTCGTTCTTGTATTATTTTAATTAAGGTAAAAGGAAAAGGATAACACATATGGGAGGATTCTTTGGAACCATATCAACAAAGTGCTGCGTCAACGACCTGTTTTACGGCACAGACTATAACTCACACCTTGGAACACGTCGTCTGGAACGTGACTATTTCCGTTCCAAGTTCGAGGATGAGCTCGACTCTTTTGCTGGTCATCAGGGTATTGGTGTCATCAGTGATACAGACCCGCAGCCCATCCTCGTCAACTCACATCTGGGACGTTATGCTGTAGTGACAGTAGCTAAGATCAATAACTTAGAAGAAGTAGCCCGGGAGTTGCTCGATCGTCGTATGCACTTCAGTGAATACTCAGCTAATACCATCAACCAGACGGAACTTGTGGCGCTGCTTATCAATATGGGGCGCACCTTCGTAGAAGGTATCAACTTGGTATATAGGAAGATAGAGGGCTCATGCTCGATGCTGATCCTCACAGAGAAAGGTATTATCGCAGCCCGTGACTTCCTGGGACGTACGCCTATCGTGATCGGCAAGAAAGACGGTGCTTATGCCGTTTCGAGTGAGACTACGAGTTTTCCGAATCTCGAGTTCCATCGTGTACGTGACCTTGGTCCTGGTGAGATCGTCTTCCTGACAGCCGACTCGATGGAAGTGCTGCAGGAGCCTTTCCAACGTGAGCAGATCTGTTCTTTCCTTTGGGTATATTATGGCTTCCCTGCTTCCGACTATAATGGTATCAATGTGGAGGCCGTGCGTGAGGCCAATGGTAAGAAGATGGGTGAGAACGATGATACAGAGGTGGATAGCGTCTGTGGTGTACCTGACTCCGGTGTCGGTATGGCCTTGGGTTATGCCGAGGGTAAGGGTGTGCCTTACAAGCGTTCCGTTCTGAAATATACCCCCACATGGCCCCGTTCTTTCACACCTGGCAATCAGGAGCGCCGTGCCTTGGTGGCGAAGATGAAGTTGATTCCGAATCCTGCGCTGCTGAAAGATCAGCGCGTGGTGTTCTGCGATGACTCTATCGTACGCGGTACCCAGCTGAAGGATAACGTAAGGACTTTCTTTGAGTATGGTGCCAAGGAGGTTCACTGCCGTATCTCCTGTCCGCCTCTGGTCTATGGTTGTCCGTTTATCGGCTTCACCTCTTCCAAGAGTGACATGGAGCTGATCACCCGTCGTATCATCAAGGATTTCGAGGGCGACGACAAGAAGAATCTCGGGAAATATGCGCAGACCGATTCTCCAGAGTATCAGCGTATGGTGGCAGAGATTGCCAAGCGCCTGGGACTCACCACGCTGAAGTTTGCAAAGCTGGAGGATCTGATTGAGAGTATCGGTCTTCCGAAGTGTCGGGTCTGCACCCATTGCTTCGATGGCAGCAGCTATTGTCATGAATACGACAATAATGACGAGCGCCAGTTGAAGTTGGACTTTTGATTAGCGTTTTCTGAGGAACCCGTCAGTCTGACAGATGTATTCCTCTTTCATCAGATAAGACAGCGCGGCATCCAGTTCGTCGGTAGGCAACTGGATGTCGCGTAAGTCTGTAATAGGGTGGGGTTTCCCGTCATCCAACAGGGCGAGAATGCGATCCATCGCTGCGTTCTGACGAGGCTCCGACACCAGTCCTTCAGGTCTGTGACTCAGACATACGTCACACTGACTACAGTCCTTGTTGCTTTCCTCACCGAAATAGTTGAGCAACTGCCTGCTGCGACACACGTTATCGTTGGTGGCATAGCCTATCATCTTGTGGATGCGTTCACTGAACTGTGCCTTTCTTTCCTCATACACCTCGGGCTTCAATTGCACGTGTTCCATATCCTCACGTCGTTGCGTATAGCGGATATAGGGTGTCTTTTTCTGAGGAATGAAATGCAGGATATGCCGTTGGCTCAGACTTTTCAGGATCAGATAGAGCTGTTGCGGCTGCAATGCCGTCTGACTGGCGATAAAACTCTCGTCGATATAGTTGTAGTCCGTAAACAGTCCTCCGTAGTTACGTAAGAGCGCCGTAATCACTTTCTCTTCATTGGGGGTATTGTTCTCCAGACGATACAGGTCGTTCCTGCTGACGGTGAACATCACCCTTGCCTGATTATCCTGTTCTTCCGTATATTCGATATACCCTGCACGGTTCAGGATCTTCAGCGCAGAATCCACCTGAATGGGGAAATGATGATAGGTATGACAGAACTCATCGATATTAAACTCGAAGGTATGGTTATACCCTGAGCCCACACCGATCTGATAGTAATAGGCCAAGTGCTCATACACCTGCTTGATATAGTCTTTCTCTGGGAAGGTGTCAGCAATGCGCTTCTCGAGTTTCCGGTGGTCGGCATCGTTATACAGCAATACGGCATACGCTTTTCTACCGTCACGCCCGGCACGTCCTGCTTCCTGGAAATAAGCCTCTATGCTGTCAGGACAGTCCATGTGGATGACGAGTCTCACGTCGGGTTTGTCGATACCCATACCGAATGCGTTGGTTGCCACCATCACCCGCACCTTATCCTGTTGCCAGTCTCTTTGTCTTTCATCTTTTACCACACTGTCGAGTCCTGCATGATAGAAGGTGGCGGTGATGCCAGCCTCATTCAGCAGGTCTGCAAACTCCTTCGTGCGTTTCCGGCTGCGGGCATAGACGATGGCTGTGCCTTTCATACTGTTCAGGATATGCAGCAGCTGTTCCCGCTTGTCAGGGGTCTTCCGCACCACATAGGCGAGGTTCTTCCGCTCAAAACTCATCTTGAAGACATTGTCCTTCGGGAAGGCCAGTTTATCCTGGATATCCTTCACGACGGCAGGGGTGGCTGTAGCCGTCAGTGCCAGCACTGGGGCTTTCGGCACCAGCTTGCGGATCTGGGCAATTTCTAAATACGACGGACGGAAATCATAACCCCATTGCGAGATACAATGTGCCTCGTCAACGGTGATGAAACTCACGTGCATGTGGCGTAGTTTCGTCTGGAAAAGATCTGAGGAAAGGCGTTCTGGCGATACATAGAGAATACGGATGTCGCCAAAGATGCAGTTCTCAAGCGTCGTGACAATCTCCTCACGGGTCAGTCCCGAATAGATGGCAGCAGCACGGATGCCTCTGCGCCTCAGGTTGTCCACCTGATCCTTCATCAGGGCAATCAGCGGGGTGATGACGATACACGTCCCCTCTTGTGCCAATGCCGGCACTTGGAATGTAATCGACTTACCACCGCCTGTCGGCATCAGGCCTAAGGTGTCATGTCCGCTGCCGATCGACTCGATGATCTCCCGCTGAATCCCACGGAAATCATCGTAGCCCCAGTATTGCTTCAGAATCTCACGATACCTCATCAGAGGGTTGGATGTCTTCTATCTGCAACTGCACTTCGTTACGCTTGTAGATATTGTCCTCAATGGTATAGACGATATCAAACGAACGCTTCGACTTGATGAATCTCGCCGAGTCGCTTTGTCCGAAGGCGATACCATTCAGTACATTACTCGACTTCGAATCCACCAGTTCCAGTTTGATATGCTCCTGCTGACGACGTTACGCGTGCAGAACAGGGGTTTGGGGTTGTCGGGTCCATGAGGTGCAAACTTCTTCAGGTCGTTATGCAGTTTCTTGGTTACATCCTTGAAGTCCACCACGGCATTGATATCCAGTGTGGCCTCCGTCTGCTCAGGTAGGATATGCTCGCTGACATATTTCTGGAAACGGCGACGGAACTCGGGGATATTCTCGATTCTCAGTGAGAGACCTACGGCGTAGGTATGTCCGCCGAAGTTCAGCAGCAGGTCGCGGCAGCTCTTAATAGCATCATAGAGATCGTAGCCAGCCACACTGCGTGCAGAGCCTGTAGCGATGCCGTTGAATTTCGTCAGTACCACCGTCGGACGGTAATAGAGTTCCGTGAGTCTTGAAGCCACGATACCGATTACGCCTTTCTTCCAGTTCTCGTCAAAGAGCACGATACTCGACTGATGCTCCTGACTTTCGAGTTTCTCCACAATCTGGTTGGCCTCCTCGGTCATCTGCTTATCCACATCCTTACGCTGTTCATTGTATTCGTTGATGTGGCTGGCTTCTGACAATGCCTTCTCAAAGTCACGTTCCACCAGCAGATCCACCGCTTCCGTACCGTTCTGCATACGTCCGGAGGCATTGATACGGGGGCCTATCTTAAACACGATGTCACTCATCGTAATCTCACGACCTGTCAGACCGCAGATGTCGATAATCGACTTCAGTCCCACCGACGGACTCGTTGACAACTGCTTCAGCCCGTGGAACGCCAGGATGCGGTTCTCACCCATGATGGGTACGATGTCCGCAGCGATACTCACGGCACAGAAGTCGAGTAGGGGGATCAGTCTTGAGAAGGGAATTCCGTTGTTCTTGGCAAATGCCTGCATGAACTTAAAGCCCACGCCACAACCACAGAGATCCTTGAATGGATAGGTGGAGTCTATGCGCTTGGGATTGAGAATGGCCACAGCCTCAGGCAACTCATCATCCGGCACGTGATGGTCGCAGATGATGAAGTCTATGCCCTGCGTCTTGGCATACTTGATTTCCTCGATAGCCTTGATACCGCAATCGAGCACAATCACCAGTTTAACACCCGCTTCTTTCGCATAGTCTATTCCCTTTCTGCTGATACCATAGCCCTCCTCATAACGGGTACATCCATCGACATCGTAGTCGCCATACACCATGATGCGCTCTTTGCGCCCCATTGCGTCATTCAGTCTGTCAACCGCCACGTCCATGTCGTTCATCAGGAACGGATCAATCAGTTCACTTAGCATAGGACGGAAGAACCGCTTAGCTGCGCTCTCCGTCTTGATGCCACGCTGAATGAGCAGGTCGGCGAGGATCGGACTCATGCCGATCTTCTCTCCCAGCTCCTTAGCTGCCGTCTGTCGTTCTGATGTAGGTGGTTCGTAATTCCATTTGAAATGCATTAATATATTTATTTTTTATTCTTTTCGGCAATTTGGGCGTAAAGTTACTCATAAAAAACGAATTAAGGGCACAATCTGCTTAAATTTTAACAGATTATGCCCTTTTTTATCTTATTTAAGAAAATCGCTTAGAGGCCGAGTTTCTTTCTGATTTCTGCAGGAATTGCGTTTTTATTGATCAGGAAGTCCATGGTGTTGGCAGCGATGAAGGCCTTGGTCATATACCAGATACCCTTGTAGTCGCCAGTCTCACCCCATGAGTTCTGAACCATATAGTACTCCTTACCGTTCTGGTCCTTGGCCACACCGAAGATATGCATGCCGTGATCGTCGGTCAGCTCCCAGTTGTCGAAACGCTCCTGGCGCATCTCCTGTGTAGGAACGATCTCAGGTACTGTTACACCCAGTGAATCGATGATGTCACGCTTCTTCGTAGCAGTCATCTTCAGCCACTTGGCCATGTCGCTGCCCTGCAGACTCTGGGTCTTCTTGCTGTCAACGGCGTAGGCCAGACCCTTACGGGTGAATCCGTCCTCCGACACGTCACCGCCCCAGGCTACGGTATAACCGTTATCGATAGCATTGTCGATGATCTGCATCATCTCGTCCATAGGCACGTTGTAGCTCAAGGGGAAGCGCCAGTTATCCTGCACCTCTACAGCAAAAGCTGTGTAGAAGGGGTGGTGGGTATAGCTGGTGATGTTCACATAGTCGTCGAGGTTGATACCCAGAGAAGCCATAAAGCTCTTCGGGGTGTATTCCTTGCCCTCGTAGGTAAACTTCTCAGGGCACTTGCCCAGGTAAGCATCGAGGATACCCTGCATACCGGTCTTCCAGGCCTTGCTGAGCTTCTTGGCATCGCTCTTGGCGACAGCGGCTACATACGGCTCCAGCACACCGAAGAACTCGTTGAAGTTGTTTAGTGAGTCACCATAGAGTGAGCCGGGGAAAGGCATGGCTTCGAGGGGACAGATACCATAAGTCTTCAGTGTCTGAAGCACATCCTCGGCACTTCCGCCCTGTGCAAACTGACAGTCGCCGTGATAGCGGACCACCTGGATGGCACGCTCCATATAGGTCTTGTTGGCAACGAATGCCTCACAGAGGGTGTACTGCTTGCCGGTAGCCTTCAGGATCTCTGCCTCGAAGAATGAGAGGGTAGAGTAGTCCCAGCAGGTACCCGAACGGTTCTGATCCTTAATGGTCGTGATCGGATTCTCCTTAATAATCGTGAATACAGGTTTGTTAGCGTTTTTTTCGGGTGCCTTCTTCTTGGCAGCCGAAGCACTCAGGGCAACCATTGCCACCAGTGCCAATGTTAGAAATTTCTTCATAAAAATAAATATTGAATCTTAATTGTTTATCATGAATTCTTCAACGTCTTTCGGATGATACGGAATGCGCTTCGTACCGAGGAAACGGCATCCCTCCTTGGTGATCAGGATATCATCCTCGATACGGATACCTCCGAAGTCCTTATAAGTCTCCAGCATCTCGTAGTTCAGGAAATCCTTGCAGTGCCCCTTGGCCTTCCAGTCGTCGATCAGGGCAGGGATGAAGTAGATGCCTGGCTCGTCAGTCATCACGAAACCTTCCTCCAACTTGCGACCCATGCGCAGACAGTTCGTACCAAACTGCTCCAGGTTCGGACGTGTCTCCTCATCGAAGCCCACGTAGATCTGTCCGAGTCCCTCCATATCGTGTACGTCCATACCCATCATATGTCCCAGTCCGTGAGGCAGAAACATGGCGTGGGCGCCTGCGGCTACGGCCTCGTCGGTATCGCCCTTCATCAGACCGAGCTCCTTCAGTCGCTCCGTCATCAGTCGGCATACGGCAAAGTGCACATCCATATACTTCACACCAGGCTTGGCCACTTCGAGCACGTAGTCATGACAGGCCTCCACGATGCTGTAAATCTCTAACTGGCGCTGGGTGAACTTACCATTCACGGGCATCGTACGAGTGTGGTCGGAACAATAGTCGTCGAGTTCACAACCTGCGTCGCACAACACCAGTCGGCCGGCTTCCAACTGCGCATCAGAAGGACTGCCGTGCATGATCTCACCATGCTGTGAGAAGATGGTGGCAAAGCTGTTGCCTTGCGACAGGCTGCGGGCGATACCGTCCACCTGTCCTGCAACGAACCGTTCGGTCACGCCTGGCTTGATCAGCAGCTGGGCAGTGGTATGCATCGCATAGCCCACATCGCAGGCTCGCTCGATAGCCACAATCTCCTGTGGCTCCTTCGTGGCTCTCATCTTCACAACAGCCTTGATCAGTGGCAATGAGGCCTTCTCCTTCTGCTGTGAAGGGTGGATACCCAACAGGTCCATGATCTGAATCTTCGTGTCGTGGCGATACGGCGGCAGGAAGTGTATCGTCGCGTTTGTCGCCGCGGCACTACGACATACCTCAACGAGCTCCTTCATTGGGGCCGTCTTCTTCACACCCACCTCTGCGGCGAGATCTGCCACCGACGGGGTGAAGCCCATCCATACGATATCCTCCACGTCGATATCATCGCCAAACAGCATCTCCTCGTCGTTGTCGATGTCGATCACACCCACCAGTCCGTCGCGGTGCTGTCCGAAATAGTAGAGGAACGATGAATCCTGTCGCATCGGCGCATACGCATTAGCCGGATAGTTGGCTGGCGACTCGTTATTTCCAAAAAAGATAATGACACCGTTTCCCACGAGTTTCTTCAGCGCTTCACGGCGTTTGATATAAGTTTCCTTATTAAACATTTGTCAATGTTTTCGTTATTTACCTTCAATTTGTCGGCAAAGATACACATTATTTATTAAAAAGCATTACCTTTGCAGCAAATTTTTGCAATATTTATGCAGATAGGCGGAAAAACTGGACTGGTGTTAGAGGGTGGAGGCATGCGTGGCGTCTTTACTTCAGGTGTACTTGATGCGTTTATGAAGCACGATCTTTACTTCCCCTATGTGGTGGCAGTCTCCGCTGGCGCCTGCAACGGTTTGTCGTATATGAGCCGTCAGCCCCGTCGTGCCCGTTACTCCAATATCGACCTCCTGCAGAAATATGGCTATATCTCCCTGAAGAGTCTGATCACCCAGGGCAGCATCTTCGATCCCAACATCCTCTATGAGCGTTTTCCCAAGGAGATCGTGCCCTTCGACTACAAGACCTATCGTGAGAATCCTGCCACCTATGAGGTCGTCACCACCAACTGTCTGACGGGACGGGCTGAATACCTCTCTGAGAAACAGGATGCCGACCGACTGACAGCGATCATCAAGGCTTCGAGTTCCCTACCTTACGTGGCGCAGATCACCCACGTCGATGGGGTTCCCATGCTCGATGGCGGTATCGTTGATTCTATTCCTGTGGTACGGGCCATCGATAAGGGCTACTCTCCCAATGTGGTGATTATGACGCGCAATCGCGGCTTCCGTTCCGCAGAGCCCGACTTCAAGGTGCCCCGTTTGTTCTACAAGCAGTATCCCCGTCTGCGTGTCGTCCTCAGCCACCATGTGAAGGCCTACAACGAACAGCTCGACCTCATCGAACGGATGGAGGACTGGGGCGAGGTGATTTGTATCCGTCCGGAGCGCCCGATGGAGGTTGATCGCATCTGCCGTGATGTGTCGAAGCTCGAAGCCCTCTATGAGGAAGGCTTCGCCCTCGGAGAAAAATTATAGGGCACAGAACGAAACGTATATAAAGGATAGAGCACGAAAATACGTGGAACCCCTTTATTTATAGGGGATTGGAGAGATTGAGGGTTGAGAGCGAGAAAAAACGAAACGTTTACATTGCTTTAATTCTGCTTTACATGGAGGCAGGCTTGATGAGGCTGAAATGAGCGAGAAGTTTACATTGGCTTTCTGATGGCTTACATGTGGGTGCTGAGGCTTTTGTAAACTACTGTTGAGGCTGGTATGAGTACCGGCTTTTTTTATGCCCGTTTTGAATATTTAATATAGCAAAAACCTTGCATATAAGGATTATTTAGTAACTTTGCAGCCAAACAAAAGACAGATCCAGATATGGCAAAAGTGGTACATGTTCATTTAATAGGGAAGCGGAAAGACTACTACTTTAGTAGCATTTCTGCCGTGTTCACGGTTTTAAGCCGCGAGGACATCGGTGTGAGCAAGCATTGGCTGTTGAACGCGGGGCTTGGAAGAGGTCACGTGGTACACAACGAAAAGGCTGTAATTAAGGCTTCTACGCTGATTTCATGCCCTCGACGGGCAGATAATAGTGACGGTGATTAAAGTGGCTTAGAAGGCCGTTAAAAGGGTATTTTGAGACCGTTGTAACACGTCGGCGTACTTAACCATCTGGAGGGGGCTTTACGGCTCCCTTTTTTCATGGCCGAAAATAGCGATTTTTGGGGTTAGGCGGACAGTAAGACGGACAATTTAGGCGGACAACTTTAAGAGTTTAGGCGGACAAACTACCCTAAAAATAGGGGGTGATAAGTAGGGGGGTATCGGTGAAATATTTGTTAAAAAGCGGCTTTTTGGGTGCGATAGCCCCCCCCCATAAATACCATCATTTTTTACTATATACCTTATATATATGCCCTGTTTATCGGGGTTTAACGCAATTTTAACACCGTTCAGGGGGTGGGTAAGGGTGCATCTGAGCGGCCAGAGGGTTGCCCGCAGGGGTACGCTTCAGAAAGCTAAACAAGATATTCCTTCCCATTTTTAATGATACGTACTAACCGGCATTTGCAATGCCAGAACTCTTGACATCCCCAACATCGACCCCCCTATTTCTTTCAAGTTCTTCAATTTTAGCCTTGAGCCTGCCAATTTCTTCGGCTTGCTCACTGAATCGCAAATCTTTATCTCGCATTATCTCTAAAAACATTTGGCATACACCATCCGATGTCAGTGGGAAGTCTGGCAATGGTGCTACAACAATACCTGGTTTTGAGCGTCCTTTTATTGGCCCTACTTTTAACATAGTACCCTGACCTGTCAAAATCCACTCCGCAGAGAAGCTGTATTGATCGCACAAATCAGCAATAGCATCTACCCCCGCGTTCATTCGATTATTCAGAATTTCTGAAAACTTTGCGGGCTTGATGCCAAGGCTCTCTGCAACCTTTGTTTTTGTGAGGCCTTTATCCTTTAATAGGCTCTCAATAGCGGCTATAAAACGCCTGTTAATATCTGCTTTATTCATCATTCTATCTAAAAATTACAGAAAATCTGAAAATAATTCCATAAAAATTTGGTAGTATTACAGAAATTCTGTATCTTTGCACCGTGTTCCAATGAGAACGGCGCGGCAAAGATACGAAAAAGACGCGAGAAATGAGAATATTTATAGTTAAAAATAAAGATTATGTTGAAAAAAGAATTTGAAGAAAGAACGAAGCTCAGCGTTTCTGAGGCAGAGTTCAACGGAATTAACGCCCTCTACATGGCATGTGGTGAAGACATCGATAAGGATGAGTTCTGTAAGTTGTACATGACCTTCGACGGTCGCCTGGATCTGATGCACAAGATTGAGCGTGAGCACCAGCGTATTAAAGATGCTCTTTACGAAAAAGAGTTGCTGCATAAGGAGGCTATGGAGATTATCAGTGACGCTGCTGATGCAGTGCTGGAGATTCAGAAAGGTCTGCTTGATTATGAAGAGGAAAGTCCCTGTCGTTGTTCAAGAGCTGTTAAGCAGCTTGACATTAAGGCATTTTGGCTCATTGGCAGAGGCGAGACCATCAAGCGTAAGGCGAAAATGGGAATCGAATTTAATGAGGAGGATTTAGAGTATATTAGCAACAATTTGAAATAACCCCTAAACACTTATAGTTATGGAAACGAGCAACAGAAGAATCGAAGTGAGCACGGAAGTCCGCAACAAGATTATCAAGACTTTCGGTGTGACAGGTAAAACAGTGAGCAATGCTCTAAACTACACGGGCGAGCGCGGTCAGACTGATCTGGCCAAGCGCATCCGTATCATGGCACTGGAGAATGGCGGTCGCCACATGGCGAGCTGGCCTGAGTGCGAGACCATCCACGACGCTAACGGCATGATGCGCCAGATATTCGATAACGGGGCCACCATCGAGGTGGATAAGCAGACTGGCGACGCTCAATGGTTCGACCCCAAGGGCGTGAAGCGAGGTGAAAAGAAGAATATCACCATCCCCCAACTGTATGTTATGCAGGAATTGGCAGCATCATTCTAACCATTAAAGAACGGAGGCAGATATGGAGTACTACGGCAATGCGCTTTGCGTGAGTTACGACGATTTGGTTGGTGGCGGCATCATGACCGCCAGCAACTTGCAGAAGATGGCTCAGCGTGGAAAACTGACAGTTGTTCGTCAGGGTAAAGGGCTTGGCAACTGTGCCCTGGTTGCCGTTGACTCCCTGCCTGAGAAGTATAAGGCTGAGGTTAAGAAGCTCTATCCAGAGGGCAACCGCACACGCCTTATCGCGTGGGTACAAAAGAACTACGAGCGCGACACAGCGGCCTATTCGTTCTTTTTCAACAGCAAAGAGAACACCGGCGTTGAGCTGCCTCAGGAAAAGGTGCTGGAGTACACCATCAACGCAAGCGTTCTAAATTGCTGCATCCGTCTGTATGACCGTGCGGCCATGTGCCAGAAGATGTTCGGGAACCGCTACAACTGGGATGAAATGACTGCCGTCATCGACACCCTGCGCGACCTGTATCACCACACTCTTCCAGCCTCAACGATGCGCTTCCGTAAGAAGGTGGCTGAGTATAAACGTGATGGTTACATCTGCCTGGTTAGCGGCAAGTTCGGCAACCAGTCGGCCCGTAAGGTTGACTTCAAGACGGAGCGTCTCATTCTGGGTATCGCTATCCTGCCAAATAAGCCCTTCAATACATCGGTGGCCGAAATGTATAACCAGTTCGTGTGTGGAGAGCTTGACGTTTGGGATCCTGAGACTGGCGAAATGTTCAACCCCGACGATTTCACGGATAAGAACGGTGAGCCGATGGCCCTGAGTGAAACCACTATCAACAACTATCTGAACTCACCTAAGAACCGCGTGCTGATAGACAACGCCCAAATGAGCTTCACCACCTTTATGCACGAGGTGATGCCACACGTTCACCGTCACGCCCCGGAGTTCAGCTTCAGCAAGATCTCGTTTGATGACCGCGACCTGCCCCGCAAGCTGAAGGATAGCAAGCAGAGGCCAAAGGCTTACTACGCTTACGACGTTACGAGCCAGTGTGTTGTCGGCTATGCTTACAACCGTAATAAGAACACCGACCTTGTGGTGGACTGCTTCCGCTCACTGTTTATGCTGATAGAGCGCGAGGGCTGGGGCTGCCCCGCACAGGTAGAGGTCGAGAACCACCTTATGAGCCAGTGGCGCGACTCATTCCTAAAGGCTGGTGTGATGTTCCCGTTTGTTCGCTTCTGCGCCCCTCAGAACTCACAGGAGAAATACGCTGAGCAAATGAACGGTGCTAAGAAAAAGAGCGTGGAGCACAGGAACCACTTAGGTATTGGCCGCTTTTACGCTAAAGACCGCCACTACAGAACTGAGTCAAAGAAGGTGTTTGACGAACTGAATGACACCTACGAAGACCAGGAATACTACACATGGGAGCAGCTTATTGCCGAAGACCTGAAGGATATCGAGCAATTCAACCAGACGCTGCACCCCAACCAGAAGAAATACAAGGGCATGACCCGCTGGCAGGTGCTGGTGGAGAATATGAACCCGACACTCCGTCCCCTCGATCGTGCTATCTGCGCCCGCTATGTTGGTGAGCACGTGAGCACATCGATACGCCGTAACTCTTACTGCCGTGTTCAGGGTAAGGACTGGTGGTTGAGCGAGGTGGAGGTTATCGAGAAGCTGGCTCCAAACGACTTCAAGGTGGAGGCTTACTACCTGACAAACGAGCAGGGCGAGGCCACCGACGTTTGGATCTACCAGAACGATATGATGGTGGATAAGCTGCAAGATGTCGGCACGTTTAACACGGCAGACGCTGAGCAGACCGACGAAGACCGTGCCATCTTCACGGAGCAGCAAAAGAAGATAGCCCATTTCGGCAAATACGTGCGCGACAACGCGATATCGCGAGTGGGTATTATGAGTAAGGCCCCGGAGGCTATCGAGGCCGACACAGACGAAACAACGGGCTTTGCGGCTGAGTCCGAAGATATACAGCCGGAAACCATGCCTGAAGCCTACCAGTTCAAGGATGAGGCAGACGCTTTGGCAGACCTGTAAGAACGATATTTCAATAACATTTAAATACAGTTACAATGGAGATTACAAAAGACATCAAAAAACGGATTTTGGCTGCAATGAAGGCCAACCGTGTGAACTATCCGAGCGACTCGAAGCATGCCTCAAGTCTTGGCATCAGCTCGGCTGTGTACTCACAACTGAATCAGGGCCAGACGGAGCGTGTTCTTAGCGAGGCCAACTGGATAAGCATGGCCCGCAGGCTTGGTGTGGAGCTTCGTCCCGGTATGGAGTGGAAGGCTGCCAAAACGGCCACGTTCAAGTACATCTGGGCACAGTTGACCGCCTGTCAGGGCAGCAGCTTGAGTGCCATCATGTGCGACATGCCGAATATCGGTAAGACCTTCACGGCCCGCGAGTATGTGAAGCAGCACAAGAATGCTATCTATGTGGACTGCTCACAGGTGAAGACCAAACGCGCTCTGGTGCGCAAGATCGCGAAGGAGTTTGGCGTAAGTGCCAACGGAACCTTTGGCGATATCTATGAAGATCTGGTGTTCTATATCCGCACAGTCGAGAACCCGCTTATCGTACTCGATGAAGCCGGTGATTTGGCATACGAGGCATTCTTGGAGCTGAAAGCCCTGTGGAACGCAACGGAACGCTGCTGTGCCTGGTATATGATGGGAGCCGACGGCCTGAGGGCCAAAATAGACCGTTCCGTTGATGCTAAGAAGGTGGGCTATGCTGAAATGCTGAGCCGTTACGGTGACCGCTTCTGCAAGGTGACTCCAGATGATGCTAAAGAGCGTCAGGCGTTCCTCATAGAGCAAGCGCGTGTGGTTGCCGAGGCTAATGCCCGCGAAGGCGTGGACGCTGGAGAACTGGCACGTAAGACTGGCGGTGCTCTGCGTCGCGTATATACTGAGATTGAAAAGGCTAAGGCAGTATGAACGGGAAGGTCTATCCAGAAGGAACGGTGTTCCAGTTGCTGCTGAACGGTCGCGATGCCTCATCGGTCATCAACGAGTGGTGGGAGGCCAGCACTCAGGCCGATGTTCGCGTCCGCAGGGCCAAGACTAAAGGCTGCATGGTACTGGAGACCGAAGACATGATATATGCGAGCCACATTATCAAGCTGTGGCCCGGAACTAAGGTAAACATTAAAGAACCGAAGAAATAATGGCAAAGCGAGCATACACACCAAGAGACATTGAGGCAAAGAAGTACGAGTGCTTCGATTGGGACGGCGAATGGCTGTCGGCCTTTGGCAATCCCGCAATCAACTCTAAATGGGTGGTGCTCGGCCCGTCGGCCAGTGGCAAGAGCTCGTTTGTGATGCAGCTATCGAAGAAACTGTGTGAGTATGGCCCCGTGCTCTATCTGCCTTTCGAGGAAGGTGTTGGCATGGAGTTCCAGCGTCGCCTGAAGCTCATGAAGATGGGCGAGGTGCAGGGCAAGTTCACTGTTGCCCCCGATGACACACTGGAGGAACTGGAAGAGCGTCTGAGCCGTCCTAAGTCGCCCCGGTTCGTCATCGTTGACTCTTTTCAGGTTTCGGAGTGGAGCTATGAGCAGGCAATGGAACTGATGAAGCGTTTCCCAAACAAGGGCTTCGTGTTCATCAGCCAGGAGTACAAAGGTCAACCAATGGGCAAGGCTGCCATCAGGCTTCGTTATATCGCCGACATGAAGGTGCGCGTGGCCGGATATAAAGCCTACTGTCAGGGCCGCAGTGCCGGTGAGCCGGGTAACTATTACGTGGTGTGGGAAGAGGGCGTATTAATGACATCAAACAATTTATAGTTATGAGTAAGATTAAAGAAACGATTGAGCTAAAGCCAGATCACGGATGCACAAGAGGCGCACGTGATGAACGGCTTGTATCGAGCGGGCATGAATGCCCTGAGTGTCACGGTAACGGCTTTCATTGGGCCGAGGATCCAGACCCATGCAGTCATGGGAGTATCAAGGAACCATGCAGCGTCTGTAACGGCACTGGCAAGGTGGATGCGGTTGTAACAGTTCATTGGCAGGCATCAGAAGGAAGGAGTAAGGTATGAAGAAAATCATGTTTAACGACCGATATGAGTTAACAAAAAAGGTTCTCAACGGTAGTAAGACGCAGACGCGTCGAGTCGTGCCTGAGGGTACTATACGAATGGCAGAAATGGAAGCAAAAATGCACGGTCGCGATATCACCTACTACATTAAGGAACACACACCATACTGTTTTCTTGATGAGGTCGCCATTGCACAGTCCTACAGCGACATCATGCCAATGCTGGTATCGTCGTTTGACTCGCCCCATGCGTATGACAGCCTCCGAAATGAGAAGGGATTCCGTAATAAAATGTTTGTCCGTGCTAACCTTATGCCCCACCGCATCCGCATTACGGGTATCAAGGTTGAACGGTTACAAGACATAAGTACAGAAGACTGCCTTGCAGAAGGTATGGATGATGACTCAGCCGATGGCGCACACCTCTACTGGTTCTCCGTTTCAACAAATCAAGAGGACTGGCGCAAGATAAATGAAGAATTGTCTCGCCATGAATGGGACGGTAAGAAAGGTAGCTGGTTCTGGAATACAGCTCAAGGGGCGTATCACGCGCTTATTGACTGCCTTGATTCTACATTGTGGCAGCGCAATCCCTGGGTTTATGCCTATACATTTGAACTGATAAAGTAGCAGCTTATGAAAATCTATATCAGTGGTAAGATTGGCGAGGAAACTCTAACCGAGGCTACTCGCGAGAAGTTCGCACGGGCAGAGAGAATGCTGAGGCAGATGGGCCATGACGTTTTCAACCCAACCACAAGCGGATTGGGCGATCTGGCAGACCGATGCGAGAATTTTGCTCATTGCATGGGTAAGCATACAACTTGGTACGCGGAGATTTTGAAGCTTGACATAAAAGAGCTATCATTCTGTGATGCAATCTATATGCTGAGAGATTGGGTCAGCTCCCCTGGTGCATTTGTTGAGTTTAGCTTCGCAGAAGCCGTAGGTATCAGAGTCTTGTTTAGCGAGCGAGGCGATGCTTGGGACTACTTGAATAATAAGTTTGCGGCTCAGACTGGCCAAGTCTGCACTATTACCTCAAGAGACGAATATATTGATAGTAATATAGACGATATGTGGTTGCCACTAAAATAAGAAAGGAGGTCATTATGATATTAGTAAGTTTGTTGGCTGGAGGTCATGAGTGGGAGAAAGTGAACCTTGTAACGAAAATGGATAGAAACGGGATGTATGACCGTTTTAGATGTAAATGTTGTGGCATAGAGGGTAAGAGCTATCAGATGGGGATGATTACCATTCCAGAACGCTATAGGAAGAATGCCTTTCATTGCCCCAACGAGCAAATACATAGAAAAGTGAAAGTAGTACGCTGTAACGCCGGAGGTGGCCAGTTCGCCAACCTGACTCCCGGAAGCATCCATGATATAGTCGAAACACCTCAGAGTGAGCGGTTAAAAGGTGGCAATAAGAGGGGGGAATGGGTCATGGGCGTTAGCGAGCCCGTATTGCTTATCTTTGGAGAGTTTACATATATAGACTAACGACTATGGCACAGGAAGTAACGAATTTCGCACGGTTCTACGCAACGTTTAACAAGATACCGTACAGTGGCGACCGTGAAGACTTGAAAAAGGAAATGGTGGAGAAAGTGACCTTTGGCAGAACTAACAGTCTGCGTGAGGTGACAAAGCGCGAGTACCAGGATCTGTGCGAAGGGCTCGAAAAGATATACCCTGCCAACCGTATCAATGAGGCAGCACGTGAGGAACTGAGACGGCAGCGCAGCATTTGCCTGAAGCTGATGCAGAAGTTGGGCATTGATACCACCGACTGGAACCGCGTTAACGCTTTCTGCCAAGACGGACGTATCGCTGGTAAGCAGTTCCGCGATATCACCAGTGAGGAACTGGAGCAGCTTGCCAAGAAACTGCGCAGCATAGAGCGCAAGGGTGGCATCAGAGAATTAGAGGAACCGGGGCCAAAGGCTATCGTCGTTCCCTTCAAATAACAATATTAACTAAAAAACAAAATGAGTTATGGAACAAGAGTCAAACAGAGTAAATGAGGATGAGCTTCGTGAGGAACTGATGCAAGATCACTACGAAAGAATGCTCTCTGAGTATGCAGTCTAACAATTTAAAAAGTACAGTTATGGAAAAAGAAAAATTAAACAATGGATTGGCAAATGCCGGAATTGTGGGATTGTCCGTCATCAATAGTGACAACCCAAGATGCGATGAGTGTCCATGTGAAGAAGACGGTTGCGTGAAGCTTATATGCTACGGTGGCCACGTCTGCCTCTGGGGATAAGAAACAGTATTTAGTAACCCTATAAGTAAATTTTAAGATTATGGCATCAAGACAAAAGAAAACAGTGATTAGCGGTGTAACACGTGAGGCCGCTGATGTAGCATTCGCAACCTTCGCAAAGGCCGATGCAAGTATTAACAAGATCAATGCTGACATTGAGCTACAGTGTGCAAAGATCCGTGAGAAGCATCAAGCAGAATTGACACGCTTAACGGCTGAGAGAGATTCTTCCTTTGAGATGCTTCAGGCTTTTGCCACTGAGAACCAGACAGAGCTGTTCTCGAAGAAAAAGAGCCTCGACATGGCGCACGGCACTATTGGCTTCCGCACAGGAACCCCGAAGCTGAAGACCTTGAAAGGCTTCACTTGGGCCTCCGCTTTGGAATTGGTTAAGGCTTTCATGCCTTCCTCATATATCCGCAAGGTTGAGGAAATAGCAAAAGATAAGCTGTTGGCCGACCGCGACTTGGAAGATGTGAAGATAACCGAGAGTGGCCTGATGGAGCAGGAAGTTACTATGAAAGAGGCAATGGCCAAATGCGGTATTCAGGTTGTTCAGGAAGAAACCTTCTATGTAGAACCTAAGAAAGAAGATGCAGAATGAAAAAGACTATTCGTAAAACCCCTAAAGTGACCCTGTGCCGTGAATGTGGCGGCACAGGTCACATTGATGGCGACCATCCTGTTGTTTGTCCTCAGTGCGAGGGTAGCGGTCGCGTCACAGTGAGCGGCACAATGGAGCTGGATATCAGAGCCTACAAGCCGAAGTAACAAATTAAACGCCAGCAGCTGATGAAGAAACATAAACGCAACGGACGTGGAATGTCCTACGAAGCACGCGTAGCTGAAGTGAACCGCATCTACGACGAACACCGGCGCTCAGGTCTCTCAAATGTAGAGATCTGGCGTCGCTACGTCTATCCGAAGCTCTTCATCAGCGAGCGCACCTTTTACAACATGCTCAACGCATCGGCTGTCATCGACATCGAAGCTGTTGAGCGTGAAAAGCAATTGTGGATACCCTTTCCAGACTGACCTATGGCACAAGCAAGTATTGACACCCTGATTAAGAACATACTGAGCGATCTGCGCGTGGAACTGACTGATGAGTTCGACCAGAACTTTGAGCGGCAGTCCTACTTTGGCCGTGCATGGCAGCGCAGGAAAACTCCTATTGGCGACGGTGCACTGCTACAGAAAAGCGGAGCCTTGCGCCGTAGCATTCACAGCCCACGAACCAGCGACACCGGCATTACGTTCTCTTCATCGTTACCCTACGCCTCCATCCATAACGAGGGTGGCGAGATTGAGGTAACGGCGAAGATGAAGCGTTTCTTTTGGGCCAAATACTATGAGGCCTCAGGCAGCGTTAGCCGTAAGAAGGATGGTTCAGAGAGCCGTTCAAAGCGCAACGTGGCCCGTTCTGCTGCCGCTGAGTTCTACCGTCGTATGGCCTTGATGAAGGTCGGCCAGATGATAAAGATGCCGGAGCGCAGGTTCATCGGTGGTGGCCCCGAAGTGGAAGCCATCGTGCGCAGCATCATTGATGAGAATCTGAATGAATATCTAACACAGTACGAAAA
This sequence comes from uncultured Prevotellaceae bacterium, assembly GCA_902799765.1. Classification (GTDB taxonomy): domain Bacteria; phylum Bacteroidota; class Bacteroidia; order Bacteroidales; family Bacteroidaceae; genus Prevotella. The sequence goes on from CADCBZ010000012.1 coordinate 180,235, forward strand.
TGCGAAAAGAGTTTTATCTGGCCGTCAGTGAACGGCTCATGCACAGCTACCGTTTGTCTGATGGTAGCATTCAACAAATCTACAAGGAAGAGGATGTGCCAGAGGGAGCAGAGCACATTATCCAGCATGCGGACTTGTGGAACAATAACGTGGAGTATATCGAGCAGGAAACCAACTGGCCGCGTCCGGCTGTGTTCGTTGAGTTCCGGCCTATCCTGTGGGAGCGTATGACCACTCGCGGAGCCAACGGGTACCAGGCACGTGCAGAAGTACGTCTGCACATCGTCACCGACTGGAAAGGTGGCGCATCGTCAGAGTATAGCAACGAAATGCGACTGCAGAGCATTGAATATCTGGATCTGAGTGAGCAGATACATACTGTCATGCTTGGGCTGCATGGCGACCATTTCGGTGAAGTGGAGATACAGGCTACTCTGACGAACCACAACCATGAGGAGCTGATAGAGAATGTCGAGGTTTACAATGTTACCTTCGTGCGTTCTATCGAGAAAAAGACGCAGAGGATTCGGGTTCCAATGGATGCTAAGTTAGTGTCGCCCGGAGGTCAGGAAACGGAGGTCGTAGGGCCTGAAATACCCTAAAACGGAACAAAATAGTAACATATATACAAAAAAAATCCGCAAATCGTTTGGAGGTTGCGGATTTTTTTGTATCTTTGCACCGAAGATGCATTGTAGGAGGCATTCCACATGTCGGCATCGCAAGATGTGCAGGCTACGAAATGACCATTTGCATCTTTTTTTTGTTTATATGAACTTCATCATATAAAGCAGCTCTCCGTCTGTTACCTTGCACTTGAACTCTATGGTTCTCCCTTGATAGGTTACTGTATATACATTGAAATTGAAGCTATGGTGTCTGCCCGCCTCAACCCTATCCAGTGTTGCATTTGGGATCCATGAGTTAAAATCAGTGGCGGTTCTAAGAAGGTGAACGATATCAGGATCTCTTTTTGCCTTTGCTGCAGTTTCCGTAAAGAAAGCCTTACCAACACCAATAGTGTGCCCGTCCGCTGTTTGCACAAGCGAGCGTTTAGATGGTGTGCCGTTAATCGTTGTAGTGGCCAAATTGTTATCGGCCCACTGTATCGCCTTTTCTCTCGCCGTTCTAAACTCCTGTGGTGTAAGTCTCTGGCTGGTTCTGGAGGCTTGAGCCTGTCTGATCAATCTACATGCAGCGCAAAGCTCATTCTCCGGCACGAATGCCAGGTTAAGTTTGCCTTTGGCGATATCGCAGTCACGACAACGCTTGATGGTGTACGGGTTGTAGTCAGGGAACGTCTTCTGCTCCATACCAGCATTAAACTGGAAGATGCCTTTGGTGTCCTTTCCTGTGGCCTGTGCTCCCCGTTGCATGGCCTCATCGCGTGGGGTGGTCGGATACTTGGTCTTGCGAACCTGTACGACTGTGCAGCGGCAGTTCCAGCCGTTGGGTGGGTAGTATGTTTGCCAGAACGGATCGCTTGGCGGCAACGTCACACCATTAAGTGCAGCGTGTTCCGGGCGTACCTTGCTATCACCAGCCGTGCGGTACTGGAGGTTGTAGCGGTCGCCGTCCTGTTCTATCTGCTCCCACTTGCCAGCCATTTCAGCCGATGACTGCACGAAGTTGTACTCAGCACGGAGATAGTTTTTGTTGTAGGTTTCGTCTATCTTTCGAACGTCGTTTAAGAACTGTTCAAACGGCTTTCGGTTGCCGCTCTCATCAACCAGGGATGGGAAGGCCTCATTGAGTTCGTGGAACGTCTTAATTCCGCTGAAGATATAATCAGACTGTTGGAGCCGCTGACGCATACGGTCGGACATGGCTGTCTGGGAGAAAGCCGCATCGAGCACCTGGGCATGCGTATCGATGAAATCCTGCACGGGTTTCTCCCTCAGGATATCAACACTGAACTGCGCTCCAGCTTTCGAGTGAAGCGACTGCATCATGGGTTCGAAGAGGGCTGAAAGCTGCTGGCGTAGCGCGTCCGTTTCCGGGCTTGCCAACTCCAGAGTTCCGGGCATGTCAGCCAGCAGCTCTGTATATCGGCTGTGCAGCCCCTCGTAGTCAGAGGGGCTTAGTCGAAAAAACGGCTCTCATTTGGCTTGTGTTGGCCTTTCTTGTCATCGTCGGGCGTTTCCCCGCCGTTACCTCCGTTATCGTCATGTTGGGGCTGTGTGGGGCCAATCAGGGGCTGCTGCTGTCTGCGTTCCCCAACAGGGATGCCGTATTTGTTCTCGAAGTACTTGCCCTCAACCTCATAGTTGTTGACAACCAGTTCCTCGACGGCCTTCTGCTGCTCAGGCGTGTAGTCCACAGAGTCATCCCATTTGAACTGCAGGCCTTGAAGTGGGAACCCGTGCCGTATCATTCGTGGTATGAGCTGCTCGTTGATGATATCGCACAGCATATCACGGTCGGCATCGATAAGGTTCTCGAATACCTCCAGATGCGTTTCTGACTGACTGAGTGAGCTACCGTCCTCGATGGTCATTGTCTGACCGATGACCAGCTTCGAAAGTTCAGAGTTGGCGCGATCCACTCGTTTGTCGTACACGTTAAAGGCATCGCCCTTTGAACTCTCCACCACCTCGATATCGGTTCCCTCCTGAAACAGTCCCCAACCCTCGGTTCCCATTTCGGCCATCATCTTTTCCATCTTGGCCAGCTCCTTATCGTCACGGGTCGTGGTGTGGGCTATGCGCATAGGCATGCCGAAGATTTCAGCGAAGGTGTCCCAAAAGGCCAACGCGTTCTTTTTGGGTATGGTCTGAGTGGCTGCCTTCAGGAATAATCCCAAGGCCTCAGGCTGTCCCACCTCCACGAGCCAGTCGCAGAATGGTGGCTGGTGGTAGTCGATGCCGGTATGCCAGTCCATACCCAATTCGGGGATGACGCGGTGATATTCAGGAATGACGTGCTTACGCTCTATGAGCCTCACGCCGTTATAGGTAAGCCTTCCGTTGATATCGGTTGTCAGGTCGCCCAACTCTATGAGCGAGTGGCCCCAATAGTTAGCATCGAGCGCATAGTGCAAGAGCTGCTTGAACCAGGGCTTTGCAAAGAACTTGGCGGCTTCCTCATTCTCTTTCTCCTTATCATCTACAAGCTTGAATGCCTTAGCCAATACAAAACCCTCGCGCTGCTGGATACAGCCCGAAAGATGCAGGTCGATATCCACGTCACGGTAGATATCATAAAGACGCTGGCGGTTGGGGTTATCAACGTTGATGGCCATCTGCCATGCGTGCCTCCAGTCACCGATATCCTTACGAGTCAGCGCGTCGGTCTGACGCTGTAACTCCACGACCATCTTTTTCAGTCGCTTGCGGTCGCCCTCCTTTGCCAGATTGAACGTACCGTATTGTGAATTCAGTACACGCCCTGATAGCGGGTTCTGCTTGTTATTTCCTTTCTTTTTCATACCTTACCAATTATGCTTTAGTTTCGGCTGTGAGCTATACTTGAAAAGGAAGCCTGTAGGCTCTCCGTCTTCATCAGTGGCCAAAGGTAAGTCAGGCAAGATCTTCTCGGCCTGTACGCCCTTCAGCCAATCGAGGGCGCGTTCGTAACGCTTCTCGCGGATCTGCATACCCATATTCTGGGGCAGCGACGCGGCCATGTGGTACAGTGCAATATCACAGGTGTACATGACCACAAGCTGGTTGCGGTTATCACTATCGGCACTGAATATGGCCTGGCAGTCATACTTGGGGCGTAGGTAGCCCGCTATTTCCTCGATGGCCTCCTTCTCGGCTTTGGCCCGGTTCTCGGCACTCACCTGAGTAACGATGCGTAGCGCACCCTCACCGATAACCACCTTGTAATCTTCGTCTGTGATGAACATATTTATAATTGTTTTTTTAATTCCTCATAACTGTATCTTTCGATATAGTGCTTATCCCCATTTTTCATAGAGACTACATAACTCGTGCTATATCCGTCGTAATCTTCTTTGAGTGAGCTAATATCGTCGATATTAACCTCAATAGTTCCACCATATCGCCCGCTGCCTATCAGATGTGCAAACTTTGCCATAGTTTCGTTATTTAGTTACGAACAAAGCGCGTTTCTCGATATCCTGAACCTTCACGCCTTTCTTGAACTGATGTGTGGCCACCATTTTCTTGATGTCCTGTTTAGCCACCACCACCAGTTTTCCATTAACTACTACTACGAGCTGTTTACGGCCCGTCAGCTTCTGAAGCTTAACGGCCTTTTTGACGGCGCGTTTGTAACGCCATGCGTTGTACAAGTCTTTAATCAGTTGTATCATATTACCATGTATTTTTGGGGCTCGGACGTTTGCCGAACCTCGGTGTAAACTTTTGTATGCGCGTGTTCTTTTGTAATATATAGATGGCTCCTTCGTCGGCATCCGGCGCGTCATCGTTGCCGCTCATTCCCTTTTGGAAAGCCAAAGTCTGCTCAAGTCCGGCCTGCATGTCCGGGTCATCTTTCTGCGACTCATCGTAGAACACAAAGCCACGTTCCCATAACGGACTGATTGCCTCTATACGCTGGAACTTATCGGGCTTCTTTCGTTTGTCGCCTGTGATGGGCAGTTGGTAGCCTCTAAGCTCTCCCTCAGTGGTGAAGTCATCGAGTATCATATCCTGCATGAAGGAAGCCTCCATTGCAAAGCGGATGGCAATGCCCTCTTCCTGGCTCCACTCATAGATATCATAGCACCACCTTACCATTTCAGCAAGGGAGGTCTTACGGACGAAGGCCCTCAGTTGCCAGAGGTTCGTCTTTTGCTTACCCCATAGCTTAGCTGACTTGGTATCGTTCTTTTGGGTTCCCTTCCAAGATGGGTCGATGTAAAGGACGAATTCAGAGAACTCCTTCCACTTGGGACGCTTGGCCCAACGTATCCACTCATGCTTGAACACGTTACCCTCCACAATCGGGTTGTGCATCATCTCCTTGTTCCAAGCGCGGTAGCCGACAAACTCTTCATAAGCCCGTGCCTCTTCCTTAGTCCATTTATCCTTCCATACAGGCTCGCCCTCGTTGTCAACTGCATAGACAGTCGAAACGTGTACGCCCTTTGTGGCACAGATGTTGGCCAGTACTGAGGTCTTACTAATGAGGTTGCCCACCATGATAAAGCGGCCACGTCCTACATCAAGCGCACCGAAAAGGGCCTCTTTTACCCAATCCGTCAACTCGCCCACACGTCGCTTGTTTCGGCATAGCTCATCATCGTCGAGGTCATCTATAACGATGTAGTCGGGACGTGCCTCGCGCTTTCTGAGACCACGTGGCGACTGCCCGCGACCGCATGCCAAGAATGAAACGCCGTTACGTGTGGTGAACTCTCCCTCCGTCCAATCGCCCAAGGTCATCTGCTCCCCAAAGTCGGCAATAATGCGTTTGTTGTACTGGAGCTCAGCTTGAATGTCGCCCAACAGTCGGTTGGCACTATCCTCAGACTTACCAACAATCACCATGAAGTTGATCAGCCGTTTGGGCTGGAATATCAACCAAAGCGGCATGAAGATGTCGAAATGCGTGGACTTGGCGTGACCGCGTGGCCATTTGAACACGGCCTTGAGATTGGGCGTGTTCTTAACCTTCTGCGCTGCCTGGTTATGGAACGGGGCATTGTGGATAATGCGGACGGGCTCACCCGTCACCTTATCGCGCAGTGTGAGGAAATGGGGGAAATAGTACTCACAGAAAGCGGCATAGTCTTTCTGGAGCCTGCGAATACGCTGCTCCTTCTGCGTCTGGCTTTCACGTGTGAGCTGTGAAGTCTCTGTAAGCGACTGTATTTGCTTACAGTGTTCCTGCCATTGCTCAAGTGCCTGTTTCCTTTCCGCTGCTGTCATGGGGCAGTGAGTTTAGAGTTCGGCACTTGGGGCCATCTTTTCCATGAGGAACTGGTTCTGGTACTTGTTGATGGCCTTGATGAGTTCGGGGGTGATTTCCGGGTCAAACTCAGCATTGTACTGGAGCCATTTGTTGAACGCCATGAATACCTCGATGGCATCTACCACGTTGGCCTTCTTATCAAGTTTCTCGACTACGGCACTCAGCTTAGACAGCTTATCGGCCAGTGAGCCAATCAGTGTCGGGTCGTTGGACTTGTTGACGTTCTCAATGAGTTGGTCAATAGTGAGCAGCAGTTTGTTCACCAGTTCCGGGCGTGTGATGTTCTTGGCGGCGCGTGCCTCCTTCCATCCTTCCTTCGTACACCAGTTCGATATGGTAACGCGTGATACGCCCAACCGTTCTGCAATTTCCTGTTGCTCCATGCCGGACATATACAGTGAACGTCCGAGCTGTTTCTTGTTTTCAAGTTCTGCTTTTGTCATTGCGATATTACTTTTTATTGCGATTTTGCAGTGCAAAATTGCATAAAAAGGGCCACACTAACAAAAAACGGTGTACTCGTTGCAGCCTTTACTGCAAGCGTTGCAGCGTTTTTTGGAGGGTCGCAGGAAAGTGCGTAATATTGCAGTCGCAAAACATAAGTAACTGATATGAGTAAACGAATAAGATTAACAAATGAAAGGGTCAACAGTTACGGCTTTCGCCTCTTGACCTCAGGTGGTGATCTGGAGCAGTACCAGAGAAACCCCGTGTTCCTGTATATGCACGAGCGCGGAAAAGTAATAGGTTATTTAAAAGACCTAAAAGTTGAAAATGATGAAGTTACTGGAGAGCCTGTCTTTGACGAGGCTACAGAACTGAGCCGTCAGTGTAAGAAACAGTTCGAGGTGGGTAGCCTTCGCATGGTGAGTGTTGGTGTTCAGCCTATAGAGGTCAGCGATGCAAAGGAGCTGCTACTTGAGGGGCAGACTCGCCCTACCGTAACAAAGTGGAAGCTGGTGGAGGTGTCCCTTGTGGATATCGGAGCCAACGACGATGCTATTGTCATGCAGGATAATGGTATGGTCATAGAATTAGGAAAAGACGGCAACTGCCTGTTGCCATTACTGAGTAATAACCCCATCAATCAAACAACAATGGATTTAAAGAAGTTAGCCCTACAGTTGGGCCTGCCTGAGACGGCAGACGAGGCAACCGTTCTCGCGAAGATTGCCGAATTGCAGAAAGAGGCCGGAGCGTCTGTAACGCTCAAGGCTGAGAATGACAAGCTGAAGCTTGCAGGTATTACAACTCTCGTGGACAAAGCCATCACCGAGAAAAAGATCACTGTCGAGAATAAGGAGCACTTCCTTAACCTCGGTAAGACCATCGGTGCTGAGGAACTTGAGAAGACTCTTGCAGCCATGTCGCCCAACGTAAAGCTGAGCGGTATCATCAACCATCAGGGTGGCAGTCCCGCACAGCAGGGCTCATACACCAAGCTGAGCGAGGTTCCTGAGGCAGAGCTGCTGACAATGCGTCAGTCAGATCCCGCAACCTACAAGCGTCTGTTCAAGGCCGAGTATGGTTATGAGTGTGAAATCTAATGTCAAACCAATAAGAAAACGAACATGAAAAGATTGCTTTTTCTGATGTCGGCGGTTTTGATTAACTGCCTGTGCGGTGGCCTGATGGCCTCTGCTGCGGGGTTTAGCCCCATGTCGGGAGCTGTTGGACTGAATGTCCTTGCGGCAGTTGTTGGCAACGTTGCCCCTGCTGGTTCCCTTTGTGCCGGTGTCTATACTGAGATATGGACTGGTGAGCTCGTAAAACATCTGCGCCGTGGCCTTGAGGCTACTTGGCTCGATGGTATTCCTGACAACTCAAGCATCGTAGAGAATGACATTATCCATTTGGTAGAGGTCGGTGTGGATCCTGACGTACTGGTTAACAATACAACTTATCCAATCCCCTTGCAGGCCCTCGACGATGCAGATATCGCCATCCAGCTTGATAAGTTCCAGACTAAGGTAACTCCTATCACAGACGATGAACTTCATGCCATCAGCTATGATAAGATGACACGTGTTAAGGAAAGTCACGGTAACTCTATCAACGATGCCAAGTTTGCCAAGGCCGCTCACGCCATGTGTGCTGCCAGCAATGGTGCGAAGACTCCCGTTTTGAAGACTACCGGCTCACGCGATCCTGAGACTGGCCGTATCAAGCTCGTACCAAACGACCTTATCCGTATGAAGAAAGCTATGGATAAGCTGGGTGTTCCTGCTATTGGCCGTCGCCTGGTATTGTGCAGTGATCACATTAACGACTTGCTGGAGGTAGACCAGAAGTTCAAGGAGCAGTACAACATCAACCGCAACGATGGTACTGTTGGCCGTCTGTATGGCTTCGATATCTATGAGTTTGCCAACAACCCGCTCTACACTACGGCAGGCACAAAGAAGGCTCTGGGTGCAACCGCAAGCACGGGTGAGTTCCAGTGCTCGTTCGCGTTCTATGTTCAGCGCGTGTTCAAGGCTACCGGCTCGACCAAGATGTACTACAGCGAGGCAGGCACGGATCCAGAATACCAGCGTAACAAGATCAACTTCCGTCACTACTTCATCTGCATGCCTAAGAAGGCCGATGCTGGCGTAGTCATTTACTCTGACTATGACGCTCAGGGTGCTCCCACCATCACAGGTGATGACGCTATCAGCGTGAAGGCTTCTGGAGGTTCTAACAACCGTACCTATGCCACCTCAAACGGTGCAGATATTACGGCTGTAAGTGATTCGGAGTGGCTGACTGTAGCAGTAACTGGTAAAAAGGTGACCTTCACCAGTGAGGCATACGCCTACGACGCTGAGGGCGAGGCAACCCGTACCGCTACCGTGACTATCGGTATCAAGGATACAGAGGTTACCAAGATCGTGACTGTAACACAGCCAATGGCTGAAGCATAAAGGAAACGTAGGCTATGGCAAACAAGCTGCAATATCTGGTAATCCACTGCACAGACACACCTGCTGGCCGTGAAGTGACATCGGATGACATCCGTCACTGGCACACTGACCCTGTGTCGAAGGGTGGTCGTGGCTGGAAGCAAGTGGGTTACACAGATATGTTCCACCTCGACGGCAGAAGGGAGCGTCTTGTTAGGAATAACGAGGATGCCTATGTGGACGGTTGGGAGATTACCAACGGCGTAGCTGGCTACAACAGCGTGAGTCGTCACATCGTCTATGTCGGAGGCTGTGCAGCTAATGACCATAAGCGCAAGATAGACACGCGCACGGAAGCTCAGCGCAGAGCCATGAAGGAATATGTGCTGGACTTCCACAAGCGTTTCCCCTCTGTTAAGATTGTGGGACACAACCAACTGGCAGCTAAGGAGTGCCCGTGTTTCAATGTTCCCGCATGGTTGAAGGAAATAGGAATAAATCAAAAGTAACGAACAATGGCAGACATCATTCTACAGTTCCTTACATGGGCCATCCCATCGGGCGGCATTGGTGCAGCCATTGCCTGGTTCTTTAATCGCAGGGCTCACAATGCCGAAACAGCCAAGGTCGTACACGACACCTACAAACAGATGTATGAGGACGTGAGCAAGCTGCTGATTGAGACCAGGGAAAAGTACGAAGAAACCTATGAGAAAGTTGAAGAACTCAGTCAAGAGTACGCTCGCACACGGACTGCGCTTAACCGCCTCAGCCGTGCCGTCGAAGCTATTCAGCTTTGCCCTTATCGCAGTGAGTGCCCTGTGCGTGGTGAGCTGCAAAAGTCAGGCGACGACACCGCAAGCGTCCTACGTACCTCCACCCGTGGCAATTCCAACGCTCACACCCGTAGCGGTGGACGGCGACAGCGCAATGCTGGAGGCCAAGCTTCGCGCGGATTCAAGCGGAAGGGTGACACTGGATCTGCTTCGTCAGGAAACCTCGAAACGGATGAGCCTGCAGGCGGAGATCGACTCTCTGGGCAACCTGAAGGTGAAGGCCAAACGGAAACCTGACACCGTCTATGTCAAAGGAAAGGACTCCTTGATATACGTTCCGGTTCCCGGCCCTGAAAGGGAAGTGGAAAAGGCTGTCGAGGTTAATGTCCTGAACAAATGGCAGAAGGCTATGGTATGGCTTGGCTCAGTAGCTCTGCTGATAGTGGCAGCCCTCGGACTACCGAAGCTCTTAAAACTGATTTTAAAACTCTTAAAACGCTATTAAAATGGCAAAGGATAAGGAAAAGAACGAGGCCCCTGCCAGTCAGGAGCCTAAGAAGGAAGAACCGGCATTCCTTGAGCAGTACCGCAAGTGCTACCCGACGAATAAGAAGTTCTACGTGACTTCCGACAATCTGGTATTCCTTGAGAGTGAATTCAAAAAGGCCGCAGCACACCAGGCAACGCTGGGCAGCGGTGAGTTAATAACCTATTAAACAACAACAACATGTTACCCAACGTAAAAATCATTCTTGGAAACGGAAACGTCGGCTCAGTGAGCCTTTCCGATGATGGTGTTGCCGCTCTGCTTCTGACTGGTGCGGCAGTGGAAAACAAGTTTGCGCTCAACACTCACTATGTGCTGAGTGGCACAAGCGGTCTTGCCACTCTTGGCATCACTGAGGCAAACAACCCTCTTATCTGGAAGGATGTTAACGCCTTCTACACAGAAGCCGGTGACGGCGCAGAGCTTCACATTCTGGCCGTGTCTGAGGCAACCACTCTGACACAGATGGTGGCAGCTGCTGCTGACAGCCCCATCCACAAGCTTCTCGATCCCGCAGCCGGTCGCATCCGTCTGGTAGGTCTGAACCGTACACTCCCCGCTAACTACGAGGCCACTATGAACGGCAGTGTTGACGGTGACGTACAGACCGCCGTAGCTGCTGCTCAGGCTATCGCTGAGAGCTATCTGGGCAAGATTGCCCCTGTTTGTATTATGGTTCCTGCCATGAAGTGGAGTGGCAGCATGACCAACATCTACCAGCCTCGTGAGGGCTCGCAGAATATGGTCAGCGTTATACTCGCTTCTGACGGTAAGGTTGGCACAACTCAGAGTGCCGCTATGGGTATGATTCTCGGTCGTGCCGCTAAGGTTCCTGTGAACGTAAGCATTGGCCGCGTTAAGGATGGAGCTATCTGTGCTTCTGGTGCTGGCTTCCTGATGGATGGCACAACTCCTGAGAGCCACTATGCAGACTGGAACGCTCTGCATGATGCAGGCTACATCTTCTTCCGTACCTATATCGGAAAGGGTGGCTACTATCTGAACGATGACGCAACCGCAACGGCCACCACAGATGACTACTGCCGTCTGTGCCTGACACGTGTTATCCAGAAGGCAGTTGTAATCTGTTACAAGTGCTACATCGATGAAATTCTGGACAACATCGACGTTGACCCTGAGACGGGCAAGATCCCGACTGCTATGGCCAAGTACTACGAGTCACTGCTGGCCAAGAACATCAACAGTGGTATGGAGGGTGAGATGAGCGGCTTCAACGCAAGCATCGATCCTGATCAAGACCTTATCACTACCGGCAAGATGGACGTGGTGGCCCGCATCACTCCGACTGCCCTGCTCCGTGAGATTGAGGTGAACCTTGCATTTACTAACCCTAACGCATAAGAACAATGAGAGACTTTAATTCAAAGGAATATGCCTGGATCGATGTTACCGTCGTAGTTCTGGGCGTGGAGATCAAGACCATTCGTGCCGTTGAGTACAAGTCAAAGCGTGCTACAGAGGCCCTCTATGCTGCTGGCAAGTGGGCGCGTGGCATCCAGAGAGGCCGCAAGGAGGTTGAGGGAACGCTTACCGTTCTCCAGTCTGCCCTGATTGCCCTTCAGGACGCAGGTAAGGCTGCTGGCTTCAACGATATCACCGATATCGAGTTCGACATGGTTGTGTCGTATGCCAGCGAGTACGGCGGCAAGGTCACCACAGACCGCATCCGCCAGTGTGCTATCACTGAGGCCGTGAACTCCATCAAGGAAGGCGACCTCTATTCAGAGCACGCCCTGCCGTTCATCGCTTGTGAAGTTGAGTATGGTATCTAATCCGGGACTGCCATGAAGGAAATCGATTCAAAACAGATTGATGCGTGGAAGAAAGCGCACGGCGACGTTTTCAAGGTAGAGGTTGACGGTAAGGTCTGCTACCTGAAGAAGCCAGACCGCAAGGTGCTGGGAGCCGCTTCCGTTCTCGGAAAGAACGACCCGATGAAGTACAACGAAGTCCTGCTGGAGAACTGCTGGTTGGATGGCGATGAGGAAATTAAGAAGGATGACAGCCTGTTCCTGGGCGTGTCAAGCCATCTTGCAGAAATCATCGAGATCAAGACCGCAGAGATAAAAAAACTCTAAGCCGGACAGGTTTAAAGGATAAGCGCGGATGGCTCTTCCTCGGCGATGCGCTCATTCGCGCTTATCTTCATTTCGACCCCTCCGACCTGTCTGACGAAGAATGGGCGATGCAGATAGGGATGGCAGAATATATCAGGGCCGACTTAACAAATTCACTCACCATTAGTTTACGAGCATGCCTACGTTAGAATATACTTTCTCCATCCAAGACCAAGCCAGTGATAAGCTGCTACGGATAACGGCTGCCAGCCAGCCGCTCATCAGTGCGGTTACTACCGTGCAGGATAAGATGGCCGCTGCCGGTACACTGATGAATGAGACGGGCGGTAGCATTACTGCCCTGAAGGCACAGATTGACGCGCTGAGCGCAGAACGCGACCTGCTTCCGGCTGATGGTCTGGGAACTATCGCCCAATACAACGAACGCATCGGAGAGCTTCAGCAGAAGGTGTCTGACCTGCAGACCGCCAAGCCGAAGCCCGTCACCGTTCCTTACACATTTACCCTGAATGACCGTGTCTCTGGCGGTCTTCGGAAGATTAACACAGAGAGCGAGCACGTCCGCAGTGCTATGGATGGCGTTGGCCAGAAGATGAAGGCCGCAGACGCATTGATGGACGCGACGGGCAGAAGCGTCGGTGCGCTTCGTGCCAAGATAGAGGCCCTTCGTGCTGAACGCGAGTGGATCCCCTCAGACAACCTCGATGCCATCCGTGAATATGACAAAGAAATCAAGTCGCTGGGTGATGAGATAGAGCGTGTGGAACGTCTTACCAGCGGCACAAGTAACTTGAGCAAGTGGGCCGGTGACTTGGCAAGTAGCGTCCCCGGCATCGGACTGCTCAAGAACCCCATCGTTCAAGCTGGAGCCGCGATGATTGGAACGGCCAAGTCTGCCATGACCTTCGACCAGAACATGGCACAGGTGAATATTACCACACTGCTTGAAGGAGAGGATCTCGAAAACCTGAAGAAAGGCATCAAGGGCGTGGCAGAAGAGTTCGGCGCGGACGCTGCAACGGTTCCTTTGGCTTTCGACCTTATCAACTCACAGATCAACGATGCCGATAAGTCCATGAATGTGCTGGCTGCCAGTATTAAGGGTAGCAAGGCGGGCTTCGCGGACGTGAACACCGTAGCCTCAGCACTGGCACAGACCGTGTCACTGTTGGGCGATGTTGATGCCAATGAGGTGCTGGACGTGTTCTTCGCATCAAAGCGAATGGGTGCGGTGGACTTTTCCAGCTTGGCACAATACCTGCCGAAACTGCTGTCAACAGGTGTCGGCATGGGTATTGACTACAAAGACGTATCAGGCGCATTCTCCTACCTGACTGGTAAGGGCCAGAGTGCCGACCAGGCCACCGTTATGCTTCAGAACGCCATGTCTATGCTTGGCAGGGGTGACGTTCGCGATAAGATGGCAAAGGCTGGCGTGAAGGTCTTTGATGAGCAGGGCAAGATGCGTGGCATGACGGATATCTTCGGCGACCTTAGTAACCTGATGAACGGACGCTCTGATGAGGAACGCTCACAGCTGCTGGAAGGTTTCGGCATTGTGGATAAGGAGGCAAAGGGAGCCTTTAACGTCCTGATGGCCGATATGGAAAAATACAAGGGTATTGTTGAAGGTGTTCAGGACGCTACTAAGAACGAGGAAGGTAACAAGGCCCTCGCAGCCAGTAAGAACACCGTTCAGGAGGCGGAGGAAGCGTGGAACCGCTTTAAGAACGTAGGCCTTTCCATCGGCGAGCAGATGCTTCCTACAATCTCCAACGGCCTTGAAACATTCTCCACACTTATTCAGGCTTTGTCGCCTGTAGTACAGTTGGTGGCCCCGATTATCAGTGGCGCGTTCTCTGGTGTCAGCGTGGTACTGAAAGGCGTTACTTTTGTTGTTAGGACACTGATTGACTTTTTCGGTGGCTGGCTGAGTTACCTACAGGAGGGACAGCCTCTCGTTGTCGGCTTTACCGCTGCACTTGCCGCACTCGGAGTGGTATGGGCTGCCAACACGGCCATTGCCAAAGCCGATATCGTATGGCAGGGCATCAAGAATGGCCTTACCGTCGTTTCGACTACTCTTACGGAGGGATGGGCCGCAGCACAGGCATTGCTAAACGCCTCCTTCCTTGCCTGCCCGCTGACGTGGGTTATAGCTGCTATCGTTGCGGTTGTCGCTGCCGTAGCTGCTGCATGGCAGAAGTTCGAAGGCTTCCGTGTTGCAGTTCTTGGCGCATGGGGCGTAGTTAAGGAGTTCGGACGCGCACTCGTGAGCGCCATTGTGTCACCGATTAAACAGATTCTGAAAGGTATTGGAAGTCTTGGCGAGGCTATTGCCAACCTCTTTGAGGGCAATTTCGATGCAGCCGCGACAGCAGCCAAGCAAGGCTTCAAAGATATAGGAAAGGGCGTGCTTCAGTCATCGCCCGCAGGTATTGCCGTCAACACGTGGAAAAACGGCAACTATGCCAAGGCATGGGAAGATGGCAAGCAGGCCGGACACCAGAGCTGGGCAAACTCACAGTCTGAGAAGGCAAAGTCGGCAGCGGAACTGCCAAAGGAACTTGAGGCCGCAATGAACGTATCAGAGACCGCTGCTCCCGCAGTCAGCACTCAAGACCTGCTGAAAAAGATGGATAAGAGCGGCAAGGGTGGTAAGAGCGGCAAGGGATCCAAGACCAAGCAGACTCTTAACCTGAACGAAGAGGCTACCAACTATGCGCAGAGTGCCAACTATCTGGCAGCTACGCAGAAGCTGGCTCCAGTAACGGCAAAGCTGCTGCCTATCGGTGACGTTGCTCAGGCTCCATCCGTCAATGGCGGTATCGCCAAGACACAGGCCATCACTCAGACCAATAGCGCACTGAAGGTGGACGTTTCCAAGCAGGAGTACGAACCAGAAGGCACAAACTACCTGAGCGATATCATGGCCAATGTCCGCAAGATAGCTGCTGCTGTCATGCTACCGATGGCCGTATCTTTGGCCAGCCCCTCAGAGGCCTCAGCAACCACCAACATACTGAGCCAGTCGAAGACACAGAACGTGTCGGCTTCTTCTATGACTGTACAGTCTGATGCGCTCAGTCTGTCAAGCAATGACAACGGATCCGTTATCGACCTGAGCAAGCCCTATGAGGTTACATTGCCAGAAATTGTCATCACTCCTGGTTCTGAGAGCAAGTCATTGGCAAATACCGTGCTTTCTGCTCCTTCGGCTGTCAGCAACCTATCCAATGCCCTGACGCTATCGGACACCGGCAACCAGGCATTCGACAACGCCGTTGCCATGAACGGGCCACAGGCCATGCCGAAGCCTTACGAGGTGACGCTACCCGAAATCGTCATCACTCCTGGTTCGGAGCTGGCACAGGATATCGAGTCGGCATCGCTGATGGGCGACACACTCACAGAGGCAACGGCTCAGACCGAGACGCTGAATGCTGCCGGTGATATTGCCATGCAGTCAGTCGAGAACCGCTCGGAGGCTAATAGTCTGGGTAACTTCTGGAACCAGCAAGGCGGTGCTTCGATGTGGATGCCCTCATTCATGAGCAGCTCTTCATCGTCCAGCAGCTTATCTGATGCCCTGTCAATGGGTGACACCAGCAACCAGGCATTCGACAACGCCGTTGCCATGAACGGGCCACAGGCCATGCCGAAGCCTTACGAGGTGACGCTACCCGAAATCGTCATCACTCCTGGTTTGGCACAGGATATCGGGTCGGCATCGCTGATGGGCGACACACTCACGTCTGCATCATCTACAGGCGACACCGTTTCTGAGGCATCCGCACAGAGCGAAGCTGTGAATATCTCCAATGCCGTGCCGGAGTTGACAAACGCACGGGAAAAGGCGGAGCCTAAGAGAAAAGGCATTCGCGGATGGCTTGCCAATAAGTTCCAGCCGCTGCTTGCATCCGTCGGTGGTACATCGGCAGAACTTCATAACCTGACAGGCGGTGACACGATGCAGAGCGTGAACGCCACATCGGACACGCTCAACCAGTCGATGGGCAGCTATGCCGACAACAGTATTTCGATGCCGTCAATGTCTGAGAGCCTTTCCGACGCTACCGATATCGCCAGCTCTGACAACAGCCAGAGCCAGACTTTCAACAGCAGCGTTCAGGAAAGCAGCAGCAACGGCAGCCGTAACGTTACCATCGACCGTGTATGCGACCAGATAGTTATCAACGTAGAGAATACCGACGGACAGGGTGCGGAGGAAATCCGCAGCCGTATTCTGGAGGTGCTCAATGAAATAGTGGAGGGATAGGCTATGGGTGTATTTTCAGTCTATGACATCATCAAAAAGGCACAGGCAGCAGCCTCAACGATTGACACGCTGCTTGGCACTAAAATTGGCGATCCGAAGTTCAAGCCCAAGTATGACGGCCCCGAAGCCAATGAGCGCGAGAGCAGCAATCTCGGCTCTACGCTGAGGAAGCGCGACGCTAACGGACGCTGGTACTTCATGCCGGTTGTGCTGGTGTATAAAGGAAAGGAGTATGAGATGCCCAACTCCCTCATTTCCATACGCGGAAAGAAGCATATCGTGTCCACCCCTATGGTTGGCCGTAAGGGAACCGTCAAGGAGCTTATCAGCATGGAGGATTACGAGATCAAGATTCAGGGTGTGGCCTTGGGCACTGACTGGCCCGATGACCAGTTGGCCGACATCAAGGAAATCTACGCCGTGAATGAGAGTGTACAGTTGAAATGCGCCCTCACCGATATCTTCATGGATGAGGAAGACATGGTTGTAATCAAGAGCATAGACATTCCCGAAATGAGAGGTGTCGAACACGCTCAGACCTACAGCCTCGACCTTGAGACAGACAGGAGTTTTGAACTGATAATGGAGTGATATATGTTTGTACTGACCTCAGAGATAAGCATTGGCAGCGTGACGTTCAAGAGCGTCCACGACGTGCAGATCAAGCGGAGCATCTACAGCCTCGCTGCTACAGCCGTCGTGAAGGTTCCCGTGACAGCCGTGCTCAAGCATGAGGGCGAGCCTCCCGCACATATCGAGACGGCCAACGCTATCAAGGCAGGCGACGCGGTGACTATCAAGCTGGGCTATGACGGGCAGCTCCAGACGGAGTTCGTCGGCTATGTAAAGCGTCTGAACTACAAACTGCCTCTGGAGATTGAATGCGAGGATGAGTACTATAAGCTGCGCTTCGTCAACTGTGTTTTCAGCAAGAAAGAAACGTCGTTAAAAGCGTGTTTAAACGAGGTTCTAAGCGGAGTCCAGATGGGCGAGGTTGCCGACCTCACGCTAAAGAACTTCGTTATCAACAACAAGCCCGGAAGCTGGCTTCTCGGCTACCTGAAGAAAGAATACGGCCTGCTGGCCTATTTCGACATCAACGGCAAGCTGTATGTGGGCAAGGCCAACAGCGTGAAGGGCGAGACCGTGAAATATGTGCTGCGTGAGAATGTCATCAATGACGATGAATTGAAATACCAGCTGGCGCAGGATATCAAGCTGAAGGTTAAGGCCATCTGCTACTATAAGGATGGCTCGAAAATAGAGGGTGAACTTGGCGAAGACGGCGGTGAGCAGAAGACACTCTACTACTACGACGTGAAGGATGCCGGAGAGTTGAAGGCCCTTGCAAACGAGGAACTGCGACGCTACAGCTTTGACGGCTACAGGGG
This sequence comes from uncultured Prevotellaceae bacterium, assembly GCA_902799765.1. Lineage (GTDB taxonomy): Bacteria > Bacteroidota > Bacteroidia > Bacteroidales > Bacteroidaceae > Prevotella. The sequence goes on from CADCBZ010000012.1 coordinate 198,095, forward strand.
CAAGATTAAGACATTCCTGCAGCCCTACGCCCTTCCCGGTATGGTGGCCGATATCACCGACAATACATACCCCGACCGTAGCGGCAGCTACTTCATCGAGGCAGTGACAACAACATTCGGTACTGGCGGTGGCCGTCGTACCGTAGAAATAGGTATAAAGGCATGAGCAAGGAAATAGACGAAATACGCAGGAAGTTCAACGGAATGATGGGCGACATGGTGCGCAATGTCATTCAGGGCGTTGTGACTGAGGTGAACGAGGATGAGTTTACCTGCACCGTCCGTGTGGATGACGCTGTGGACTATTTCGACGTTCGCCTGCGCGGTCTTGTGGACGGAGCCCTGAAGGGCTTTGCGTTCATCCCCAAAGCTCAGAGCGTAGTCCTGGTTTGTCCCATCGGTGGCAGCAACGAGCTTTTTGTATGCCAGTACACGGAAATAGATAAGCTCATCTTCACCGACAACAACCTGAAGCTGACCATCGACACGGAAAAGCTGGAGCTTGAAAGAGACAACGTCACTATCACCAGTGATGACAGCAGTACGGTCATCAAGGCCAGCGATGCAACGGCGACGGTGAACACGGACGGCATAGAGCTGAAGAACGGCAGCAGTACCATCACTGTGACATCGGGCGGCCTGACACTGAAAAAGGGCGGCGCAGGTCTGAAAAAGACACTGGAGAGCATGCTGGATGCTATCTGCCAACTGACGGTTCCGACGGGCGTAGGCCCCTCTGGAGTACCTATCAACATGGCATCGTTCCAGCAGATAAAAGCAGAAGTTTCACAATATATGGAGGGATAGAATATGCCATTAGTTAAAGCAACAATCAAGAGCGAAGTAAAGGATGCCTTTACAGCGGTTATGAACCAGAAAGACGATGACCGCGAGGGCGCATTGGATAAGGTGGCCGACAAACTGGCCGATGCCATCATCAATGCCATCAAGAGCCAGCAGATAACATACTCTGCCGGGTTGGTAGCCCCGTCGATGGGCGGGCCTGTCACCGGCACGTTTAACTATAAGATATCGTAATATGAAGGACTACTGCCAGACACAGAACGGAGACCTCGACCTGAGCACAGGCGATATCTACCCAACGGAGAGCACGGCACAGCATCAGCGTGATCTGGTTCTGGGTGATATGGGCCATATCAGGCACAGGCCGGAACTCAGCGTCGGTGCGGTGGAGTACCTGCTTAACGAGGATAAGGAAGGGCTTCTGCGCCGTACCCGTCAGGTACTGGCTGCCGACGGCCAAAAGGTAAGGAAGGTGGCCTATGATACGATGAATTGTAAATTTCAAATAGACGCTGCCTATGAAAACGATTGAAGTATATGCAGACCAGACCATCCTCGACCTCGCCATGCAACACTATGGAACCGCTGACGGTGTGGCCGATATCCTGAGGCTCAACCCCTCGCTGGAGAATGACCCGCAATGCGTGGCCGCAGAGGAAAGGGAAGCCGGGGCGTTCTACCCCGACCTTCGCCTGACACCCGGCCAGAGCGTCCTGATAGATGACGGCGGTACCATCATTAAGAAGTCCGTCGTAAAGAAGATAGAACGAAACGTAACAACATACATGACAGAAGAATGGCAAGAACAATTAGTGAGATAGAAGCAAGCATCGAGCAGCGTCTTAACGCATCGTTCGAGCTTTCCACGTCCGCAGCTGCTGAGTGGCGCATGTGGACGCATTGCGTGGCATACTGCATCCACCTCTTTGAACTGACCCTTGACATCTTCAAAAAGGAGATGGACGATGACGCGAAGCGGGAGATTGCCGGTTCCCTTACATGGTACAGGAGAAAGTGCTTTGATTTCCAGAACGGCCACGAGCTGAGGTTCTCGACGGTTACCGGCCTCCTTGAGTATGAGACACTGGATGAGGAAGCTCAGGTTGTGAAGGTGGCAAGCGTCAGCGTGTCAGACACCAACACCCTTGTTATCCGTGTGGCTACACTCGACAATAACGGCGAGACCGTTCCTCTGGCTTCACAGCAGACGCAGAACTTCAAAGACTATATCGATGCCATCAAGTTTGCCGGAACCAAGACACAGGTGATATCTACGGATGCCGACCTCGTGCGTTACTCCATCCAAGTATGGTACCACCCTGCATATCCTGCTGAGTCGGTACGTGCCAACGTGCTTGCATCACTTACGGCATTCCGTACCTCTCAGGACTTCGGAGGCATCATCTACCGTCATGAGATACTGGAGGCCGTGACCTCCGTAGCCGGTGTAGTGACGGCCAAGATCGTATCGCTCTCTCGCAAGGGCAGCGAGGACAGCTCATGGACGGACATCGACACGGCGAGCCGTCTGCATGCAGGCTACTTCAACTATGACACGGGCCACTGTACGCTTACGCTGATATCCAACAACGAACTGTAAAGGTAACGCGCTATGAACATTATCCTGAATTTCAAAGAAATTGTACGGCAGTACGTAGCACCACACCGTCGCCAGCCCAACCGCCTTGCATGGCTCTGGGGGCTGATAGACCTTGACAGCGTGTGGGCGACCTTTGCCGCATGGCGTGCCTACTACCGCTATAAGGTTCACGTTACGAGCCAGCAGGGATCGCTTCTGGGACACCTGCGCAACCTGTTTGGCAGAGGCATTGTGATAAAGAGCTACAGCGGCATGTATCTGGAGGTGGGTCTAAACTCTGAACCTGCGCACATGGTCATCTTCAACCCATACCGTGAAGTCGCCCTTGAGGGTGAGAGCCAGTCGGCCTTCGACGGTGCGGACTTCGTTATCTATGTCCCCTCAGGAGTGGATATCAGCAACATGGGTGAAGAGATTGAGAGATACAAACTGGCAGATAAAACATTCAAAATCATACAACGATGAAAAGACATGTACAGTATCAAGGTATCAGGAAATGGTCGGGCGATGACCTTCTTGAACTCCAGAGTGAGCCGTTGCGCGTGTTGGATAACTTCTTTGCGCAGTGGGGCAACTGTGTGATATGCGGCTGCGTTCCATCGGATAACGCCATCAGTGCGGGCCTTGTAAGTATCGGAGGCCTCACGCTTCCGCTGGCAGCCTCAGCCGTTGCCTCATGGCCCATCTATCTTGTGGCCGCTGAGACACACATCCAGCGTGACTATGCCGATGACGTGGTACGCGATATCGCCGTAAGCCGCTATGCAAAGATCCAGACCAGCCAGCCATCCGGCAGCGTGTCATTCCTGAAGATCGAGAGAAACGGCAATCACGGGTTCTTGGAGAATATGCATGCCGCATGGCTGACTACCCTGTTGCGGAACGTCGTAACCCTACAGGGTGACAGCTCACGCCATAACGGGCAGATTTCCACTCTCCAAGAGGCAGACACTGCGAAGGGCAGACGTATCACGGCATTGGAAGATGTGCGGACTGTTGAGATAGACCACGTGCCGACTCAATACGACGATAACTATGCCATCGGTCAGGAGGTATGGCATCTTGGCGCGAACGGTAAGACGTTCTACCGCTGCTATGACAACTCGCCTGGCTTTGCCGTGTGGCATGAGTCTGAAAACAGCGTCAACAGTGACACCCTCGCTCTCTACCAGCGCACGCCAACGCTTATGCACCTGAAGTATCTGCCCGAAATATCGACAAAGAACAAGGTGCAGCAATATCTTGCCGGTGTGCTGCTCCCCGTGTCATGTACGAAAGGCATCATACGCCAACGCAACGAAGGCGACTCCTTGAAGGTACACCCCACGACTGGAAAGCTGACCTTGCAGCATACGGGTACGACCTCCTTCTATGTCTATGCCACCGGCAATACGGAGCTGACAGAGGAAGTGCAGATTACAGTCCGCACACCTCGGTTCCTGAAGGTGAACGGTGTCATCATGAAGGCAAACGGGAAACCGATTATTGTTTAACATCATAAAACTGTAGAATTATGGCAGAACAACTGAGTGATGCGGAGATCCTGAAACTCCGCGAGATTATGACAGGCTGGGACGGTGGCAAGCAGATTGATGACCTGCCAGCGTCAGACCTTACGAAGCAGGAGAAATACATTCCTGTATTCAATCCCTCCAATGGCCAGACTGAATACATGGAGTTGCAGGATGCGGTGAACTATTCTATTGCACCCCGTTTCGGGCGTGTGTGGAACGAGTCGCTGAGCACTCCTACGGCTGCATCATGGACTGGCAATGTTGAGTTTGGCCGTGAGCTTGCTCAGGCCCTGAAGCTTGGATGCTACCTCGTTAAGAACGACCACTCAAGACGTAAGCTGGCAGCCACTAACCACTATCTGTTTGAAACGGGTGAACTGGCTAAGTTGGACGGTTCTATGGGACACTATCAGTGGGGCTGGGGCGTTCCCTTCTACCTTGCACTATATAAGGCCGGGGGCTTGTGGCATGAGGAAATCTCCCTGCGTCCGATTCCCGGACAGTACAACTACCGTATTCCCGTCGGCTCTATATCCGCACACGGCTTGGCATGTATAGACCGCGACACCAATACATTGTGCAGCTTTGTCAACGAAGACGCTAAGTATCGCGGTGGCAATAACAACGCAGATTGGGACGGCACATACCGTACATTGCGAGGCACTGCAGTAACATCGATGACCTGTGAGGCCATGCGAGCCGCTGCCCGTCGTAACGGAACTGGATGGATGTGCGGAACCATGCGTCACAGCACCGTTATAAAGATCCTCTTTGAGATTATCTTCGGCACACGTGACGTTCAGGCTGCTTACAATGCGAACCTTGACGCTGACGGATTGCACCAGGGCGGTCTTGGCTCGGGCGTTACTACTTGGAGCGGCGCGTGGAACACCTACAACGGTTATCATCCGTTCCTTCCTACGACTGTCGGCATAGAACTTGCAGACGGTTGCGGTGTTGTAAACTACGAGGTCAAGGATGGCGACAACAATGTTGTATATACAGCTCCCGTTCCCGTGTTCTTCGGCCTGAAGAATATGTTTGGTTACCTATGGCGACACCAAGACGATGAATTCGTCAAGTGCAACGAGAACCAGACACGCACACACCTTGTTGCACCGTCCATTTACGGAACATGGACTATCGGCAACGAGGAAGGCATGGTGGCTTATTCCAACAGCCCGGATTCCGAAGGTTACATAAAGGCTATCAGCTACGACCATCTTGAGAACTTCCCGACGCAAGTCGGCGGCAGCGCATCGACATATCACTGCGACTATTTCTACAAAGACACAGCCACTTCTGGCTTCCGTCTGGTTCTTCGCGGTGGTGATGCGAGCAATGGTTCCGATGCGGGGGCTTCGAACGTCGATGTGAGCGATGGTGTCTCGTACTCCTATGCGATCATCGGGTCGCCTCTCTGCGAAGCAGAAGAGGAGTGGCCATTGGAGCCTGTGTATGCTGAAGCGGCCTAATGGGGCCATCAGTGGCCAAAGGCGGTCATCGGGAACCAATAGAACCCGTGGCCGTCAGGCCACCCCCTCATAACAACCGCGAAGCGGTTTTTTTATATAGCGTTCTTTGACTTTTTTTCATGTTTTTATCTGATTGTGTCAGAAAGTCGGAAAAATTGTGTACCTTTGCACCCCGAATAAAGGTTGCCGTGCCTCTGACTCGTTGTTTCTGGCTTCCGTCTGGTTCTTCGCGGTGGTAATGCGAACAATGGTTCCAATGCGGGGTCTTCGAACGTCAATGTGAACAATGGTGTCTCGAACTCCAATGCGAACATCGGGTCGCCTCTCAACTTTACACTGGTATGAGGCGCGGGGCCTCGCCCCACGGCGAAAAATAAACTAAAGGCGGGTAGTGCTGGTAGACTGACGCAAGTCAGGCCGAAGGCAACGAAGTCAGAAAAAAAGCAGACCAAGACACTGTTAAATGACACTGTACAGACACCGAAATGAAACGAAGAGGCTTTATTTCACCTCGTATCGAGACAAAGCCTAACTTTGAACTGGCTTTCGAAGGCTTTGCGGACGGTAAGCATAGAAGAGCTGCCGTCCGCAAGTTCGAAGCCGACCTTGAAAACAACCTTAACACGCTACTGGAAGCCTACGCTTCAGGAACTTGGAAAACATCAGATTATTCCGACGAAATTATTCATGAGCATAAAACCAGGACTATTAGCAAACTCCCGGTCATCGACCATGTAATGCAGTGGGCTCCACTGCTACAGATAGAGAACTTCCTGTGTAGCACCTATATCCGAAAGAGCTGCTCATGTGTAAAAGGACGTGGAACTCATGATTTCGTAAACCTCCTGAGGAAAGATCTTGGCGACTACAGGGGTACATATTACTACGTTCAGATTGACATTCACCATTTCTTCCCTCGCCTTCCTCACGATATCGTTAAGGAGAGGATAAGGGAGAAAATAAAGGATCCGAAGCTTTTGGCCTTCCTTGATGAGTTTATAGACAGCTACTATCAGGGCTTGCCATTGGGCGTTAAGATTTCTCAGATACTGGCCAACTTCGTGCTTGCAAAATTCGACCATCAGGTTATCCGGGTGTTTGACATCGACAAGGATCCTGAGAAGATGGCCTATTGGCGTAGTCGCTATGTGACCGACTGCCTCCTGACCTGTAGGACTGAGCAGCAGGCCGCAGAACTTGCAAAAGGTGTGGCCTATCTCAATGAGAAGTTCGACCGATTTGTGGCAAAGGGTCTGAAAGATAACTACCAGCGTTTTGCTGATAACATGGTAACGGAACACGAAGATAAAACCTTCCTGCACCTTATCGTGGAAATGCAGATAATGGTGCTTACTCGCGACTACTATGCCGTTATCAATAGAGACTGGAACGTTCGCCCTGTCTATGACGGTGGCATCGACGTTTGTGGTTATGTATCTTTCCATGACCACAGAAAGCTAAGGAAACGCAACAAACAGGAGCTATGCCGTCAGGTGGCGGCTCTGAAAAAGAAGGGTCTCAGCCCTGAAGAAATACGATTGAAATGTGCAAGCCGTATCGGTTTTGCCATTCACGCTAATTGCAATAACTTATTACGTAAATTGGATATTAACATGGAGAAAAGACTTGGGACGGTTATTAAGAACCGCAAAGTGAACATTCCCTTCAAGGGGATGCGCTACGACCAGAAGAGAACATTTTCTGAGATCGTATGTAAAGACGGGCAGGACGAAACGCCCTACAAAATTCTGCTTGTGGACTTCATCGAGGATGACAGCACCATCGAGAAGGAAACAGTTATCGTTCAGGTTCCCGACGGCAACGGGGGGATGAAAAGCGAGCAGCAGACACGCCCGAAGAAACGACTCGCCATCCGTTATAAGCGGATTGTCAGGACGGTCACACAGATTGGCACAGACGGCGAGGAAGTTGAAACCTACGAGTTTGAGCCGGAGGTTGATAAGAAGACAGGACAGCGCACAGGACGCGACGCGGAATGGTATTCTTACACCGGCAGCTCGGTACTGCTTGACCAGGCAGGAAACGATTTCTCGAAAGAGGATCTGCCCTGTCCTACGGTAATAACAGAATTCACGAACAAACAAGGTAAGAAATTCCTAAAATTCACTTGAACAATGAACAGAGTAATCTACACGAAGCGCAAGAGCTTTGAGAAGTATGACGATAAGCACTTTATCGCATACCTGAACGAAGAGATTATCCCGGACTACGTGCCGGAAGTAATGGACGGACAGCCAACGCCAGAACCCACGACCGGCTATGCCTATGAAGGCCCGATGGCCGACGGTGGCACTCTGCTTGAGACCAGCGAGGCAGACCGCGACTCGCTCATCAACGGTGTAATCCGCTGCCAGTACACACAGTCTGAAGAAGATGCCATCAAGACGCATCGCCTTCAGGTGATTGGTAACGAGATTGCCGACGAAGAGGAACTGGCTAAGTACGAGCAGGAGTGGACGGACTTTAACAGTGTCCGTGCCGTAGCCAAGGAGTATGTAGGCCGCTGGCTCTCGTAATAAGTCCTTCGGGGGATAGAAAAAGCCCCCGGCCCATGTTAATAGTCATCTCACCTACTTTTAACACTAATAGCGTACCAACGCAAGGCCAGGGGCGTATGCCCTTCGTCGCGTCGGTACGCTATTTTTATGCCACTAAGTAGGTGAGATGGTGCAAAGGTACAATTATTTTTTGAAATGACACTGTTTGAGATACTAAATTTTAATCGGGAGCTGTTAAAAAGGCTTATTTCAGTGGGTTTTAAACCCGATGACTGCCGATATCTGGAACTTTATCGCGACTACGTGCAAATGCGCAAGGGGGGCGATAAGGTGACCTATATCGTGTCGGTACTGTCCGAAAGGTATAGCGTCAGCGAACGGAAAATCTACAGTATCATTAAGCATCTGGAAACCGACTGCACGAGCGGTGCAGTGTGATTGTCCTTTTTCCTTCTTTATTGTCGCTTTCCCTGACTACCTTTGCACTGGTTATCAAAAATATCAAGTCATGGGAAAGTACACCTATAAACCACAATTCGGTGTGATAGTTATCTGCACCGATGAAAAAGAGCAGAAGGCAGTCTATGACCGTCTTCACAGTGAAGGTCTAACCCTTAAAGTCGTAAACGTATGAAGATAGAAGTGAGTCATCATTGCAGCGACTTCAACAGCTATCGCGCTGCACGTGTTAAGAGCCTTTTCAACGCTGAAAAGGGCTGTGATTGGGAAAAGACCGTAGAACTGCCCATCGAGGGCAAGGAGTGGCAAATCGGCCTCATTGTCGGCCCGTCTGGTAGCGGTAAAACGAGCATCGGGAACCGCATTTTTGAGGATGAGCCGATTTATGACCTTTATTCAGGATGGGATAGTAATAAGCCCATCGTGGACTGCATCGATCCTGAGGGCGACTTCAATATCGTCACGGGTATGCTGTCAGCCGTAGGGCTTGGCGACGTTCCCGCGTGGCTGCGTCCGTTCAACGTGCTCAGCAACGGCGAGAAGTTCAGGGCAGGGCTGGCACGTTTGGCCTGTGAGCGTCCAGAACATGCAGTCGTGGATGAGTTCACCTCTGTTATAGACCGCCAGATTGCCAAAGTAGGAGCAGCTGCATTCGCTAAGACATGGCGACGTGGAAAGGGGCAGATAGTGCTGCTTTCCTGCCACTACGACATTATTGAATGGCTACAGCCCGACTGGGTCTATGACACTGCGGAGGCACGCTTTTACGAGCGTGACTGTCTTCGGCAGCGTCCGAAGCTCGAACTTCAAATTTATAAGGTCAGGGGAACTGTGTTCCCAAGACTGTTTAAGCAGCATTACTATTTAGATCTGGCTATGCCCGTAGCCGCTGAGTGCTTTGTGGGCTTTATTGACGGCGAGCCGGTGTGTCACCTGTGCGTGGCTCCACTTTTCACTGCAAACGCTTACAGGGCCACACGCCTGGTTGTTATGCCGGAGTGGCAGGGTATTGGCGTCGGCACACGGTTCCTGAATGCGGTCTGTGAGTACCACCTACAGGGCAGGGGCCGCTGTGGCTATAAATTGCCCGTGTTCTTCCATACATCACACCCTCAGTTATGCGGAGCACTCAGGCACTCTAAGAAATGGATCCAGACGGGCGCACACCTCTATGGTGATAACAAAGGGCGCAGTGCAGCGTCCATGAAGCGTTCCGCTGAGCGTAAGGGAAAAAAGGATGCGGCAGCCATCGGCTACGGTGGCCATTTCCGGGCAGTACAGGCATTTAAATATATTGGTGAAAATGGTTATCAGAATTTTGGGAAATAGGGACACGGCTGCATATCAGGCCGCACGTTCACTGATACTGGAGCACGGCCACCAGTTGTGCAGCGAGGGCAACCACGACTACCATTTGGCCGTTGCACCGTTGCTGACAGAGAAAGTTCCTGAAGACGAACTGAGGGAGCCGCTTTTTGGTACGCTCATATTCCACCCCTCGCCGTTGCCATACGGGCGCGGAGCCTCATCCATCAAATGGGCATACAAGAGACATGAGCCGATAACGGCTGCTACATGGTTCTGGGCTGATAATGGCTACGACACAGGCGACATCTGCGAGCAGGAGATAGTGAAGATAGACTACGACCTGCGCCCGCGAGATTTCTACGAGCAGCACATATTACCTGCCATGCTAAGAACGTTGGAACGCTGTTTAAATAGCATTGCAAACGGCTTTCAACGCAGAGTGCCACAAGTAGAGCAATATGCCACCTTCGATAAGCGCACATAAGCCCTAATTTTACTCTGCAAAGTTACGAAAAATCCGCCAAAAAGAAGCCCCGGAACCGTTAAAGTTTCGGGGCTTTATGTTAAACTTGAAAAGAGAGATTTTCGCGGCAACTGAGAGGACATTTCGTTTTGCTGGATTGAACGCTTCGTTTGAAAACGCGCGAACATTTCGTTTTGCGGATTATAAAATTCTGTGCAGATGTTCTTCTGTCTCAGAAAAAATAGAATCTTTAACCTTTTGCAAAGGTCGAAGATAGGCTGCATTTCGGAAAAACTCAAATAAATTTGGTTTTTCGCTCAATTTGCACTATCTTTGCAGCCAAAATGAAATCATAGACATAAAAATACAATGGGAAAAGTAATTTTGACTGGTGACCGCCCCACCGGTAAACTCCATCTCGGACACTATGTAGGCTCCCTGCGCCGTCGTGTCGAGTTGCAGAATCAGGGCGATTTCGACCGTATGTTCGTGTTCATGGCCGATGTGCAGGCCCTCACCGATAATGCCGATAATCCTGAGAAGATCCGTCAGAACATCATCGAGGTAGCCCTCGACTATCTGGCTGCAGGTCTCGATCCGGAGAAATGCGTGCTCTTCATTCAGAGTCAGATTCCTGAACTCGCCGAGCTCACCACCTATCTGATGAACCTCGTCTCGGTGAGCCGTGTGCAGCGTAATCCCACGGTGAAGACCGAAGTGAAGATGCGTGGCTTCGAGGGCGAGAGCATCCCTCTCGGTTTCTTCTGCTACCCTGTGTCTCAGGCTGCCGACATCACGCTCTTCAAGGCTACTACCGTTCCTGCTGGTGAGGATCAGGAGCCGATGCTCGAGGTCTGCCGTGAACTCGTACGCCGTTTCAACCAGGTGTATGCCCCCGTACTCGTGGAGCCGAATATCCTGTTGCCCGAGAACCTCACCGCCCGTCGCCTGCCTGGCACCGATGGTAAGGAGAAGATGTCGAAGTCACTCGGCAACTGCATCTATCTCTCCGACACCGCCGACGATGTATGGCAGAAGGTACGTTCGATGTACACCGATCCCGAGCATGTCAACCTCAACGATCCCGGTCATGTGGAGGGTAACGCCGTATTCACCTATCTTGATGCTTTCTCTTGCGATGAGGACTTCAAGGCGTTCTGGCCAGAGTATCAGAACCTCGACGAGCTGAAGGATCACTACCGTCGTGGCGGTCTGGGCGATATGAAGTGCAAGAAGTTCCTCAATCAGGTGCTGAATAAGTTCCTGGAGCCCATGCGCCAGCGTCGTGCCGAGTTCGAGAAGGACATCCCTGAGATCTACAACATCCTGAAGAAGGGTACCGAACAGGCCCGCGAGGTGGGTGCCCAGACGATGGACGAGGTTCGCAAGGCCATGCGCATCGACTACTTCAACGATGCCGAGCTCATCCGCCAGCAAGCCGAGCGCTTCGCCAATAAATGAAACAACTGATCCTCTTTTTTTGCTTGGTAGCCCTGGTGCCCTTAGGCATCAGTGCTCAAGAGGATCATGACATCGTGGCTTCGCTGAACCTGAAGGAGGTGGTGATACTGGCCGACGGTCAGACGTTCGAGGAATATCTGATCAAACAAGTGCTGGATCATGCCCAGCCCCCCCCATCGCCGTACGATAACCTTTGCCGCCAAACTCGCGGGCTATGGATAGATTGTGAAGGCCCTGATGGAACACAAGGAGTTTGGCATCACCGCAGCAGAAGACATCCTCTATGAGAAGGTACGTGAAAAAGCCAAGGAACTCAAAAAGCAATACCGCAAGAACCGGGAAACCGACATGAGATACCTGGGCAGTTACACCTCGGGAGGAAGGACCATCTTCAAGGTGAGTATCGACAATCTGCAGGTACACATTGTCGATGGCTGTTGGCAGATCAAGATGATGGACTATATAGAGGGTCAAAACAAGGTTCATTTGGAATTCAGTGAAGTAAAACCCGACTTGTTCCTCCTCTCCCATAGTAATGCCAAACTCTATGTCGATCGCAAGAAATGGCCCAATGGCTATATCTCCATGGAATTGGCGTATAAGTATAGGTAATGATTTACTTGGAACTGGGTGTGCCAAAAAAGGAGACTCACAGCGTGTCCCAGTATGGGTGTTTTCTTTTGTAATTGACCTGAGTCAAAATAGGACTGTTATCGCACACAATTCTGCATAATTATTTGCGGGATATGCAAAATAGTGGTAATTTTGCACCGTCAAAATAAAGGATTTAAGAACATTTTAAAGATTAAGGAGATTAAAGATTATGATTACTTTGATGGAAATGGGCGCATTGCTCGTAGCAGGATCAGTGTTCAGTGCATGGATGGCAAAACACGATAACCTGGAGGTTCGCTAACCTTCAGGTTTTTTTATAGCGTAATGGTCGCTCATGTACATACCGGTGAGGATGAGAGCCGAACCCATGAGGAACCAGACGGTGATCTCTTCGCTGAGCAGCCACCAGGCAAATAGAATGGTGGTGATGGGGTTGAAATAGACCCAGTTGGTGGCGACGACGATGCCGAGATGCTTGATGACAAAGTTCCAGGCGAGGTAGCAGATCATGGAGGCGACGACGCTGAGGAACATCAGGTTCCAGAAGACGGGGGCGCTGAGAAGGACATCGAGGGATGGGAACTCAGGTCGCCATATATAATAAGGTATCATCGTAAGGAGACCATAGAAAAACACTTTTCGCGTGATGAAGAGCGTGCTGTAACGTTTCAAGGCGGTCTTCATCAGCAAGGAATAGAAAGCCCAACAGATACAGGCCACGAAGGCGAGCATGTCGCCTAAGGGAGAGAGGTGGAGAACGAAATGGCCATTGAGTACGACGACTACCATGCCTAAAAACGCCACCATGGAGCCTATGGCCTGAAGACGGGTGATGGGCTCTGACTGCCGATAGACCAGCTTCATGAGCAGCATGGCAAAGAGCGGACAGGAGCAGACGATAAGGGAGGTGTTGGTGGCAGTGGTGTAGAGCATGGCGGCATTCTCGGCGAGGAAGTAGAGCGAGCCGCCTGTCAGACCGAGAGCCACCATCAGCAGTTCGTCTTTCCAACTGTCAGAATGGAATTTCGTGGGGTTGAGGAGCAGCAGGAGGTAGGCGATGGTGAAGCGCAGCGTGAAGATATGGGCTGGTGACAAGGAGGCTTGGAGCAGCAGCTTGGTGAAGACGGTTTAATCTTTGTCGAGCAGGTCGGGACGGAGGCGGCGGGTGCGCTCCATCGCCTGATCCAGTTCCCATTCGCGGATCTTGGCTTCATTGCCACTGAGCAGGATCTCTGGCACCTTCCAACCTTTGTAGTCGGCTGGACGGGTGTAGATGGGGGCGGCGAGAATGTCGTCCTGGAAACAGTCGGAGAGGGCACTCTGCTCATCGCCGATGACACCGGGCACCACGCGTACGACGGCATCGGCAATCATGGCTGCCACGAGTTCGCCGCCTGTCAGCACGAAGTCGCCGATGGAGATCTCGCGGGTGATGAGATGATCGCGGATGCGCTGGTCGATCCCTTTGTAATGGCCTGCCAGGATGATGAGGTTGCCTTTCAGCGAGAGCTCGTTGGCGATATGCTGATCGAAGCGCTCACCATCGGGCGAGGTGAAGATCACCTCGTCGTAGTCGCGCTCGGCCTTCAGGGCAGAGATGCAGCGGTCGATGGGTTCACACTGCATCACCATACCTGCACTGCCGCCATAGGGATAGTCGTCCACACGGCGCCATTTGTCGAGGGTGTAGTCGCGCAGGTTATGCAAGCGGATCTCTGCCAGTCCTTTTTTCTCAGCCCGTGCAAGGATCGACTCGTGGACGAAGCCTTCGAGCATCTCGGGCAATACGGTTATGATGTCTATTCTCATTCGTAAAATGCTTTGATTCTGTCAATATAGCGTTCACCCATCTTGCGGCCGATGTCATAGACACGACGCATCTCTTCCGGATCGTGACTGATGTGACCGATGGGAATTTTCCCGTCGGGACGGATCACCAGACAGCGCCCTTCACGCTCTGCTTCGCGTACATATTCTAATTCGCGGTTATACATCAGATGGCGTGTCGCCATGGCCTCAATCATGTTGGGATATTTCCTCAGACCGATCTTCATCAGCGGCATCAGCTTGTTGGGCTCCTTCACGAACCCTGCAGGCTGGGTGAGGATCACCACATTACGCTCATAGCCAATCGACTCGAAATATTCAAGGGGGATGGAGTCAGCCACTCCACCGTCGAGCAGTTTCCTGCCTCCGACTTCTACTACCTTAGATGCCAGCGGCATAGAGGCAGAGGCGCGTAGCCATTCCAGTTCATCAAAGTCCACACGCTCCATCTTGTGGTAAACGGCTTCGCCCGTGAGCACATCGGTACAGACCACGATAAACGCCATGGGATTCTGCTCGAAGGCTTCCACATCAAAGATGTCGTACTGCTTAGGCACGATATGGTAGCCGAACTCGGCGTTGAAATAATCTCCACTCTTGATAAGCGAGCGCAGACCACTGTAACGGGGATCTTTGGCAAAACGGGTGTTGTAACGGATGGCACGTCCTGGCTGGCGCGACTTGTAGTTACAGCCAAAGGCAGCTCCTGCAGAGACACCAATCAGTCCGTCGGGCTTTACACCAGCCTCCATCATCACGTCGATGATGCCTGCCGTGAAAAGTCCGCGCATAGCGCCGCCTTCGAGTACCAGTCCTTTTTTCATGGCTGCAAAGATACGAATAAGTGAGTAAAAATCCAAATGTTATTTGAGATTTTTCGAGCGTGAGTATCTTCGAGCGAAGCTCAAAGATACGAATAAGTGAGTGAAAAACCAAATTAATTGTAAAAAATCGTGGATTATTTGGCGTTTTCGAGGAATCTGTGTACTTTTGCATGAGAATGAGAAAAATAGGATTGTTGCTCGCTTCGATGCTGTTGACCTCGGTGCATCTCTTTGCACAGCAGGAGGTGGACACTGATGCCAAGTGTATCTCGTTGATGAAGGTGCCTTTGGAGGGGCCTGACTCCGTGTTTATCCCCGCTTTGGAGGAGGTGGGCTTCGTGCAGCAGCATCCTGAGGATCAGGAACCTGACACCTATTATTTCGCAGGCGACTTCTACGGCATCAAATCGAACCTGATGGTCTGTGTGGATGAGAAGACGAAGCTGTTGACGGATGTGACGGTGACCTGTGGGCCTTATCGCACCTTCGAGCTCTTCGACCGCAACCGCAAGTACCTAATCGGTAAGCTGCAACGGGAGTGGGGTAATTTCAGTGCCAAGGGCGACGGTTCGCTGTATCTCCTGAACGACTATGGCTATATCCAGCAGTCGCAGCTGACAGACGGTCAGGGTACCAGACATATCCGCTATTTTTATCTGAACTCATCGCCGTATTATAAGGATGCGACGCATCTGGGGCTGAAAGGTCAGGTGCAGGAGGTGATTACCCAGAATCCCGTGATGGAAGAGGAGATCCTGCATTTCGATATGACGGGTCGCCTGGATGCGGCAGATATGGTGGATCGGAAATATAACAACCACGGCTATCTGGTGAGTGCCTCGATGATGGAGGCAGATGGGGGGAAGAGTCTGCTGACGTTTGAGTATGACTCCGACGACTGTCTGGTGAAACGTACGCTTGTGAATCCGGCAACGGGTATCCGTTCGGTTACAGACTATCGCTATAATACGGATTTTGAGATTACCCAACAGAGTTATAAGGCCTTCAATAAGGATAATGAATGTGTGATCTCATACACTATGAAGAACGACCTGTCAGAGCGTGATGATAACGGTAACTGGACGCAGAATAAGGCACAGCTCACCTATTGGGAGAAGGACCAACGTACACAGATTATTGCCGTGAATCAGTCGCGCGTGATCAGTTACTGGGACGAATGAACATTAAAGATTAAGCATTGAAAGAAATTCGTCTTCGGACATGATCTTGATGCCGAGCTTTTCGGCTTTCTGAAGTTTCGAGGGCCCCATGTTCTCGCCTGCGAGGATGAATGAGGTCTTATTCGAGATGCTACCCACATTCTTGCCGCCGTTTTGTTCGATGATGGCTTTATACTCATCACGGCTGTGATGGGTAAAGACACCACTGATGACGATGCTCTGACCTGCAAGGATGTCGCTAGTGGGCGTCTGCGCTTCTGCGAGTTCCATCTGCAAGCCGTAAGCGCGCAGACGATTCACAATCTCCAGATTCTTCTCATCGTGAAAGTAGGTGATGATGCTTTTCGCCATCACCTCACCGATACCTTCTATCTCCTGCAGTTCCTCAAGACCTGCATTCATCAGGGCATCGATGTTTTTGAAGTGACGGGCTAACAGTCGGGCGGAAGTCTCGCCTACGAAACGGATGCCTAAAGCGAAGACCACACGTTCGAAGGGCACCTCCTTGGATTTCTGGATACCGTTGACGATGCGCTGGGCCGACTTGGTGCGGGAGCCGTCGCCATTGATCTGCTGTACGTCGATCTCGTAGAGGTCTGCCACATTCCTGATCAGTCCCTGACGGTAGTAATCGTCGATGGTCTCAGGCCCTAAGGAATCGATGTTCATCGCCTTACGTGCAATGAAGTGCTCGATGCGTCCTTTGATCTGTGGCGGACAGCCTGTATCGTTCGGACAGTACCAGGCTGCCTCGCCTTCATAGCGTACGAGTGGTGTGCCGCATTCCGGACAGCGCTTGATGAACTGTACAGGCTGTGCGATGATGGGGCGCTGATCGATATCCACCCCCACAATCTTCGGGATGATCTCGCCACCTTTCTCCACATACACGTAATCGCCGATATGCAGGTCGAAGGAGCGGATGAAGTCTTCGTTGTTCAGGGTGGCACGTTTTACCGTGGTGCCAGCCAATTGTACGGGATCCATGTTGGCTACAGGGGTAACGGCTCCTGTACGTCCCACCTGATAGGTAACCTCGTTCAGACGGGTACAGGCGCGCTCTGCCTTGAATTTATAGGCGATGGCCCAACGCGGACTCTTCGCCGTGAAGCCTAAGGCCCGCTGCTGGCGCAGGGAGTTTACTTTCAGTACGATACCGTCGGTAGCCACAGGCAGGTTCTTGCGTTCCGTGTCCCAGTAGTTGATAAAGTCGTAGATCTGTTGCAAGGTCTTCACCTTCTTCATGCCCTCAGAGATCTTAAAGCCCCACGAACGGGCAATCTCCAGGTTCTCGAAATGGCCGTCGGCAGGCAGTTCCTCACCTAAGAGATAATAGAGGTAAGCATCGAGCTGACGCGAGGCCACCAGACTCGATTTCTGACTTTTCAGGGTGCCGCTGGCCGCATTGCGGGGATTGGCGAAGAGGGGTTCTTCAGCTTCCTCACGTTCTTTGTTCAGTTTCTCGAAGACGGCCCAAGGCATCAAGATCTCACCACGGATCTCGAATTCACGCGGGTAGGAGGGGGTGGCAAAGAGATCATCGGCTGGTGCAGGGGCTGCCAGTACCAAGGGGATGCTGCGGATGGTTTTTACATTCGCCGTCACATCGTCGCCATGCACACCGTCGCCTCGTGTCACAGCCTGTGTCAGTTGTCCGTCAACATACGTCAGTGAGATCGAGAGTCCGTCGTATTTCATCTCGCAGCACACCTCGAAATCCTCGCCAGCCAGCCCCTTCTTCACACTCTCATACCAGTCGGCCACATCCTGTTCGTTATAGGTGTTGGCTAATGACAGCATGGGGTATTTATGGGTCACCTGTGTGAACTCCGCATTCAGATCACTGCCCACGCGCTGGGTAGGGGAGTTGGGATCCGCCATCTCGGGATGCTTTGCCTCCAGATTCTGCAACTCATGCATGAGGAAGTCGAAGTCCTGATCGCCGATGGTGGGCTGGTTCAGTACATAATAGCGGTAATTATGTTCGTGAAGCTCTTGGCGGAGCTGCTTGATGCGTTGTATCTCGTCCATTGTTTCATCAATTTTGTGCAAAGATACTTTATTTTTTTGACATAAGAACATAAAAGTCTGAAATAATTCGTAATTTTGCAGTCATTATGTGGAAGATGTTTCAGATCATACCGATGATGTGGCGTGCCGTCCGCCCGAGCCGGGTGGCGGATATGCCTGCAGTGGTGAATTCCTTCTGGCTACGCAAGGGTTTTGAGGGACTTACCTTCTTCGGTACGATCCTCACACCGACACAGACGTTGGCTGATGAATTCAACATGGGCTTCAATGCGCTGAAGAACCATGAAATGATCCATCTGCGACAGGCTCAGACCTGTGGCGACTCGTGGCTGCGCTTCTACCTGTTATATCTATGGTATTGGCTGCGGGCACTGCCAGCCAACCGCAAACTGAAACACGGCGCCTATCTGCTCAACCCCTTCGAGATGGAAGCCTATCGCCACATGCACAACCTCGATTACCTTGCCAAAGGCGAAGCCAACGAATGGCGCAAGTTCGCCAAAATGTCAATCAAAGAAAGAATCACGCTATATGAACAAAAAACTCCAGGCGCATAGCGCCATTTTCTTTGCCAACACCATCTTCGGACTTGGCGTACCAGTAACCAAACTGCTGCTCGACGAGTGGGTCACACCTATGGGTTATATGGCATCACGCTCACTGGGAGCCTGCATCTTGTTTTGGCTTATTGCCGCCTTTATGCCCAAAGAACATGTTGAACGTAAAGACCTGATCACCATACTGCTTGGCGGATTGTTAGGCTTTGTTATCTCGCAAACCCTCACCGCCTGGTCGCTCGATTATACCAGTCCAGTCTATTTCTCGCTCATCGCAACGCTCACCCCTGTGGCGGTGATGCTCTGTGCCGCCCTGACGATTGGCGAGAAGATCACCCCCATGAAGTCACTGGGAGTATTGCTGGGTATTGCCGGTGCAGTCCTAATGGTACTGATGAGTCAGTCGCTTGGCTCTGGCAAGAACGATCTGATAGGCATCGGCCTCGCCATTCTGAGTGTACTTACTTGGGCTATCTATCTGATTATCACCCGCAATGTGGCCTCGAAGTATTCGCCAGTAACTCAGATGAAGTATGTATTCCTGATCTCCGCCATCGTCACCGTTCCGATAGCATTACCAGAACTCTCGGCCAACGCCCTTTACACCCCGTCGTGGGGGTGGGATGGGGTAGCCGAGATGGCTTTCATCGTTATTGGTGCCACAGCCTTAGGCTATTTCCTCATCCCCTTTGCGATGAAATACCTCCAAGCCACCACGGTCTCTATCTACACCAATCTCCAACCCGTCATCGCTTCATTTGTAGCCATCATGCTGGGCCAGGATGTCCTGACGTGGGATAAACCCGTAGCAGGCGCATTGGTACTCATTAGTGCCTACATCGTAACAGTTGTAACAGCAAAAGAATAAATTCACTCAGGATATTTACCACCCCTCTCATTATCCCCATGCTGCAAAGGGAGGGCGAGCATGGTAAAGGATTAGCATTTAAGATGAAGAAGATATCATCTTAAAAAGCAAAACAACTTGTTTTGTATCGATTAAGATTACTATATTGATGGCAGAAGGGGCGAGGCAAAGAAGATCTCTCTGCCAAGGGAATTAGTGGTAGCTTTCATTTGACGCTGCAAAGATAGGGATTAAAAAAGCTGTATATTTGTATAATTCAAAAATTATATGTAAGTTTGCAGCCGTATGATGATGGATTGCATAATCAGGCGTAAGAGGTTGCTTACAATTATATTGTTGACGATGTTCATCGCTCTGGGTGCTCGGGCTCAGGACGATGAGGATATTGCGCATTCGCTGAATCTGACTGAGGTGGTGGTGCTGGCGGATGGCATGACCTTTGAGGAGTATCTGCTGAAACAGGTGCTGGCTCATGCCAAACCGCTGAAGGACCGCACAAAGTCGCTGAGATACACGGTGACCTGCCAGGTGGAGAAGGATATGGACTTGAATAAGTTTCCGCACCGGCGGACGATCACTTTTGCGGCTCGTCTGGCTGGCTATGGTCCCATCGTGTCGGCTCTCAGGGAGCATAAGCACTTCGGCATTACGGTGGCTGAGGATGTGGTGTTCCAGGATGGGAAGATGACGACTTCGAAGGCGCGGATGGTGGAGATGAAGCAGAAGCTGACTGATAAGCAGATTGCCTCATTTCTGAAACATGACTGGATGCTGAGTACGAACATGTATGACAAGTTCTACAAAATGGTGCGTGACAAGGCGAAGGACTTGCAGAAGATGCGCAAGAAGAAAAGGGATGATGTGGACTTCAGATACGTGGGCAGCTATACTTCTGGCAAGAGGACGTTCTACATCGTGAAGCTGGATAATGTGAGGGTGCATATCGCCGACGGGTGTTGGCAGATCTCGCGTATGAGTTATCATGAAGGTCAGAATGACATGCAGTATGAGTTCAAGGAGGTAAAACCCGACCTCTTCCTGCTCTCTCACGGCAAGGCGAAACTCTATATTGACAAAGAGAAATGGCCACAGGGATTCGTCTCCTTGAAGCTGGATTATGATTACCGATAGAAAAGAAAAAGGACTTTGGTTGATGTACTCCAAAGTCCTTTCTTTATGGGGATAGCCGCTATTAGTTGGCTGCTTCGAACTCTTCGAGGAAACGGGTGTCGTTCTCTGAGAACATACGGAGGTCAGAGACACGGTATTTGAGGTTGGTGATACGCTCCACACCCATACCGAAGGCATAACCGCTGTACTCCTTGGAGTCGATGCCGCAGAGCTCCAGCACGTTAGGATCAACCATACCGCAGCCGAGGATCTCCACCCAACCGGTGTGCTTACAGAAGCCGCAGCCCTCGCCACCACAGATGAAGCAAGAGATATCCATCTCAGCACTGGGCTCTGTGAAGGGGAAGTAGCTGGGACGCAGACGGATCTTCGTGTCGGGACCGAACATCTCACGGGCGAATGACAGCAGTACCTGTTTTAAGTCGGTAAAGCTCACGTTCTTGTCGATGTAAAGACCCTCTACCTGGTGGAAGAAACAGTGGGCACGAGCCGTGATGGCCTCGTTACGATACACACGACCCGGGCAGATGACGCGGATGGGACTAGTGAGTTTGCCGTCTTCGGTATGCATCTGCTCCATCACACGAGCCTGTACACTGGAGGTGTGTGAACGCAACAGGATGTTCTTCGTGACATCATTGGGATGCTGAGATACGAAGAAAGTGTCCTGCATGTCGCGGGCAGGATGGTCTGCGGCGAAGTTCATCTTGGTGAAGATGTGGTTATCATCCTCCACCTCTGGACCGTCAGCCAGTACGAAGCCCATGCGTGAGAAAATATCTATGATCTCGTTGGTGACAATGCTCAGGGGATGACGCGTGCCAAGCTCTACAGGGTAGGGGGTACGTGTCAGGTCGATAGCCTCTTCGCCACTCTCCTGCGTGTCGCACTCCTCACGGAGCTGATTGATACGCTCTGTAGCGAGTGTCTTCAGTTCGTTAATCTTCATGCCGACAGTCTTCTTCTGGTCGGCAGCCACATTACGGAAGTCGTTCATCAGGGCTGTGATCTCACCTTTCTTGCTGAGATATTTCAGTCGGAGCTGCTCTACTTCCTCTGCGT
Organism: uncultured Prevotellaceae bacterium; assembly: GCA_902799765.1. Lineage (GTDB taxonomy): Bacteria > Bacteroidota > Bacteroidia > Bacteroidales > Bacteroidaceae > Prevotella. The sequence goes on from CADCBZ010000012.1 coordinate 219,794, forward strand.
TTTTCGCGCTCAAATTTTGAACTTCCTTCAGGAGTTCGTCTATCTTATCAAGTATCATAAAACCGTTAAAATTGCAATTTCGCGTGCAAAGGTACTTATCCTTTATATTAAAATTTCTTTGTACCTTTGCCGAAATTTGAGAGGACAAAAGTTAATTTGCTTACTACGTAGTGTAGATGAAAAGGTGTTTTATAGCGTTTTTCGCCGTTGTACTGCTGATGTTCTCCTGTACCGGGAAGAAATCAGGTCAGATGGATGAGGTGCCAGCAGATTCTGTTGCTGACTCTATAGACACAACTGAGGTTGACAGCATGGAGATGCTGATAGCCGAGACGCCCATGCCTCGGGCTGCTGATGCCATGTTCGACGATTTCATTTTTAATTTCGTGGCCAACAAGAAGTTGCAGAAAGAACGTGTGGTCTTTCCGCTCCGTACCAGAGAGGGCGATAAAGTCTCATTGACGGAGAAGAATGAGTGGAAGATGGAACATTTCTTTATGCGTCAGGGCTATTATACACTTTTGTTCGACAATGATGAGCAGATGACTCACCAGAAGGATACTGCCGTCAGTGAAGCCATCGTAGAGAAGATCCAGTTGAAGAAAAAACGGGTGACCAGCTATTATTTTGTACGTATCAAGGGCGCCTGGATGATGAAAGAGGTGGTGGTGACACCCATCTCGGAGAATCCCAATGCCTCATTCCTTGAGTTCTATCAGCGTTTTGTGACGGATTCAGCCTATCAGGTGGCACACCTCAACAAGACGGTGACCTTTATCAGTCCTGATCCTGATGATGACTTTACGATGATGGAGGGTGTGATTACGCCAGATACCTGGGGCGCTTTTGCACCGGCACTGCCTTCAAAGGTGCTCTATAACATCGTGTATGGTAAACCGAAGCCGGCAGAGAACGAGATGATCTTCCTGATGCGAGGTGTTGCGAACGGATTGGAGATGGAACTGCGTTTCAAGAAGTATGGCACGCGATGGCTGCTCATGAAAATGGCAACGTAAATGAAGGATCTGAAAGATTATAGTCTGAAAGCGCATAACACATTTGGTATCGATGCCAAATGCAGTCGTTTCCTGGAATTTGAAAACGAACAGGAAGCTGTGGAAGTGGCTCGGATCCTGCGTGAGTCGGCTACACCTTATATAATAATAGGTGGCGGCAGCAACCTCTTACTGACGAAAGACTTTGATGGTATCGTGGTGCGCTCAGGTATCAAGGGCTACAGCTTTGAAAACGACTGTCGTATGACCTGTGGCAGTGGAGAGGTATGGGACGACATCGTGGCGATCAGTATTGAGAAAGGCTATTACGGTATGGAGAACCTGTCGCTGATTCCAGGCGATGTGGGTGCCAGTGCCGTACAGAATATCGGTGCCTATGGCGTAGAGGCAAAAGATCTGATTGAGACTGTCTGGGGCATAGAGATTGCAACGGGTAAGTCTTGTATATGGGACAATGCGGCGTGTGAATATGGCTATCGCCAGAGTCGTTTCAAGCAAGATTGGAAAAACAGATTCCTGATTTGTAAGGTGACCTATCGGCTGTCGAAGACCTTCACGCCGCATCTCGACTACGGTAATATCCGTGCAGAACTAGAGAAGAAAGGCATGCATGAACCTACAGCCCAGCAGTTGCGTGATATCATTATTGATATCCGTAATGCCAAACTGCCTGATCCGAAGGTGATGGGTAATGCAGGTAGTTTCTTTATGAATCCCATCGTGAGTCGTGAGAAATATGAGTCGTTGGCAGCGCAGTATGAGCAGATGCCTCATTATGAGATTGATGCCGAACACGTGAAAATACCTGCAGGCTGGATGATAGACCAGTGTGGTTGGAAAGGTAAAAGACTGGGACGTGCCGGTGTTCACGATAAACAGGCACTGGTGCTTGTGAACTGTGGTGGTGCGACAGGTGATGAGATTGTGACGCTTTGCCAACAGATACAGCACGACGTGCAGGCAAAGTTTGGTATTGACATTCATCCGGAGGTGAATATTATATGAAGCTGACGTTTTTAGGAACAGGAACCTCGTGTGGCGTACCCGTGATAGGTTGCCAGTGTGAGGTGTGCAGAAGTGAAGATCCGCACGATAAGCGTACGCGCTGTTCTGCCTTGGTGGAGACGGATACCACCAGGCTGCTGATAGACTGTGGCCCTGATTTCCGTCAGCAGATTCTGCCACAACCTTTCCGAAAGATTGACGGTATCCTGATTACTCATTCTCATTACGATCACATGGGTGGTATGGACGATATCCGTCCGTATTGTCAGTTTGGTGAAATGAATGTCTATGCAGATCCTGTGGCCCGTGAGGGAATGTTGCAGATGCTGCCTTATTGTTTTGCGGAGAACCGTTACCCAGGTGTGCCTGCCATCGGCCTGCATGAGATTCACCCGCATCAGCAGTTGCGTATTGGTGATCTGGACATCATGCCTTTTGAGGTGATGCATGGTAAGCTGCCTATTTTAGGCTATCGTATCGGACCACTGACTTATATCACGGATATGAAGACCATCCATGAGTCGGAGTATCCTTATCTGGAGGGTACGGAGTTACTGGTGGTGAATGCTTTGCGCTTTATCAAACCGCATCATTCACATCAGCTGGTGGATGATGCCATCGCCTTTGCGCGAAGGGTAGGGGCAAAGCGTACTTTGCTCATACATATGTGCCACGATGTGGGTCTTCATGAAAAGGTGAACCAACAACTTCCTACCGATATCCAATTGGCTTACGACGGTCAGGAAATTATCCTATAGGAAACTCTTCTTTTGTTTTTTCTTCTTATTCCCAAAAAAGAATCCGTAACCCTTCATCAGCTTGCGGATGAGTATGATGGCATCGAAAGCCACAATACCATTGCTCACGATGCTGGCAATATAGTCGGTCTTGGTGTTGTTCTCCCGCTTCAGGAATACCTGATTCCACATGGTGGACATCTTAGTGTTGTCCTGCTGGAGTTCGTCGAGCAGTTCGTCCTTGCGCTCACGAATCTCATCTAGCGTGCGATATTCTCTTATGAGTTTCTTTACGGATGTCATAGGGAACGGATATTAAAGAACTATTTACTGAGGAGCAATTCAGCCAGGAAATGAACGATGGGCTTCTCAATCCAACTCTTGCGGAAGTGGATAACCATGAAGAAAGCCAGCAGATGGAGGACTGCAACGAGGATAAAACTCCATCCCATTCCAATATATTTCTCAAGCCAGAAGGCGAAGGCAAACGACGCGAACAGCACGATAATGACCAGGAGAAAACAAAATACAATTGTCAAGGCGGCGGCCGTAATCAGGCGCACCACCTTGTCAATCACATCAAGTTTGACGTATTCTGCCTGTAACCCCAGATAGTGCTTAAGCGTCTCTATCAGTTGGGCAAAGGTTTCAACGTTCTTGTCGCTTGAGAGCATCGTTTATTCCTCCTCTGTAGCGTCCTCGATGTCGTCAACGAGATCAACCACTTCCTTGCGGCTGAGCTTGATGTTGTGCTTCTTCAGGAAATCCTCCACAGCATCAGTGATTTTTACGCGAGTATCCTCTCCCTTTTCAGGAGCCATCAAAATACCAAGGGCTGCGCCTGCGATAGCACCGCCAAGGAATGCGCTTAAGTAACCTAAACTTTTCATAATCTGAAGTTATATTAAGTGAATAATAAAGTTCTCATGTGCAAATATACGCAATTTTTCGATAACGGTGCAAAAATATGCCAAAAAAATTATTAAAAAGTTGCGATTTTCTCAATTTAACAAACTTTATGTTGCTTTTTTGCACGGTTTTCCCTGATAATTTGTAATTTCGCACTCAAATTGGAATTAAGTCACTTTTAAATATTGAATAACAAAATGAAGAAAACGACTATTTTGTGCGTAGGTTTATGCGCAGCTATGGCTTTTACAAGCTGTAAGTCAAGTGAGAGTGCCTATAAGAAGGCATACGAGAAAGCAAAACAGTATGATACCGCTGCTCCTCAGCAGGCTCCAGAGACTGCGGCCACTCAGCAGGCTTCTGAAGAGGTGGCTGTAGTAGCTCCCCTAGAGGCAAAGCCAGCTAACGAGACCCGTGTAGTGGATAATCTCGATAACGTGTCTGTTCGTCAGGAGAGTGTTACCCTCGTTAATGGCTCTGGTCTGAAGGACTTCAGTGTGATTGTGGGTTCATTCGGTCTGGTTTCAAATGCAGAGGGTCTGCAGCAGCGCCTGAAGGAAGCTGGCTATGACGCTCAGATTGTGAAGAACGAGGAAAAGAACATGTATCGTGTGGTAGCTTCTACCTTTGCTGGCAAGGCTGACGCTGTGAACAGCCGTGATCAGTTGCGTGCTACCTATCCCGACGCATGGTTACTCTATAACGTACGATAATTCTTCCGGCTTGGCGAGGATATTATCCATCGATTACGGCAAGAAACGTACCGGACTGGCAGTCACCGACCCTCTACAGATTATCGCAGGAGGGTTGGCGACTGTTTCTACATCAGAGTTGTTCGACTGGCTGAAGGCTTATCTGGCAAAAGAGTCCGTGGAACGTATCGTGATAGGAGAGCCTCGTCAGCCTAACGGTGAACCGAGTGAGAATCTGCAGCGTGTGCAGCAGTTTGTCAACCGTTGGCGGAAGGCTGTGCCCGAAGTGCCTATCGAGTATTACGATGAACGGTTCACCTCTGTGTTGGCCCATCAGGCGATGCTCAGTGGTGGTCTGAAGAAGAAGGCACGTCAGGACAAGGCTCTCGTAGATGAAATATCCGCTACAATCATCCTTGAAGATTATTTAAGAAGTAAGAAATGATATTACCTATTTATATATATGGTCAGCCTGTGCTTCGCAAGGAGGCTGAAGACATCACCCCTGACTATCCTCAGCTGAAGGATCTCATCGCAGACATGTGGGAGACACTTGCTGAGTCGGAAGGCATCGGACTGGCAGCTCCGCAGATTGGTAAACCTATCCGTCTTTCGGTGATCGATTTGGATGTGATTTCCGATGACCTGCCCGAGTATAAGGGATTCCGTCAGGTGTTTATCAATCCCCATATTCTGGAGTACGACGAGGAACATACTGACACCTCGGAAGAGGGCTGTCTCTCGTTACCCGCCATCCATGAGAAGGTGGTGCGCCCAATGCGTATCCATGTGGTGTGGGATGATGAGAATTTCCAGCACCACGATGAGTGGATAGAAGGTTATCTGGCCCGTGTGATGCAGCATGAGTTCGATCATCTAGACGGTAAAATGTTCGTGGATCGTATCTCACCGTTGCGTAAGCAATTGATTAAGAGTAAGCTGCGTGCTTTGTTGCAAGGACGATATCGCTGCGGTTACAAAACTAAACCTGTTAAGAGATAGAAAATGCGCCGCATTTTTTATCTCTTAATGTTCTTGCCATTGGTTGGCTTTGCCCAGTTCAATACCGACCGTCTGGTGATGGTGGGGCGCTCTGCTCTCTACTATGAGGACTATGTGCTCTCCATCCAGTACTTCAATCAGGCCATCAGTCAGAAGCCTTGGCTCTTTGAACCTTGGTTCTTCCGAGGAGTGGCGAAATATTATCTCGATGACTTCCGTGGGGCAGAAAGTGACTGTTCGGTGGCTATCGAACGAAATCCCTATGTGGTGAATGCCTACGAGTTACGAGGCCTTTGCCGCATCAATCAGAAGAAATATGCCGAAGCCGTGAAGGACTACGATAAAGCCCTTCGCTATAATCCTGACAATCAGGGACTCTGGCATAACCGTGTGCTCTGTCTGATTCAGGATAAGAACTATGATCTTGCGCTGGCACAGATCGACACGATGCTGACCCGTTGGTCCAAATATGCCAGGGCCTATGCGATGCAGGCAGAAATCTATCTGCTTCAGAAAGATACCACGATGGCTGTGGCGGCTCTTGACAAGAGTCTGGAACTGGATCCTTACGATGGTGGCATCTGGGCAGAGCGGGCCATTATCAGTCTGGCTCGTGAGAACTGGAAGGAGGGTGAGGAATATCTCGACAAGAGTATCCATCTGATTCCCAAACAGCCTGGGAACTATATCAATCGTGCGATGGCACGTTACAATCAGAATAACCTGCGAGGTGCGATGGCGGATTATGATACGGCACTCGACCTCGATCCCAATAATTTCCTAGGTCACTATAACCGAGGTCTGTTGCGTGCCCAGGTGGGCGACGATAACCGAGGTATCGAAGACTTTGACTTCGTGTTAAAGCTTGAGCCCGATAACCTGATGGCACTCTTCAACCGTGCTTTGCTGCTTGAGCAGACGGGTAATCTGCGAGCTGCCATCCGTGATTATTCTAAGGTTATCGAGGAATATCCGAACTTCTGGTTCGGTCTCCAGCATCGTGCCTCTTGTTATCGTAGGTTGGGTAATAACAAACAGGCAGAGCTCGATGAGTTCCGTATTCTCAAGGCTCAGATGGATAAGCGTTTCGGACACCAGCCACGACTCTCGAAAAAACAGATGCGTAAGCGCAGTGACGAGGATATGGAGAAATATAACCAACTCGTTGTGGCTGATGAACAGGAAGTAGAGCACGAATACAAGAGCGAGTATCGCGGACGCGTGCAGAACCGCAAGGCAGAACTTTCGTTCCTGCCGATGTTCGGTCTCTCGTTCCGTCGTTCTGTGAGCGATGTCAAGACGCAGATACCGTATGAAGAGAGTGTCGAGAACTTTAATAACCATTCGAAGTCACGTCCAGTCTATATCTCTTGTGATCAGTCGAAGTTGGGTGAGGATCGTATGAAGCAGACCTTTGCCTTCATCGACTCACTCAGTACGGCTATTGATGCTTCCAAAAGTACAGTCAATGTGAAGCCTCTGCTCTTCCTGAGGGCTATCGCCTACAGTTCTATCCAGAACTTCGAGAATGCCATCGACGATCTGGGTATCTATCTGCAAATCGACTCCACTTCATCATTGGCTTATTGGCAAAGAGCTGTGTGTCAGGCCAAGATGAATGAGTTTAATGCTGCCCAGGGTACGAATATCGAGTTGCAGATGGCGAATGTTTTAGGCGACCTCTCCGATGCCATCAAGCAGGCACCGAAGAATGGCTACCTTTATTATAACCGCGGTACGCTCTATGCCCTGCGTAATGATAATCCACGGGCCATCGACGACTTTACTCGTGCCATCCAACAGGAACAGAATCTGGCTGAGGCCTATTATAATAGAGGGTTGGTGTTTATCCGTCTGAAGCGGGTGGATGAAGCTATCACTGACCTCAGCAAAGCCGGAGAACTCGGTCTCTATCAGGCATATAGTGTGATTAAAAAATATACAAGAAAATAGTATTAATAACTAAAAATATAAACTACAATGAAAAGAATCTTAGTAACTGGTGGTGCAGGATTTATTGGTTCCCATCTTTGTGAGCGTCTAGTGAAAGAAGGTAATGATGTTATCTGTCTGGATAACTTCTATACAGGTAGTAAAGAGAACGTGTGGCATCTATTGGGACAGCACAACTTCGAGATTGTCCGTCATGATGTCTGTCAGCCTTATTGGGCAGAGGTAGATGAGATCTACAATCTGGCTTGTCCGGCTTCTCCTGTCTATTATCAGACAGACCCGATTCAGACTACCAAGACCTCTGTATTCGGAGCCTATCACATGCTGGGACTGGCTCGTAGAACGAAGTGTAAGATTCTTCAGAGTTCTACCAGTGAGATCTATGGTGATCCGAATGTGCACCCGCAGCCGGAGTCCTATTGGGGTAATGTCAACACCATCGGTCTCCGTTCCTGCTATGACGAGGGTAAGCGTTGTGCAGAAACCATGTTCTTCGACTATCATCGTCAGCATGGTGTCCGCATCAAGGTGATCCGTATTTTCAATACCTATGGACCCCGTATGGCAGAGAATGACGGACGTGTGGTTTCCAACTTCATCATGCAGGCTTTACGCAATGAGGATATCACTATTTACGGCGATGGTACACAGACCCGTTCTTTCCAGTATGTATCCGACTTGATTGAGGGTATGATTCGTATGATGGAAAGTGGTGACGACTTCCTGGGTCCTGTGAACATTGGTAATCCTGGTGAGTTTACGATGCTGGAGTTGGCAGAGAAGGTCATCTCCATGACGGACTCTAAGAGTAAGATCGTGTTCCGTCCGCTGCCCTCTGATGATCCTAAGATGCGTCGTCCTGATATCGCTTTGGCAAAGGCAAAGTTGGATTGGGAGCCGAAGGTGAAGCTCGATGAGGGTCTCGAAAAGACGATCGAATACTTCAAGACGAGATTATAAGCATTCTGCATTCTCTAAAGCCGAGAGTTGCCTCTACAATGACTTTTTTAGTTGATTGTTTGGCGCTTTCGGCTTTTTTATTTATCTTTGCAGCCGTTTAAACTCAAACATATATTGTAGATATGATTAACATTACTTTCCCAGACGGATCTGTTCGTTCGTATGAGCAGGGCGTGACTGGTTTTCAGATTGCAGAGAGCATCTCTCCGGCTCTCGCACGCAGCGTTGTAAGCTGTGGAGTAAACGGTGAGACCGTAGAGTTGAACCGTCCGATTAACGAGGACGCAACCATCGAACTCTACAAGTTTGACGATGAGCAGGGCAAGCATACCTTCTGGCACACCTCAGCCCACCTGTTGGCAGAGGCTTTGCAGGAGTTGTATCCTGGCATACAGTTCGGTTTCGGACCTGCTGTCGAGAATGGTTTCTTCTATGATGTGCTGTTGAAGGACGGTGAGAGCATCAAGGAGAGCGACTTCCCGAAGATCGAGGCAAAGATGAAGGAACTGGCAGGCAAGAAAGAGCCCGTGGTTCGCAAGGAGGTGGCTAAGGCCGATGCCTTGAAGCAGTTTGCTGCCGATGGTCAGACCTACAAGTGCGAGCACATCGATCAGGATCTCGAAGACGGATCTATCACCACTTATACACAGGGTAACTTCACCGATCTGTGTCGTGGTCCGCACCTCGTGGATACAGGCGAGATCAAGGCAGTGAAGCTGACCTCAGTCGCTGGTGCTTTCTGGCGCGGTGATGCTAACCGTGAGCAGATGCAGCGTCTCTATGGTATCTCCTTCCCCAAGAAGAAGATGCTCGACGAGTATCTCGAGATGTTGGAGGAGGCTAAGAAGCGTGATCACCGTAAGATCGGTAAGGAGATGGAACTCTTCATGTTCTCCGATAAGGTAGGTAAGGGTCTGCCCATCTGGTTGCCGAAAGGTACCGAGCTCCGTCTGCGCCTGCAGGATCACCTGCGTAAGGTACAGAAGCGTTTCGGTTATCAAGAGGTTATCACGCCGCATATCGGTTCTAAGAACCTCTATGTGACCTCTGGTCACTATGCTCACTATGGCAAGGATTCATTCCAGCCCATCCATACCCCTGAGGAGGATGAGGAGTACATGCTGAAGCCGATGAACTGTCCTCACCACTGCGAAATCTTCGCATGGAAGCCCCGTTCATACCGCGATCTGCCTCTGCGTATAGCTGAGTTTGGTACAGTGTATCGTTATGAGCAGAGTGGTGAGCTGCACGGACTGACTCGTGTACGTTCGTTCACACAGGATGATGCCCACCTGTTCTGTCGTCCAGACCAGGTGAAGCAGGAGTTCCTCAATGTGATGGATATCATCGGTATCGTACTGACAGCTTTCGGCTTCAACTTCGAGGCTCAGATTTCTCTGCGCGATCCTAACGATCATGAGAAATATGTAGGTACTGATGAAGACTGGGCGCTTGCTGAGAAGGCGATTGTTGAGGCTTGTCAGGAGAAAGGTCTACCTGCAAAGGTGGAATACGGCGAGGCTGCGTTCTATGGTCCTAAGCTCGACTTCATGATTAAGGACGCCATCGGACGTCGTTGGCAGTTGGGTACCATCCAGGTGGACTACAACCTGCCGAAGCGCTTCCAGCTCGAATATACTGACGAGGATAACACAAAGAAGACACCTGTGATGATTCACCGTGCACCGTTTGGCTCTCTCGAGCGTTTCTGCGCCGTGCTGATTGAGCATACCTCAGGTCACTTCCCCCTCTGGCTCATACCGGATCAGGTGGCTATCCTACCGCTTTCGGAGAAGTACAACGACTATGCACAGGAAGTTGCTAAGAAGTTCGATCTGGGTGGCGTTCGTGCTACCATCGACCTGCGTAATGAGAAACTGGGTCGTAAAATTCGCGACAACGAGTTGAAGCGTATTCCTTATATGGTGATTGTCGGCGAGAAGGAAGCTGCCGATGGAACTGTTGCCGTACGTCCTCAGGGCGGTGGCGAACAGAGTGTAAAGACCATTCAGGAGTTCATCGATGAGGTGAATGCCCGTGTCGCCGAGATGACGAAGGACTTCTAAGAAGTGGAGAGTAGAGAGTGGAGAGAGGTGAGAGAATATCAACTGTGAATGTTAAACTTTCATAAAAGTGTATTCATAACTCTTCACTCTTTACTATTAATTATTAATAAATTAGTAATTTTGCACCCGATTTTCTAAAAAACAGTTGATGAAAAATGACAAAATGAAGAGTCAGTACCGTATTAACGATATGATACGCGTACGTGAAGTCCGCATCGTAGGCGACGAAGGTTCATCCGTAGTTCCTACCCGTGACGCACTGAATATGGCCCGTGAGCAAGGTGTTGATCTCGTAGAGATTTCGCCTAATGCAAATCCGCCAGTATGTCGTCTCATCGACTACTCCAAGTTCCTCTACCGATGAGCACGACTATCAGTTCAAGCTCAAGCACGCCAGGGAGTTCCTTGAGGAAGGTAATAAGGTACGTGCCTACGTATTCTTCCGTGGACGCTCCATCCTGTTTAAGGAACAGGGCGAGGTGCTGCTGCTCCGTTTCGCTAACGATCTGGAGGAGGTTGGTAAGGTAGAGTCGATGCCGTCGCTCGAAGGAAAGAAGATGTTCCTCTATCTGGCTCCTAAGAAGGCCGGTGCTCAGAAGAAGAGTCAGCAGGCTCGCGATCGTGAGGCCGCAGAGCAGGAAGCCAAAGAGGCAGCCAAGCAGCAGAAAGAGGCAGCCGCCGCAGAAGCACCCGCTAACGGAGGGTTTTTCGCCAATGCCAAGATCTCTGCCGATGCGCTGAAGAAGCTCACAGAGGACAAAGAATAGAAAAGAAGATGGCGCGCCCGGTATATGCGTTGCCGTCGGTTAATAATAACAATTTAATTTTTAAAACAATGCCAAAAGTAAAGACAAACTCCGGTGCCAAGAAGAGATTCTCATTCACCGGTACAGGTAAGGTAAAGAGACGTCACGCTTACCACAGCCACATTCTGACGAAAAAGACCAAGAAGCAGAAGCGTAACTTGGTAGGTACAACTATCGTTGACCCCGCAAACATGAAGCAGGTTCGTGACCTGTTGTGTCTCCGTTAAACCTATTGTCGAACATTTAAAGTAGAAAAATTATGCCTAGATCAGTAAATCACGTTGCATCAAGAGCAAAGCGTAAGAGAATTTTGAAGCTTACCCGCGGCTACTTCGGAGCCCGCAAGAATGTTTGGACAGTAGCAAAGAACACATGGGAGAAGGGTCTGACCTATGCCTATCGTGATCGCCGTAATAAGAAGCGTAACTTCCGCGCCCTGTGGATCCAGCGTATCAACGCTGCCGCTCGTCTGGAGGGTATGAGCTACTCTGTTCTCATGGGCAAGCTCGCTAAGTCAGGTATCGAGATCAACCGTAAGGTGCTCGCTGACCTTGCTATGAACAATCCCGAGGCTTTCAAGGCTATCGTGGAGAACATACTTATGTCTTTATCAAACTATAATCCCCACCAGCCTTGGTGGGGATTATTCATAATAGAAAGATTGTTTGGATAACCATCAATATAAGAAATGAAAACAACCATATTTGATCTGTTGAGTCGTAAGGGACAGCAGCCCGTGAGCATGCTGACGGCTTATGACTACAATACAGCCCGTATTATGGATGAGGCGGGTATTGACATGATACTCGTGGGCGATTCGCTCGGAAATGTCATGTTGGGTTACGAAAACACACTTGCTGTTACCGTCGATGATATGATTCATCATGGTAAGGCCGTCTGCCGAGGTGCCAAGCAGGCTTTCGTGGTAATTGATATGCCGTTTATGTCATATCAGACTTCTGTGGAAGAGGCTGTGCGCAATGCTGGAAGGATTATGAAGGAGACCAACTGCCAGGCTGTGAAACTGGAGGGTGGCGTCGAGTATGCCGATCGCATCAAGGCCATCACGCAGGCAGGTATCCCTGTGGTGGCACATATCGGACTCACCCCACAGTCATTCAATGCCTTAGGTGGTTATAAGGTTCAGGGAAAATCTCTGGAGCAGGCCCAGAAACTGATCAAGGATGCTGAGGCCGTGGAAAAGGCTGGCGCCTTTGCCATCACCCTTGAGTGCGTACCTGCACCTCTGGCCAAGCTCATCACCGAACAGTCGGATGCCCTGACCATCGGTATCGGTGCTGGTAACGGCTGCGACGGTCAGGTGCTGGTGTATCAGGATATGTTAGGCTACACCGGCGGCTTTGTTCCCAAGTTTGTGAAGAAATACGCCGACCTCCACAGCGTGATGCTCGAGGCGTTCAAGCAATACAAGGAGGAGTGCGCGAATCGTTCGTTCCCAGAGGTTTCGCAGAGCTATGCCATCAGCGACGAGGTGATGCAGGCACTATTTGAGGTAGAAGAAATAAGAAGATAAGAATATGAAGGTAGTAAAGACTGTCAAAGAAGTCAGGGAGATTGTATCTGCCTGGAAGAAAGAAGGGCTGAGTGTAGGTCTCGTGCCCACGATGGGTTTCCTGCATGAGGGCCATCAGAGTCTGATCCGCAAGTCGGCTAGTCAGAACGACCGTACGGTGGTATCTGTATTCGTCAATCCCATCCAATTTGGTCCCAATGAGGATCTCGAGGCTTATCCGCGTGACCTGAACCGTGATATGCAGAAGGTGGAAGAGGCCGGGGGAGACCTCATCTTCAATCCCGAGCCTGCGGAGATGTATCCCGGGCACTTCACCTCGTTCATTGATACGACGGAGACCACCGAACTGCTCTGCGGTGCCGTGCGCCCCGTTCATTTCCGTGGTGTCTGCACGGTGGTAGGCAAACTCTTCAACATCGTACAGCCCGATCGCGCCTACTTCGGACAGAAGGACGCCCAGCAACTGGCTACGGTGAAGCGCTTTGTACGCGACCTGAACTTCCCGATAGAGATCGTACCTTGCCCCATCGTACGTGAGGCCGACGGTCTGGCTAAGTCCAGTCGTAACACCTATCTGAACCCTGCAGAGCGTCAGGCAGCCCTCATCCTCTCTCAGAGTCTGAAGAAGGGTCAGGAAGCCATTGAGCAGGGTGAGCGCGATGCCCAGAAGATCATCAGTATCATCCGCCAGAACCTCGAGACAGAGCCCTTGGCACGAATCGACTACGTAGAAGTGGTGGATTTCGAGAATATCCAGCGCACACCTCGTATCGAGGGAGAGACGCTGGTGGCTATCGCCGTCTATATCGGTAAGACACGATTGATTGACAATTTTATCATCAACAAATGAATATCACGCTGCTGAAAGCAAAAATCCACCGTGCTGTGGTGAAGCAGGCCGACCTCGACTATGTGGGCAGTATCACCATCGACTCAGAGCTGTTGCGCGAGTCAGGCATCCTGGAGTATGAGAAAGTGGAGATTGCCGATATCGACAACGGCAATCGCTTCGAGACCTATGCCATCGCCGGCGAGGCTGGTTCCGGCATCATCTGTCTGAACGGTGCCGCTGCCCGTTGTGTCGAGGCAGGCGATAAGATCATCATCATGGCCTATGCCCAGATGACTCCTGAGGAGGCCAAGACGCACAAGCCCACTGTCCTCTTCGTAGATCAGGACAATCACATCGTGCGTAAGGCTAACTACGAGAAGCACGGTTTGTTGATCGAACAGTGAATAGTGTATAGTTGATAGTGAATAGTTGATATGCTGACAGGAAAATCCATTGTATTAGGTGTTACGGGAAGCATCGCTGCCTATAAGATTGCCAATCTGGCCTCGATGCTGGTGAAACTCAATGCCGACGTTCACGTCATCATGACGCAGAACGCCACCCACTTCATCACCCCGATGACCTTCGAGACTCTCACGAACAACAAGTGCATCGTCGATACTTTCGACCGCAACTTCAACTTCGATGTGAAACACGTGTCGCTGGCCAAGAAAGGCGACCTCTTCTTAGTGGCTCCCTGTACGGCCAACGTCATCGGCAAGGTGGCTTCCGGTATCTGCGATGACATGCTTACCACGACGATTATGGCTACGAAAGCCCCTGTGCTCTTCGCGCCAGCCATGAATACAGGTATGTGGGAGAATCCCATCCTGCAGGACAACCTGCAGAAGCTCAAGCACTACGGCTATCATATCATCGAACCCGTCATCGGGCGTCTGGCCTGTGGCGATACGGGCAGCGGTAAGATGCCGTCCGAGGAGACGCTGTTGGAGCATATCCTCCTGCATCTGGCGAAGGAGAAGGATCTCAAAGGCAAGAAGCTGTTGATTACGGCTGGTCCTACCCAGGAGGCCATCGACCCCGTGCGTTTCATCACCAACCACTCCTCTGGTAAGATGGGTTATGCCCTTGCCAAGATGGCAGTGCTTCGCGGTGCAGACGTCACCCTCGTCTCTGGTCCCGTCAGTCTTCAGCCCTTTGCAGGTGTTAACAAAATTGATGTAGTTAGCGCGCAGGATATGTTTGAGGCAGTCACCTCTCTCAGTGCTGCGCAGGATGCCATCATCATGTGCAGTGCGGTGGCAGACTACAAGCCTGCCCATTATGCAGACCAGAAGGTGAAGAAGAGCGATGCCGACATGAACATCGCCCTCACCCGTACACAGGATATCTTAGGCTATCTCGGTGCGCATAAGCGCGAGGGACAGGTGCTGGTAGGCTTCTCGATGGAGACGGAGCATCTGATAGAGAACTCTCGCGAAAAACTGACAAAGAAAAATGCGGACTTGATCTGCGCCAATTCCATTGCCTCTTCCGAGACGGGCTTCGCTGTTGACACGAACCAGGTTACCCTCATCACGCAGCACGAAGTGAAGCAACTGCCCCTCTGTACTAAGGACGAAACGGCTGATTTGATCTTAGATCAACTTCTCACTTTTCACTTTTAACTTCTCACTTCCATGCACATTCTGATAGACATCGGCAACTCTACCATCGTGGTCGCTTTGGCAGACCAGGAAGGTAATATCGCTCACACTTGGCGCTTCAAGACGCGCAAGGAAGAGACCGTCACCTTCTTCCGCTATGAACTGAAACAAGGACTTCGGAAATACGGTGTCGAGACTGCTGATGTAGAGAGTGTTGTGATCTCCTCGGTAGTGCCTGAGGTGAATGATGATGTGGCGCAGGCTATCAACGACCTCACAGGACTCAC
The DNA here is from genome assembly GCA_902799765.1 of uncultured Prevotellaceae bacterium. Taxonomy (GTDB): domain Bacteria; phylum Bacteroidota; class Bacteroidia; order Bacteroidales; family Bacteroidaceae; genus Prevotella. The sequence goes on from CADCBZ010000012.1 coordinate 235,200, forward strand.
CCCTCATTTCTTCAGCATCGCCGATGCGGAGGGACTCCTCACCATCGACATTGAATCCCCCTCGCAGTTGGGTAAGGATCGTCTGGCTGATGCGTTGGGTGCTGTGGCCTGTTATGGGGTGCCCGCCATCGTCATCGACTTCGGCACGGCTACCACCTTTGGTGTCGTCGATGCCCAGCGCCGTTTCTTAGGCGGTCTGATCATTCCTGGTGTCAAGACCTCGCTCAATGCCCTCAGTCAGCGCGCTTCCCAGTTGCCTGCCATCTTTATTGAAAAACCGCAACATCTGATAGGGCGTAACACGTTGGAATGTATGCAGAGCGGTATCCTCAATGGCACCGCTGCCATGATCGACGGTCTTCTGGATCGTCTGCTGCCCACGCTTGGCGACACAGCCCATATCATCGCTACCGGTGGGATGGCAAAAGACATCGTGCCCCAGTGCCACCATCAGATCCTGCTCGATAAATACCTGCTGCTTAAAGGACTCTTTAAAGCCACCCGTCAGAAATGAAAATCGTCATTATCGGCTCAGGCAATCTCGCCACCCAATTGTCGTTGGCATTAAAAGATGCCAACCAGGAAATTGTTCAGATTTTTAGTCGTACGGAGGCGCACGCTCAGGAACTCGCTGAGAAAATCGGCTGCGCCTATACCGCGTCGCTGGATGCCGTCCAGGCTGATGCCGATATCTATATCCTCGCTGTGAAAGATGATGCCCTCGCTGGGCTGGCAGCCACCCTCTGTGGCTCGCGCCCGAACGCCCTGTTCCTCCATACAGCAGGCAGCATGCCGATGGAAGTCTTCAAGGGCCATGCCTTGCAGTATGGTGTGCTCTATCCGATGCAGACGTTCTCGAAAAACCGCCGCGTCAACTTCCGCGAGATTCCCTGTTTCATCGAGGCCTCCAGTCCTGAGGCGCTGGCTACCGTCCGAGCCCTTGCAGCAAGCATCTCCAATCATGTGGTCGATTGTGACTCTGAGAAACGCAAGAAGATGCACCTCGCTGCCGTGTTGGCCTGCAACCTCACCAACCACTGCTATCGCTTGGCAGAACGCGTACTCGAAGCCGAGCAGATCGACTTCCGTCTGTTCCTCCCGTTGATTGAGGAGACAGCCTGTAAGGTCAAGACCCTCTCACCCAAAGAAGCCCAGACGGGTCCGATGGTGCGTTACGATCAGAACGTCATGCAGATGCAGATGGCGATGCTCCCTGATGCCCGTACCCGTGAGATCTACCGTCTGATGGCTGAGAGCATCCACGACGACAGCACTACCTTATAACATACGGCACAGTTTCCTGAAGTCCGACTCCTTGCCGTAGCACACCAGCACGTCATCGGGCTCCAGCGGCTGATCATCCTCTTCTTCCGCCGTGTTCACCACCACCGAGGCATTGAACTCAATGCTCAGGAAATTCTGTAGTTTCTCCTTCTTCTTCACGGCGATGATCTTCAGATGGAAATCCTCGTAGAGATGCAGGTCGTTGGCAAACATTCCGACGAACTTCTCAGGGATATTAAACTTATACACGCAGTAGTTGTCGTCTATACGGAAGAGATCGGTCTTCACGCCCAGATCCATCTGGCGTACCAGCGAACGGGCGGCCCGCTCCTCGGGAATCAGGATCTTCTCGATGTCGAAAGCCTGCAGGATGCTCTTATGCACATAATCGTTGGCACGTGCATAGATGCTCTTCACCCCCAGCTTCTTCAAGAGCGCCACCACGCGGACGGAGGCGCCCAGATTGCTGCCTATCGCCACGATCACCACATCCACCTTCTTCAGCGGCAGCACCGTCAGGGCCAACTCGTCGCAGGCATCAATTTGAAACGCGGCATCACAGATGTCCTTCACTTTCTCTACACGGCTGGCATCGCTGTCGGCGGCAATGACCTCATGGCCCAGGGCAGACATTTCATCTACCAGCACCCTGCCGTATGTTCCTAAACCTATAATAATACACTTCATGATATGGTAATATTGTCTTGAGGTAATTTATAATTCTGGTTCTTATACTGTTTCAGCAGTCCCTGTGCCAATGTCACCACGCCTACACGTCCTAAGAACATCAGCGCCACGATCAGTAGCTTGCTGGCCTCCTGCAACTCAGAGGTGATGCCCAACGACGAACCCACCGTTGCGAAGGCTGACACGCACTCGAAGACGATGGCCTTTAGGGGCAGGTCGGGGTCGGTCAGCGTCACCATGAAGATAAAGAAGCCGAGCACGATCAGACTGGAGAAGACGGCTGCGTTGGCACGACGGATAGAGTCGGTCGATAGCTCTCTGCCTGCAAACTCCACGCGGTTGGTGCCGCGGATGATGGAACGGATGTTCAGGTAGGCCACAGCAAAGGCGTTCACCTTCACACCACCTGCCGTTGACTGTGAGGCACCGCCAATCCACATCAGCATCGTGTAGATGAAGATCGACTGGATGCACATGCTGTTCAGGTTCACGCTGATGAAACCTGCCGTACGCGGACTCACGGCATTGAAGAATGCCTGTACCACTTTCTCATGTATCCGCATCCCCGCAAACGTGTTGTTCCACTCAAAGTAGGCGAGGAGCATCGTACCAAGCACGATCAGTACGGTGGTGGTTCGCAGCACGATCTTTGTGTTCAGGTCGAACAGGTTGGGAATGCTCAGGCTGGCGTAGTGGCGTCCGTTGATCCATTTCCAGATCACCGTCGCGTGTCTTTCCGCCGCAATTCTCAGGTTCACCAGCACGGGATAGCCGATACCACCCAGAATGACCAGCAGCGCCAGGATCACGTACAGCCAGCAGTGGCCTCCCTGCAGCAGCACGGGTGCACCCATGCCGTCGGGATAATTCGAGAAACCCGCATTACAGAACGCCGAGACGGCATGAAACACGCTGAAAAACAGCTCGTGCCAGAAGTCCAGTCCGATGGCACCGTGGATATTCAGGAAGATCGATACGGCCCCGGCAAACTCCAGAATCGCCGTAAAGCCGAAGATGTTGAGCAAGGTTGACCACAGCGAGGCGAGCGATTTTGAACTCACCATGTCGCTCACCAGCATCTGGCTGTAGATACTCGTGCTGCCCATGAAGAAGAGGGCGAAGAAGCTGGTGATGGTCATCATGCCCAGTCCGCCGATCTGGATCAGCACCATGATCACCAACTGTCCGAAGCTGGTAAACGTGCTCGGCACGTCGATCGTCGTGAGACCAGTCACGCAGACGGCACTGGTTGTCGTAAACAGCGAGTCGATCCACGAGAGATGCACGCCCGGCTGGATGCAGCGTGGCATCAGCAGTACGCCCGAGCCCACCAGGATGATCACCATGAAACTCACGGCCAGCATCAGGGCTGGGTTCGTCTTCCTGCCCAAGGAGGTGGTCACTGCGTTCGACAGCTCAATAAAGGAGATGAGGAACAGGATAAACAGGTGAAACCCTCTGTTGTCGAGGATCCTCATCACGCCGATGGTATCGTCGATGTTGAAGAACTCCACGAAGATCGGTATCAGTGTCAGCGTCAACAAGCCGTTGATGCCCCATCCCAAGAGGTTATAGGCCGATTTCCTGTGTCCCCGTTTTGTCAGCACCAGTTTACTGATACGCTCGATCAGGAACATGTTCCAAGCCCAGAAATACACCAGGTTCAATTCGTTCTCCAGCCTTTCCGTCAACACGAATCCGAACTCCAGGATGGCGCCTACAATCACGCACAGGGCCGCAATATCCGCCAAAAAAGTCATCACCTTGATGGCGTTTTTGATGCAGGATCTCACATAATTGTTATGAAAGATGGCATTCTGCTGTGGCCATATTCTCTCCATATCTCTTGGCTTTTAATAAATTAGACCACGGGGTTGTCATTGAGGTCAGTACACGATACGATGTTCAAGGTTACCACCAGGAGCATCCAGAGTCTTAGCGTCTTCTTCATTGCTGTCATATGATTCATATAGCTCTTATAAGTAGGTATGATGGCTGCAAAAATACGAAATAAAACTGAAAGTCCCAAATAAATGCCCAGAAAAAAGAGGTTTTAGACGAAGTTTTTTCTAAAAATGTTTGTTATATTAAACAATATTTATTATTTTTGCAGCCGATAAGTAACAATTATGAGTAAGAATACATTTGGAAAGATGATTCCAAGAGCCTTGACGCAGCAATTGCAGCTCATGGGCGAACGGATTATGTTGGCACGAAAGCGCAGGCATCTGTCTATGCAGGACATAGCAGACAGAGCAACGGTGACACGTTTGACTGTTTCGAAAGTGGAGCATGGCGACCCGACGGTTTCCATGGGAATCTATGCGCGCGTACTCTTTGCGCTGAATCTTGAGAATGACATCTCGCTCTTGGCAGCCGACGATGCTCTCGGCCGTCAGCTTCAGGATGCAGAATTGTTGAGGAAATGAAAAAAATAACGGTTTACGCAGATTTCGATTTCCTTACCTCACCGCAGGAGATTGGCACATTGGGCTACGAGCGAGTCCGTGGCAAGGATCACTTTGTCTTTGAATATTCGCGTGAGTGGCTAAAACTGCATGGTGGCATTGTGCTGAGCGGTGACCTGATGAACATACCTTCTTTGCAACACCCCCGTGGCACAGATAGTGTGTTTGGTTTTGTCAAGGATTCCTTCCCTGATCGTTGGGGACGTTTGTTGCTCGACCGTGGGGAACGTCTGAAGGCACAAACAGAGGGAAGATCCGTGCGAATGCTCACCAACTATGACTATCTCATTGGTATTGAGGATTTCACTCGCATGGGTGGTATTCGTTACAAGAGTGAAGATAGCAAAGATTATATGAATGCCAGTGCTAAATACTGTGTACCCCCTATTGAGGGTCTTCGTGCCCTCTGCGATGCCTGTCATGAGATTGAGTTGGCAGAGGAACGGAACGAATTGCCTGAACAACGCTGGCTCGACCAATTGATTGATCCAGGAACCTCACTCGGTGGTGCCCGTCCTAAAGCCAATGTCATTGATACCGATGGCAGACTTTATGTGGCAAAGTTCCCTTCAAAGAAAGACTTGGAGAATACAGAACTCATAGAGCACTTCTCACATCGATTGGCGGCTGCTGCAGGTATCAATGTCGCCCAAACCCGTACCATCAAGATTTCGAAAGACCGTGACCTGTTGCTTTCCGAACGTTTTGACAGAACGGCAGAATGCAAGCGCATACATTTTGCCTCGGCCATGTCGCTACTTGGTTTAGAGGATGGTGCTGGCGGCATGACAGGAAATGGCTATCTTGACATTGTTGACTTCATACTGCAGGGATGTGTAGATGCAGGGATGAACCTCAGAGAACTCTACCGCCGAGTGGCATTCAATGTGATGTTCGGCAACACCGATGACCATTTCCGTAATCACGGCTTTCTGCTTACTCCGAAAGGTTGGACACTCTCACCAGCCTACGACATAAACCCTGGCGTCAAAATGCATCAATGCCTGCTGATAGATCAATATACGGATCAGTCGGATATCAAAACCTTGCTCGCTGCATGCAATAACTACATGCTTGAACATCAGGAAGCCGTTGAAATCATAGAGGAGGTTCGTAATGCCATCAAAGACTGGCGCAAGATAGCCACAGAACTCCAAATATCTCATAAGATATTGACACCCTATTGCAATCGATGGGATTAACTATCAATTGAATGTCACATATACAATAAGGTGTAGATATTAATGTAATGTTAAATCATTAAAATAATTTGCATATTTCAAAGTAAATTATTACCTTCCCGCTCCCTAAAATCTCAAGAGCTCTTTGACTTATTGATACACCCACAAAACCAGTAGGCTGGTTTCTAATGTATAAAAATATAATCACGCGCGTAATATATAAATTATGTGTAACCCTAAAATGTGAAGAATCACGAAAATCTTACAATCAATATGCTCGTTTTTATTAATTTTAACTATTAAATTTTGGTCAAATGAAAATTTTTTCATACCTTTGCACTCACAAATCGAAATACTGTGAAGAATATGACTACAATGACCACCACTACTATTCAGGAAATGCTCGACACTATGAGTGTTGAGGAGTTGAAGAACCGTCTGGCTGCTTACATGATGGCCGACGAGAATCTTGTTTCACGCCCCATCGGCGTGGAGGTGCGACTCGCTGACACGTTAAATAGGAGTGGACGCTACGACGTGCTGATCGTCCTCGAAGACGGCAGCGAGAAGGAGGTGAAGTTTCGCGACCGCCACTCGCGATTGGTCTACATCTACACGCTGCTTCACCCTCAGGGTTATCAGCGCAGAAGTCTGAGAGCCAACAACTTCCAAGCATTGAGAAACTTGTTTAGCAGACTCTACTTCGGGTCAGCAGAGCCTCTGATGAAGGCCATAGGCAACGACTTCGACCACTACTTCAGTCAGGCTGTGGCTCAGTCGCGAAGAGCCATCCGCGAGACCATAGGCCACTCTGAGCTGTTCGAGATAGGCTTACCCCAACGACATGGGGGCAAGACGCTCGTCAGCTGTGCAGCTAACGGAGGGCATGTCATCATCGACAGCTCTCTCCTCTAAACACTTGCGTGCTTCTTGCATCAAGTCATACCATATACACTTAACTATTAATCTGTTAAAACAATTTACCTAATGAGAAACAGTAAGCGCGTTATTTTTACAGACCGTAGTGTCTTGAGTGTTGACCTCCTTCTTAAAGACATTAAGAAGTTTCCTCTCCTCACCGCTGATGACGAGTACGACCTCTGTCAGCGCATGCAGAAAGGCAGTCGTAGTGCTCGCGAGCAGCTTATTAACTGCAACATGCGCTTCGTGGTAAGTATAGCCAAGAAGTACCTTTGGAGTGGTGTCCCCTTTGAGGACCTCATTACATGCGGAGCCATTGGTCTGACGTTAGCAGCTGACCGCTTCGATGCTACGCGCGGCTACCGCTTCCTTTCGTTTGCAGTCTGGTTAGTTGAGGCTGAAATGAAGAAAGCTGTTACTGAGCAGAGCCGTTATGAGCAGATGGGGTCGCTTGATGCGACCTTCAAGTCGGCTGATGACAAGGAGGAGCGAACCTTCCTCGATGTCATTGAGAATAGCAGTGAGAAGGCTCCCGACTGGGCTGTGTCGTATCTCTCTGAGATGGCAGCCATGAAGGAGATGGTTCGCAAACGCTTCTTCGATGAAGCCGCCTCGATTCTCGAAGAGGCTGTGGAAATGAAGGTGATGGGTCTTACCTTTTTCGATGTTGCACGCAACCATGGTGTTAGTGAAGAGCAAGCTCGTCAATTATTTAAGATGATAAAGAGGGAACTGCAAGATAACTGCAGCGCCCCCTCTTTCTCCACCGCCGCATAGACTAAATTTACAACGCAGATGGTATGTTGGCAAAGATGTTTAAAGGGTTAGAAATTGATAAATCTTGGAAATAACAAAGGAACTTTTAAAGCAGAAATTCGTGGAGTACAACAAACTGTACTTCAACAACGAGTTAAAGATGTGTAGGTTTACCTATACATACATGCGCGATGTGTTTGGCAGATATATGACTCACACCACTCCTAAAGGAGAAAAAATGGGACATATATGGATATCAAAGAGTATAGACTTGAATGAGGAAATGCTCAAGGAACTGTTGGTTCATGAGATGATCCACCATTACGTCCGCACTATTGATGGTGTGTTTTTCGACGGATTCTTCTGTCACGGTCGGCATTTCGTCCGCCAAGTCAAGCGTATCAAGGAACAATACGGTTTGGACATATGTATATGCAGCCCCTACTGGTTTTTCAGAAACGAGAAGCGCAACGTCACTTTCTCTCGCAAGGTCATCGCGTTCTTAAGAAACCGACTCCATTTATTTTAGTTTTGGGATGAAATCGCCAACTTGAAGGTTGAGTAATTGATTATATAAATAAGGAAGTACGATATGATTAAAAACGCTTTTCCTATTAAATCCTTGGAAGTTTAAGAATAAATTCCTATCTTTGCAACCAAATAAGGGCTTCTTCGGAGTAGCGTTGCTGACCGTATGGAAATTCACAATGATTGGGTGGATCATCGGTTATGTATTAAAAGAGTAAATCAGACCTAGGCCGCGAGACGAGTTTGACCTATGGCCACAAAAATCGCCTCTTTTACCCCTCTTTTATCGGAGGGATGCATGTTATCCATAATTTCTGCAACTTTTTCCTCCGTAGAGCCCTTTTCAAACAATAATGCCAATGACAACGCTACTTGAATTTGCTACCGATAACGTATTAACCTCTTTGCTCGTGAAAGAACGGGCGAAATACTTGGGTCGTAACCGTAGTGACAAACACGATACGCTTAATAAACGTGATGATCTTTTCGATCTAACCCCTCGAAAGATGCTCAGTCGTATGATGCCACCACGCAAGACATGGGTACACCCTTCCAATAGGACGCGTAAAGACAATGATAGTATAAAACAAAAGTTGAGTCGTAGGAAACTTGCAGAGAAAGCCATACTGCTTACCATTAAACGCGACAGGAAATGCCAGACTGAAAATGGAACCACATACAGTTATCTAAACGAGTTGAGCCGTTTTATGGACAGAATCCGTGAACGTCTTAACGCAGATACGATTCAATTTGATACTCCCCAACTGAAGCCCATCTACAAAGATGTGGATGATGAGAATCTGGAAGTCACATGTCGCCCCCTCAGTGTTTACTCCCAGCTTGAAGACAAGATCATCATCGCTCTTACCAGCCGCTATCTTACCAAATACTTCGATCGTTATCTCCATGAGAATATCCTGTCATATCGTAAAGTCCGCACAGTTGGTGACAAGAAGCATTATGTTACCGACTTCAATGATGGCATTCAGAAGATAAAAGCTTTTCTCTGGGCTCACTATGATGAACCCATCTATGCCTTCGATTGCGACATCAAAAAATTCTACGACACGATTCCTCATCAAGTGGTAAAAGCTTGTATCAGCCGCCATCTTGATCAGTCGCAACTAAGTGACCAGGGAAAGGCCCAGGTGCAGAAAGTTATAGATGCCTATCTCAATAGTTACAACTTCTACACCAATGCCAAAGTGAAATCCGAACAAGATGATAGCGTGTTTTCTAAGGTGCGTAATCGTATGAAGGACAATGAAGGGAATTACAAATATAAGTTGAAGTGGGTGAAGGAGATTGAAGCTCTCTCAGTTGAAGACCAGTTAGACTTGGGAGTGTCTCAGGGTGGGGCTTTGTCGTTGCTGATAGCAAATATCGTGCTTAATGATGTCGATAAAGTCATTACCTCCACCTCTGACGACAATCGCCTTTTTATCCGCTACTGTGACGATATGATTCTGCTTCACACCGATTACAACGAGTGTTGCCGTCTGAAAGATCTCTACATCCAGTCACTCCAGGAGCATGGCCTTTATTTTCATGGTTTCGAACATGTGACAGCTCCCAATGCCGATGGCGAGGATCCTCGGAAGCATTTTTGGAATATCAAAAGCCATGAACCATTCCTGTGGGATGATGGCGACGATAATGCCAATCGTTACATAGGTTTCCTAGGCTATGAGATTCGTCGTAATGGTCGCATTCGTCTCCGCAAGAGCAACATCAGTCGTATCGCCGAGAAATTCCGTCGTCAGGAGTATGCTCTCCGCCGATATCGCAAAAACCATACTACTGAGGAGTTTTTTAAGCATCAAAATGAGGCGCTTGATAAAATCATGGATAGTGTCGACTATTACAAAGGTCTTGATCTGCCCATGTTCAAGCATGGGTCCCAATTCAATTATTTCGAGCAACTAAAGAAGAAGGTTCAGAGTAAACTTCGCATTAAATCAGAGATTCTTATATTAGCAACGAAAAATAAAACGATATGAGATTCTTTAATTAAATCCCCCTCAAATCTTGGGGGCTAGGGGAGAGAGAGGTATCTTTGAACCATCAACCGTCTTGGTGATGTGCAGACCATACTTCTCGTTTAGCTCCTGAGCCATACGCATAAACTCCCTTCCATGGGCCTTGTTGTCCTTGATCTGGTGCTCAGCGATGTAATAATGTATCATCTCATGCGCCATAATGTTGATGAAGGTCTCCTCGTCGAAGTCGAAGTAATCTGAGAAACTAATGCACTTATACTCCAGGGTCTTCCATTTCCTTCCTTTCTTCTTATCTTTCTTCTTTGTTTTGCGATAATTAAACCTCGCCATCACTTTAAAAGAATGGATAATATCAAAGTTTGGATCAGGCAATTCATTATTGAAGAACTTCTTCCTGCAGTACCAATAAATCCTTGGCATGCTGTTTAAATCTGCTATCATAGTTGTTATTTCTTATCTAAAATCTGCGTATTCCGATGGTACCCGTTCACCAATTCCGATGATATCCGTTCACTTGGTTGGTAATCTTCAGTATCGGCGGCAAAGTTAATATTTTTTTCTTAAACTCTCACCTTTTAGAGTTCACTTTTAAACACATTGTACCAGTCCTTGATTGGTAGCTGACTTGCCAGGATAAGAGCCTTTCGGTTGTACCTGTCATCGATAATCTGCTCAAAATCATTCTGTATCTGACCCTCGAGCCTGAGCATGCCAAAGTCATCGATAATGAGCAGGTCGTGTGCAGAAAGCTTGCGGAAGAAATTGGTCTCCCTGCCTTCAAGATGCACGAGCTTCAGTTGCTCAATGAGCATATTCATTGTGAAGTAGAGCGTCTTGACTCCCTGGCGACAAGCGTGTTCACCAAAAGCACATGCCAGATAGGATTTGCCTGTTCCCGTAGGGCCGTTAATGATAATAGTACGCCCATCCCGGATGTAGCTGCCTGAGGCCACGTCTGCTACGTCTGTACTAGATATACCACGAGTAGTATCCGTCTCCAGTTCCTCCAATGTGGCCTTCAGGCGGAAACCTGCATTCTTGATGAGCCTTGCGATACGGTTAGATGTTCGCATGTCGCGCTCATGCTGTAGCATCAGTTGCATGCCGTCACGTAGGGAGATTTTGTCC
>CADCBZ010000013.1 GCA_902799765.1 uncultured Prevotellaceae bacterium
CGTAGGTCAGATCGACGTGCCTGATACCCTGTCATGGGTCGATGAGGAGCGTGATGTCAGTTGCTGGTTGGGTAACGCTATGCAGCGTGAGGCTTTCAATAAGCTCTATAGTGTGGCAGACCGTCTGCGCATCGCCAATGATCCGCGTATTAACCAGGACTGGGACTATCTCCAGGCTTCCAACAACTTCCGCTTCATGACTACCAAACCCTCAAACGTAGGTCTGGATCGTGGTATCTACAGCGGACCATTTGATGCCTTCACCAACTACATGAATATTCTTGGTGACTTTATCAACAGAGTGAATGCCCTCTATCCGCTCGATATCGACAACGATGAGCTGGAGGGCCTGTTGACAACCATCAAGAATCAAGGTGATGAGATCGAGATGAAGGACAAGGAGATTACCCGTCTGAAGTCTCGTCTTGAGAAACTGGAGCCCGCAGAGAAGAAGCCTGCGGCTAAGAAAAAGGCTGCTCCGAAGAAGAAGGAAGCTGCAGAGAAGAAATAAGTTGAGATAAACTCATAAACTGGAAGAAACAGGGCGTCATAAGATGATGACGCCCTGTTTTAAGACCAACTGAAGACTACTTAAAAACAATGAAGAAAAAACTACAAACAAACAGATGGTTGGTGACAGCCCTTCTTCTGTTGCTGCTGATGGCGTGGATGCCTGTCGCAGCACAGAACCCTTTCAAACAATTGATGCACGAAACCGATCCTGCGTACTTCAAGACCGATGAGGCCCGTCAGGTGGGTGATCAGTTATTGCTCTATCAGCGTGTGACTGGCGGTTGGCCCAAGAATATCGATATGGCACGCCCCCTTACCAGCGATGAACAGGCACAACTGTTGATTGACAAAGAGAAACCCGACGACTCCACTACTGATAATGATGCCACGAATATTCAGATGATGTTCCTGGCGCGGCTCTATCAATATACAAAGGATTCCCGTTATCGGGAGGCTTTCCGCAAAGGTGTGGAGTATCTGTTGAGCGGACAATATGAGAATGGTGGATGGCCGCAGTTCTGGCCTGAGATGCACGGTTATCAGATTCATATCACCTATAATGATAATGCGATGGCAAACACGCTCATCTTGTTACGTGACATAGTGGCACAGAAAGAGCCTTATCAGGGAGACCTGACGGATCAGGCGTTGCGGAAACGGATGGCAAAAGCCTTCGACAAAGGTATCGATTGTATCTTGGCGACGCAGATAGTGAGGGATGGTGAACCGACGGTCTGGTGCCAGCAGCACGATCGCGAAACACTGAAACCAGCTCCTGCCCGTGCCTTTGAACTGCCTTCCTACTGTTCGTCAGAGAGTGCTTTACTCACACGCATATTGTTGGAATTGCCTAATCCTGATGATCGAGTGAAGAAGGCTGTTCATGCTGCTATGCGTTGGTTTGATAAGTATAAGCTTACGGGTTATAAGGTGGTCCGTACAGGTTATAGGGGAAGCCCTGATCAAGATACCCGTCTGGAGAAAGATCCCCAAGCGGAGCCGATATGGGCTCGTTTCTACGACTTGAAGTATTGTGAGCCTTTCGTCTGCGACCGTGATGGGTTACCGCGTCGCCATCTCTATCAGATAGGGTCGGAGCGTCGTAATGGTTATGCCTGGTATAGTACCAGTCCGGCAAGCCTCTATCCACTTTACGAACAGTGGGCCTCGAAATATGATCCAGCCAACAAGGTTCCCATCAGTCTTCAGACCAAAGGAGCCAATGAGAACGGCACCATTGACTGGTTCCGCAAGCCTGTTCCCAACGCCGCCGACTTTAACGCTGTGGTAAATCCTGGCGACAGCATTCAACTGGCTATTGAAAAGGCCCCTGTACAACCCACAGAGCCCTATAAGATCCTGATCCGCAAGGGCACCTACCATCAGAAGGTGATTATCGACCGCCCAAACATCGTGTTGGTAGGGGAGGAGCGTGACAGTACGGTGCTGATACTGGCAGAGACCGCCAAGACACAGGCCATTACTGAGTATCATGGCAAACCGGTGGGTAATGGTGTCATCGTGTTACAGGATGGTGCCGACGATTGTGTTATCAGTGGACTGACTGTCTATAATAACTATGGAACGGTGGTAGAGCCAGGTAACACTACGCACCAGATGGCGATATTCGGCAAGGCTACCCGTACCATTGTCATCAACTGCAATGTTTGGGCTGATGGTAATGATGCCCTTTCGCTCTGGGCACCGGAGGAGCGCAACGGTATGTATTACCATGCAGACCTCAATCTGCGATGCCCTGGTGTCGATTTCCTCTGTCCACGCGGCTGGTGTTATGCCGTGCGTTGTCATTTCGTGGGTGACAGTCGTGCCATCATCTGGCATGACGGACGGGGTGACAAAGATAGGAAACTGGTGATCAAGGATTCTTATTTCGATGCCAAGTCGCCTACCTTGCTTGGTCGTTACCATCATGATTCGCAGTTCTTCCTTTTGAACTGTCGTCTGTCGAAGCAAATCCTTGACACGAATATCAGCTATGCCTATAGTGACAAAGTGCTTGATCCCTGTCCGTGGGGGCTCCGTACCTATTATTATAATTGTAGCCGTGAGGGAGGCCATAGTGGATGGCTGCGAAATAATCTGGAAACTTCAGAAGAGGCTCCGGAGTTCCATGCCGTCACCGCCCAATGGACCTTCAAAGGTATATGGGATCCCGAGCAACGGATTCGTGATCTTTGGTCAGTCTTGGCATATTAAAATGTAAATTCACTGAATTTACTCATCAAATTCACTGAATTTGGTCAGTAAATACACTGAATTTGGTTTGCAAATACACTGAATTTGGTTTGCAAATACACTGTATTTATTTATTGGCTCATTGGTAAAAAAGAATGCACATGGGGAATCCCATGTGTATTCTTCTAATTAAGATTGATTGTGATCTTGTTTAGATCTTTGTCGGCGCTGCTGTTGCCGACCATGATTTCGTACTTGTCTGGTACTACACGCATGGTGTTTGTCTGGGCATCCCAGCCTTCGAAACTGCTGCGGGGCAGGTCGATGGTGATGGTCTTGGCCTCGCCAGGAGCCAACTGTACCTGCTGGTAGGCGCGAAGCGTCTTCTGTGGACCTTCCACATCTGCCGTGTTGCGGATATACACCTGAACAGTTTCAAGACCTGCCGTAGTACCTGTGTTCTTAATGCTTACCTGTACTTTTCCGTCTTTATATTCGGGCTTTCCAATCTCAAAGTTCGTGTAGCTGAGACCGTAGCCGAAGGGGAACAGAGGCTCGCCTGTGAAGTAACGGTAGGTGCGGTTTTTCATCTTGTAGTCAAGGAAGTCGGGTAGGTCGTTGGTGCTCTTGTAGAAGGTCACGGGCAACTTACCACTGGGGTTGTAGTCGCCGAAGAGAACTTCTGCCAATGCCTGACCACCTAACTCACCACCATACCAAGCTTGGATGATGGCATCGCAGGATTCACGTTCTGGTAGTAAGCCCATAGCCGAGCCTGAGCAGTTGACGAAGATGACTTTTCTGCCTGCCTGATGGAGCATGGCCAATGTCTCACGCTGTGCCTTAGGTAGTTCGATGCTGGTGCGGTCGCCACCCTTGAAACCTTCCTCATTCACGCGCATCTCTTCGCCTTCCAGTTTGGGAGAGATACCACCCACGAAGATCACGGTTTCTGCATCACCGATCTGTGCCAGCAGTTCCTGGTAAGTGGGGGCTACTTTGTGCTGGATGTCGAAGCCTAAGAATGCAAAGCCATTCTCCTGTACATAATCAATCTGGATGCGATATTGCTGCCCTGCCTTGACAGCCATCTCTTTCTGGGCTCCCTGGATGCGCTGACGTACGCGCCAGATGTCAACGATGGTATCACCGTTCACCAGCAGACGGACCTTGTCGTCGCCGTTGATGTTGAAGATCACAGTCTCGTCACGTGTGGGGGTGAAGGTGGCATCAAGTCTTGCGGAGAAGTTCTCAAGGTTCACGCCTGGTGCAAACACTGTGTTACCGCCGTTGCTTAGCATGATCGGTGCAGTGAAATTGGCTGTGGCAGCAGGTGTACCCTTCATCTCCGTATTATTATAATAGGTGGCCCGCATACCCTTGTTGCCAAGTGGCGTCTTCAATTTATCGAAACGACTCTCAAACGCTTCGTTACGTGTCAGTCCGCAACCGCTGATGAACTTTGCCTGAGGTGCAAATTGCTGGATGCCCTCCATGACTGTGATGGTACGGGTGGCAAAGCCACTGTAGTTTCCCCACATCATCACAGAATCGATAGCGTTGGCACCAAGTACGGCAATCTTCAGACTCTTCTTGAGCGGCAGCAGCTGTTGCTTGTTCTGCAACAATACGATGCTCTTACGGGCCATGTCGAGTGCTAGCTTCTTATGGGCGTCACAAGCCACGACGCTCTCAGGGATTTTGGTCCAGGGATTCAAATCGTCGCTATCGAAGTCGCCCAATTCGAAACGTGCTATCAGCAGGCGACGCAAGCTCTTGTCAAGGTCTGCCTCCTTGATGTCGCCACGACGTACGGCCTCGGGCAAGTTTTTGTATTCAGAACCGCATTCCACATCGGTGCCTGCCAGAATGGCTTTAGCCGATGCCTCTGCAGCATCCTTCGCTGTGTTGTGCCACTTGGGTAGGAAGTCGGTAATGGCGCCGCAGTCGCTGGTGATTAAGCCATCGAATCCCCATTCGTCGCGTAGGATTTGCTGTTCATAACGTGTCTGAGAACAACAGGGTTGCCCATCGATACGCTGATAGGCGCACATGATCTCTGCCACCTTTCCCTCCTGCACCAATGCTTTGAAAGCTGGCAGATAGGTTTCCCAAAGGTCACGCTCAGGCAGATTCTCAACGTTGAATTCATGACGGTTCCACTCTGGGCCGCTGTGTACGGCAAAGTGCTTGGCACAGGCCAGCAGTTTACGATACTTACTAATGCCCAGATCTTCACCGTTATAGCCCACGCCTTGCAGACCACGTACCACTGCCAGTCCCATCTTTGCGGTGAGATAGGGGTCTTCTCCATAAGTCTCCTGTCCGCGTCCCCAACGAGGGTCACGGAAGATATTGATGTTCGGTGTCCAGAACGAGAGGCTCTGGTAGCGCTGGATGTCACCACTGCGCTTGGCCTGACGGGCCTTGACACGGGCCTCGTCACTCACGGCGGTGAATACGCGGTGGAGCAGGGCGTCATCCCATGAGGCTGCCATGCCCATGGTGATGGGAAAGACGGTGGCAAAACCATTGCGCCCGATGCCATGCAGGGCTTCGTTCCACCATTGAAACTGGGGGATGCCTAATCGTTCAATGGCAGGTGACGTGTCCATCATCAGACTCACTTTCTCTTCGAGTGTCAGTCTGCCGAGCAAATCATCAGCTCGTTCGCCAGCGCTCAGACTGGCATTCTGATAGGGGAGGGATTGAGCCGTAGCCATCATGGCGCAGATGCTCAAAACGGTTGTTAATAGATGTTTTCTCATATGCTAAATAATTATCAGTTTTTGTTGTGATTACAAAGATATGAACTTTTTGCGAATCAACCAAATAATTAGAAAGAAAATAGCGGAAAGCCGTATCAGGTTTTCCGCTATGATTAAGTTAGAGGTGTAGGATTAAAATTCGCTTGTAAATCCGTAACCGTTGGTAAGACCTCCGATCAGACCGTTCTGTGAGATGGGAACGAGATAGATAGGAGCAGACTTGCAGTCCCAACCCTTAAACAGGTCCTCGTAGTAGAAGCCGTTAGTCTCTTCCTGCTTCACGATAGCCTTACCCCATTCCTTCTGGTAGTAGCCTTCAGGTGTAGCAGTGATATTGGTGAAGAGACCCTTGATGGCAATGTTACTATTGGGGAACTTACCATTCTGATAGGTCTTGTATTCATCCCAGTCGTGCTGACCGCGCCAGCCGGGGAACTGTGTTGCCTCCAGATCGGTAGTGGGCTCGTAGCCACCCTTCAGCATAGCCTCTGGTGTGGGATCGGTAATGCGAGAGGTCATACCCATCTTGGTGGGATCCACACCCTTATAATAGATGTAGTTACCGATGGTGTTACCATTCTCGAAGGTATAGTAGCCATTGGCTTTCAGACCATCGATCATCTTCTTGGTCAACTCCTTGATAGCCTTTACCTTCTTGCCAATGAAACCAGTACGGATCAGGGTCCAGCGACGGTCACCCTCACCAGCGAACTCGAAGCCACGCTCGTCAACAACATCCTCCAGTGTAACGCCACTCTTCGTGCCAAGACCTGCACGTTTGTGAATCAGGTTGTAGAAGCCGTCGGCTGTGGCCTGGTCGGGAGATGTCTTCAGGAGTGCTGCTTCTGCAATACCCAGGTAGATCTCGGAGAGACGCATATAGGGGGCGTTGATACCTGACATACGCTGCTTGGTGATATAGGGGCTAACCTGACGGTTCTCATCCCACTTACCGCAGGAGATACCACCACCGTCGCCTGAGGTCTTCATGTTGAAGCCCAGGATTACCTCATAGCAGCAACCCTTACCGTCGTAACCTGCTTCCTTCAGGTCGTCACGAATGCCAGCGGTACCGGCCTTCAGATAAGAACCTGTAACGGTGCAAGAGATGTCGCGACGTACGTCTTTGGGATCAAACATGCCATAGTAGAAGGCGGGGTTGATACGAGCCTGACCATAAGACTTACATACACCGAACTTGTTTGAACTGGTAGCGGGACGGCCGATAGCATAGGGGCGCTCGCAGTTACCAGTGGTTGATGAACCCTGCACATTCTCGTCCTCAAAGATCGACTCATCGGCTACAGTACCATCAGGACCGTGCATCTGAGTGAAGAAAGTTGAGTAGTCATTGTCATCAAACTTAGCAGCACCAGGATTCTCTGCCACATACTTGAGTGCCTGGAAAGCGATATCATAATATGACTTATAATCCGTGGGGCGAGCGTATGTTGCATCATTTACATCGGTATAATCAGGATGCTTCTCCAAGCGTGAAGCAGGGGTTACATCCAGACGATAGGTCTGATAACTTCCTGCCTCCATGGCAATTCGACCCAGGAGGGCATAAGCATACTGCTTCGTGAACCTGGTCTTGTTGCCGGCAGTGAGTTCCGGGCACAGATCCTTTGCAACATTCAGGTCTTCGATCAACTTGTCGTAGATGTCAAGACGTGAGGTGAAGTTTTGGGGCTCATCGTCGAGCGTGAAGACGTACATGACATCGCCATAGTACTTAATCAGTTCGCGATAGCAGGTGGCCTTCATGCAGAGGGCCTGTCCGTAGATCTCTGCAAATCTTTTGCCGTACTTCTCATCCTGCATCATCTCATCTGTAATACCATCTGTCAGGACGTTCATCGTCGGGATGATAGCATAGAGCTGGGCAAAAGCTGTATTGTTGTCGGCAGTTCCAAGGTCCTGCAGAACGGTGAATGTAGAGATGACACTAGGATCTCCACCATTATAGAAAGTCTCGGCTTTCAGACGACCAGTGTTCTGTTCACCACCATGACGCTCGATATCAGATCCTGCGGCATCCAATGTGTAGAACAAACCGTTGCCAAAAATCTGGTCTCTGAGTGCCTTGTGAAAGCTCTCGTATGCACCGTCCATCGTTGTCTGACAGCCATCAATAGATGACGTTGCCAACTGGGCTGTAACAGTTGAAGGAGAATTTGTTTCGAGATAATCGCCGCATGAGTTCAGAGAGAGAACTGCTGTTGTGCATAAGGCGATACCTAATATTTTATTTCTCATTTTTCTTATTTTTTAGATGTTGTTTTAGAATGCTACATTAAGGCCGAATGTGAAGGTACGGCTACGTGGGTATGAGTTATAGTCGAAGCCCGGCGTTGGGAAACCTGAGTAGTTAGGATCCATTGCAGAGTTGGTGTTTACGTCTGGGTCAAGACCTTTATAGCCACTGATGCAGAAGAGGTTACCACCTGTGAAGTAAACGCGAGCGTTGCTGAGACCGATCTTACTGATCAGCGTCTTGGGGAATGTATAACCAATGGTCAGTGACTGGAGGCGCAGATAAGCAGCACTCTCAATGTAGTTGTCGCTGACAACAGGTGCATCGTTTGAAACGTAGCCTAACAGTCCGTACTCGGCACCAGCATTAAGTGCTGCGAGTTCTGCAGGATCAGTAACGGCGTAGAGGTTGCCATTTGCGTCGATATCATACATTCTCCAATGGTTGTCGAACTTAGACTCCAGACGGTTCATTGCAGCCCACTTCGTGTTGTTTCCGCTGTGTACCGAACGTGCGAAGTTGGCATTGAATACCTTACCGTCGAGCTGATATGCGAAGTTGGCGTTGAAATCAATGGCCTTATAGCGACCTGCGAAGTTGAAACCGCCAGTGTGCTTAGGAGCCATGCGACCAATGATGGTTACATCGTTCTGATCGATCTTGCCGTCTTCGTTGGTGTCCTTGTACTTAGGCATACCGGGGAATGCTTTCTGACCATCAGCCAGTTTGTAGTTCGTGCTGCCGTGATAGGTTGTTACATCGCAGTCCTTGACACCGTCTTTCAGAGTCCAAACACCATCCACTACGTTGAAGTCTTCAACCTTGTAGAATCCATCTGCCTGATAACCGATAATCAGACCTACAGGCTCGCCTTCTCTGATAATGTAAGGCTTTGACGGGTTCATGGCTGTAGAGGCAAATCTCATCTCGCCATCCATGTTTGCATCGGCAGGAACTTCCTCAACCTTGTTCACATTGTAGTTATAGGTAATGCCGAAACTGAGGTTGAAGTCGGCTTTATCGATGATGTTGTAGTTGAATGCGAACTCGATACCCTTGTTAGAGGTCTTGGCAGCATTCATGAACTTGTAAGAGAAACCTGAGGTAGAGTTAATGGGCACGAGCATCAGACAGTCCTTCGTGGTGTTCCAGTAGAAATCGATAGCACCGTTGAACTTTCCATTCAGGAAACTGTAGTCGATACCGATGTTGCGAGAAATGGTCTTCTCCCATGTCAGGTCGGGATTACCCTTCAGGTTGCCAGTGGTATAGTTGAAGCTACCATCGCTCTGCTGTTTAGATACCCACTGATCGATGAAAGCACTTGCATCGATACCATCGTTACCAGATGTACCGAATGATACACGAAGTTTCAAGTTGTCGAGCCACTTCTGTGCGCTTGCCATAAACGGCTCGTCAGAGATACGCCATGCAAAAGCACCTGCGGGGAAGTAGCCCCAGCGATTACCTTCTGCAAACTTGGAAGAACCGTCAGCACGCATGGTGAAAGTAAGCATGTATCTGCCTAAGAGGTTGTAGTTGGCGCGGCCGAACCAAGAGATGGTGTGTGAAGCAACACCGATATTGTTCGTGAAATAGCTCTGGTTACGGTCCTGAGCCATCTGGATCTGTCCAAATGCAGTCTCCTTGCCCCAACTGGTGGGATATTGATAACCAAGAATTGTAGATGTGTTAGAACGGCTACCGAGGACTTCATTACCAATCAACAGGTTCAAAGAGTGAGCATCACTCTTAAAAAGATCAGCAAAGTCGTAATTCAGAGTGGTTGTCCATGCGGTGCTATAGCCATCGCCCTGAGCCAACTTGGCTTGTGAAGTGAGATCACGACCAGTATTTGGACCTGTCCATGTCTCTGTCTTACTCCAGTTGCGTGCCAAGGCGAGTTCTGTCTTGGCAGTCAGGTTCTTGACAATCTCCCAGGTCAGAGCGGTGTTCAAACCAACGCGCTGCTTCTTGGTTAAATAATCATTGTCGTTGATGACTGCAATAGGATTGTACTGCGGCTCAGCAAAGATGTTACCTTCACCGAACTCTGTTGTAGCAGCATTTCCAAGAGGACCGTCAATCGGGTTGAACATCCAAGGATATACCAGGGTGTTGTTGATGTTGGCTGAAGTTCCGTTGAAGAATCTGTTCTGTCTGGTAGACGTCTCATTGTAGCGAGCCTCGACATCCAACTTCAGACTCTTGTTGATCTTCTGCTGTAACTTCAGGCTGATGTTCCATCGGCTGTAATCAGAATTCTTCATCGTTGAGGCATCATCGGTATAGTTGGCAGAAGCAAAGTATTTGGTCTTGTCTGTACCGCCGCTTACCGACAGGTCGTGGTTCCACATATGACCACCCTGGAAGACATCATCCATGTAGTTGTGGGAAGAAACATTTTTGTAGTCGTTCAGGTGGTTGCCATTCTCAGACCCCAGTCCGTAGTATCTTGCCATGTTGTCGCCATAGCCGACAGCCTGCATGTACTCCCATCTGTCGCGAACATAATAATAGGCGTCCTGCGACTTCAAGAGCGTAGGCTTGGCCTTGATCTGATAGTACATGTTGTACTTCACAACAGCCTTACCTTCCTTTGCACCCTTGGTGGTGATCAGGATAACACCATTCGCACCACGGGCACCGTAGATTGCCGTTGATGAGGCATCCTTCAGCACGTCGATGCTCTCGATATTGTCGGCAGGGATGTCGTCGATAGAGCTAACGGCAACACCATCAACAATGTAGAGCGGGTCATTGCTCTGGGTGATAGAACCACCACCACGAACACGGATCGTCATGGCTGCGCCTGGACGACCGTCCTGTGCGGTGACGTTCACACCTGACAACTTACCCTGCAGCGCCTCTGTAACAGTGGATACAGGAACGGCAGCCAACTTGTCACCAGTAACAGATGATACGGAACCAGTCAGGTCCTTACGCTTCATCGTACCATAACCGATCACTACCACGTCCTCGAGGGTTGTATTGTCCTCCAGGAGAGTGATGTTGAAATTAGTAGTGTTGCCTACATTGACTGCCTGTGTCTGGAAGCCGATGTAAGAGAACTGCAATTGTGCGGATGAAGGTACCGACTTCAGAGTGAAGTTACCATCGAAGTCAGTTACTGTTCCAGTAGTGGAACCCTTAATCATCACGCTTACACCAATCAGAGGTTCACCGGTTCCGTCTTTTACGACACCAGTGACGTCGTTCTGGGCAAAGCCCGTTAGCCACAGCATACATAATAGCATGGCTAAGAAGATTCTTCTTTTTTGCATATCTTTTAATTAGGTTAAAAATATATATTAAATATTGTTTGTTTTAGTCTGACACTTTCTCATATTCGAGCGACGCCCAGATGAACGGACCGACGCCTTTGGCATCGTTGTCGCGGATGGGCTCCGAGAGATAGTATTCATAACTGCCGTCGCGACGCTTGTTCTCCTTTACGCTACCCTTGGGATTGATTTTCTTCATGGCAGCGATCACCTGTGGCGTGGCTGCAGGACCGAGACCTGCCACTTCGCAGCACTGGGTCAGGGAGATGGTTTTGTCAGCATTCACACGGATGAAGTTCTTGAGAATACCCTGATAGGCCTTGATACCTGCATTGCGGTATTTCTCGCCAAGATAGCCCTTGTTGTAAGCTTTCATTAGTACGTAGGCAAACATAGAAGTGCAGGTTGACTCCAGGTAGTTTCCTTCGCGACCAGGTTCATCCATCACCTGATACCAAGCGCCTGAAGCTTGGTCTTGCCATTTGATCACTGCGTCCAGATCTTCCTGCAACAGGTCAAGTACCTCACCACGACGGCTGTAGTCTTCGGGCAGGGCATCCAGTACCTCGATGAGTGCCATGGAGTACCAACCTTGGGCACGGCCCCAGCAATGCTGTGAGAGTCCTGTCTCCTTATCGCTCCAGAAGGCATCACGTGTCTCGTCATAGGCATGACGGTTCAGACCTGTCTGGGGATCCAAAGTGCGCTCGTAGGTGATCTTCAGTTGATTCACAGCATCATCGTAAATCTTGATAGCATCCTTCGGCTTTAACTGAGTAGAAGCAGTGAGACAACGGAAGGGGAGCCCCATGAAGATGCCGTCGAGCCAGACCTGATAGGCATAGATGGCCTTGTGCCAGAATACTTTGTCAGTGATGGTGCGAGGCTGATTCTGCAACTGCTTCATCATCGTGTTGATAGCCAGTTTGTTTTTAGCCTCTGGATAGAGATTGTACATGCGTGTCACGAAATGACCTGTACGGATGTTGTCAAGGTTATAATCCAGGATGTTATAACCGCGGATGTCACCTTTCTCATTAATCATGGTGTCAGTATATTCCTGACAGTATTTGCGGATATCTTCACCACCATAGGCAAGATAAGTATCCAGCATGCCTTCGAGCTCGATACCCATTACATAACTCCATTTGGGACTCTCTGAGAAGTCGAGCAGAAAACTCTTCGGCACGCGTTTCATCTCTGAATAAGTGAGCCACTCTGAGTAATGCTCATAAGGTGCCTTCAGCAGTGAGAGACTACCATTAATGAATAGATTCTCAAAGTTTATGTTGCGGGTCTTGCCAGACATGAAGTTACCGTCCTTGACACCATTGAACTTACAATCCTTGACGGTGATATCATAGACGTAGGTGTCTTCATCAAGACCGATAATCTGCACACCATATTGTGAAGACTCACTGGTTACATTCTCCATATAGACGTTGCGGACTGTCGGATAATAGCCGCGGCAGCAGATCTCTTTGGGTTCGTAATCGAGATTGATCTTCAATACAGATTCCTTGCAGACACCAACCTTTACATTACGCATGTTGATATTCTCGATGATACCACCACGACAGGAATTGGTCTTGATGCGGAGCACACGCTCCAATTCTGGAGAATCCATCACGCAGTCGTGGGCAAACACATTCTGACAACCACCGGAGATCTCAGAACCGATCACCACACCGCCATGTCCGTTCTTCATCTCACAGTTGCGGATAATGATGTTCTTAGAAGGCATATTACGCTCTCGACCATCACGGTTTCTACCGCTCTTAATGGCGATACAGTCATCGCCAGTGTTGAAGTAGCAGTCTTCGATCAGTACGCGGTCGCAACACTCGGGGTCGCATCCATCACCGTTAGGACCGTCGTTGATCATTTTGACACGACGCACGGTAATGTCTGTGGAGTGGAGGGGATGAATCACCCAGAAAGGCGAACGGAGTAAGGTCACATCTTCTAACAGAATGCCTTCGCATTTGTTGAAGCTGACCAGCTGCGGACGCAAACCATCCTGTGGACCGAATACGCGCTCGGGCGTGCGTTCCCCTTTTTCATTATACATAGGGATGCCATCCTCACCATTTTTCAGCAGACGGGGACGTGACTCGATGCGCTGGCTGATCATACCTTCTTTCCAACCAAAACGGGGATTACCATTCCAAGGCCACCAGGTATCATTGGAACCGCCACCGTCAATGGTGCCTTTACCGGTGATGGCGATATCCTTTGCCTTGAAGGCATAGATGCAGGGGGAGAGGTTGAAACACTCCAATCCTTCCCATGAGGTCTCCACGATGGGGTAGAGCTCAGGCTGAAACACAAACTCAAGTGTTGCACCCTCCTCAACAACAAGGTTCACACCGTCCTTCAGTGTGATGGCTCCAGTAAGGAACTTCTCACCAGCAGGGATAATCACCTTGCCGCCACCTTTCTTAGAACAGGCATCGATAGCTTTTTGGATAGCTTTCTGATTTTGGGCAGCAGGGTTAGTTGTTTTTGCGCCGAACTTAGTGATTGGAAAGGGCTTTTCCGCAAACTGCGGCACACGGATGCTTTGCTCTATTTGCTGATACATCCCCTCATCCCAGTCTTGTGCAACTGTGATGATGGGTGCCAGCAGAGAACACATCCACAATACTAATAGTTTTTTCTTCATATTTAGTTCGTAGTTCATTTCTGAGCACAAAGGTAAGCATAAAAAATGAAACTACGAACTAAAATATGCAAAAAATGTCACGCAAACGTTTACCTAGAAAGAGCCTCGAAGAGTTTGTCAAGTGCCTCGTCAGCATCTTTGCTCTCATTTAATAGGGTAACGAACTTTGAACCGATGATGGCGCCGGCGGCATTCTGCTGGGCGGCCTGAAGGGTTTGCTGATTACTGATTCCGAAACCGATCATCCGCGGATTCCGCAGCTGCATGGCATTGATACGACGGAAATAGGCCTGTTTGGCGTCATCGAAGGATTTTTGAGCGCCTGTAATAGCAGCTGATGATACCATATAAATGAAACCGTCGGTATGTTCATCGATAAAACGGACACGTTCCTCACTGGTCTCTGGCGTGATGAGCATGATGATACGCAGGTCGTAACGGTCTGCTACAGGTTTCACGATGTCGAGATAGTCCTTGAAGGGCAGGTCGGGAATGATGGCTCCGCTCACACCGCTTTCGGCGCAACTCTGACAGAAAGCCTCGATGCCGTAGTGTAGGATCGGATTCAGATAGCCCATAAGTACCAAGGGCATCTTGACTTCGTCTTTGATGCTCTTCAGCTGCTCGAAGAGTTTTTTCAGACTCATGCCGTTTCGTAAGGCCTGGGTAGCTGCACTCTGGATGACAGGACCGTCAGCTAACGGGTCACTGAAAGGGATGCCTACTTCTACCATGTCGATACCTCGACGCTGGGTTGCCAAGATAATATCTGTTGTACTCTCAAAAGTCGGACAGCCGGCACAGAAGTAAAGCGAAAGCAGCTTGCGGTCCTGGGTATTTGCGAAGAGTTGATTGATTTTATTCATGATGCAGTTGTTTTAAGAAATTACTAAGTTTTGTGATGTCTTTAAGAGCAGGTGCCTGTTCGAAGCGTGAGTTCAGGTCGATACCGATGCATTTGGAATGATGGAAACTGTTGACAGCTTCTACATCATCAGGACCGATGCCTCCACTGAGCAGGAATGGTGTCTCCCCGTGGTAGGATGAAAGCACGGACCAGTCGAACTTCTCCCCATTGCCGCCAACAACCTTTCCTTTTGTGTCGAAGAGGAAATAGTCAACGATGCCTTCATACGCCTTCGTCTGATTGAGATCTTTTACATCGGCGATATTGAAAGCTTTGATCACAGACAATGGCTTCAGTGCTTCGGCAAAGGCAGGCGTTTCATGTCCATGCAGTTGGATAAGATCGAGCTGATAGTCACTGACATGCTGACGTATATACTCCAGGCTTGCATCGACGAACACCCCTACACGGCGTATTTGCTTAGGCTGATAGGTTGGCACATCGGCTACATAACGGCTCGATTTAGGCCAGAAGATCATACCCATCCAGTCGATACCAAGCTGTTCCACTGCTTGGATGTTGACGGCATCCCGCATGCCACAGACTTTGATTATCATAGTTGAGATAAGAATTGATGAAGTGCCAAACCAGGATCCGGCTCCTTCATGAATGTCTCGCCAATGAGGAAACCCTGATAGCCAACGGCTTTAAGCTGACGGATGGTGTCGATGTCGCTGATGCCACTCTCACTCACCTTAACAGCATCTGCAGGCAGACGTTCAATCAGATTAAGCGAGTTATTCACATCGGTAATGAAAGTACCGAGGTTCCGGTTGTTGATGCCGCACATATCTGGTTCCAACTCTGCATACTCTGTTTCTTCTTCTGTATGCATCTCCAACAACACCTCAAGGTTTAGTTCGTGGGCTTTGTTGATAAGGTCTCTGCATTTCTCCTTGCTGAGACAGGCTGCGATGAGTAATACGGCAGAGGCACCACAGACTTTGGCCTGATAGAGCTGATATTCATCGATAATGAAATTCTTATAGAGTATAGGAATATATACCTTCTCCTGTCTGGCCATTCGGATGTGGGCATTGCTACCACCGAAGTATTCTGAATCTGTCAGGATACTCAGGGCTGTGGCACCGTTTTTCTGATAGCTGTAGGCAATCTTTTCTGGTGAGACATCGCGGGCGATCCAGCCTTTGGATGGTGACTTGCGCTTAACCTCTGCAATAATACCTGTGGTGGCGTTTGTCAAAGCCAACTTCATGGAAACCACTTCTGATCTGTGGAGAATCTCCACGCGACTCTCCAGAAATACCTGCGAAAGCTCTTCCTTATATTTTGCTACTTCCTTCTGTTTGTGAGCAACAATCTCATCTAAAATATCTCCCATAACCTTAACTATTTAGTTCTACAAACTTCTTGAATGTGGCGAGTGCCTTACCGCTGTCAATACTCTCTCTGGCAATAGCGATGCACTCTTCAATACTCTTCTGCCCTTTTTCCAGTACCTGGATACCGAAGGCGGCATTTGCCAATACGATGTTCTTTTGTGCAGGCAGAGCCCGATTCTCCAGCACGCTATCGAAGATTTGGGCAGCTTCCTCCTCGGTTGCACCACCTACCAACTCCTCTGGTTTGGCAATATCGAAACCTAAATCGGCAGGGGTGAATACCCGCTCATATTGGTTGGTGGTCACCTTGAATGGACCTGTCAGTGAGATCTCGTCGTAGCCGTCGATGGAGTTTACAATACCATAGTCGATGCCGATCTTCTGATATACATTATTATATAAACGCATCTGGTCGAGGTTGGCGACACCAAGCAGCTGACATGGGGGCTGACTGGGATTCACCAGCGGACCTAAGAGGTTGAAGATAGTCGGAAACTGAAGTGCTTTGCGGATAGGACCGACAAACTTCATAGCCTTTGCGAAAAGTTGGGCGTGCAGATAGACGATACCTGCTTCGTCGAGCGAGCGGTTCAGACGATCGATATCATCAGTAAACTTGATACCATGATGCTGAATTACGTTGGAAGCACCACTCACGGAGGTGGCGGCATAGTTGCCATGTTTTGCCACCTTGTAACCTGCGCCTGCAATGACGAAACAGGATGTTGTGGAAATGTTGAAGGTGTTCTTCCTGTCACCGCCTGTGCCCACCACATCGATATAGCGGTCTGCTTTCAACAAGGCGGGAACACCTGTTTCCAGGATACCGTCACGGAAACCGAGCAGTTCATCTACGGTTACACCGCGCATCTGTAAAGCGGTAAGCAGTGCTGTGATCTGCTCTGTCGGATAATCCGAATGGGTGATACCGATCAGGATATTCTTCATCTCTTCACGGGAGAGCTCCTCGTGGTTCAACATTCTGTTGAGTATATCTTTCATTGTCTGTGCCATAACCTCATTATTTTAATGTATATTTTTTAATGTTTAAAGGAATAACCAGTTTTGCAGCATCTTCCTACCATCGGGTGTGAGTACGCTTTCAGGGTGGAACTGGATACCCCTGATGTTTAATGTCTTGTGGCGGAGTGCCATAATCTGACCTTCATCACTCTCTGCGGTAATCTCCAGACAATCTGGAAATCCTTCTTTCGATACCACCCAGGAATGATAGCGTCCCATTGTGATACGTGTAGGCAGACCACTGAACAGGGGATCGTTGCCAAACTGCGTACCTTCTGTTGCTACACCATGGAACACGTCACTCAGATTCTCCAACTTTCCACCGAACACTTCGCCAATGGCCTGATGACCAAGACAGACACCGAGGATCGGCTTATGTCCTGCGTAAGTGCGGATGACATCACAGAGCAGACCTGCCTCCGAGGGAATACCAGGGCCTGGCGAAAGGATGATCTTCGAATAGGGCTCCAGCTCAGACAGTTCGAACTGGTCGTTACGCAACACAGTCACTTCTGCTCCCAGTTCCTTTACCAGATGACTCAGATTATATGTAAACGAGTCGTAGTTGTCGATAATTGCTATTTTCATCGTCTTTATAATTTGTCTGTTCTGTTATCATTACATATCTTCTGCCATCAGGATGGCTCTGCGTAGGGCACCAAGTTTGTTGTTTACCTCCTGCAACTCGTATTCCACATCGCTCTTAGCCACGATGCCACCACCTGCTTGGAACCAGAGTTCTCCGTTTCTGGCCACAAACGTACGGATGGTGATGGCCTGGTTCAGTGAGCCGTCCAGTCCGATATAGCCGATACAGCCGCCATAGGCACCTCTGTTATGTGGCTCATATTCCGAAATGAGCTGCATAGCTCTTACCTTAGGTGCTCCACTGAGTGTTCCTGCAGGGAAGGTATCGATAAAGGCCTTGATGGGATCAGCACCTTCGTCAAGCGTTCCACTTACACGACTCACGAGATGGATCACGTGAGAGTAGTATTGAAGATCTTTATAGAAGTCCACCTTTACACCATGACAGTTACGCGACAGGTCGTTACGGGCCAGATCTACCAACATCACGTGTTCGGCATTCTCCTTAGGATCGTTTCTCAGATAGTCGGCCCCCTGACGATCTGCTTCGGCATCACCTGTCCTTTTAGTCGTTCCTGCAATCGGGTCGATATAAGCTTTGCGATCCTGAATGCGACAGTGGGTTTCTGGTGAAGAGCCGAAGATGCGGAAGCCGCCGAAGTCGAAATAGAAAAGGTAGGGTGAGGGGTTAATACTGCGCAATGCACGGTAGAGTTTGAAGTCGTCACCCTCATAACGCTGTTTGAAACGACGGGAGAGTACGATCTGGAACACGTCACCTCTTAGACAGTGCTGGATACCTTTGCGGATATTCGCCTTATGCTCCTCATCGGTGAGTGTGCTTGTGGTGTCACCCACGGGATGGAAATCATAGGTCTGTATGTTGGTGCGGTTCATGGCTTTCTGTAACTGATCCAGTTCCTCTGCCTCACCTAATGTCACCAGCGTCAACAGGTTGTTGAAGTGGTCAAACACTATCACCTCTTTATAGAGAATATAGAGCATATCGGATGCATCGTTCTTGGCTTGGGTCTCATCCTTGACTGCGATGTTCTCGAAATAGCGAACGGCATTGAATGAGGTATAGCCGTATAGACCGCAGATCTTGGCTTGTTCTCCAGTCACCTCGATGCGGTCTATGAGTGCATGGATAGCCTTATCACAGCCGTATTCGTTGCTTACTGCATGGCGCTCCTTACTGCCGTCAGGGAAACTGATGGTTGCCTCACCATGTCCGATAGCGACAGAGGCGATGGGATTGATACCTATAAACGAACGGGAGTTATCCTTCTCGTGATAGTCGGAGCTCTCCATCAGGGCACTCTGTGGGTAGAGGTCTCTCAACCGCATATACACGCCTACTGGTGTATAAAGGTCTGCCAGAATCGTCCGGCTGTGAGTCGTATATTTAAAAGTTTCCATATTCCTTTGCCATTAGTTTGTTATTCAGATAAGTCTCTACATCCTTGTCGCCACGTCCGCTAACAGTCAGCACCACCACGTCTGTGGGTTTGAAGGTGAGTTTCTTCAGTGCGGCGATGGCATGTGCCGACTCGATGGCAGGGATGATACCCTCCATACGTGTCAGTTCGTAACCACCGTAGATAGCCTCGTCATCGTTGATGCTCAGCACTTCCGTACGCCCTTTCTTGGCCATGTTGCAGTGCATTGGCCCAACACCAGGATAGTCCAGTCCTGCAGAGATGGTGAAGGCTTCCTCTATCTGTCCGTCTTCGTTCTGCATCACTAGCATCTTGGCACCATGTAGGATACCCGTTGTGCCTTTATGGATGGTGGCAGCAGTGTGGTTGGTCTCCCAACCATGTCCGCCAGCCTCTGCCAAAACAATCTTCACGCGCTCGTCGTTCACATAGTGGTAGATGGTACCTGCAGCATTAGAGCCACCACCGATACAGGCGATGAGGTAATCGGGATAATCGCGTCCGATCTTCTCCTCAAGCTGCCATTTGATCTCTTCAGAAATCACACTCTGCATCTTGGCCACCAGGTCGGGGTAGGGGTGTGGACCCATGGTAGAGCCTACGATGTAGAAAGTGTCGGCGGGATGACAGCACCAGTCACGGATGGCCTCAGAGCAGGCATCGCTCAGTGTCATGTTCCCTGTCCTTACAGGATGCACCTCTGCCCCCAGCATCTTCATACGTTCCACGTTGGTGTGCTGGCGCTCCACATCGGTGGCACCCATAAACACTTCGCACTTCATGTTCATTAGGGCGCAGACTGTTGCGGTGGCTACACCATGCTGCCCTGCACCAGTCTCGGCGATGATACGGGTCTTACCCATCTGCTTGGCGAGCAGGATCTGTCCGATGGTGTTGTTAATCTTGTGTGCGCCTGTGTGGTTCAGGTCTTCACGTTTCAGATAGAGCTGACAGCCATAGTGCTCACTCATCCTTTTGGCAAAGTAGAGGGGAGAAGGACGACCTACATAGTCCTTCAGGAGTGCGTGATACGCTTCTTTAAACTCTGCCGACTCGATGATGGGCAGATAAGCCTCCTGCAGATCGTGTACGCACTTGTAGAGTATCTCAGGCACGTAGGCACCTCCGAATTCTCCGTAAAAACCTCTTTCATCTACAAAATAGTTCTCTTTCATTTTATGATATTGTTTTTGTGATTCCTTTATGAAAAAAGACTCGCCGCTGTCGCGACGAGCCTTCTTCTATCTTCTGTTTGAATGATAACAAATGGCTAAGTGCCTCGCGACTATTTTAATCTCGAGTACGCCACCACCAAATGTTATACATACAATTGTTCATATTGTCTTTTTTAAGTTTCTGGGTGCAAAGTTAAGCATTATTTTCTTACTACCAAATTTTTCGGCCTCTTTTTTTGATAAAATGAAAGAAAAAGTGTAATTTTGCCGACGATTTATCGTAAAACTATGACTTTAAAAGACTTTTTATCACAAAATGACCGTTTTGCCGCCAATAGCGGTTGTATATTAAAAGAGGTTCGCGAGGGCTATGCCCGTGCAGAAATGGTTGTCACGTCAGAACACCTGAATGCTGGTGGTGTCTGTCAGGGTGGAGCTTATTTCACGCTGGCTGATATCGCCTTGGCTGCTGCCATGAACAGTCGGGGGACACTCACCTTCGGCATCGAGAACAATATCGTGTTCTTGCATAGTGCTAAGGCTGGCGATACTCTTATCGCAGAAGCCACCGAGGTGTTCAACCATCACAAGATTCCCTATGTTGATGTGCGAATTACCAATCAGCAGGGCGAACTCTGCTGTGTCGTAACAGGGATGGCATACAGAAAAGCCGCCGATCTTCCGATCGACGGCTTGGAATAATCTGTGTGATGTCGGCTTACTGGATCTCCCAGCCGATAGCTGAGGCACCCAGTACAGCTGCAGATGCACCGTCGAGACCACTCACCAGGAACTGAGCTTTGTTCTTGAAGATGTTCATCACGTGGTTGTTGTATGCCTCGCGGATGGGTTTCATGATCAGCTCACCGGCCTTTACCATACCTCCGAAGAAGATGAATGCCTCAGGTGAAGAGAAGGCTGCAAAGTCGGCACAAGCCTCACCCAGCATCTTGCCAGTGAACTCATAGATCTCCTTTGCCAACTCGTCGCCCTTACCTGCGGCAATCGATACGTCAAGTGAGGTGATCTTCTCTGGATCCAACTCGCGGAGCAGACTCGGACGGTCTGTCTTTGAAAGCATCTCACGTGCCGTACGAGCTACACCAGTAGCTGAGCAGTAACACTCCAGACAACCTGTGCGTCCACAACCACAAATACGACCTTCCTCACCGCGAACCATTGTTACGTGGCCCAGCTCACCAGCGAAACCATCATGTCCGTATAGCAGCTGACCGTTTACCACGATACCAGAACCTACGCCTGTACCGAGGGTGATCACGATGAAGTTCTTCATACCACGAGCCACACCATAAACCATCTCACCGATGGCAGCCGCGTTGGCATCATTTGTCAGGGCTACAGGGATGTTGTTCAGGCGCTCGCTGAACAGTTTTGCCAAAGGCACTACGCCGTTTTTCGCCCAAGCCAAGTTGGGGGCAAACTCAATCGTTCCATTATAATAGTTACCATTGGGAGCACCGATACCCATTGCCTTGATCTTTTCGATACCACCTACCTGATCGATGATGACCTGCAGGGCCTCTACACAGGCATCTACATAGTCTTCCACCTTCTCATAGCCACCAGTCTTAATGGCTGTTGTGGCTTTGATCTCTCCACGGGCATCTACGATGCCGAATACGGAATTTGTTCCTCCCAGGTCTAAGCCGATCACATACGGCTTGATTGCTGCGTTTTGCTCGTTCATATTAATTTCGGATTTATTATTTTATAATTGGAATTTCGATTGGTTTATTTTTCCCGTGCAAAATTACTAAATATTTCTCAAACTCGCAACATTTTCACATTTTTTGTGGGATTTAATTCTAGAACTTGTTACATTTAAATGTAGCAATTGCTAGATTTAAATCTAGGAAAGATTTCTATTTTCTTGCAAATTATAACTTTTCTGGCTTTCTTGGCTTGTGGATGGATTATTTTTTGTATCTTTGCAGGCAGAATAGTAAAACGAAATAGAAAATGATGAGAAAATTATTGTTTTTGTTTTTGATGTTGTGTTGTTGCTATGAGGCAAACGCAGGCGATTTGGATGGCAAGTACCTGTCTCAGAGTGGAGAGTTATTGTTCATATTCTCTGGTGATAGCTTGTATATTGACATCGCTCAAAGCCAACGAAAAGTCTCTGCGTTCAAACTTGTGAAGAATAGCGAAAATAAGAGTACCACCACCTTTAACGCTTTTGAGGCTTATCTGAAAGACGGCCGTGAGACTTACAGGGAGGTATTGATCAAGGTCACCAAGTTGGAGAATAAGAATTTTCTGCTAGAGTACTTCGGCAAGGATAAGGACCGTGAGTATAATTCCAACGAAAGATATAATATTAAGCTGATCGATTAAGCTCGCGAGGCGAGATGTAAGATGCCGTTTCACGTACCAATAAACATATTGGATTTCATCTTCAAGGGGATGATGATTGGGGTAATTGCCAGTGCTCCAATGGGGCCTGTGGGTATCCTTTGTGTGCAGCGCACGCTGAATAAAGGACGTTGGTATGGGCTCGCCACAGGCATCGGCGCCTCTTTCAGTGATATTATCTATGCGGGGTTTGCAGGTTTCGGTATGTCGTTTGTGATGGATTTTATCACCAACGATCAGAATCGTTTCTATCTGCAGATAGTCGGTAGCGTGATGCTGCTCTGTTTTGGTCTCTATACCTATCGCTCGGATCCTACGAAGAAGATGCACCAGTCAGGACAACAGAAGGGAACACTTTGGTATAACACGTGGACGGCATTCCTTGTGACCTTCTCTAACCCGCTGATTATCTTCCTCTTCCTGGCAATGTATGCCCAGTTCGCCTTCGTGTTGCCTGACCATCCGTTCGAGATGTTGGTAGGCTTTGCCAGTATCGTGGGTGGTGCACTGCTCTGGTGGTGGGGACTGACGTGGTTGGTGGATAAGATCCGTACTAAGTTCGATACCTATGGTATCAAGCTGATCAATCAGATCATCGGTGTGGCAGTGATTATCGGATCAGTCATCATGTTGTTGGGTACGACAACGAACCTGGTTAGATTCTTTTGATTATGTTTATAGCACAGGAGTTAAGAAAGAAGAATATTGCAGAGTATCTGCTGTATATGTGGCAGGTAGAGGATACGATACGGGCGTTTGACTGCTCGCTGACACGTATCAAACGTGAGTATGTAGAGCGGTTTGACTATACCGAAGAACAGAAGGAAGAGGAGATCGACTGGTTTGGTAACCTCATTCGCATGATGAATCAGGAGGGATGTCGCGAAAAAGGGCATCTGCAGATCAACAAGGTGACGCTTCAGATGCTGATAGAGTTGAATGACCAGCTGCTGCAGTCGTCGAAGTTCCCTTTCTATAATACGGAATACTACAAGGTGCTACCATTCATCGTGGAATTGCGTAATCGTGGGGCCAATAAGGAGGAGAACGAAATTGAAACGTGCTTCAATTCACTCTATGGCATGATGCTACTGCGCTTGCAGAAGAAGGAGATCTCACCAGATACTGCCCATGCTGTGAAGGAGATTTCCACGTTTATCGGCATGTTGAGCGATTATTACAAGAAGGACAAAGAAGAAGGATTGAAATTTGAATGATATATGAAGATATTAGTGACGGGCTGTAATGGCCAATTGGGAAACGAGATGCAGTTGCTGGAGGCTGAGCACCCCCAGCATACCTATTTTAATACGGATGTAGCTGAGTTGGATATCACCGATCAGGCGGCTGTAGAGGCTTTCGTCAGTGACAATGAGATTGACGGCATCGTGAACTGCGCCGCCTACACCGCTGTGGATAAGGCGGAGGAGAATCAGGAATTCTGCACAACCTTGAATACGGTGGCACCTGGTTATTTGGCTGCTGCAGTCGAGAAACGTGGTGGTTGGATGATTCAGATTTCAACAGACTACGTGTTTGACGGTACTAACCATACCCCTTATGTGGAGACGGATCCAGTTTGTCCCAACAGTACTTATGGTCGTACCAAACTGGCTGGTGAAGAAGCGGCCCAGAAGGCTTGTGCAAAGACGATGATCATTCGTACAGCCTGGCTTTATTCTACCTTTGGCAATAACTTCGTGAAGACTATGATCCGTCTTGGTAAAGAGCGTCCGGAATTAGGTGTAATCTTTGACCAGATTGGCACACCGACGTATGCGCGCGACTTGGCGGTGGCCATTTTCGCAGCTATCGAACAGGGTGTAAAACCTGGTGCGTATCATTTTAGTAATGAGGGCGTTATATCGTGGTATGACTTCACGAAAGCCATTCATCGTATTGCTGGTATCAAAGACTGTAAGGTGCGTCCGCTTCATACGGAGGAGTATCCCACACCCGCTAACCGTCCGCACTACTCAGTGCTCGACAAGACAAAAATCAAGCAGACTTACGGTATCGAAGTACCTTATTGGGAAGAATCGCTTGCCGAGTGTATAAAGAAATTGAAAGATTGAAAATAAGAAAGATTGATGAATCAGGAAATTGACAGAAGAAGAACATTTGCGATTATATCGCACCCGGATGCGGGTAAGACGACACTGACGGAGAAATTCCTGCTGTTCGGTGGACAGATACAGGTGGCTGGTGCCGTTAAGAACAATAAGATTAAGAAGACTGCCACATCCGACTGGATGGATATTGAGAAACAGCGCGGTATCTCGGTATCGACCTCTGTGATGGAGTTCGATTATACGCCTCAGGGTTCAGATATTGAATACAAGGTGAATATCCTTGATACCCCAGGTCACCAGGACTTTGCTGAGGATACCTTCCGTACGCTGACGGCTGTGGATTCGGCTATCATCGTGGTGGATGGCGCGAAAGGTGTGGAGACACAGACAAGAAAGCTGATGACGGTCTGCCGTATGCGTAAGACACCTGTGATCATCTTCATCAATAAGATGGATCGTGAGGGACGTGATCCCTTCGACCTGCTCGACGAATTGGAACAGGAATTGGAGATCAAGGTGCGTCCGCTGTCTTGGCCTATTAATCAGGGCGCCAAGTTTAAGGGCGTGTATAACATCTACGAGCAGAAACTCGACCTTTTCACACCAGATAAGCAGCGTGTGACGGATAAGGTGGAAGTGGATATCGACAGTGAGGAACTCGACAAGCGGGTGGGCGAGGAGAATGCCGCCAAACTGCGTGAGGATCTGGAACTGGTGGATGGTGTCTATCCAGAGTTTGATGTGGAGACCTATCGTGCCGCTGAGGTGGCTCCTGTGTTCTTCGGTTCTGCCCTGAATAACTTCGGTGTGCAGGAGCTTTTGAACTGTTTTGTGGAGATTGCCCCCAGTCCTCGTCCTACGAAAGCTGAGGAGCGTGAGGTGGAACCTGAGGAGAAGAAGTTTACTGGCTTTATCTTCAAGATCACAGCCAATATCGATCCGAATCACCGCTCGTGTATCGCCTTCTGTAAGGTTTGTAGTGGTAAGTTCCAACGTAATCAGCCTTATCTGCATGTACGTCAGGGAAAGACGATGCGCTTCACCTCGCCTACACAGTTTATGGCACAGCGTAAGAGTACCATCGATGAGGCTTGGCCAGGCGATATCGTAGGCCTGCCGGATACAGGTGGTATTTTTAAGATTGGTGATACGCTGACAGAGGGTGAGCAGTTGCATTTTCGCGGTCTGCCCTCATTCTCACCAGAGCTGTTCAAGTATATCGAGAACGACGATCCGATGAAAGCAAAACAGCTTCAGAAAGGTATCGATCAGCTGATGGACGAAGGTGTGGCGCAGTTGTTTGTCAACCAGTTCAACAACCGTAAG
This sequence comes from uncultured Prevotellaceae bacterium, assembly GCA_902799765.1. Lineage (GTDB taxonomy): Bacteria > Bacteroidota > Bacteroidia > Bacteroidales > Bacteroidaceae > Prevotella. The sequence goes on from CADCBZ010000013.1 coordinate 25,936, forward strand.
ATCATCGGTACTGTGGGTCAGTTGCAGTTTGAGGTGATCCAATATCGTCTGGAGAATGAGTACAATGCCAAGTGTCGTTGGGAACCTGTGCATCTCTATAAGGCCTGTTGGATTGAGAGTGACGATGACGCTGAACTGGAGAACTTCAAGAAGCGCAAGTATCAGTATATGGCCAAGGATAAGGAGGGACGTGATGTGTTCCTCGCTGATTCGGGTTATGTGCTCTCTATGGCGCAGGAGGACTTCAAGCATATTAAGTTCCACTTCACAAGCGAATTCTGATGACAAGAGAAGAAGATATCAAAAAGGCTGTTGAGACGATGCGCAAGGGTGGGGTGATACTCTATCCTACGGATACTGTATGGGGCATTGGCTGTGATGCGACGAATGCTGAGGCTGTGAAGCGTGTGTATGAGATTAAGCAGCGTGACGATTCGAAGGCTCTGATCTGTCTGGTGGATAGCGATGCTCGAATGCAGCGCTATTTCAGAAATGTGCCTGATGTGGCTTGGCAGCTTGTGGATAGTCTGAAGGAAGGTGATGGTAAGCCGACGACGCTGATCCTTGATGGTGCCATCAACCTGGCTGATAACCTGATTGCCGAAGACGGCAGCGTGGGAATTCGTATCACGAACGAGCCTTTCTCTAAAGAACTCTGTTTCAGATTCCAGAAGGCCATCGTCTCTACCTCTGCCAATATCAGTGGCGAGCCTGCCGCACAGAATTACTGCGATATTGATCCCAGAATTATTGAGGCTGTTGATTATGTGTGTTGGAGTCGTCGTCAGGAGCATAAGCCTCATACACCTTCGAGCATCATCAAACTGAAAGAAAACGGCGAAGTAGAAATAATTAGGAAATAAGTGGAGACGACAATAACAGATAGAAGACCTGAGTGGCTGAAACGCCTGCATGAATGGCGGGTGGCCCATGTGAGCGAGAAGATGTTTATGATCATTCTCGCCCTCCTCATTGGCTTCTTTGCTGCTGTGGCTGCCTTCTCACTCCACTGGATCATCAACCAGATTGTTTCGTTACTGACCAGCTCTTTCGACAGAACAGGTGCCAACTGGCTCTATCTGGTTTATCCCGTAGTGGGTATCTACCTGACATCGCTCTTTGTGCGCTACGTGGTAAAGGATAACATCTCACATGGTATCACCCGTATCCTCTATGCGATTTCTAGTAATAGATCGCGTCTGAAATCACATAATTGCTGGTCATCCGTCATAGCCTCTGCCATTACTATCGGTTTCGGAGGTTCGGTGGGTGCTGAGGCACCGATCGTGCTGACAGGTTCTGCCATTGGCTCTAATCTCGGACAGCTATTCCATCTCGACCGAAAAATGCTGATGACGCTGGTGGGCTGTGGCGCGGCTGGTGCTATCGCAGGTATCTTCAAAGCCCCGATAGCAGGATTGGTGTTCACGTTGGAGGTGCTGATGATTGATATGACGATGTCGGCCTTGTTGCCGATTCTCGTGTCGTGTGTGACGGCTACTTGTTTCACCTATATCTTCAGTGGTGATGCCTCGCTCTTTACTTTCCATCTCGATAGTGAGTGGTCTGTGCAGCGTATTCCTGCCTGTATCTTATTAGGTATCAGCTGTGGTCTGGTGTCGCTCTACTTCATCCGTATGATGGGCGTCTGCGAGGATGTGTTTGCACGCTTCAAGAATAAGCCTTATATCAAACTGGCCATTGGTGGAACCGTACTGAGTCTGCTCATCTTCCTTTTCCCTGCACTCTATGGTGAGGGCTATATCAGCATCAATCTGTTACTGAACGGAAGGACGGAGGCAGACTGGAATCAGATTCTGAACAACTCCCTGTTCTCTGGACAGGGCTCGATGCTGATCCCCTATATCGCCTTGGTGCTGTTTACGAAGGTGATGGCCACCTCTGCAACTAATGGTGGTGGCGGTTGCGGTGGTACGTTTGCTCCCTCTTTGTTTATCGGATGCTTTACGGGCTTCTTGTTCTCCCGTCTCTGGAACATGAATGAGATAGGCATCTATATCCCAGAGAAGAATTTCTCGCTGTTGGGTATGGCTGGTGTGATGTCGGGTGTGATGCATGCGCCTCTGACAGGTATCTTCCTGATTGCCGAACTGACGGGTGGTTATAGTATGTTTATGCCGCTGATGATTGTTAGTGTGTGCGCCTATCTCACCATCATCATTTTCGAGCCTCATAGTATCTATGGCTCTCGTCTGGCCAAACAGGGTAAGTTGATTACGCACCATACCGACCATGCCGTTCTGACACTGATGAATCTCGACTCGGTGATAGAGAAGGATTATCTGAGTGTAACACCGGATATGGAACTGGGACAGATCGTGCACAAAATCAGCCGAAGCCATTCTACGGTAATCCCTGTGTTGGATGCAGGTGGTATGCTGATCGGGGAGATCGACATTATGAAGATCCGTAATGTCATGTTCCGTATAGAGCTCTATCACCATTTTATGGCTTCACAGCTGATGACGGATCCGAAGGCACGACTGAGTGATACCACACCGATGGTAGATGTGATGCGGGCATTCGACAGGACTGGTGCCAATTGGTTGCCTGTGCTCGATGTAGATAATCACCTGAAAGGATATATCTCCCGCCAACGTATCTATACGATGTATCGTAAGATGGTGGCTGATATGAGTGAGGACTAAGAAGTGAAAAATGAGAAGTGAAAAGTGAATAATTTTATGGAGAAGAAGGATTTAAGAATCGTGTTTATGGGTACACCGGAGTTCGCAGTAGAGACACTGAAGGCTCTGGTAGAGAACGGGTATAATGTAGTGGCGGTGGTGACACAGCCCGACAAACCCGTAGGTCGTCATCAGAATGAGGTACAGCCCTCAGAAGTGAAGAAATATGCACTCGAACACCAGTTGCCTGTGCTTCAGCCTGAGAAGATGAAAGATCCGGTCTTTGTGGAGCAGTTGCGTAGTTATAAGGCAAATCTTCAGGTGGTAGTCGCCTTCCGTATGTTGCCTGAGGTAGTTTGGGATATGCCTGCCTATGGCACTTTCAATGTGCATGCGGCCTTACTGCCCCAGTATCGTGGTGCAGCTCCTATCAACTGGGCGGTCATCAATGGCGAGACCCGTACAGGTGTTACGACCTTCTTCCTCGACAAGGATATCGACACAGGTCGCGTAATCCTGCAAAAGCCTTTCGACATTCCTGACACGGCTGATGTGGAGTATGTATATAACGGTCTGATGCATCTTGGTGCTGACATCTGTTTAGAGACTTTGGAGAAGATTATTGAGGCCGATGGACATCCAGAGAGTATCCCTCAGGAGGATCTCATGGGTAACGTGCGTCGTCTCTATGATGCGCCGAAGCTGTTTAAGGAGGTCTGTGAGATCAACTGGGATCGTCCTTGTAAGCGTATCTATGACTTCATCCGTGGACTGAGTCCGTATCCTGGTGCCTGGACAACATTGATGGGACCTGATGGCAAGTCGGTTGACCTGAAGATCTTTAAGACGACGAAGACAGAAAAGAATCCTGGTATGCGTCCAGGTATGATTGTGGTCTATAAGGGCGTGCTCTATATCACCACTAGTGATTTCCTGCTTCAGATCGATGAATTGCAGTTGGCAGGTAAAACTCGTATGAAAGCCCGTGACTTCCTGAATGGTAATAAAAATATTGAGAACTATATAATAAAATAAAAGGTGTGTGCGTTTCTTAGGTATAAACAAAATTTTAATATGATTGCCTATGAAGATTTCTACCCCACGACCCAAAGCGCGAACGCTTGACATCATCAGGCAGATAGCTTACACCTATCAACCCAATGTAAACAAGGCCTATGGCCTAAACTAAAGTTATGGCATTAGTATCACCTTCATTGCTCGCCGCCGATTTCCTGCATCTCGACCGCGACATCGACATGATCAACAGGAGTGAGGCCGACTGGCTTCATCTCGATGTGATGGACGGCTCGTTCGTCCCCAACATTTCTTTTGGATTCCCTGTGCTTGAGGCTGTAGCCAAGGCTTGTAAGAAACCGCTTGATGTACATTACATGATTGAGAAACCTGAGCGCTATATCAAACAAACAGCCAAACTGGGTGCTATGATGATGAATGTGCATTTTGAGGCTTCAGTCCATCTGCACCGTACGGTTCAGGAGATTCATAATGAGGGTATGAAAGCCGGTGTGACGCTGAATCCCTCAACACCTGTCTCTATGCTCGAAGATATTCTTGGCGATATTGACATGGTGTTGCTGATGAGTGTGAACCCGGGCTTTGGCGGGCAGAAGTTTATCGAGAACACTATCGACAAGGTAAAGCGCTTACGCCGAATGATTGACGAGAAAGGCCTGAAGACTTTGATTGAGGTGGATGGTGGCGTACAGGGTGAAACCGCTCCACGTCTGGTAGCTGCTGGCGTCGATGTACTTGTCAGCGGTAGCTACGTGTTTAATGCTCCTCAGCCTGAGGAAGTGGTTCGTCAGCTCAGGAGTCTATCGCGAGGTTGACGCCGTATTGTTTCGACAGTTTCCGCATGTTTATCAGGGCGTAGCGCATACGTCCTAATGACGTGTTGATGCTAACATTTGTCTGCTCTGCAATCTCTTTGAACGACAGATCCTGAAAGAAACGCATAAATACAACTTCCCGTTGAGCCTCAGGCAGATTGTCCATCAGTCGTCTCACGTCTCTCATCACCTGTGCATTTGACAATTCACTCTCGCGGTTGCTGTCAAGCAGGGTGTTGCCACGCAGGTTCGAGAGGTCATTATCTTCTCCCTGATCCACGATCTTACTGCTTTTCACAGCTCTATAGTGATCGATGATCACATTGTGCGCAATGCGTGTGGCCCACCAGATAAACTTACCCGAATTGGTATAGTGACCATCTCTCAGTTTGGTGATCAACTTGAGAAAGGTCTCCTGAAACAGGTCGTTGGCCAGGTCTTCATCCTTCACTATATAAATAATGTAGCCGAAGATCTTGTCCTGACTGCGAGAAAGTAACTCGTCGAATGCTCTGTTGTTGCCATCAATGTAAGCCAATGCCAACTCTTCGTCGGTCATTGATTTCAATGTACTCATACTTTAATCATTTAAAATTCTGAGTAAAGTCTGTTTCGATAGGCAATAACGTTTTAAATTGTTAATTATTCGTGTGCAAAAATAGGCTTTTTTATTGAAACTACCAAATAATTGGCAAAAAATGTGGCGAAGAGTACGTTATTTGGCGTACTCTTCAGCGCGACGGAGCAAATATTTGCCGTAGTCATTCTTAGCCATTGGCTGTGCTAAGGCAATCAATTGTTCCTTGTTGATCCAGCCTCGTTTGTAGGCAATCTCCTCCAGACAAGCCACTTTCAGACCCTGACGTTTCTCAATAACCTCAATGAAAGTTGAAGCCTCAGAGAGTGAGTCGTGTGTTCCTGTATCGAGCCATGCAAAACCACGTTGTAAAGTCTGCACTAACAGGTTCTTTTGCTCCAGATAGGTCTGATTGACCGTTGTGATTTCCAGTTCACCACGTGCGCTGGGCTTGATATGTTTGGCAATCTCTACGACACTGTTTGGATAGAAGTAAAGTCCCACCACGGCGTAGTTTGACTTCGGATGTTCGGGTTTCTCCTCGATGCTCAGACAGTTTCCTTTTTCGTCAAACTCTGCCACACCGTAACGCTCCGGGTCGTTCACATAGTAGCCGAAAACTGTGGCGTGATCCTTTTCTTCAGCATTTGCAACAGCTTGCTTCAGCATACCGGTAAAGCCACTGCCATAGAAGATATTATCACCTAATACCAGACATACGCTGTCTTTGCCCACAAACTCTTCGCCAATGATAAACGCCTGTGCCAAACCGTCGGGAGAGGGCTGCTCTGCATACTCGAAACGTACACCGAGTTCGCTGCCGTCGCCTAACAGACGTTTGAAACCTGGCAGATCATACGGTGTAGAGATGATCAGGATCTCACGGATGCCAGCCAGCATCAGCGTCGAGATAGGATAATAGATCATTGGCTTGTCAAAGATAGGTATCAGCTGCTTGCTGACGCCCTTGGTGATAGGGTAGAGGCGTGTGCCTGAACCACCTGCTAATACGATTCCCTTCATAGAATAAATGATTTGTTGGGTGCAAAGATACAAATAATTCTCAATCTTAATTCTTAATTCTTAATTTTTTTGTACCTTTGCAGGCGAAATTGACTAAATAATTAGATTATATGGGATTTTGGAATAAAATTTTTGGAAAGAGCGACGCTCAGAAGGTGGGTGGAATGGAAGATTTCATGACCCTCATCCGTGTGTATTTCCAGGCTGCGATGGCAGCTGATCTGGGCATTACCAATCTGGCTGCTCTTCCTGACCTTCGTGTGTTCAAGGCTACATTGAAAGTGGCTACTGTTAATAATAAGTTGGGTGTGGGCGAACGTACTCGCTGTAAGAAAATGCTGAAGGAAATGTATGGGATGGACGATGATTTCTTCAAGGAGATCGACCAGAGTCTGCGTCGTCGCTGTAAGAAGATTCAGGATGCCCAGACCTATCTGCTTCAGTTCCAGGGCTTCACCCAGGACATCATGATGCTGACAGGCAACCTGATGAAGTTCAAGCTCCGTTTGCCTGGCTTTATGAAGAAAGCTATTTATTCCATGACGGAGAAAACTGTGAACGATATCTTCAACAAGAACGACTTCTCTGATGCTGGTGTGTTGAAGACGGTGGTGGCTGTACGTGAATACAACCGTCGTCTCGGCTTCTCTCAAAAGTGGGTGACCGACTTTGTCTATAAGGTAGTCATGCTTGCCAAGAAGGAACCAAAACCAGCAGATGACGGCAAATGATATAAAAAAACTTAAAAGATAAGCTCTTTGTTTACCTTTAAAGCGAATTTTATATAATTTTGTACACCAAATAGTTATGCTATGGATCCAAATGAGATGACGCTGACAACTTTCGAGACCCGCATTCGGCAGATGATTCTCCGTTTTCAGGAGCTGAAAAAGGAGAATAACGCTTTGCATGTACAGTTGCAGAAAGATGAACAGGAGATTCAGAATCTCAAGTCAAAGTTGGCTCAGGCGGACAGCAACTACAATTCACTGAAGATGGCCAAGATGCTTGAAATCACCGATGGCGATCTCGAGGGCGCCAAGGCAAGGGTATCCAAGATGATTCGTGATGTGAACAAATGCATCTCCATTCTAAGTGACGGAAAATAAAAGTGCTATTCAATGGCAGAAGTAAACAACGACAGACTCCATATACGACTGCACGTCTATGACGAAGAGGTTGAAGTGACGATTCGTCGCTCTGATGAAGAGCTTTATCGCCGTGCAGCCAAGCTCATTACCGACCGGTATAATGCCTATGCTCAGGCTTATAAGGGTCGTAAGGGCGAGCATACAATTGCGTTGATGACGCTGATTGATATTGCTCTGCTCCATGAGCGCGAGCGCAGTAAGAATGATACTGCTCCCTATGATGATGTTCTTGCGAAGTTGACTTCTGAGATTGAGGAAGCGCTGAAGTAAGAAATCATTTAATAACAATATAGATTTTATATGGATTTAATTTTTGTACTATTGATTGCTGCCGGTGCACTCGTTTTAGGAGGCGTCGGTGGATATCTTGTTTTCCGCTACGTATTGAAGGGGAAATACAGAGAGATGGTCGATACAGCCGAAAAACAGGCTGAGGTCATCAAAGAAAAGAAACTGCTCGAGGTGAAAGAAAAGTTCCTCAACAAGAAGAGCGAACTTGAGAAGGAAGTGCAGCAGCGCAACCAGCACATCCAGCAGAGTGAGAACCGTTTGAAGCAGCGTGAGATCTCGCTGAATCAGCGTCAGGAGGAGCTTGGTCGTCGTAAGAATGACCTTGATAATCTTCAGACGCGCATTGATAACGAGAAAAAACTGCTGGCTATCAAGAGTGATGAACTTGAAAAGATGCAGCTCAAGGAGCGCGAGAAACTCGAGGAGGTGTCAGGCCTGAGTGCTGAAGAGGCTAAGAATCGTCTGGTTGAGTCGATGAAGGATGAGGCAAAGACCGCTGCTGCCAGCTATATCAATGAGATTATGGACGAGGCAAAGCTTAATGCCAATGCCCAGGCCAAGAAGATTGTGATCCAGACCATCCAACGTGTGGCTACTGAGACTGCCATTGAGAACTCCGTCAGTGTCTTCCATATTGATAATGATGAGGTAAAGGGTCGTATCATTGGTCGTGAGGGTCGTAACATCCGTGCACTTGAGGCTGCAGCTGGTGTTGAGATCGTGGTTGATGACACACCTGAGGCTATTGTTATCTCAGGATTCGATCCCGTTCGTCGTGAGGTCTGCCGTCTGGCTCTTCATCAGCTTGTGAGCGATGGTCGTATCCACCCTGCCCGTATTGAGGAGGTGGTTGCTAAAGTGAAGAAGCAACTTGATAATGAGATCATCGAGACTGGTAAGCGTACTGCCATCGACCTGGGTATTCACGGCCTGCATCCTGAACTGATCCGTATCATCGGTAAGATGAAATACCGTAGCTCTTATGGTCAGAACCTCTTGCAGCATGCCCGTGAGACTGCAAACCTCTGTGCTGTGATGGCTGCAGAGCTCGGTCTGAATCCTAAGAAAGCTAAGCGTGCCGGTCTGCTCCACGATATTGGTAAGGTGCCCGATGAGGACAGTGAGATGCCTCACGCACTCTATGGTGCCAAGATTGCAGAGATGTTCAAGGAGAAGCCTGACATCTGCAATGCCATTGGTGCCCACCACGATGAGATGGAGATGCAGACGCTGCTGGCGCCGATCGTTCAGGTGTGTGATGCCATCTCTGGTGCCCGTCCTGGTGCCCGTCGTGAAATCGTTGAGGCTTACATCAAGCGTCTGAATGATCTGGAAGCCATTGCCATGAGTTATCCTGGTGTTACCAAGACCTATGCTATTCAGGCAGGTCGTGAGCTTCGTGTCATTGTTGGTGCAGATAAGATGAATGATGCCGAGAGCGAGGCCCTCAGCACAGATATAGCTACGAAGATCCAGAATGAGATGACCTATCCGGGTCAGGTGAAGATTACTGTCATTCGTGAGACACGTAGCGTTGCCTACGCCAAGTAACGAGCGTTAGAAGTACTTGGTGATCCGGGCGTTATCGAAGTTATTCATTTCGTTAATCATCCTAACGGCAGAGTCGATGAGGGGGTAGGTGCAAAGGGCGCCTGTCCCCTCACCGAGTCTTAGGCCTAAATGAAGTAGGGGGTTGGCTCCTATCATGTCAAGCATCCGCTTATGTCCGCTCTCGTCGCCACAATGGGTGAAAATCATATAGTCCTTTGCGTTAGGGTATAGTTGGATGGCGGCAGCAGCGCAGGCCGTCATGATAAATCCGTCTATTAAGACAATCAGGTGTTGTTCTGCTGCACGCAGCATGGCACCGATGGCAGCTATCATCTCGAAACCTCCGAAATAGCGGAGTGGGGTGATGGGGGTTGGCTGTGGTTCAGAAGTCTGGTAATGAGTCAAGGCCTTTGAGAGCACTTCGAATTTATGTTGGATACCAGGTTTGTCGAGTCCGGCACCTGCACCAATACAATCTGCTAAGGGGATATTCCCGAAGAGTGACATCCAGATGCTGGAGGGCGAGGTGTTGGCGATACCCATCTCACCAATGCACAAAATCCTGCATCCCTCGGCGATGCATTCGTCAACAAGCTCACAGCCCACTTGGATAGCCTGCTCAAACTCAGCCTCACTCATGGCTGGCTCGTAGAGGAAATTCTTCGTGCCATAGGCTATTTTCTTGTCGATAATTGGTATTCTCTCTCCACTCTCCTCTCTCCACTCTCCACTAAAATCATAATCCACACCGACATCGACGATGCGCAACTTAAAACCATGCTGGCGACAGAACATATTCACGCCACCGCCACCATGCGTAAAGTTGATCATCTGCTGCCAGGTCACCTCTCGGGGAGACACACTGACACCCTCACGCTCAATACCGTGATCGCCTCCGAGGAGCAGATGACAGGGGTGAGTAAGACTTGGCGTGAGTGTCTGTTGAATCAGGCACACCTGCATGGCTAACTCCTCCAAACGTCCCAAAGCGCCTTTGGGCTTGTTCAGATTGTCAATCTTTTCTTGAATGGCTGATTCAAGCGATCTGTTGATAGGTTGTATGACGAAATCCTTCATTTTATCTTTACGGGTATGCCACTGACCATCAGGATCACCTCGTCGGCTTTTGAGGCGATATACTGGTTCATCCAACCCTCAAGGTCAGTGAATTTGCGTTGGATGGCATTGTCGCTCACACCACCACTGCCAATCTCATTAGTGACAAAGATATAGGTGGCATCGGGGGCTGTAAATTGGTCGAATTCTGCCTTAGCCAGTTCGAGCGACTTGTCTGTATCAGATTCGTTGGCAAAGAAGAAGTTGGTGAGCCAGAGGGTCACGCAGTCGATCACCACCACACGCCCCGTCAGATCATGGCGACTCAAAGCCATCTCCTCCTCGATATTTGTCCATTGCGGTCCGCGACGCGCCTGATGCCTGCGCACCCGTTCCTTAAACTCTTCGTCCCAGATGTGGGCTGTGGCTACATAGACAGGATTAGGCGAGAGACGTAATGCCATGGCCTCTGCCTCCTTGCTCTTGCCAGAACGCTGGCCACCTGTAATCAATATCAACTTCTTCATAAGCTTGCTAAATGAAATTGCAGACAAATTACCAGATAGACGGCTAATTCCACCAGTAGGAAAGTGGCACCGCAACAGTCACCGGTATAACCGTGAATCTTGCGCCACATCAGCAGATAGAGGAAGTACATCACCAAGCAGGGCAGGAAGATCACCATTTCCCATGAAATGCCTGTCAGCCATAGGAATAGGCCCAAAGGCAACAGCCCCTGAACGGCCAGACTGATGCCAGTCACCACGTCAAACTTACGATACACCGTTTTGGCCTTAGCCTCCTCTTCCTTCCTGGCATAGGGCATCATCAGGATCAACTGCGCTGCTACCATCTTGGCGTAGGGATCGGCAGCCAGGATGACTAAAGCCGCAGTCCTGGGTTCCAGCGAGAGTAGTGCTCCTGCTAATAACGCCAGATAGAGAATCAGTCCCAGCACGCCATAGGTACCGATGTGGGAATCCTTCATGATGTCGAGGATGCGCTGACGGTCATTACCCCCTCCTCCGAATCCGTCGAAGAAGTCTGCCAACCCGTCTTCATGCAGTGCCCCAGTAAGAAGCAGACGTGCTGCGATGGCCAGTAACACAGCAGCTGTATAGGGCAGAACCATACTGCCGAAATACAGTGTGGCAGCCATCACTCCACCTGTCAGCCAACCTACCAAAGGCCAATGTTCAACCACCCGACTATAACACTCCTTCGGAGGCTGATGCAGTCGCCAGAAGGGTAGGCGGGTGAAGAAGATCAACGAGGCCCAGATGCGGTCATACCACTTCGTTTGGTCGATGCTAGTCTGCATAGCTGCTTAGTCTTCCAACGGCGCGTTCTTCAACTGCTCCAGCGCTCTGCAGAGCTGGTCAGGACAGGATGTGCCCTTTGTGCCGCAGCGGATACCGTCGAGTTTCTTGATCACATCGTCGATCTGCTGTCCGCGCACCAGCTGACTCACCCCCTGCAGGTTACCATTACAGCCCCCCAGGAAGAACACCTGTTGGATTACATTGTTCTCATCGGCAGTCACATCGATCATCTTCGAGCACGTGCCCTGCGTCTCATACTGTACATGTTTTGTTTTCATATCTTATATATAAATGATTTGGCAAAGATACAAAAAAAACAGTTAAGTGAGCAAAAAAAAACGTATTTTTTGATTCTCTTTTTTATCTCGACTGGCTTATAATCTCAAAAATTTTATCTAAATTTGCACCGATTTACTTATAATTTTAAATAGTAATGGAAAAAAGGAATTTATTATCAGTGGTGATGACGCTGCTCATGGCAGCTTTCATGAGTATTTCATTTACTGCCTGTGGCAGTAACGATGACAACAATCCTGCCCCAACCGACCGCAACCTTGTTGTGAAGGTTAATAACGTTAAGCTCGCTTTTATTTATGTTCCTGGTGGTACATACGAATTCACAATCAGCCGTAAAGATTCTGAACGTAATGCTATTAATGTAAACTTGTCAGGTACTATGAACGACTTCTTCATGAGTCAGACAGAAGTTACCAATCAGTTGTGGAAAGCTGTAATGGGATCTATTCCACAGCAATCAGAACAGACCGGCGATAAATACCCTGTAATCTACAATAGCTATAACGACATCAGCAACGCCGGTGGTTTCATTGACAAACTGAACGAACTGGCTAAGGACCAACTGCCTGCTGGCAAGAAGATTGCTCTGCCAACAGAAGAAGAATGGCACTATGCAGCTAAGGGCGGACCACAATCAGGAGGCTACATATATGCCGGTTCGAACTCAATAGACGAAGTAGCATGGTATTATGACAACTCTGATGCATCAACACATCCTGTTGCTCAGAAGGAACCTAACGAACTGGGGCTTTATGATATGTCTGGTAACGTATGGGAATTTACATCAACTCTTGTTAATGGAAAAGTTGCTAACTGTGGTGGCGGTTACACCAGCGAAAATGATTGGTGTGAGCTAAATCTCAGCTTCCCGGATAATGTAGATGAGCTTTTCGAAAACGTAGGTATCCGTCTTGTGATAAAGTAAAAAAGAGTGACGTGGATCGGTCTTTAGTGGATTTAGTGCTTGATATCCAGTATCGGACTCAGCACTATTGGTACTATGAATTGCACCGCCTCTACTACGACAACCAGTTGCGTGATGCAGCACAGCAGCGTCGCCGCACGAATAAGTTCCAGGAGTGTTTCAGGCTGTTCTTTCAGACCTACGACCAGCATGCGACCTATGGAGTAGAGGCCGTATCCAAAAATATAATGTTTTGTTACAATCCTGTTACGTAACCGTATCGTAACAGGATTTTTTTGGAACGAGCGTGGATTCGTTGTATCTTTGCGCAAAAAAGAAATGATGGAAACAACACAGAATTATTTATTCGTAGCGCTGAAATTACTGGGCGCATTAGGTTTGCTGATTTACGGCATGAAGATGATGAGCGAGGCTCTGCAGAAGATAGCAGGTCCTCAGTTACGGTATATCCTATCGAAGATGACGACCAACCGGTTCACAGGGATGCTGACGGGTACGCTGGCGACCTGCGCCGTGCAGTCGTCATCGGCCACGACGGTGATGACGGTATCGTTTGTCTCGGCAGGACTGCTGACGCTGGCACAGGCCATCAGTATCATCATGGGAGCGAACATCGGAACGACGCTGACGGCGTGGATCATGTCGCTGGGTTATAACGTCGATCTGACGAATGTGGTGTTCCCCGCGTTCTTCTTCGGTATGGTGCTTATCTACTACAAGCGTCACCGCTATGTGGGTGACTTCCTTTTCGGCATCGCCTTCATGTTCCTGTCGCTGGTGATGTTGAGTTCGGCTGGCAAAGAGATGGATCTGGCACACAACGAGTCGGTGGTCAACTTCTTCGCCTCGTTTGATACAAGTAGCCACCTCACGATTCTCGTTTTTCTTCTCATCGGTACGTTGATCACCTGCATCGTGCAGTCGTCGGCTGCTGTGATGGCTATCACCATCCTGCTCTGTTCCACAGGCGTTCTACCTATATATTTAGGAATCGCACTGGTGATGGGTGAGAACATCGGTACTACGGCAACGGCCAACCTCGCGGCACTTGGTGCAGGCATCCAGGCTCGTCGGGCGGCACTGGCCCATCTGCTGTTCAATGTCTTCGGCGTCATCTGGGTGCTCTGCGTGTTCTATCCCTTTGTCGATATGGTGTGCGGATTCGTGGGCTACGACCCGATGGCAGGAGGTCAGGCAGAGCGACTGCCCATCGTGCTGGCGATGTTCCACACCTGCTTCAACATCACCAATACGGTGCTGCTCATCGGACTGATCCCGCAGATGGAACGCATCGTCTGTTGGCTGTTGCCTGAGATGGAACAGGCTGGTCAACAGGAGTTGCACCTTCAATATATACAGTCTAATCTGGTGCAGACGCCCGAAATAGCCGTGTTGCAGGCACAGAAGGAGACGGCTCACTTCGCAAAACGCATGCAGCAGATGTTTGCCCAGGTGAGACGTCTGGCCAAGGAGGACGACGAGCAGCAGTTTGACAGCATCTTCAGGCAGATTGTGCAGGCGGAAGACCACTCCGACCAGACCGAACTGGCCATTGCCCGCTATCTGGAGCAGGTGGGCGAAGATCACCTGAGTGACGCGACGAAACAGAAAGTGCGTCAGATGATGCGCGAGGTGGGTGAGTTGGAGAGTATCGGCGACGCCTGCTACAACCTGGCCCGCACCTTCAAGCGCAAACAAGAATCTGGTCAGCACCTCACCACTCATCTGCAGGAGCGGCTTGACACTTTGATGACGCTCTGTGACGATGCCCTCACGCAGATGAACACGATTATGTCGGGCCATCGCAACGAGCACGACATCCGTGTCACCTATAGGATAGAGAATGACATCAACCAGTTGCGTGACCGTCTGAAGGCAGGCAACATCCAAGCCGTTAATGATCATGAGTACGACTACGCCCTCGGCACCATCTTCGCCGACCTTATTAGCGAGTGTGAGAAGCTGGGCGACTACGTGGTCAATGTCGTACAGGCGAGATTTGGGAAATAAAAGCTTTTCTTTTTCGAAGTTTTTTATTATATTTGCAGCCAGAATGGAACAGAAGAGAATCCTTATAGTTGACGACGAGCAGGATCTGTGTGAGATCCTGTGCTATAACCTGACGGCTGCGGGCTATCAGGAAAGGTGTGGCGCAATATGACCTGCTTTTGCTCGACGTGATGATGCCTGGGATGTCGGGCTTTGAACTGGCCCGGCAGTTGAAGGATGATGAGGCTACAGCCTCTATCCCCATCATCTTCCTGACGGCGAAGGATACGGAGGAGGATATGCTCCACGGCTTCGGACTGGGGGCAGACGACTATGTGAAGAAACCGTTCTCCGTCCGCGAGGTGATGGCCAGGGTGAAGGCGGTGCTCTGTCGTTCGGAGAGTGTCGAGGCTGGCAAGCCCAAGATCCTGCAATATGAGGGGTTAGCGATAGATCTCAGCCATAAATCTGTCAAGGTGGATGGTGAGGCTGTGGCGCTGACCAAGACTGAGTTTGAATTGCTTGTCTTGTTGCTGAGTCATCGTGGGAAGGTGTTTTCTCGCCAACAGATTCTTGATAGCGTCTGGCCTCAGGATGTCATTGTGACGGATCGCACCGTTGATGTCAATGTGACCCGCATGCGCAAGAAGATTGGGCGATATGCCAGTCTCATTGTCAGTCGGCAGGGATTCGGATATGTGTTTGAGTTATGAGGAAACTGACGGAAGGAACGAAGATGTGGATGAGCGTGATGGTGGTATTCGCCGTCTATGCCATCATCTCGACTGGCATCTGTTGTTGTTCTCGCTCGCGGTGATGGTGGGGCTTGCCCTGCTACTGCATCGCTATGCCCGCAGGATGGATGAGCGCATTAGCCGTGAACAGGCGGAGAAGGAGAACCAGGTGCGGCGTGAACTGACTCAGAATATCTCCCACGAACTGAAAACCCCCGTAGCCAGCATCTTAGGCTATACCGAGACCATCCTCGATGATCCGCAGATGAACAGTGAGACACAGCGACAGTTTATCCAGCGCACGCATGCTCAGGCCCAGCGACTGACGGCCCTGTTGCAGGATATCTCGACGCTGAACCGTATGGACTATGCTGCCCATCAGCTCAAGATGGAGCGCACAGACGTGTCGGAGATTGTGAGTGATATCGTGGAGGAGACAGCCATTGCCGTAGAGAAGCGCCACATGACGGTTCATAACGGCTTGCCAGAGGACATCATCATTCAGGGTAACCCCTCGCTGATTTACAGTATCTTCCGCAACCTGATTGACAATGCCATCAACTATGCAGGCGAGGGCACCACGATTGATATCCAGGCAGAGCCGACATCTGATGGCTGGAGGTTCCGTCTGAGTGACAACGGTGTGGGTATCGCCCCGGAACATCTGTCGCGTATCTTTGAACGCTTCTACCGCATCGACAAAGGCCGCAGTCGTTCACTTGGCGGCACAGGTCTTGGCCTTGCCATCGTGAAGAATGCGGTCTTGTTGCATGGTGGTTCCATCACCGTCCGCCCTGCCGACAAGGGTGGCTTGGCGTTTGAGTTTACGCTGAGGAAATCTATTTGAACTTGACTTTCAAACCTACTACCAGCATCGTGCCCGGACTATAGAGGGCATATTTGCGCGTGGCGGAGTCGATACGGCGATCCACACGGTTGAAAATGTTGTCGATACCGATGGATGGCTCTATGAGTGCCCATTTCGCGACATCGAATGAGTGGGTGGTATAGAGGTTCCAGATACCATAACCAGGCGCATCTTCGTAGGAGGGATAATAAGTCTTGCTCTGTAAACGTCCGTTCAGGTTGACATTCAAGCTATAACGTTTCCATGCGTGGTGATAGTCGGCTGCAATCGTGGCTGTATGACGGATGCTGCGCTCCAGGGGTGTCCATTCTTCCCCGCTCTTGGTGCGGGCATAGGTATAGGCATAGTTCGTGGAGAGGTTGAACCCAGGGAAGAGATTGGCAGAGACATTCAGCTGCACACCTTTGATATCTCCCTTGTCGCTGTTCTGATAAAGGGCATAGCTCACCAGTTTCGAGGCCTCCGCATCTGTCATCCCCGGGAACTCCCGTTTCAGCATCACGAGTGATGCGTCATTCACGTCGATATTCTCTTTGACCACCATGTCGTTGATGCGGTTGATGAAGCCTGTGAGACTGACGGCGATCATCTGTGTGCGATATTCGGCATTCAGCGAGAAGTAGTGACTCTTCTCTGGCTTCAAGTCCCGATTGCCGAAGCTGATCTGGGGCTTGCCACGATTCACGGAGTAATAGTGATAGTAGAGCTCGTCGAGACCAGGGGCACGGAAACCTGCAGAGTAGGTGGCACGGAAACGGAACTCACCAGGGGCATACATCAGGGCCACCTTAGGGGTGAGGTGATTATTGAACGTCTCGTGATGTGTCAGTCGCAGACCGAGGGTGGCGGTGAAGTCTTTCAGGAACTTCATTTCGTGCTGGGCATAGGCTGCGAGGGTATAGACCTTCTCGTTGATGTTACCAGAGGTGGCTGTGAGATGATCCTGTCGCCAGTCGGCACCAAAGATGGTGGTGCTGTTGGTGGTGAGGCCGAGAATGGCTTTCAGCTCCCCATCCATCATACGCTGTTTCTTGGATTGTACATAGTCGCCTATCTGATAGGTCTTGGTTGCCACGTCGTACTCCTTGCCATAGCGATAGCGATCAACGACGAAGTTGGCTTGAAGAGAGTTGCGGCTGGTGAACTTATAGATGCCACCAACGTTCCAGCGCAGTCCTTTGTAGCGCATCTCGTAGTCAGTTCCACCTGTGATGTCCT
This sequence comes from uncultured Prevotellaceae bacterium, assembly GCA_902799765.1. Classification (GTDB taxonomy): domain Bacteria; phylum Bacteroidota; class Bacteroidia; order Bacteroidales; family Bacteroidaceae; genus Prevotella. The sequence continues at coordinate 43,436 of CADCBZ010000013.1, forward strand.
CTCGTGTTTCAGGGCGCGAGGTGATCTTATAGGAATAGTCCAACCCTGCGTTGAGCGCCAGATGCTGGTTGGGCGCATAGGTGAACTTCTGTCCAACGATGTTCGAACGGTAACCTGTGAAGAGTGGGGCGATGGAGGATTGTGTCTCCGTGTCAGAGCCCTTCACATATTCGAGGTCGTTATTACGATAGCTGTCAGCACGATCGTGTGTGAACGAGGTGTAGGATCCGAAGCCCTTGCTAAAGATGTCGAGACTGACGCTCTCCGTGAGTTGTCCATGTCCAGAGACGCGTGTATCGCTGGTGGCACAGATCAGATTCTGTGTGGGTTGATCGGTAATGATATTGATCACACCTGCGATGGCATCAGAACCATACAGTGAGGAGGCTGCTCCGTCGAGCACCTCAATACGCTTCACACGAGCCATATTGATACGGTTGAGGTCGATATTGTTGGAGATGTCGCCAGAGAGTTTCTGACCATTGATCAATATCAGAATGTACTTATTGCCCAGACCGTTGAGGCGCAGGAAGGTACCCATCGAGTTGGGTGCCATCGATATCTGGGGCATCATACGGACAAGGGCACCGTCGAAGGTGCTGATGCCCTGTTCACGGATCTCCTGGGCAGAGAGTACATGCACAGGGGTGGCAGTGCTTTTCAGCCGCTGGTGATGACCTGAACCAGTTACGACAACGGGGTTCAGATTATAAGAACGGCTGATGTCGGTAGAGTCATTACGCGTCATCTGATGAATTTGCGCCTGACTGACCATACAGCACAAAAGTAAAAAGGGAAAAAGATGCTGTCTCCCGACAGCACCTCTTCCTAAAAACCTATATAATAATACACGCACTGTTTTCATATTTTTTATTCTGAAGCGGTCGTAGGCGTAGAGAGTGCCTCGTCAGTACCCAGTTTGGCAATAGCCTCCTTGGTGTGGTTCATCCACAGCTTACGAACGGCGCTGCGCTCAGCCAGACCAGGGATATACTCATCGCCACTCTTGTACTGCTTCCAGCAAGGCTCGGTGAAGTTGGTCTCATAGGCTTCTGTTTCGATACCAGCCTCATTGAACAGAGAGTACCAGCTCTCATCGTCATCGGGATCAGCCATATCGTTGTGGGCATGATCTCCGGCGATTGACATCAGCACGAAGAGCTGGGCTTTCTTGGCGTCGTTGGCAGCATAGGTAACGCTCTTGGTCACATCACCAATCTTGTAGTCGAATTTTCCGCCAGCAATGTGCTTCAGTACATCCTCAGCATAAGTCTCGTCCATATCTACTGTTCCTACATAGTATTTAGGATTGATGGCACGGAGGTATTCCTCCAGTTGTATATAGCGTACGTTACCGCCATAGTAGTCATACCCCTCAGGGTTACCATGACCCATGAAAGCTACGATACCATCAGCTACAGCTGCCTTCACGTCGGCTTCATTGTTAAGAGTTGTAGCCAGTGCCTTGGCGTCGCTCTCCTCTGCCATCAGCGGGGTGCCTACCACCACCTGACGATCGAGGCTCTTCATGTAGGTATCGGTGAAGTCACCGTTACGGTTGTTCATGAAGTCCTTCACATAGCTGTCGCGAACACGGCGATACTCCTCACCAGGGATCACCTGCAGCGACTGTACCACGATCTGCTTGTAACCTGCCAGACCGATGGCGGTGAGCCAGTGCTCTGGATCGTAGTAGTCCTTAGGCGCTACATTCTCACCAGCACGGGCATTGTTGATACAGATGGCTGAAGAGAAAGAGAGATAGACATCCCAACCTGAGAATGCTGCCTTGTAGTCGTCAACCACCTTGTCGAAGGTGTCGTAAGCCTGCTCCCAAGTAGAACCGAAGGCTACAAGCAGGATTACCTTATCGCTCTTCTTCTGTGAGTTAACAGTCTGATTTACAGCCTGCTGATAACGATCGTAATTTGACTGATTACCATTGTTCTTGTTGTCATCGTCACTGCTACAAGCGGTGAACGTTGCGCTGGCAACGAATGCCATCATAGCCAGCATGAAATACTTAATCTTGTTCATTGTAGTTTGAATTTAAATTAGACCTATATCTGTTTGTAAGTTTTTTACCTTCATTAAGCCGTACGGTCAACGAGGCATAGACGGTACGACCTGGGGTCGTGGTGCCCAGATGCAAGCCATGAGGCGTGCGATCCACATAGTCGAAGATATTGTCTATACCAGCATCTATGCGCAAGATCTTTCCAATCTGATGATTGGTAGAGAGTCGCCAGAGGTTGTAGCCCTTGCCATCGCCATCGATCTGATAATAGCGCTTGCTGGAGAGTCGGCCATAAATGCCGATGCCCAGTTTATAACTCTTAGAGAAATCATGGTTCCATGTGGCATAAAGATTGGCTTTATGATGGGCCATACCGTCGATGGTGACCTTAATCATCATATCCTTCTCAGAATCATACTGATTGGCCTCCGTATCGAGATAACTGTAACTTCCGCCTGCCGTGAAGTGCTTGCCCTGATAGCGCACAGTGAAATCTACACCATAAGTCTTTGCCTCCTCCATATTCTGATACTGGCGCACCCTGATGGGATCGTATTTCGTAATCAGATCACCTGGTGCATCCTTGGTAGGAATGGTGACGAGGGTGATCATATCCTTTACCTTATTATAATAAGGGGCGAGGGTCAGGGTCAGATGTCCTATGGTGTATTCTGCACTTACGCCGAAATAGTTGGATGTCTGAGCCTTTAGGTTGGTATTACCCAGATAGAGATAGACACCATTCATATTCTTCACATACTGATAGTGCAGTTCCTTGGGGGTAGGGGTCTTGTAACCCTGACTCCAGGTAGCCCTCAATCGCAGTTCACCTAACTTCAGCATCGCAGAGATCTTTGGGGTCAGTCGTGTGCCAAAGCCTTGGTTTCTGGTGAGTCGTAATCCTGCAGTCAGATAGAGCGGATTCAGTAGAGCGAACTCATCCTGCACATAGATAGCCTCCGTATTGTCTGTAGCCTTTCCACCTTCCACTCGCATGGGCGCTTTCAACCAGTCGTAACGATAGTCGAATCCTGCACTCAGTTGCTGTTCGTAGGGTAGGGTGAAGATGCCCTTCAACGAGATATTCGTGAGTCGTTGATCACTCTGTAACTCAACATCTCCAGGGAAATACGGATAGTAGTTGGTGAAGCGCCCATTCACATAACCATCTGTCAGGGTGGTGTCTGTATAGACATAGTTGTAGGCATGTCTCTTCCAATCGGCATCAAGGGTGATGATGTCCGTACTGTTCAGTTTCCACTTACCTCCAGCAGAAACTGAAGCATTGTCGTATTGCAGATCCCAGGTCTTGATATCCACACCAGGATGATGTCCGCAAGGACGATAAATACGTTTCCAATAGATGCTACCATCGGCATAGAGTTCGATCTGAGGTGTCAACTGATAGGTCAGACGCTCTTCAACCTGCCAGTTGGTATGACGGTTCACAGTCTGGTTTCGTGAGTCTGTGATATGATATTCCGTCTGCGAAATAGCTTCCTCAGAAGTGTTCTGCCAACCATCAGAGTGCTGCAGTTGGAAGTTGGTGTAACTGGAGAGTTTGCCATAATTCAGCGCGAGTCCGTTATGCTGACGGATGTCACCATACGAACCAATTCGCGAGGTATTCTCAAACATCAGACCTTGTTCGCGATGCTTTTTGGTGATGATGTTGATCACGCCAGCAATGGCATCACTACCATAGAGGGCACTCGATGCACCCTTCACAATTTCAATCTTCTCAATATTGTTGGGATCGATGAGGGAAAGATCATTCTCTCCACCATTGTCACCATGCAGACGACGTCCGTCTATCAGAACCAGTATATACGAGTTGCCGAGTCCGTTCATTTGCATGCGTGAACTCATATCACTCTCGCCGAAGTCAAAGCTGGCAGAGAGACCTGATAGGATGTCTTCAATACTCCTACCTGCATATTGCCGTAACTGCTGATGACTGATCACCTCCGTTTGTACGGGTGCGTCTTTCAGCAGGTGCTGCGTACCAGTACCTGTCACCACAACTTCCTGCAGACTGTCAGAACGCCAGACATCTGTCTGGGCACATACATTTACGCCAACAGTCAACAGCCAAAGGCCAAGGGCCAATTTCTGTTTTAGTTCCATCAATTTTTCATTTAATCCGACTGCTAACTCCTGAACAGTCTTGTTCTTGAATGCAGAGAGCTCTTGCGTTTTCTGCTCTTGCTTCGGCAGGCTTGACGCTTTGCGTCGAGCCCTACCTCGGCTCGGCAGAATTGGAGCAAGCTCCATTCTGCTCTCTCCTTCGGTAGGTCTTCTGACTTTCCCCAGTCTGCTTTACCTTCCCGACCCTGTGGTCAGTGGCGTTACACAAGCAAACCCTTCAAAGGGGGATTACAGCTGCAGGTACAGTTCCGGACTCTCACCGGATTCCCTTACATCAGGCGGCATCGGCCACCAGATTACCATAATTTCGTGGGCAAAGATACAAAAAAAAGTGAAAAGAGAAAAGAATATAGTGAAAAATTTGCTGATTACCTGCAAAATAATGCAGAAAGTATGTATCTTTGCAGAGATGAAAGCGAGTTTTCTGATAGCTGCCCCCACCAGTGGCTCTGGCAAAACAACGATTGCCAGAGGGTTGATGGCGCTTCTTACATTGAAGGGCCTGAAGGTGCAACCTTTCAAGTGCGGCCCAGATTATATCGATACCAAGTTCCATGAGGCTGTGTGTGGTCGTCCCAGCATTAATCTCGATACGTTTATGGCTTCTCCTGAGCACGTTAGAGAGCTTTTCTGGCACTATGGCGAGGATGCCGATGTGTGTATCGTGGAGGGGATGATGGGTTTGTTTGATGGCTACGATCGTGAGAAAGGGTCTGCCTACGAGATTGCGAAGACGCTCGATATCCCTATCGTGTTAGTGGTGGATGCCAAGTCGGCAGCTTATTCGATGGCGGCTTTGCTCTCTGGGTTTATCCATTTCCGTCAGGATGTTCGCTTTGCAGGCGTTATATATAATAAGGTAGGATCAGAAAAGCATTTCCAGATGCTCCAACAGGTGTGTGATGATTTGGAGATCAAATGTCTGGGCTATCTGCCTAAGGATGCTTCACTCGAACAAGGCTCGCGCTATCTGGGTTTGGATTTCTCTGAACAACCCGAGACTCAGAAGCTGATCAATCTTTTAGAGACTCATGTCGATTGGCGGTACTTGATGGAGCTTTTAGTCCGAAGTGAGCGAACTCCTAGTCCGACGCGTGCGGACTCTTTGTCCGTAACGTCGTACGGACTAAATGTTCTTATGGCAAAGAATGCTGAGAGTTTTAGCTTTGTCTATCAGGAAACCATAGACCGCTTTTCTTCTGTGCGCTTTTTCGATCCAGAGACAGAGGTGCCTGATTTCTCAGGTATCGATTTGCTCTATCTGCCTGGTGGTTATCCAGAGAAACATTTAGAGGCACTTGTGAAGAACGAGGCTTGCCGCAAAGCCATTAAGGATTTTGCTGAACAGGGTGGAAAAGTGGTGGCAGAATGTGGTGGTATGATGTATCTCTGCAAGAGCATCGTGGCGGATGAGGAGACAGGAAATTGTCGTTAGGTTATCGCCAGTTCGAACTCGATGGGAAATCCTATCGCGGACATGAGTTCCATTATACGCAGTTCTTTTCGGAGAAAAGCGGCCGCTCGACCTTAGGTCGCTTGCAAGGCAAGAAAGCCGAGTGCTTTGGTGAGGTGCCTCCATCTGCGACTCAGGTCTATGATGCAAAAGGCCATCCTGTAGCGACGCCAGTTTTCAAGTATAAGAACGTTTTAGCCAGCTATACGCATCTTTATCAGATATGAGACAGCTTCATCCCATTATGTTTGCAGGAACAGGCAGCGATGTCGGCAAGAGCATTGTTGCTGCAGCCTTCTGTCGTATCTTCAAGCAGGATGGCTACCAACCAGCTCCCTTTAAGGCGCAGAATATGGCGCTGAACAGCTATGCGACACCAGAGGGATTGGAGATCGGAAGGGCTCAGGCTGTTCAGGCTGAGGCTGCAGGCATCGCCTGTCATACGGATATGAACCCGTTGTTGCTGAAGCCTCAGAGCGATCATACTTCCCAAGTGATACTGAATGGCAAACCTGTGGGCAACAAACATGCGTATGATTATTGGCGCAAACAAGGCGCTGGAGATATTGACTTCAGGAAAGAGGTCTGTGCTGCCTTCGATCGTTTGGCAGCACGTTATAACCCCATCGTGATGGAAGGGGCAGGCAGTATTTCTGAGATCAATCTGCGAGATACTGACTTGGTGAATCTGCCAATGGCGCGTCATGCGAAGGCTGATGTGATCTTAGTGGGCGACATCGATAGAGGAGGTGTGTTTGCTTCTGTCTATGGTAGCATCACCCTACAGACGTCAGAAGACAGAGCACTCATCAAAGGCATCATCATCAATAAGTTCCGTGGGGATATGCGCTTGTTTGAGGAAGGGCGCAAGATGTTGGAGGAGATTTGTGGCGTGCCTGTCTTGGGTGTGATTCCTTATTTCAAGGATATCCATATTGAGGAAGAGGATTCTGTGGCGTTGGCGCAGAAATCCTTCCAATTGCAACAGGATAAGGTGAACATTGCTGTTATCATGTTACAGCATCTCTCAAACTATACCGACTTCGATGCTTTGGAACAAGACGCACGCGTACATCTTTTCTATACGAATAATGTGGATGATATCCTGAAGGCTGACATCATTATCCTGCCTGGTACCAAATCGACCTTGCATGATCTTTATGAACTACGTCGAAACGGTTGTGCGCAGGCCATCGTCAAGGCGTATCGTGAAGGGGCTTCCGTATTGGGTATCTGTGGTGGTTATCAGCTGATGGGTGTCGAGGTGTGTGATCCAGACCATGTGGAAGGAGATATCGAAAGACTGCCTGGGCTTGGGCTCCTGCCTGTCACTACGACGATGAGTGGTGAGAAACTCACCCGTCAGGTGAAGTGCGAATATGGTGAGGGTTATGAGATCCACATGGGAGAGACTCGCCCCTTTGGTGATGCTGAGGCTTCCCCCATGCTGCATCTCAATGATGGGCGTGCAGACGGCTATCGCGTGAATGAAAGATGTATGGGAACGTATGTGCATGGTATTCTCGACAATGCCGCCTTTGTGAATGAACTCTTGAAGCCTTTTGCTGAGAAGTTCAGTGGCGATGCCCCTTCATTCGACTATCAGAGTTATAAGGAAGAACAATATAACAAACTCGCTGACCATGTGCGCCAATATGTGGATATGGAGCGGATTTATCAAATACTGACAGACCATGATTGAAGGACACGGTGACGACATTTATCGTTATGGCGCAATACGTTGCAATTTCAGTAGCAACATCTCGCCATTTATTGATATCAGCGAGTTACGCAAGCACTTGGCTGGGCGTCTTGAGGTCATCAATCATTATCCAGAACCTTCAGCTCATGCTTTGGAACTTCTTCTTGCAAAGGTGTATGATATCAGTCCTGACGAGGTACTCGTTACCAGTGGTGCCACAGATGCCATCTATCTGATAGCCCAGACGCTGCGTGAAGAAGGAACTTTCGCTGTAAAGCGTCCTACATTCAGTGAATATGCGGATGCTTGTCGAATGTTTGGATATCAGGAAGCTCCTAAGGGTGGGGCAGTTCGCTGGCTTTGTAATCCCAATAATCCTACGGGTGAGTTACGTACTATCGATACGATCAAAGTCCTTTCTCGTCGCCATCACTGGTTGATTATTGATCAATCGTATGAGAATTATCTTTGGAGAAAAACGCTCTCGCCACATGATGCAAGAGAAATGCAGAATGTGATACAGATTCATTCTATGACAAAACGTTTTGCCATCCCAGGTTTGCGCTTAGGATTCATTACGGCGCCAGCATCCATTATCAAACGTCTGCGTGCCAACCATCGTCCATGGGCTGTCAATGCATTAGCAATTGAGGCAGGTCAGTGGCTCATCACCCATCAGGATCCCAATGAGCAGTATCTGATAGAAGAGCTGCTGTCAGAATCTAGAATCCTTGCTAATAGATTACGAAGGATTTTTGGCATCCACGTCTATCCTTCAATGACCAATTTCATGCTTTGCTCCATCCGGCAGGGCTCTGCTGCAGAACTGAAAGAATATCTGCTGAAGAATCATCAGTTCCTGATTCGTGATGCCTCCAATTTCGAAGGTCTGAAAGATTGTCACTTCCGTATTGCAGCCCAACAGCCAGAATATAATGATGAACTGGTAAAGGCGATTTACACTTTTACAAGGCTGAAGAATGGATAGTTGGATGCTTGCCATATTGCCCTTGTTGGCAGGTTGGATCTTAGACCTCCTGCTTGGTGACCCACAGTGGTTGCCTCATCCAGTCGTATAGCACAAACTGAATCGTGGTCATCATCGAAATGCGAAAGGTGCTGTTGTCGCGATTTGTCTGATAGCCCTCGTCTTTGCGCTGACGTGGTTGGTTCGCTATTGGCTCTTATCGCTTTCATCTTATCTTTTGCTTCTTTTTGATGCTGTTATTATCTTCTATTGTCTGGCTGGTACAACATTGATACGAGAGGTTCACGAAGTGTTCTACGCCTTGGATCGCAGTCTGGAAGAAGGTCGTCAGCAGGTGGCTCGCATCGTAGGACGTGATACTTCAGAACTCTCTGCTCAGGAAGTGCGAACTGCAGCATTAGAGACGTTGGCAGAGAATCTGAGTGATGGGGTGATTGCTCCATTGTTCTGGTTCGCTTTGTTGGGCACACCAGGTATGTTGGCTTATAAGATGGTGAATACACTCGACTCGATGATTGGTTATAAGACGGAACGCTATAAAGACTTTGGTTGTTGGGCTGCACATATCGACGATGTGGCAAATTATCTCCCTGCCCGTTTGACGGCCTTGCTGATGATACTGGCATCTGGCAAACTGAATCTTCTTGCTTTCGTTTGGAAAAACGGTCCTCGTCATGCCAGTCCGAATAGTGGCTATCCAGAGGCTGCTTTGGCTGGCATCCTGAACTGTCGCTTTGGGGGACCGCATTATTATTTCGGCCAGCTCTTCGATAAACCCTATATTGGAGAGAACGAACGCCCATTGACAACTGCTGATATGAAAAAGGCAGTCCGAGTGAATCGTGTGGCAGAGATATGGATGATGATATGATGTATTTTTGCACCCAGAAACTTAAAAAGATAAAAGAAATGAGAAATCTGACTTGGGCTATTGCTGTTGTCGTTATGCTGTGTTCTTGCTCAGGCAAGAATACCAAGAAACAGGGTGCTGATGCAACTTCTGATGCTGCCCTTGTGGAAGTGACTGTGAAATATGCCACAGGCTTTAGTGTACGCGACTCTGCCGATATCCGTTTGGTGGATGTGGGTAAGCATGACCATTTCGCTTTGGTAAGAACTGATGATATGGAAGTGCCTGATGGTTATACGAAGGTTCGCGTACCCATCCAGCGTACCATCTGTATGACAGCCCTTCAGCTCTCCAACTTTACCGTTCTCAATGCCCATGATGTGGTGAAAGGACTGACTGGCACCAAAAACCTTTTTAACAAGGATATTCTTGAGAGAGTGAAAGACGGACGCATCGTGAAGATCGGTATGGAAGGCAATTTCGATACAGAGATGGTACTCGCCGCCAATCCTGATGTGATCTTTATCTCGCCCTCTAAGCGTGGTGGTTATGAGGCCATCAAGGAGACTGGCATCCTGTTAGTGCCCCATCTGGGTTATCAGGAACTCGATCCTTTAGGACAGGCTGAGTGGATCAAATTCATAGGCATGTTTATTGGTAAGGAGAAAGAAGCCAATGAGGTGTTTGCTGGCATCGAACAGCGCTACAATGATCTGAAAGTCAAGGCGTCAGCAGCTACGACTCGTCCTACGGTCTTTTCTGGTGAGATGCACTATGGTAACTGGCATGCCGTTGGTGGTAAGAACTATCTGGCTCAGATCTTCCGTGATGCAGGTGCTGATTATGTCATTCAGGATGAAGAGACAGCGGGTGAGAACTTGGAGTTTGAGAAGATGTATGCCTTGGCGGCTAATGCCGACTACTGGCGCATCCTGAACAGTTTCCCTGATGACTTCAGCTATGAGGCCCTGAAGTCCTCTGAGCCTCGCAATGAACTCTTCAAGGCCTATAAGGATCGGAAGGTCATCTACTGCAATATGAAGCAACAGCCTTATTATGAGATTACACCTGTGCAACCAGATGTGCTGTTGAAGGACTTTGTGGCAATCTTCCATCCAGAACTAGTAGAACCTGATTACCAACCTACCTATTACAGACTCTTGAAATGAAGCGAACCCTACCACTGATATGTACCCTCATCGTGGGTATTCTTGCACTGCTGATCGTTAATCTGCTGATTGGCTCAGTGAGGATCCCTGTGTCAGAGGTATGTCGTATCCTCTTGGGGGCTGAAAGCAACGAGATCTGGACAAACATTGTATTCAGCAGTCGTTTGCCTCAGGCGTTGACGGCTATCATGGCAGGGGCTGGTTTGGCTGTCAGTGGACTTCAGATGCAGACGGTATTCCGTAATCCCTTGGCTGGTCCTTCTGTGTTGGGTATCAGCAACGGTTCTGCCTTAGGAGTCGCCTTCGTAGTGCTGCTCTCTGGACGAATCGGTGGAGTGGCACTTTCTCGTCTGGGCTATCTGGGCGATGCAGCGATGAGTGTTGCTGCCATCGTGGGTGCGCTGGCTGTGATGTCACTGATCCTGTGGGTGTCGCAAAAGGTGAGGGACAATGTCACTTTGTTGATTATCGGTGTGATGATTGGTTATCTCGCTACTGCGATTATTGGTGTCCTGAAGTTCCTGTCGCCAGAAGAAGATGTGAAGGCTTTTGTAGTATGGGGATTGGGCTCGTTCTCACGTGTCTCTGGTGATGAAATGGTCCTCTTTGTCGTACTGATGTGTGTGTTGTTGCCATTGGCCTGTCTGTTGGTGAAAACGATGAACCTCCTCTTGTTGGGTGAACGATATGCTGCAAACTTAGGTCTGAACATCCGTCGCAGTCGTATGCTGGTGATTATCTCCTCTGGTGTGTTGGTGGCAATTGTGACAGCCTATTGTGGACCTATCATGTTTATTGGTCTGGCAGTCCCTCATCTGGCTCGAGCCATCTTCCGCACTTCCGATCATCGTGTCCTCATGCCTGCCACAGCCCTCTGTGGCGCAGTATTAGCCTTGTTCTGTAATCTGATTGCCCGTATGCCAGGTTTCGAAGGTGCCTTGCCTGTCAACTCCGTTACAGCCCTGATAGGAGCCCCAGTCATTGCTGCTGTCCTGTTCCGTAAATCTGCCCTTCGTCACTGATCAGTAGGATGGTCAGCGTACCATTGAGTAGTAGCGGTTTGCAGTACCTTTCGCAATGACGGATGATGGTGCTTGCGAAATCCTGTATCTGTTGTTCAGGTATTTTCTCCCATAGTTCTCTTGCTAAGGTGAGGTCGCTGATGTCGATGGGAATACCTGCTTCTTCGAGCATCTCACTGAGAAACGCCTTATCCATCGTGGTCTTCCGACTATGCGTGTCCAGATGACCTGCAGCGAGTTTCACAGCTTTGCCTAACATCACACCAAGGGTTACTTCTTTGATGTTCAGTTCGTGGGCGATTTTCAAGGTCTCGCCGATATAGTTGCCGTATTCCACAAACGCCTGTTGGGGTAGGTCAGGGTAGAGGGCTTTTACGAAGCGTTCACTCTTGCCGCCACTGTTGATGACTACACGATTGGTGCCACTGGCTTTGGCCACATTCATGCACTTGCGGATGCTGTCGATGAAGGCTTCTTCGCTGAATGGCTTGACGATGCCAGAGACACCAATAATGCTTATGCCACCCTCGATACCCAGACGAGGATTAAAGGTCCTTTTCGCAATAGCCTCACCTTCTGGTACGGAGATGGTGATACTGAGTAAATCGTTTGTTACTGCTGCAAGATTCTGACGAATCATCTCACAAGGTGCTTTGTTGATGGCTGGTGAGCCTGGGGGATAGTCGAAACCAGGAAGCGTGAAAGTGCCAACCCCTTCGCCACCTAAAATCTCGAAGGTGACAGATGGTTTGACACTCGCCCGTATCTCCAACCCATTCGTCACATCAGGATCGTCGCCAGCATCCTTGATGCAATAGGCATAGCCCTCACCATAGCCAACAGCAACATGGATGGTCTCCCCATCAGGCAACAAAACAGGCACCTCTTCTGGTGTCTCATTCTTCAAGAGCCGTATCGTTGCAGCGATAGCCGCAGCAGTCGCACAAGTGCCTGTGGTGAGTCCGCTATGCAAGGGATAGAACTCTGGCAACAGCTTCTCCACAGCTCGCCGCAGTCCGTAAGGTCCGTTGATAATCTTGAAAACAGCAGGTGCCTCAGGGCGTTTCAGTACCAGAATCCGCATCCCTTTAGCTTTGGCAGCATCCACTTTCTCCTGAAAGCCGCCAGAGAGTCCACTCTCCTTCAATAGGATGGCATCAGCCTCTACAGGCACATCCTTTGGATCTTCGAAATAGCAGAGCTGTTCCATCCTTGCCCCCTGTTTTTGGGCTAAGGCGATGGATGATTCCCTGTTGAGAATGCGGTAATAGACCTTAACGCCTTTTGCCTCTAATGGTTTCAGTTTGCTGATACTCTGTACACCAGTCGTTGCCAACAGCGATTTGATATCACGGGGAACCTGTTCATAGCTGTCGAACCATTCCAGACTGGCATCTCTCTCAGGAAAGATGCGCTCATAACGGATGGCAGGAATCTTTAGGGCATCAGAGACTTCAGCAATCGTCTGGTGAAGTTGGGAAGCAAAGGGGTGGGCTGCATCCACCATCAGACGGATATTGTGCTCACGGCAGAAGGTAAGCATGGCATCAGTATCCAGCGCACCATCGATGCGCTGTCCGTGATGCAGGGTCAGGTCTTGCTCTCCCGTCTTCGTACTATAATAGTAAGGTGAGCCACCTTCCTCCAGCACCTCTACAGCCTTACGGCCTTCTGTCGTTCCTCCGAATACCAGTATCATACTTTTCGAACCTCTTTATGAATCATCGACAGCGCAATCATACCTGCCAACACGTTGGCAACGAAAGAGGCTGCTATTAGCATCAAGATGACAATCAAACCAATATGGGCAGAGACACCTCCTACCAGCATACCAGCATACAACATCGGCATGACCATCACCAAGGGTTGAGCCATAGATCTTATTTGAGGTAATGCGCTCTCACGCCATGAGAGTTCCAGCTTGGGTGCCTCTGGATTCATGGGTGAGGCGTGCTGACTGCGCAGGAAGTTCACCATGGTCTGGATCATCGATGCCGTCATACAGGCCATCAACACTGAATATACTGTCAAAAAGACATTCATTGGCAGACATAGCATCGTACTGCCTCCCACCACGATACTACCTGCCAGCATCGCAGCACTTACGGGTATCATTGCCCTCTTCCACATAAAATTGATAGGATACAGAACCCAGCAGATCGACAGGAACAGGATCAGCAGATACCAGAGCAGATAGGCCCACCAGGCAAACGTCTTGAAGGCCAACAACACCACAGCCCCAACGACGATCATCTGCGCCACAGTTGCTCCGAATATCACCAGCATGCGTCGTAGCATCTTACTGTCAACGAAGGCCAGGGCTATCATTGCGATAACAACTATAATCGCTACCACTGCCGCACCCCATAAAGAAATCTCATTTACTATCATATACTACATTCCTGTTAATAAGAACTATTTAGAAGATTGTCCAATTGGGATTGCAACTCTTCTCGATTGGGCAGATAAAGCTGGTAGCGAGCGGCAAAGAGTTGATTGTCTCCTTTCTTGCTCCCAACACAATACCCACAGGCGGATTGTCATCTGGCTGGCAAATCTCATTCTTAAAATAATTAAGGTTGAGATTCAATTGTCCAGACGCTGTTTGGATTTTTGGGAATCTCATATAAAAGAGTCTCACATATTTAGAATCATTGTTCTGCATAATGCCTTTAGAGGTTGTTGCCATATCTTTCTTTATTTCTTTTTCGTCCATATTCATATTTCGTTTACCGCTCGACCCTAAGGTCGCTTTGTTTACAAAGAATGTTACACCTTTTTATTTATATAGTATGCCAAAATCCGAAAATGTTACACTTCTATTTCTACTTTTTTATCATTTCATTTAAGAGCCAGTCCTTCTGATTGATTTTCACTGATATGATATTTCTCGTATTTCTTAACCAATTCATTAAGGGCGTTTCTGGAATGCTTATACTCAAGCAAACATTTTTTCAATATTCCAAATCTTATGGTAATATCCTCTATTCCATAAGAAGTTTTCATATTACCACCGCATCTTCCTCTTATTTGGGATACGAGACTATCATGTTTGATTGTTGACAGAACTCTTAGGTCTTCAGGTGATAGCCATGAAGCCATAGCTTGAATCTCAAATAGGGTCTCGTCTAACCATTGTAATGGAAGAGATAAGGCAAACAAGTATTCAGGTTTAAAATGTACATCAGAATCAAATTCTTCGACAGACAAAGTTTCTTCCTCACAATATTGCTTACAATCTTCTTTTATGACTCTTTCTACAAATGATTTTAAATCGAAATCTGTAGAATAATCCTGATTCGTACTACTTACTGCCATAAAATCAAAAAATGCTTTCCTTAATTCAACAAGTTTATCAGAAATAAATGGAAGTATAGAAAGACGTCTACACAAATTGGGTATTACAACAGAGATAACAAAGAAAATAGAACCTGCAATATAGCTTAATGATATCCCCTGAATAATTGTATTAGTAGCATAGTTATATTCTGAAGAAAAATTTGTTTGAATATACCAGCTTGGCAGTAAAGTCCATAATGATAGAAGCAAGGCAATTGCGGATGACAGCCCAACCCAGATATAGTCAATGGCGATTTCTTTCAGAATTGTTATATAAACACGAACTTTTGTCATATCTTGTTTGCAGAACTTATGATTATTCTTTATTCAATGTTGCAATACCTTTTATTATTCCTCGAATTTTCTTTGCAGGTTCTGAGTCATATTGAGAATCTGATTTTTCCGTCTCTAAATTAATTTGGTAAGCTCTGGTATAGGCATCATAATATCTATCTTTGTTTTCTTCTAAGAAAACAAGAGATTCTTGAATAAATTCGTAATTGTTAATGCTATATGGATTATAATGCTCATATATTGCATTAGCTTGTTTGTGGATGTTCTTAACTCTTTCTAATTCACTGTTGTAATGTACAGCATATCCGCAAGCTAAAGTCATAATAAAAATGAAAATAGCGTAGAACCAACGATTTGACTTAAACTTATCTGAGATAAAAAGTCCTATAATACTACATATAGAAGAGAGTAATCCTATTAATACTGTAAAATTCATAATTATATATAATATTTGTTTTTGCATATACCTTTTAAAATCTTCAATAGTAATTGAACACTTTATTGTGTTCTCTATTGATTCAACAATTGCTCAACAACTTTATTGTTCTGATTGATAACTTCAGACAGTTTATCTATCGGATACTCCTCAATAGGAACATCAAGCATATACCTATACATAAACACAAGTTTATCATACGTCTCTATCATTGCACACAAACTATCTTCATTAAATACAGATATTGCAGCAAGCATGTTTTCTTTATGGCTTTTACGAGAATTGGTTCCCATTTCAATAGCCTTCTGACTCATGGATCCCACAAGCACAATATAAGATTTTAGTATAACTTCTGCACTATATGAAAGTAAAGGCTTGATACTTGTAACATATTCCTCAAAAGAGCGGATGTCTTCATCCAATTTACGAACATATTCCCATACATGGAGAATGCAATTCTTGTCACATTTGTGACTGCATATTTCTTCATTGCTAAACGTCAAGTTGTTCCTACAATCATAAAGGTTAAATGAGCGTAGTCGATTAACATCTTGGTTAAACTTGGCTATAGAGCGAAGAACTTCTTTCATAACTTTAATTCGCTCTTCCAATGTTGTGCTACTCCTCGAAATGTCTTTTGCCAATGTCGCTTTATGCGATTCTAAATCTTTATTGAATTTGTTAATTATTGATTGGCGTTTATAAAAGAACAGAGCGGTACATGTTGCAGTGACTATTGAGGCCACGATACTTGCAATTGAAATCCAATCTTTTACTTCTAACTCTATCATAATTTGTTTTATCTCTTGAATCATAGAATTACTATTGTAAAATCATTCGCTCCACTTCTTGTTTTGCTGATTCCAAAATACGTTTCCCTTCGTCCTGTAAGGACTTTGCTTTTTTGCGAATGTCTGCGATGTGGTCGGCTATTTCCTGTTGTTTGTCTAATGGAGGCAAAACCACCTTAATGGTGGATATTTCCTCTAAATTGATATTAGCTCTAGCAACAGGACGTTTCAGTCGATTAAGAGAAAGTTGGCCTATACTTGACTTTATCAATTCCTTTATGAATTGAACATTATATCCATCTTTTAATCTAACAAGTGCTATTGCCTGATTAATGTTGGCTCCACCATCATAAGGATAGATTCCAACCTGGCCAATAGTAGCCCCAACAATGGCTATAAGAATATCATTCTTTTGCAACTGAGATGATCGCATCAATGTTTCATGGATTTCTGGCTTCAAATACAGCAAGTCATCAAAGTCCAATTCACCTTCAATCGAGATGTTACCGCTTCTTACAAAAGGAACGCCGATTTCCTTGTCTTCAGTATATGCGTCGCCACCTGATTTTGGAGTGATGCCACTCGTAATGAGTTTTGTTATGTTTTTGAGATTAACGATGGGATAATTACAATATTCCAATGATGTAAATGCATCTCTGAAATATTTTTGTGAATAATAGGGATCCCAACGATTATCAAAAGTCTTTCTATTTATAGTAAATATCCTATCTTTCAGGTCCGTTTGATATTCTGGTAGCGAAACATCGAGCTCATCAAGTATATATGTATCAATACTGTCAAGATATTGCTGAGCCTTGTATTCTTTTTCTTTCTTTTGTTTGATAGCATTGTCAATAGGTGAGAAGTCTATACCCTCTATTATTGGAATACTTTTCAATGAAGGATAGTCTAAAGCGGGACGTGTTCCACCTGTAGAATGTCGAGACGCAATCTTTTCAATAATATCAAGGTTTAAATATCGAGCCAAGTATTTACTCAAAGAAGCATCACCTGTTTTGATGACGACCATGTGCTGATTTGTGTTCCCAACAAATCCATCAGGTGCAACTGATGCAATAGCCATTCGTCCAACACCAGTTATTTTCACTAACAAATCACCTTCTGAAACTTGGCTTCTAGCCAATAGGCCATTATGAGTTTCTTCATTAATATATATACATCCAGAAAGAGACAACTCTCCATTTGTTTGAAGATTCTGAACTCTAAGAAATGGTATTCCATTCTCTGAATCCGTATAAAATGAGCCTGCCTCAGTCTTCTTAGGGGTCGCTCCGCCAGCAAATGAAATAGCATAATCTCTCAGTTTATGCGTTGCCAAAGAACGTATTCTTTTTTCAAGTGAGGAGAGGGGAGGTCTATAGAACTCAGGTTCTAACCTCCTTTCAATCTCCGATCGATTAACGATGAAGATTTTGTCTTTGCTGATATGTTGAGGAACTTGATAACTCATAGCGTAGCAATAAACTTCTTAAGTTCTTCACCAATGACATCCAACTCATTTGTAGCAGTTTTCTTGCCAGTAGCATCATAACCAATCTCTTCGGCAATAGCCATGAAGATAGGATAATCAGGAAGATTACTCTGTTTTGCCTGCAGATACTGCTCTGTCAGATTGGTTTTCAATTCGTCAATCTTTGCAGCATACTCTTCAAGCATAGAGGCATTCCATGACTTGTATTCGTCTGTTTGCTTTGCAGCAGTAGCCGAAATTCGTTGCTTCCCTTTTATTTCTTCTGCTTTAAGCTTTTGCTTCTGTTTGATTTCTTTGTCCCATTGAGTTCGCTGAGCGAGGTAATTGCTGTCGCTTAGCAGTGTGTTTTCTATGTTCTTTTTAGTTTGAATGAGTTTCTCCGTTTCCACCTTCTTCCATTTTCGAAGAAACAAAACAGAACTCTTTACACCAGCACCATTAGCGGCAAATGCTGTTTGGGGCATACTCACCACAGCAACAATGCGGAACCAGTCTTCAATCTGAGTCCTGACGTATTGCATACTGCTATTTGTAAGAATGCCATCTGGAAGAACAATTGCCAAATAGCCATCCTCTTTCAGGAACTTATAATCTTGTTCTATAAATAGTACTTCTGTGCTTTGTCCGTCACGTGTAATCTCTGGTTGGACTTTTACTGCCAGCCAATCTTCTTCTTTCTTACCTAGTTGATATGTTTTCAAATATGCCTGCTCGCTTTGGCGGATGGTACTTCCAAATGGTGGATTTGTGATGATGAAATCAAACGTTCCATATGTAAACCCTTGGTTGCTAGTTTTTGCAAAAATCATTTCATCAGAAACAAGGCCATCGGAGGTGATGACGTTGGTATGGCCATCGTCGTGGATAATCATATTCATCTTGGCTGCACGTGATATCTGCTCGCTGATTTCTATGCCATAGAGATTCTTCTCAGCAAAGTCATGCCAATATGGGAACCATTTAGCATATTGCTTGGTATCTGTCCTGTAGTTAGGATAATAGCTTGTTGCCTGATCACGAACCTTATTTAACGCATAAAGCAAGAAACCACCACTACCGCAAGAAGTATCCAAAACTTTGGAGTCATTCTTTATAGGCAAAACATCGACAATAAACTTCACAATTTCGCGAGGAGTAAAGTATTGACCAAAGTTACCTCTAAAGAATGATCCCATAAATGTTTCAAAAGCACGTCCCTTACTGTCAAGGTCCGTCTCACTAAGATTAACGCCTTCAAGATAACCGACAACTGTTCTTATCTTCTCAGGTGTCAAACGGATATTGTCACGAAATACCTCTTTATCTTTGGCCCTACCTTCCTCGTAAAGTGCCTTGATTCGGTTACATAGGTTTTCATTTTCTTTTGAACGCCTTTTTGCAGCATCTTTCTCTTCATCTCTTGTAACTGTTATGATTTGAAAATCGTAAGGTTCACCCATTCTTCTCGGTTTCCTTTCGTCCCAGATTTTACAGAAGATGAGTTTGTCCAATTCATCAAAAGCCTCAGAAGGATTTAACTGTCCTCCTGCCCATAATGCTTCATGAGCCTGTTTGAAACGACGCGTCAAATCAGACTGGTCTATAACAGCCAAGTCAAAGAATCGCTGTTTTCCCGCTTCTTCAGGAAGATACTGCGCCTCATAAACGTATTTATAGGTAGCAATGTTCTCAACGCCGTATTGAGGAATGTCAGGTAACTGGTTTCTTGCATTTTGGTTCTTATCAACTTCAAAGTAATCAGACTTAATGCCAGATGTTACCCAGACGTATTTTACATCACAAGGCAAAGCAAACGCGTAACTATATGCTTGTTCTATGGCTTGCTGATACTCTGCCTCGCTGACCTCCTGACGTTTACACTCCACCAAGATGTGTGGACTCATACACATCTCATCATCATAGACAACGATATCTGCTTCTTTGATTTCCCGACCCATAGTAACAGGAACAAACTGTCTTATTCGACTCTCTGGATAATTATAATCCAGTATCAGCCTAAGAAACGTCTCAGCCTGTACTTTTTCTTCAGGATTGTTGTAATTACGTTCTTTCTTTTGATAGATATATGTAATTCTGGACTTGTCTTCATTAAATGAGATAAGCCCTTTGTCAATTCCTAATTGTATATAATCTTTCATGGATGGACGAATTATTTAGTATCACATTCTTTTTCTTTCCTAATATCATCAAGTACTTTCCCATTGTACGAGAAATATTTGGCACCTTGGTAGGCACCAGAAGTGTTGCGATGTTCCTCTGGCATAAAGGTACCAACGAATGGAGATAGTTTATAGATGCGGCCCTCGTATTCAATAGAATCGTCGGAAGCAACCTTTACTACTATTCCAGTAGGGTCGAAGGTGATTTGTTCGCCAATTTTGATGCCACACATAGAGAACTTGAAACGGGGGCGTTTTACCTCTCGTTTCTGTGGTTCTTTGTGTTCGCTTTTCACAATAGGCCTGTTATCTTCGTAAAGTGTCACTTCGGCATCGTCTATTGTCATGGCAATATCACGGAAGATGTCGAGGGCCATCTGTGGGGCCACATTGAAGAACGTCTTATGCACCAATTTCTCCACTTCATTGTATTTCGTAGTCTTCATCGTGGCGAAAATCTCGAAGGGCAAGGGAACAGCTGTATTATCCAGTTCTTTGCTTCTCACATCCACAGGACGACTGCTCTTTCCGATCTTTACCCAATCCTCGCGAAAGCTGGGATTGGTCAGTATATAAACGTAACCTGGTTCTTTGTTGTTCATATTGTAGTAATATCTAATCAAATAACTTCCAAAAATCTATTGCATTCATGAAGCGGAACTGGGGCTTTCCTGCAAACAGGCGTTTTAGGCGGTTGTATTGGGTAGGAGTCAGTACGCTTTGTTTGAACAACACGTAGAATACATTAGCATAAGTGTAATCATCGGAGAGAACAAGGGATTTTGAACTGTTCAGCTTTGATTTCAACTCTGTAGGTGAAATGTTCTTGACGCTGGTGCTGTTGAACTTTGCATCTGCCAATAGATACTTGTTGCCAGTAATACATAACAATACGTCAGCTGATGCCTGTTTGTCCGTTTTGTTTTGTTGAGCTATCCGCGTTTGAACTTCATCAAGGGCTATTGCTTTCTGTTCATCCGTGAATTTGTTCTCGCTATCTATACACCCTTCTTTCTTTAGAAGGGTATGCATACCTTGAATGTCTGACAATAGCAGACTCTTAATCCGAATACCTTTCGGATCTGTTATCGTATATTCAGCCATTGTCTGTTCCGTATTTCTCTATCAGTTCATACGACTTGTTGAAAGACTCGAATATAGGTTCGATGTCTGTACCCATAGCCTGATAGTCGTAGGTATAGGCATCAGCTTCTGTAGGAACAGCGCGATAGTATGAAAGATGATCAAGCGTATCTTCTTTCTCTGAGATATAACGGAGGGCACTAACCATGTCTGTGCTGTGCGTTGCAATAAAGAATCTGGCTTTGGTCTTCTTGTTGAGTTCCACTAACACCTTGGCATATTCCACTATCCACTGGGGATGCAGATGGGCTTCTGGCTCGTCAATGATAATGAGTGAACGATCATTGATAAGTCCTTTTTTCAAGAGCAACTGGAGAAAGGCGAAAGCCTGCACACCTGTGGCACTTTGTGAAAGATCGAACGTCTGGCCATCATTACGCTTGTAAACCAATGTTTTCCATTGTTCTGAATATGATGCGTCACCCTTTAAAATGTTATCCGATAGATATTTACTTATCTCTTGATTATATGCTGCATCCTTTTGGCTATTAATGTAATCCCATTCGCTATAAGAGAAAGGAATCTCCAGTTTCTTGGGTGTATCAATATATGTGCAGAACTTAACACTATGCAACAAGGGAACACTCTCTACGCCAGGTCCAAAGAATGTATAGCCATACTCAGAAACTGATACTTTATTAATGATATTATCTTCTTGTAGTTCTGATGCTATCTCGTTACCTAATTCCTTAAATGGACGATTTTTCTTCCTGTCTTCATATCTGGCAGCAGTTTTATTGAAAACATCCATTATGAGATTAAGATCTTCCTTGTCTTTTATCTCTATTCCTAAATTATACTTGATGATACTGAGAAGTCTTTTGATTTTCTCGTCTTGTCTAAATGAATCTGTTAACAAGGATATGGCTTTCTGAATTTCATTTCGAACCTCTTCAACAGTTGTCCCAAACAATAAGTTTAAATCAGAGGGTTTCAATGTATCGTATATTTGTTGACAGACCTCCCTTATTGCAAATGTTTCAGAATAGAAAACACTCCAATAGACATCATCTAATGCTTTCACTTTATTAAATATCGTATAAAGCAATCTTGACAGAGTACTCTTGCCACTTCCGTTTACACCTGCGATAACGGTAATGCCATTGAGGTCAATGTCAGCACTGTGAATTGCCCTGAAATCCTTAACAGATATTTTTATGTCACTCATATTTGTCTTTAATCATTGTCTTTTTCTGCTGCAAATATACAAATAATAATGTAAATAAGCGAAGTTTTTCTTTTTTATTAGAAAAAAAGAATTTAATAGATGTTTTTTGGTGAATAGGGTGAATCCAACAGTCAAGTGGCAGATGTCCTCTACATTTTTATTTTGATTAAAAATGAGCTATCTATCACTTTTGATGTTAACTACTTGAATATCAGAAGGTTTGTTTGAGTGATAGTTTTCTGTTTACTATCACTGCCATCATGATGCGCTGGAATGCCTTTATATAAAGGGGAAAACGTCATCTACAAAAGTAAAACAACTTGTTTTACCTTTTAAAAGATATGCTAAACGTTCCTAAAAGATAGTCTCTTTGAAAGTAAAACAAGTTGTTTTGTTGTGAAAGGCTACTTCTCCGTCAAAGGCAGAGATAGTTCTTTGTTCTCTTTCCTATGATTTTACGAGTCTTTTTCGTCGCCACCTTGACCTTTGGTCGAGCCTTTTCTGAATAGGTGAGTGAAGTGCTTCGAATAAAGCTCTGAGAGACCTTCGCGATTGTCGATGGCCTCGCCTACGACGAGCATCGTGGTGAGGGTCAAGTTGTTGTCGTGGACAATCTTCGCCAAATCCTTCAGCTTGCCTCTATAGATCTTCTGATCAGGCCATGTGAGGTGATAGCAGGCTGCAACGGGGGTGTCCTCAGGGTACTCCTGAAGCAGTTCACGCTGCACATCATCGACGATGGCGGCAGAGAGGAAGATACACATTGTACTCTGACTCTTTGCCAATAGGTGCAGCTGCTCCCTTTCAGGCATTGGTGTGCGCCCTTCGCCTCGCGTCAGGATAATCGTCTGTGTGCGCTCTGGAATCGTGAACTGACTCTGCAACTCTGCTGCT
Organism: uncultured Prevotellaceae bacterium; assembly: GCA_902799765.1. Taxonomy (GTDB): domain Bacteria; phylum Bacteroidota; class Bacteroidia; order Bacteroidales; family Bacteroidaceae; genus Prevotella. The sequence goes on from CADCBZ010000013.1 coordinate 66,501, forward strand.
GCGGCGAGGAAGGAGGAAATACCTGGTGTGATGTGATAATCCATACCTTGTTGGTCGAAGAAGGCCATCTGCTCCTGAATGGCACCAAAGATACAGGGATCGCCTGTATGCAGACGCACAATGAAGTGCCCCTTGTCGTAGTGCTCCTTCATCAGCTCACATTGTTCCTCGAGATTCATATCAGCTGAAGAACGCACCACAGCCCCTGGCTTATGGCACTCCGTGAGAGCCTTGGGCACTAGTGAACCAGCATACAGGATCAGGTCGGCTCTTTCGAGCATCTTGCGCCCTCGTACAGATACCAGATCAGGATCACCAGGACCAGCACCTACAATCTCGATATGACCTTTCTTTTCTCGTAGATATTTGTAGTCGATAGCGAGGGCAACTGTCCAGTTCTCACCTTTTATCTTGGGGATGATCAGCTTGCCATGATTAGAACCTACGATGGCAGCAGCCTCGCAGACGCTGGGTGTACCTACATGCTTCTCTACAGTAGCACTGGGATTGGGCACATCCACCTGCGCCAACTCCTCTGCTGTATAGAACTCCACCTTCTCTCCATAGGTCTTTTCGAGCCGCCTGCAAAACGGTTCGTCCTTCTTCGCATCGATGGTGCAATACCTGTGTGAACAAGGCAAAATACCATGATTGATAAGTGCCTCAGCCATCTCGTCGTAGATATATCTGAAGACCTTTGGGTGATGCGCTAAACCAAAGCCAATGGTCCCCACCATCGGTATAAAATGCAGTACCCACATATCATCTGGCTCTGCATGCACGAAAGGTGTCACCATGATCAGCAACTCGTATTTCTCAGGATCTGCATCACTGATGTCATCGATGATGGTCACATGTTCCGGCTTGGTCTTCTCCAGATAGTCTGTACCCTCATCGCGCACTTCCAAAAACAGGGCTGTGGGCTTTCGATTCACGAAAGCATAGATGCACTCCTGCAGCTCTTCTTCGTCACTCATCGTGTCCCAGCCGAAACGCTTCTCAAACGTATCGAGTGCCCAGAGTCCTGCATTGTCGCTCTGGGTGGTGATTACTTCTCTACCTCCGATGATGCCTGCTGCCTCACGAGCCAGATCGTTCGCTCCTCCGATATGACCTGAGAGTACGGAGATGGCGTTTATTCCCATACTATCCACACACACCACAGCTGGGTCTTCGTGTTTGTCGTTAACAAATGGTGCAATGGTTCGAACGCAGATACCCATTGCTCCAATAAAGATAAAGGCATCCTGCTTCTGCCATTCCTCACTCACTTCTGAGCGCTGAATCACTTTGGCTTTCAGCTCCCTTTGCAGCGTCGAGGCTATCTCATTGCCTGCCTCACTGATTTGTATAATTGCTATATTCATTTCTTCATCCGATGAATTTCAGGAAGGCATCTGCCTGTGCCTTCAGTGATGTGATCTGCTCTTCTGTGAGAATCATACGACCTTCGGTCCATGCCTCCAGATTCAGCACGATACCTGTTTGCTGTTCCATCACGTCAGCCTTGAGGAAAGTCAGCAGTTCCGTCAGCTTCTCACGACATTTCGCTGTAGCCATTTTGCCGCCAGCACCAGTCAGGGCAACCTTCTTCCCGTTGATGACTGTGGGGGTCTCGTAATCGCCAGCCACCAACGGACGTGAGAGCCAGTCAAACAGGTTCTTCACGTGTCCTGGATAACTGAAATTATACTCAGGTGTAAACACCCAGATGCCATCAGCCTCCTTCACTGTAGCGCGCAGACGACCAACGGCCTCTGGCTCTGGAAACTCGATGTCCTGATTGATGAGTGGCACATCAGAATAGTCCAGATAAGTCACTTCGGCCTGCGAGTCGATCATCTTCTCCGCCTCAAGCGCCAACTGTCTGTTGAAGGACTCTTTCCTCAACGACCCAATGATAAATAGGATTTTTTTCATATCTTTGTGTATCTATTCAACTGCAAATTTAGGTAATTATTTCCTGACCTCCAAACTTTTTTAGTAAAAAAGTCGTAGTCAGCGCAAGGCATCCCCCCAGTGGTTACTATATGGGTTTCACGATCTCTACTCTCATACCTAACGAGGTGATCATTTCCCAGAACTTGGCTACGCTCGGGATGATGTCACCATTTTCAACACGTGAGATATACGACTTGGTGGAGTTGATACGTTTAGCAAGTTCAGCCTGGGTGACTTTCGCCTCCTTACGGGCATTTTGTAACAACTGGCCTGTATAGAAAGCATAGGCTTCCTCATCGAATTTCTCTCGTTCAGGAGTGCCAGGAGCACCATACTTTGTGTCAAGTTCAGCGCTGACATCAGTGATCATGTTCTTTTTTGTACTCATAATACTCTGCTCTTATATACGGTCTTCTCTTTCAAGCAATGAGAGGAAATATTCGATCTTCTTGCTCTCCTTCTTTGAGAGGGCCTTCATGAAGTCGTGGTAATACGACCCAAACGCAATGATTCTCCTTCTCATGGCGCAAAGATAATTAAAAGTTTTAAAATAATGAAACTTTTCCCGCAAATTTTTGCTTTTTTATTCTTCATAAGCATTCTATTTAAGTGAAACAATATTGTTAACGGGTGCAAAGGTAATGGATTTATTTGAACTCACCAAATTTTTTTGAAAATATGTCGTAACTATTTTCCCCGATTCTCCACTATATGTCCATTTTGGGCCTCAAAGTGAAAAAAGTCGCTTAAAAACTTGCAGAATCCAAATCCTTTTTATAGCTTGGACTTAATAATTTATTAATTTATCCGTCATAAGAATTTAATGTAAAATTAGAGAAAATTGCATAACAATTTAAAATATAGGAGATACAATTATGACTAAAAAGCAGGCAAAACAGATTTGTGAGTTGTGGAATGAGTTGTTCACAGGTTGCACAGAACCTACCAAGACGAAGGCTATCGTAAACAAACCATATCACAAGCGCAACTATGCGAACAATTGGAGTGTCTCAATCATTCCATACGGAGACGAGAACGATGGTAATGCGTTCTACCATAATGAGGAGTACGCAGATGTGATGCGTGCCTTCAAGGTGGGTGGCTACGTACACATCGAGGGCGGGAAAGTAGTTGCAATAATTCATTGATAGGGGGCATATGAATTAGATAATGAAAAACCAATAAGTACTCTATTATGTTTATAATTAAATTCATTGATAACCTATTCTTTAGGGATTCAAATCTCCGTGCAGAAGGTAGGGAGGGGACAACAACAAATGTTTTCCTTAGGCAAGGCCAACTAGATAGAGCTTGTGGTATCTATGGTATTTTAATGCTGCTCATTATTCATAAAAGGATTAACGGTGATGATCTTACAGATGAAATTGCTCACGATGATCCTCCGTATATCAAGCGATTGAAAAAACTATTTCTTAATCCTCTTAAAGGTATCAAATCCGACGGCACAACGATGTCATACTTGCGTGGAATGCTTTTAAGAATTTTCGACGATCAAATCAATGTAAGTGTTTTTAAAAAGCTAGATACTGGTGAAGATAACTTGTTTCATTTTAGGATAAGAAATCATCTTGATGCAGGCTATCCAGTATTGATTGCTTACAGGAAACCTGATGCCTTTGGTCATGTTGTTCTTGTTATCGGTTACACAATGCTAGGAGATATTATGCGCCTTTATTGCCTGGACCCAAGTGGTTCTGCTCCTTGGTTCAATTATTGGAATAATATGATCGATATTAAAATATCTGATGATGAGGAAGATTGGCCAGATTTTAATCATTGGACTGGTAAAAAAGTAAAAGTTGACAAGATTCTTATAATTGAAGATGATAAGTGCATGGAACTATTTTCTCCTTTTAATGATACAGCTTTACCCTTCTAAATTTGGAAGTTATTAAAAATCTTATTATATTTGCAACATGAAGTACAAAGTGATTATTACATTATTAATGGTTTTGTTCGTGGGGAGCGTTGGTGTTGCCCAGTCTTTCCGCGACAATAACAACATGCTGCTTGGCAATGTTGAGTCAGACGGCACAGTTCGCAACGCCAATAACATGCGCCTTGGAAGAATATTCGATGATGGAACCATCAGAGACGGTAACAACATGAAAATAGGTTTCATCGATAAGGATGGCACTGTCAGAGACAAGAACAACATGCGATTAGGTACTGTTAGTTCTGATGGGGTAGTGCGCGACAACAACAATATGCGTCTTGGTACCATTAGCCCCGATGGCGCAGTACGTAACAATAACAACATGAGGATAGGCACAGCCAGTGGCATCAATTCCAAATATGCTGCAGTGTTATTCTTCTTCGACCTTTTGTGAGATGCATAGTTTTGGTGATTTGTGTAATGTGGGATAAAATAGTTGCCCCAAAATTAGGAGAATCCAGAAACTTCTTACACATTAGACTTAGTAATTTATTAACGTCATTAAATATATTAATTATGGAAACAAATGTAAATTTACAGAAACTATTGATGAGTTTAGATGCGAATTCAGATATATATATGATAGAGACAAAATTTGAAGAAATAGCAAAGGAACTCTTTAATAATTTTCACATCCAAAAAGGCGACCAAGAGTATTATTTTTCTAACTTAGAGTTTTACTTTTGCAATCAGTATCATCTAGACATTATAACTTATCCACGACAATTACCTGAAGGGAAATGGTTTTTCCATCAAAGTGGGTTCGATTTAACATTCGCAAGTAAATATGAAATAGATAATGAAGGAAAGATTAACACGGAAAAGGAGTTCTATTTTGGTGGTATTCTTATAAGGGAGGTCATAAAAAAGAGTTCATGTAAAACTTTTAATGGCCCATATAAATGTGAATGGGAGATATTTGATACTTTAGATGCACTAACAAAAAATACAAACGTGCCTCATATAGAGCCAAATGAAGATCTCAATTTTAGGATAGGAAAAGAGATAATGTCCGATCATAGATGTTTTTCATATGATGATGCAAAAAAGAAAAAGAAGTATAACGAATTGAAGGAAACCTATAATAGAGTTAGTCTTTCAGAAAGTGATTTTATTAGATTCTTAAATAATGGATATGCTTTTAAAATAAAAGAGAGCCTTTTAAAAGATAAATTTAGCAAGAAGCTATGATCACCGATAATCAAACCAACAAGATATATTTCTCTCCAGCTTTGGAGAGAGATTGCCCCAGACTTTGGGAGAGCATACATAAGGCTCTGGTGGATAGAAAAATCCGTCATGGACTACTTATGAAGAATCCGCGATACTTCTGGTGTCGCGACTATATGCCTATACAGATTGCCGAAGACAACTATGTGGCTTATCATTTCAGACCAGACTACCTGCTTAAAGAAAAGGATAAGTATGATTATGCCCTCAAATGCGACGGCTACGAAATATGCAAGGCAATGAATTATCCCATGACAGAAATGGATTTGGTTCTTGATGGTGGCAACGTCGTAAAATGTGGCGATACCATCGTGATGACAGATAAGGTTTTTCGAGAGAATCCAGATAAGAGTCGAGTTGAAGTGGAGCGTATTCTTCATGAGAAATTTCAGAGCGATATCTTCTTCCTGCCATGGGATACTGAAGACTATTGTGGTCATAGCGATGGGATGGTGCACTATGCAGGCGAAGGTCGTATTTTAGTATCCAGTTACTATTACGACTTCTATCCTGGTTTTGCAAAAGAGATTGAGAAGATACTGGAAAAGAAGTTTGATGTGATTCGCTTGAAGTCCAATATCAAGTTGAAAAACAGAAACAACTGGGCCTATATCAATTTCTTGCAAACGGAAAAGCTGATCATGGTTCCTCTGCTCGATATCGAGGAAGAAGATGCGCTAGCCATCGAACAGATCAGTAATGTTTTCCCTGATGTAGAAGTCATTGGCATCCCAGCCCTTGAAGCTGTCAATGACGATGGCGCTCTGAATTGTGTTTCTTGGAATATCAAGGACAATGGAACGCTACCTCGAGAATTGGAAGATTTCATCAACCCCATAAAACAACTTATCAGAGAATTCCCAGAACTGATGAATGGCAACATCATGAAGCCTATCATACAATTCGCAGATGACACGACACGCTATCCCTCTCCAAAAGAAATAGAGAAAGCTAAGCATGTTGTTGATTCCATTCTGCGACATGCGGAAAGTATGCTGTCTCCTTCCTTTATTCCAGAATCCAGTCGAAGATTAGCCCTCTCGGATGGAAGCGTAATGGAAATTACCAATGATAATGCAAACAAATGGGTTAACGCCGCTGGCATCCTACGCGCGTTCTCGGATAGATTACAGTATCTTGAAACAGATCTGAAATTTGAATTTGTGGAATAACATAAAGTAAGGGGATTCTTGCGAGCCCCCTTAGGGAATACTGCAATCTGATGGATTGAATACTGCTCGCTGGTAGTTCCCAGTATGGGGACATTTGGGTCGCTACATGAGGTCGAGGATCACTTTTTCGTAGAGGCCATAGGCACTCATGACGATGTAGCCTTCACTCTTCCATCGCTCTACGATTTTCTCGGCGTTGCGTTGGTTGACACCACAATAATAGACCAGGTCGTTGGTGGTGAACTCATTGGGCAGTGAACGATAGCGCAGCTTCATCTTCTTCGAGTAATGCCTTTCCTGACGAGGACCATATAAACCCTGTTCCTGCATCCTGAAGTACGACTCCCAGTAGTTGCCGAAGAAGTAGTTCTGGCAACAGAGTTGGATGTTGCACACCAGTTGGCAGAAGTAGAGGTCAGTGTCGTCGATGGACAGCGAACGATGCTGTTTCCACTCGTCCCAGTGACGCATGACGATGAAGGGAACGGTGACGTTGATGCCATAATAGGCCACGCGTTTGCACAGGAGTTCTTCGACCTTAGAGTCGTCGTCCTTGGCATCAGCCATACGTCGTGCTGTCCATTCATAACACTCGTGCACCAGTTTCTCGATCGGCAATTCACCATACTCTTTATCCAGTCGCTCAGCCCACATGCGCAGCGTCTTGTCCTCCTCTGGTTCCAGTCCGACCTCTTCCAGCGTCTCGCGTTTCATCATTCGGAAATGGGTCGAGGGCATGGGTATAGCTGCCAGACGCGTCGCCAAGCCTGTGCCGATGTTGCGTTGGTTCACTTTGGTCTCCAAGGCCATTGGCGTGCCTGTATAGACGTAGTTCCAGTAAACATTGAATGCGGGTTGGAGCAGACTATTGACGAAGCATTCGCCATCCTCCTCATTGTGGAAAGCCTTGAGTTCCATGACCTGTTTGCTGTTCCACGCCTCACTCTGAAGACGGATGCTATTGCTCAGTTCTGTGTCGAAGGATAACATGTGGAGGTGCAACTCTTCACCATCGACGATATCAATGGCGTTGTTCATGTCCTCGATAAACACTTTGTTAGAGTTACGTGCAGGATGTACGCGGATCAGAGGTTTGGGCTTCGTAGGTCCATCGCCTTTCTGTCCGCTGTGTTCCCACTCACTGTATTTGCGCTTGTATCGGTTCATCGCGTTCATGCCTTGATGTGACACACGGATGATAAGACCAGCCAGCAGGTTGTAGAGACGGGTAGCGAAGGATTTGCCTGAACCTGGGTCGCCAATGATGTAAACACCATAGTTCAGACGACGCAGCTCCTCAGGACGATGGTAGAATCGGTAGGAGCAGCGTGTCATCAATGTGCCTAAGAAACAGGCGCCTGTGAAGAGAGCGGCAGGGTAGGCTGCAGTCTCCAAACCTTTGCAGATCTCTCGCAGGCAAGGGTAGTCGCTCATCAGACGCAGGATCTCGTTTCCGAAGTGTTCCAGTTTCTGTTCGATGAGTGGACGATTGTGGGTTGTTGTTTCTGTCATCATGCTTATGATTCGTAGGTTATTATTTCAGGTGCAAAGGTACAAAAAATATTTGGAATAACCAAATAACTTACGACAAAATTTGAAAATTATTATGTATTTAACATTTTAATTAGATTTATATTATTATTAATATAATATATATATTATATTAATAATAATATAAATTATATAATACTTATATAGTTAGTATATGACGTATTAATTTCTACTTTTTGTCGTAAGTTTCGTTGTTATATGCCGCGCATATTGTAAAGTAACTTCGCAGCACGCCAAAATAGCAGTAAAACGTGGTGCTAATTGAAAATATTGCGAGCATTAATCCTAGCAATTTTTACATTTAATGCTAGCAATTTTTCTCTTTAATGAGTTGTTTTCTGCTTCATAAAAGGGAGTTTTGAGTGTAAAATAATTTGGGTTATATTAGGCAAGCTTTGCCTTGAGGATCTCGATGGGGTTGTAGTCGTTGAGTTGGATCTGGAGAGGGGGCTCCTGTGTAAGATGGATGGCTGCGCAGGCTTCATCCCATAACTGATGACTTCCAGGACGGTCTGTCATCTGGGATACGACTGGTGAGGTGACGCTGTTGAATACGATGACGCCGCCAGGTGCCAAAACAGTCATCACCTTTGTCATGATTTCCTTCAGATGACCTCCGTGCCCTCCGATAAACACAGCGTCTGGACGAGGTAATGCAGAAATGTCTGTCTCTAGGAAATCGTCAATATGAATGTCGATGCCTGGGGCACCAAAGCGACGGACGTTCTCTTGGATGATTGCCTCGCACTCAGGACGGATTTCGAAAGCGCAGACTTGTAGATTGGGGAACTGCAGACGGGCTTCGATAGAGACACTGCCAGTGCAGAAGCCGATGTCCCAGAAGACGCGTCTATTAGGCAGGTCGAGTGCCTGAAGCGTCAGCAAGCGGATGGGCATCTTTGTAATCATCTTTTCTCTTCCGTCCAATAGTGCAAACTCAGCGTCAGGAATGCCAAAACGTTTCTCACAAAGGGGACTATCCCCATTGTGAGAAAGAATCACGCAGTTGGGCATGGAGAAGTCACAATGGGTAGCCTCTTCAAGCGACAGGGTGGTGACCTTTTCGAGTTCAGGATTGCCCAAGTGCTCACCCACATGCATCTGATAGTTGGTGTATCCATAGTCAATCATGCGTTGGGCGATGGCTGCTGGGGTATGTTCCTTATCAGTCAGTATGCCGATCTTCTCCGTCCTTTCAATCAGTGCCTTATCAAACTCAGGCCAAGGACGACCAGTCAGCGAGACGATGCGCATGTCGTGGTAAGGCATCACCAGGCGATGGGCTAACATCTGGAGTGAGTTGAAAGTAGGGTAGAGCACGATTTCGGCCTCAGGCATCTTCTTGCGGATGGTGTTGGCAAAGCCGAAGAAAAGTGGGTCGCCAGAAGCGAAGACGATGATAGAAAGTGAGGAGTGAGAAGTGAAAAGTGAAAAGTATTGTTCGAAGACGGCGTCGAGTGGGGTGGTGATGTCGATCCATTGGGCATCAGCAGGTAGCAGCGATGCTACGATTTCATGATGGCGCTTGCCACCAGAGAATACCTTGCCTTGCTGGATGATATCTAATACCTCAGGGGGGAACCAAGGATTGGGATTATCTGTAATGCCTATGACGATAAAAGTAATCATAACTATCAACTATCCACTATCATCTATAAACTATCAAAGGTCGCGTCCTGGTTTAAGTTGGGCTGCGTCATCGAAGGTCAGGATAGCATTGCAGAGGGTAGCTGCCAGATTGGAGCCTCCTTTTCGGCCTTCAACAATGATTTTGGGAATGTCGCGGAAAGGTTTCACCATGTGCTTCGACTCGCGTACATGTACAAAACCTACAGGGGCGGCGATGATGCCAGCAGGATGAGCTTTGCCCTTGCGGATCAGATCGCAGAGTTCCATCAGGGCCGTTGGTGCATTGCCAAAGGCGAAGAGTGCATCAGGATGCTCCTCTACAGCCAGACGGATGCCTGCCTGCGTGCGCGTGATGTCTTGTGTCTGCGCCATCTCTGCCACCCGTGGATCACTCAGATAGCATTTCGCCTCAACACCCAGACGAGACAGTGCCCCCTTACGGATACCACTTGTCACCATCGTCACATCTGTTAATCTCCACAGCTTTGGGATCCGTATAGAGGATGTCCTCCATGTCGAAGTCAGCAGTGGTGTGGATGGCGTGCAACAAGGCCCACTTGTGATCGAGCGGATAGTCTTTCTTCAGTTCCCCAGCAATGGTGCGGAACGATTCTATCATGATGTTCTGACCAATCTTCTCGCCCTCCGTAGCTGTCGCGCGATAGTAGCCGCGAGGGGTAATTATCTTACCATCAGCTATATACGACTGAGAATTGCCAATCAGAACGACCGTGAACATATCGATGTCTTCTGGATCGAAAGCACCCAGGGTGGTGACTTTTACCTCCTGCTCAGGGCGTCCTGCCTGACGCACATATCCAACAGGCGTGTCTGCAGAACGCTCCATCAGGAACAGCTCCTGCAAACGGTAGAGTTGCCAATAACGTCCATGGGATTTGGGGTTGTAGATGGCTGTTACGAAATCGCCTGTGGCAGCAGCCTTGATTCGACGCTCGATGACTTCCCAAGGTGTCATCAGGTCGGAGAGTGAGATGATGCAAGTGTCATGCCCTATGGGTGCGCCTAAGAGTGAGGCTGCCTTCTGGAAGGCAGAGATGCCTGGCAAGGTCTCGATGATGATGTCAGAACCTTTGGCTTCAGCCATCTCATAAACGAGTGGTGCCATGCCGTATAAACCTGCATCACCAGAGGAAATCACCACCACCGTCTTGCCAGTTTCCGCTAAAAGGAAAGCCTGTTCAGCCCGTTCACGCTCCTTCTTCATGCCTGTGTCGATACACTGGCATCCATCTTTTACGTATGGTTCAATAAACTGGAAGTAGTATTTGTAGCCTACAATCGCATCAGCCAGTCGTACTGCCTCGAGTACGGCAGGCGTGATGTCCTCTTTGCTACCAGGGCCGATGCCTGCGATGAAGATTTTACCCATATCATTAGAATGCTGGATGTGCTGGGTCAGAGATCTGCTTCACGGCCATGCACTCCATCTCGATCAACCAAGAAGGTCGGCAGACGGGTGCCTGTACGATGACGTAGGGCTTTCCTGGGAAACGCTCTTCGTAGAGATCGCGCACCAGTTCGTAGTCAGCCACATCGCGCAGATAGACCACCATCTCGCTGACTTCATCGTATGAGCAGTCAGCCTCTTTCAGCAGGGCTTCCACATTCTCCCACATGCGATGGGTCTGCTTGACGATGTCTTTCGGATACATCACCTCACCCTTGTTATTGATAGAGGCAGTACCAGAGATGAATACGTGGCGACGATCGGCATAGTCGATATAGGTGCCACGTTCGAAGGATACACCATAGTCACTGGTGCGATTTAGATGGGTGGGGGCGTAGAGGTAATGGATTTGTTCCTTCTGGATGCCTGCGATGGCATAGTTGTCCATCTGGGTGAGCACATTAGGATCCATCTGTCGTCCGCCGATGCCAGTAGAGGCAATGAAATGGGTGTGAACCGTGAGCCCCTGTGTAAAGAAAAACTGGTTGCGTGCACGAACCACACCACCATAGTTCAAATCGATATCATTGACGAACAGCCAGGTGCGGATGCAGTTGGCCTCTATGGTGCAGTCTTCTTCAAGCAACTGCATGTTGTATTCGTTGAAGAGCAGGCGCGTCTGATACTCTGAGTTGGCTGCCATGTTATGGGCAGAGGCATTCCAGAGATGACGGAAGCTGCCATGACGTACCTCGTAGAGTCCACTTTTGCCGATGCCAGTCTGTACATTCGTCATGAGATAGACCCAGAGGGCAATCTTCGTCCCGTCGAGTGGTGCCTGTTCGATTAAGCTCTTGGCACAGTCAGTGACGTCGGCCAGGATGATATCATCAGACTGGTTAGCGGCATCACTGAGGAAGTAGCGCTTGAATACGGCTTGTGTACCAGGTAGCACCTCCAGCAACTGGGTATAGGCATTCATGATGGCTTCCAGTTGTTGGGCGTAGGGGAGCTTGTGCTGGCTGACATGTATCATCGCCTGATATTCCTTCACTTCGGTACCGTTGTCGAAGCAGAAGACATCAGCGTATGCATTCTCAAAAGTGATATGTGAAAGGGCTGTGGGCATATATTATATCTTGTTGATATCTACATAACCGTGCATGACGGCGTAGATGGTGAGGGCACTGACGCTTTTCATTCCAAGCTTGTCCATAATGTTCTTCCGATGGGTGATGACTGTGGCCAGTCCGATGTTCAGCTTGTCGGCTATCTCTTTGTTGATATAGCCTTGGACGATCAGTGACATCACTTCTATCTCTCTGTCGGAGAGAATCTTTTTGTTGAGGATAGTCGGCATCGGAGGCATATGCTCGCCATGACCATGTGCATGCTGCTGCAACATGAGGACAGAGCGTATCAATTCTTCTTCCGTCACATTGGTACAGAGACAATTGAATCCAGACAGCTGCGACATGGTGTCGCGTGAGAGAGTCAGGACGATGGTCTTCTGCCTGCGCTCATCGAAGAATGTCTTGTTCTCAAGTACGATATTGATGGCTGTGAAATAATGGAAATACTCATCGGGCTTGTTGGCTGACAGTTCCAGAAAGGAACCAAAGGTGTCAACCGTCATGATGGGCAGGACATTCATCAATATCTGCTTTAACCCCAACGCCGAGAGGGTGTTGGGGTCGATGATTGCTATTTTAGGTCTTCCTTTTCCGAAGTTATGCATTTCTGATTTCAAACAGGTTGAAGAAACCTGTCATCATGAATACCTTGCGGATCTCGTCATTGATATTCTCAATGATAACCTTTCCGCCCTTGACAGAAGCTTCCTTACGGATAGTCAGGAACAGACGGAGACCAGAACTACTGATGTACTCAAGGTTCGTACAGTCGAAAACGATTTCCTTGTCTGCATTCTCAAGCAGTGGTCCAATCTCCTGCTGAGCCTTTACTGCTGCAGGTGTGTCAAGTCGGCCGTTCAGAATGGCTAACATACCGCCATTGTTCTCTTTAATTTCAATCATAATGTTATGCTTTATTAAGTTTCTTTTTTAATGTCAATACATTCTTATTGTCAACATACTGATAACTGATGTCGTCCATCAATTTCCTGACGAGATGGATGCCTAAGCCACCGATAGGACGCTCTTCTGCAGAAAGCGTGGTATCAACTTCTTCCTTTTGGGTGGGATCAAAGGGGGTACCAGAATCAGTGATAATGAAAACCATCTCATCTCCATCTGCAGTCAAATCAATATCCACCTGACCTTCCGTCCCTTCTGGATATGCGTAACTCATCACGTTGACAACAGCCTCTTCAAGTGCCAGGTTGATATTCATGGTATCAACCATGTCCACTCCCAACTCTTCACAATTTAAATCAATGAATTCGCTAAGCTGCGGAATCGTATTGATATCATTGGGAAGGGTCAGATGACACTGCAGAAATGTCTCGCCTTTCAATTCCGAATCTGTTTTCTCATTCATCTTCGTCCTATTTTGCCGGCAAAGTTAATAAAAAATCCCCGCTCTTACAAGAAAAGTGGGGAAATTTTTATAAAAGATTGCTAACTTACTATGAAAGGAAGCCCAGAAGTGCGCCTGCAGCGACTGCAGAACCAATCACACCAGCCACATTCGGACCCATGGCGTGCATGAGCAGGAAGTTGTGGCGATCGTACTCCAGACCAAGGTTATTACTGATACGTGCAGCCATCGGTACAGCCGATACACCTGCATTACCAATCAGCGGATTCAGCTTCTTGCCTTCAGGCAGGAAGAGGTTCATCAGCTTCACGAAACATACACCAGAGGCTGTGGCAATCATGAAGGCCATCGCACCTAAGGCGAAGATCTTAATCGTATTGAAGGTGAGGAACTCACTGGCCTGAGTAGAGCAACCAACTGTGAGACCTAACAGCATCACCACGATATCGTTGAGTGAAGAACCTGCTGTTTTGGCCAGACGGGTGGTCTTACCACTTTCCTTCAGCAGGTTACCAAAGAAGAGCATACCTAACAGAGGAAGACCAGAAGGCACGATGAAGGTGGTGAGCAGCAATCCGATGATGGGGAAAAGAATGCGCTCAGTCTGAGACACCTCACGTCCAGGCTTCATCTTGATGACACGCTCTTTCTCAGTGGTGAGCAGACGCATGATGAACGGCTGGATCACAGGTACCAGAGCCATATATGAATAGGCGCAGACGGCGATGGCACCCATGAGGTTGGGCGACAGCTTCGAACTGAGGAAGATGGCCGTAGGACCGTCAGCACCACCAATGATGGCGATACCTGCAGCCTGAGATGGCTCAAAGCCCATAGCCAGCGCCACCATATAGGCGCCAAAGATACCAAACTGGGCAGAAGCGCCGATGAGCATCAGCTTTGGATTAGCCAACAGAGCCGTAAAGTCTGTCATAGCGCCAATACCTAAGAAAATCAGAGGGGGATACCAGCCCTGACGCACACCCTGATAGAAGATGTTCAATACCGAGTTGTCTTCATAGAGACCGATCTCCAATCCGGCATCTGCACGGAAGGGGATGTTTCCAAGGATGATACCCAATCCGATGGGTACAAGCAACAGCGGCTCAAAGTCCTTCTTGATGGCAAGCCAGATGAAGAAGGCGCCTACCGCTATCATGATGAGGTTTCCCACCGTTGCATTGGCAAATGCTGTATAGGTGAGGAACTCATGGAAGTTCTGTATGATAAATTGTCCGAGATCCATAACTGCTTATCCAATTGTGAGGAGAACGGCACCTTCCATGACTGTCTCGCCCTGCTTCACGGTGATGGCAGTCACTGTTCCGTCGTACTCTGATTCAATATTGTTCTGCATTTTCATAGCCTCGAGCACAAGCAGGATGTCACCCTTCTTCACGGTGTCACCAACATTGACTTTCAATTCGGTAATCGTGCCAGGAAGTGGTGCCTTGATGGGTGAACCAGCGCCAGCAGCCGCAGTGGCTGTAGGTGCAGGAGCTGCTGTGGGAGCAGGTGCTACAGACGGACGAGCTACAGGCTTTGGAGCCTCCACGCGCACCTTCTTCAGAGTGCTTGTAGGATTGATGGGCTGCTTCAGTTCCACGTCAAAGCGGATGCCGTTGACAATGACCTTGGCTACGTTGCCCTCTACTTCTTCGATCTCTACGTCGTAATCGACGCCTTGTACTTTATACTGATACTTATTCATTGCTTAATGGATTTCTGGGGTTGTGGGAATGTTGGGTGCGCGATGCGATGTTGGAATGACAGGCTTTGAGAAGTGGGTCATCTGACTTGACTCATCTGCCCATCCTGACTGGTGCGTCTTGATGGTGATGATACCACTCTCGACATCGTGTACATCGTCTTGATACTGTTTCAGTGCCATAGAGATGACAGCGATATAGACCTCCTTGTCGATACCCTTCTTCTGGAAACCGTCCTGTAGGATGTTTCCTGTTGCATGGGCAATGTCGTGGGTCACCTCTACCGTCTTGGTAATCGGCTTGATAGGCTGGGTGTTGACCACCTTCTTGGCTGTATCCAGATGTCGCATGATAAGACCAAAGATCCAGAAGAAAACAAAGAGAACTGCCAGACAGAAGAACACGATGCCCATAGCCAACAGGGTGATACCGACTCCGTAAGGATCTTCACGCTTCAACTTGGCATCTTTCGTCTCGTCGGTCTTGATGAAGTTCTCAATACCTGGTGTTACGTTCTCAGGCGACTTCACACTCCATTCGTTGCCATGACGAGCATAGCTCTGATCAGCAGCAAGTGCAGGAACAGTGACAGAGTCAATCAGTTCGACAGCATTACCATTGTAGAATCCGATCCATACGGGTTCTGACATGGGAACGGAAAGCGAGAGATGCAACTTTCCCTCAGCGGGATTTGAGTTGCAGTAGAACACAAGGTGCTGTCGTCCGCCTATCTGTGTACGAGGATCTCCGTTGGGGATTACGCTCATACGCTTGATACGTTCAGGAACGCTCATCTGAGGGTCGAGGACAGAACGATCAGTCGTGAAGTACATGCCTCGGATATTGTAGGTGGTGAACGATGTATTCTCCACCTCAATCCAGGCTTCACGATTGCCAAACTCATCCACAATGCTGGCTGTGTTATTGGTCAGCACCTCGTTCAGTCGGATGTTCTTGGCTCCCTGAGCCATTGCCGACGTGGCGCTTACCAGTAGCATTCCGCATAGCAGAATTTTTACTTTATTCATTGTTGTAATTATTATATAGATATTCTTATTCGACTAACCGCAGAAGAACAGTACGATGATCTGTGCTGTGAAAATCCTGAGGAACATCGCGAGCGGATAGACCGTCGAGTAGCCGATGGCAGGTGCTTCCTTAGAACAGATGCTGTTGGCATAGGCCAGGGCAGGGGGATCGGTGTAACTACCAGCAATCATACCTGCAATGGTGAAGTAATTGAACTTATGGCGTATTCTTGCAATCGGACCAATGATCAGAATCGGGATGACAGTGATGAGGAAACCTGTCAGCACGTAAAGCAGACCATCGCCTTCTACCACTGTTTCGAAGAAGTTGTCACCAGCCTTGATACCCACAGAGGCCAAGAACAATACCAGACCGATTTCTCGAAGCATCATGTTCGCAGAGGTAGTGGTATAGGTGACCAGATGGATCTTGTAACCATAGCGGCCAATGAGGATGGCGATAATCAGCGGACCACCAGCCAGACCCAGTTTCACTGGAACAGGCATGCCAGGAATGGCAAGCGGGAAGGAGCCGAAGATCAGACCGATAAAGATGCCTACGAAAATCGTGGCTATATTTGGCGCATTCAGACGACGCAGACTGTTGCCCATAATGTTGGCTACACGGTCAACGGCATCCTCCGGACCCACCACCATGATCTTATCACCTACCTGCAGGGGAAGTGAGGCAGATGCAAAGAGATCCAAACCATGGCGGGTCACACGGGTGACGTTCACACCATGCACGCTTGAGAAGTGCATCGAAGCAAGGGTCTTACCGTTAATCTTCGGATTAGTGATAAGGATACGCTTTGATACCAGAGGCTGATCCTGTTGCTCAAAATCGATATCGAGCTTTGGACCAATGAAAGCCGTGATAGCCTCTTGATCTGCCTCTGCACAGACGATCAGCATTTGGTCGCCGACGTGGAAGAGCGTATCACGGTTAGGGATACACAACTCTCCCTCATGAACCAGACGGGATATCACGAAGTCGCGATTCAGGAAGTCATGTACCTGTAAGAGCGTCTTTCCTTCAAGATATTTATTGGTTACTTCCAAGTGCATCTTGTATGGTTTCTTATTGGTCTTTGTACCCTCCATCTCCAAGAGCTGCTTTTCTTCGTCTTCCAGTTTTACCTTACACGCGTACCTTATTAATACAATAGCACCAATGATGCCCAGCACACCTAACGGATAGGCACAGGCATAGGCCGAAGCAATCTGTGGGGCGCCATTGGGGAATACCGTGTTCAGCGCCTCGTTGGCAGCACCAAGACCTGGGGTGTTGGTGACAGCACCATAGGCAAACATCACAAGGATATTCAGGAGAATGGCACTGGCAGCCAGTCCGTTGAGTTTAATACCTGCTGTTCCGAAGCTCTCAAAGAAACCTGGTCCCACCTGCATACCAATCATAAACACAAAGAGTATCAGTCCGAAGTCCTGAACAAACGTCAGAATCGGGGTGGGAGCAGTGAAACCGATATGCCCAGCCAGAATACCTGCGAATAGCACAAAAGTAACACCCAGTGAGATTCCGAACACCTTGATCTTTCCCAAATAGACACCTATCGCAATGACAATGGCATACAATAGCGCGATATGCGCTACAGAGTCAGTCGTTGTAAATAGGTCTTTCAACCATTGAAATGATTCCATTTTTCTTACTAACTTTTATATATCTCAAATTTTCTTGCCAATTTGGGTGCAAAGTTACAAAATACAGAATAAGCTATTTTGTGCACATTATTTTGAATAAAAACTGATTTTTTATTTCTTTCACAATTCAAACGACTATTTTGACTAAAAAGTTTGTATCTTTGTAGCCCGTTAGGTGGAACTTAAAACAAACTTATATAATAATTTAGCACTGTAACTATGGCAAACAAAGAAAAGCTCTTTACCGAGTTTACTGCGCCGACCACTCAGGAGTGGCTCGACAAGATTGAAGTCGATCTGAAAGGTGCCGACTTCCAAAAGCGCTTGGTATGGAGAACAAATGAAGGTTTTAACGTACAGCCCTTCTATCGCCGCGAAGACTTGGCGAATCTGAAAACCCCCGATGCACTCCCTGGTGAGTTCCCATTTGTGAGAGGTAACAAGAAGGACTCTAACGTGTGGTATGTTCGTCAGAACATTGTTGTGAACGATCCGAAGGAGGCCAACAAGAAGGCACTCGACATTCTGAACAAGGGTATCGACTCCTTAGGTTTCAAGATTCCTGGAGATCAGGTCTCTAAGGAGACTGTTGAGGCACTGCTCGAAGGTATCCTCTGTGATATCGTAGAGGTGAACTTCGTTACCTGCCAGCGCCATTCGCTTGAACTTGCTGAGATCCTGGTAGCTTACTTCGAGAAGAAGGGCTATGACAAGGAGAAGGTGGTAGGCTCAATCGAGTGGGACCCCATGAAGAAAATTGTGATGAAAGGCAAGGACGTAACACCTGTGCTCGCATTTGGTCCGAAACTCGTGGAGGCTCTGAAGGCTTATCCTAACTTCCGCTGTATTGCTGTCAGCTCTGACGCTCTTAACAATGCTGGTGCCTATATCGTTCAGGAACTGGGTTATGCACTTGCTTGGGGTAATGAGTATCTGCAGCAGTTGACTGATGCTGGCGTGGATGTTGACTTGGCTGCTAAGAGCATTAAGTTCAATATGGGTGTCAGCGAGAACTACTTCATGGAGATTGCGAAATTCCGTGCAGCCCGTCTGTTGTGGGCTCAGATCGTGAAACAGTATGAGCCTAAGAACGATGACAGCTGTCAGATGTGTGTCAATGCGACCACCTCTACTTATAATCAGACGCTGTTCGACAGTTATGTGAATCTGCTTCGTTCTCAGACTGAGGCCATGAGTGCTGCCCTGGGTAGTGTTCATTCAATGGTGGTAACACCATTTGATGCACCTTACGAAGAGGCTACTGATTTCTCAGAGCGTATCGCCCGTAACCAGCAGTTGCTGATTAAGGAGGAGAGCCATTTCGATCGTATTGTAGATCCTTCTGCAGGTTCTTACTACATTGAGCATCTGACAGATGCATTGGCTACTGAGGCTTGGAAGATCTTCCTGAAGGTAGAAGAGGAGGGAGGCTTCCTCGCAGCTATCAAGGCTGGTACCATCCAGGATGATATTAATGCCACCAACGTGAAGCGTCATGGCGATGCTGCCAAGCGTAAGGAGTTCCTGTTGGGAACCAATCAGTTCCCCAACTTCACTGAGAAGAGTGAGGGTAAGAAAGCTGTGGCTGCATGTTGCTGTGCCACAGCATCAGACGCGACGGAAGAGCCTGCCTTCAAGGCAATCAACTCTACTCGTCTCGCTGCCGACTTTGAGGATCTGCGTATCCATACCGAGGAGACCAAGGTTCCTGTAGCCTTTATGCTCACCATCGGTAACCTTGCTATGCGTCAGGCTCGTGCACAGTTCTCTTGCAACTTCCTCGCTTGTGCAGGATACAAGGTGATTGATAACCTCGGCTTCAAGACTGTTGAGGAAGGTGTAGATGCCGCTTTGGAGGCTAAGGCTGACATTGTGGTGATCTGCTCAAGCGACGATGAATATGCTGAGTACGCTATCCCTGCCTTCAAGTACTTGAATGGCCGTGCGATGTTTGTCGTAGCTGGTGCTCCTGCTTGCATGGAGGACCTGAAGGCTGCAGGCATCGAGAACTACATCCACGTGAAGTGTAATGTACTTGAGACTTTGAAAGAATATAATCAGAAACTTGGTATTTAAAGAATAGGAGACTTGAATTATGCGTAAACAGTTTAAAGATATTGATATCTATGC
>CADCBZ010000014.1 GCA_902799765.1 uncultured Prevotellaceae bacterium
AACTACTACAACAACTTTGTTGTTTTTACCATTGTTATGCTTCTTATTTCCTGCCATTGCTGGCATTGCTGATGTGATGGCCATCATCATCATGGCTGCTATCACCTTATTCAGCCAATTAGTGCTCACTATTGTCTTCTTCATAATCAAATCTCCTATTTTTTAAATGTTAGACATTTGTTTCTTAATCACAGTGCAAAGATAAGGCGATTCCTTGAGGTTTCAAAAAGATAATTCCTATTTGGAAGGGCGTAATTCCCCAAAGTTTTATAGGGATTTCCCCTGCGTCTCTGTTCTGACACACAAATAATCCCGAATGGAACCATAATAGATGCCACCCGGGATATACGTTTCTTATTGTGCAAAGAACAGGTCGTACTCCACCTGCCTACGGAACTTGATGGACTTTACCTGTCGGCCATGCCAACGACAAAAGGAAACATATTCATTATAGATGTTCCTGTCGCCACGCTCAATCTTACGTAGTAGTCGGCTCTTAGGTCGTTTGGAAGTGCCGAGTATTGCGTATGGCCCGACATTGTAAGCCAACACTGAGAGCAACAGAGCGTCTTTGCCGTAGTTACGGAACAGGTAGAGGTTTCGCATCAAGTCGAGACGTAGCAACAAGTCACCTTGTTTTTTGGTCATCATTCGTGCCGAGTACCGCTCACCTTTTTGTAATTGGTGGCCATAGCCCACGTAATCCTTCATGTTGTGCCATCCCTCAAAGTGCTTGATACAGGCGACGGCCATTTCAAACTGCTTTTCCGTGTACGGCAAATTGCCCGTCTTGGGTGTTGCTCTTGCCAGCCCTACCGAGCAGAGGCACAGAAGGGCAAGCAGTCTAATCCTCATTCTCTTCATCTTTCTTGTTTTCGTTGTTGAAGTTGAACGTCAGTGTCTGGCTGTTGCCGTTGGAGTCCTCCACGACCACGATGAACTTGTGGGCATCGGTGCTGGCCGAGGTGTAATAGAGACGGAAGGTCTCGTTTTCCAACAGGTAGCGGTCATTGGGCTGGAGAATCGTGCCGTTCTCCATCCTCAGTGAGCCTGTGCCGTCATAGAGGAACCAGCGGATGGTATAGAGCGTATTCTTGTAATCACCCTCCTTTGCCAAGTGGCAGCGGATTTCCACTGTCTGCCCACGTAGCACCTTTGTAGGTACTGGCATCACCTCCACCTCAAACGGGTAGTTGGTCTGAATGTCCAGGTCATCCTCGCAGGAGGTAAAACCAACCAGTGTAGCCATCATGGTGGCGCACATCATCACTTTCTTCAATAGTTTCTTCATAATTTCAGTTTCGATTTAATCATTTGTTGTTTATCATTCTTTAATTGTCCTTGTAAGTATTCGTTCACGTCCTTGCAGGGACGGAACACGATGGAGAAGTCTTTGACCTTTTCGCCGTATCGCTCTTGAAGGGCAGCGAGGCATTTCTTTCCTGCATCGTCATTGTCGAGCCAGCACTTTATCTGGTCGTAGCCGTCCAGATGCCTGTATGCCTTTTCCTTGTTGGCAACAGAATTGAGCACCAGATTGTCCTCCGTCATGCCATAGCCGAGCGTCAAGCCCGAAAGGTAGTCCATAAAACCCTCATAGACATTCACGGTAGCCGAACCGTTTCTTATAAGTGACACAGCCTTTGGCGGGATGCTACCCTTGAAGAATTTGTTGCGAATCTCATACCCGCCACTCTCGTTAGGAAAACCAACAGCGAAATACTGCTTGTCATGCAGCCTGTAGTGAATCTCCACGCAGTTTGCCGTTGCAATGTTCGAGGGTATGCCCCTTTCACGAAGGTATGCCAGCAGTGCCGGATGGCTCAGCGGCTTCACCTCCACATCCGTAAACTGAGGCACAATCGGCTCTGGCTTATACTTTGGAGGCTCTGACCTTTCTATGGGATTGTTCGTTACTTCACCGATATACCATGCCTGTGCCATGAAGTCGGTGGAGTTAATCATCAGCCCTGCCAGCGTAAAAATGTCACCACCGACACCCGCCCCGAAATCATTAAAGATGTTCTTCTCCGTGTTCACGCAGAAGGAAGGTGTCTTATCCGAGCGGTAAGGCGCATGGAACCATACTTCGTTTCCTCGCTTTTTGGTGGACTTCATCCCCAATTTGTGCATAAAGGTCGTGATGGGCATGTCCCGTATTTCCTCGATTGTCATATTTTCACTATCAGTTAATGATCAGTTTCAGTCCGACACCATATTGAGTATGGAAATGCCCCGTGTCATTACCCCACAGACACCGTTCCCGGACATTGCCCATGAGTGCCAGGCGGTCTGACAGATATACCTCGATGTTCAGTGTCAGTGCACCGCCATAGATGAAAGCATCCCTGTCCTGTAGGGTGGCTCCGTCAGACAGCAGCGTTTTACCCCAGTTCACACTCTCATAACCTGCCAATGCTAAGACACCGCCATAGACGAACAATGTCTTACTGGCATCCGTAAGCAGTTGCTTGTAGTAGCCACCCTCTGCCGTAAACTGAGCGACGGGGATAGTCGTGTCAGAATAGTTGTAATCACGCTGCAGGTACTCGCCACCGAACACCCACTTGCTGCCGTTCTTGGTATAGGTCGATAAGGCAATGCCGCCACTAAATGCTGCACTCAACGGCTTGCCGTCCACGAAAGCACCATTCACTTCAATACCCTGCATCTTGGGCAGGCATCGCTGTGCGGAGGCTTGCCCTATAGCCAGGGCAAGCACTCCAATCATCAATAGTTTCTTCATTTCTATCTCGTTTCTGTAAAAGTTCCGTTTTTGTTCCGATTGTTATTCTACTTCACTCTTAGCTCACTGATTAACTTCGCACGTAGCAGATCCGAGTTCTCAATGACAAACTGCTGGTTACGTCCACCGTTCTTCTCTGCCAGTTCCACCACCAGACACTTGTCATCAGGCAACGTGAACTTATCCATCGTCCATACCGTGCGCTCTGTACTATTTCCCGATACGTTCAGCACGAAGTTCTGAGTACGCAAGGGCTGGATGACCTGTTCCTGAATTGCCGTTCGCTTCACCACCTTCTTGTCCACAATCTTCCATGTGATATAGTCCACATCAAACGGCACGTTGCTGGAGTTCTTGATTTCCGTATGGAAGTACAGCAGTCCGTTGTGTGTATAGATGCCCTTCAGCAAGAAGCGGATGCCGAAGCCCTTACTGCCAATATGCTTGACGATGCGCTCGTTCTGCTTCCAGATGCTCTTCATCACCAGTCGCACCAGCACGGGACTTTCTGAGCCGAGTTCTTTCAGATAGATGTCCATCGAGTTATTCGGACGATTGACAGCCGAGCCGTCATGAATGAAGTCCTTCATTTCAATATTCAGTTTGTCCGGCTCCTTGGAGTATTTGACGTTGAAGGCGTAAAATGAGCCGTCCTCTGTGATGACGCTCATGTTCGTCTCACCCTTGAACCACCGCTTGGTAGCCTTCACGCGGATGACGTTCTCCGCACCATCAGCCTTGCCAGCCATGATGTTGGCAGAGCCTAAGTCCACGTAGGTCACGGCAGCGGGGAAGATGATATGCACCGTCTTGTCGAACGTCACCTGCAATCCGTGAGGTGGTATCATGCGGTCGTATGTAATACTGCGCGTCAGTCCCTGGAACAAGTCACCGTCCTTGGGCAGTTCCGTATTCTGTGCATTCACTGCGCTTGCGCCCGCAAACAGGGCGCAAGCAATCATCAAAACTTTCTTCATTCTCATAATCGTTTCTGTTTCTTTTTCTTTTGTCATGAATTGGTTATACACTTAATCTTCTTTCTGGTATAGCAACACCTGATACCCGGCTTTCAGATGTACCTTAACGGTTCGCATCTTCTTGGCGATATACTGACTCGTTCCCTGAATCAGTCCTTTGCCGAGGTCTGAGGCCAGTTGAGCCTTCGCATCCGACGAGATATTGATGCTGCTCCCCATTGATCCGCCCATGTTGGCGGCAACTTCCTTGGCAGCACTCACCTCCATTGAGTTCGGAATAAAGATGCCCTCCTGTCCGTCGGTGTCATACACGGACAACTCTACGGGGATAATCATCCTGCCGTTCTCTATCGAAGTGATGCTGATACAGAGCCGTTCACCCTGAATCTTTGTGCTGCCCACGATGATGGAGCTCTTGGGGATAATCCGCTCATCTACCGCCATTGGCTCCAACAGCCGTAGCCTAACCGTCTGCCCTTCCGTCACCGTCTGATAGCCATAGACTGATGCTGAAATGGTGTTCTTCCGACTGACACCGCCCCCAGAGCCGACAGCCGTATTGAACGACTGGAAGGTAAAACCACCGTCATCCCCTTCTTCATCATCTATCTGACCGCCCAAGGCCGACACCATTGTCTTTGTCACCTGCTGCACAGGAGATACCTTGCGTTTCTTTCCCTGCTGACTGCCTGATGTCGGCTGTTCACCAGCACCTGCGTATGCCACCTGACCGCCATTCTGTCCTGTAGGCATGTACTTCGCCGCCAACTGATACGACTTTTCCATCAGTGCCAACTGGTCATCGACAGTGCTTCCGCTTGATGTCGTCTGCGAGGTCAGCTTTTGCTCCAGTTCCGTGATACGCTTCTGCAGCTCCTCATTGGCTGCATCACCAGAAGGCTGGTAGAAACTGCCGAGTGTCTGGCTCAGTTCATTGCAGGCTGCTGCCGATTGTGCCACCCGCTGCTTGGCAGGAGATTCTTCATTCTCCTTTGGCATAGAGGTAGCCATCAGGTTCATTTCGTCCGATACCGATACGGAGTCCGCTTCACTCATGGAGTATGTCCCCAAGTCATGCCGTGCCTGCTGGTTCTTCTTCACGCCTTCCATCTCATAAGCCTTGCTCTTGTCGGCAATGTTGCTGCTTCCCTGATCAGCATCCGGCATTTCGGTATTGAAACCGTTCCTGCCCGTAACGTTCTCGTCATTCCCGCTGAGCGAAGTAAACAGCCAGCCGAGGATAAAGACGCATCCGATGATGGCAGCACCAAGCACCATCAGCTTGTTACGCTTCAGTCTTTCTTCCTCCGTCAGTTCCCGATTCGGCTTATCTGCCACTTTTTCCTTTGCCGGATTATCGGTCTGCGCCTCCTGGGATGAGCTGCCCAAGGCCCCGCCTTGCAACTGCTCCTGATTCTCCTTTTTCTCCTGTTCCATTTACAATGTCTTTTAGTTGTTGATACTCATGTCTGCCGTCCACGATGACGGGTCTGTCAATGTGCTCTATCACGATGTTCGTATTTTCTGGCCTTTCGGCAATGTCGCTTGCCGTCTGCCAGATGCAGAACAATAGCCCGATAACCAGAACACCGAACATACAGATAACCACATGCAGCCGTTGCTGTGGCGAAAGTGCATCAAGCCTTTTCTTGATGCCTCCCACAATCCTTTGCCTTACGTTTGCTACTTTCTGTTTCATTTCTTCACCGTCCTGATGTCCTTATTCTCGATAATCGTAAAGTTCCGTATCTGAAAGCCGTTGGGATTGTCATCCGAGCGGCTACTGTTCATCAGTCGGCACTCTGTCACCAGTGTCCTCTCCGTCACGTTACTCTCACGGATAATCGTCTGCCGTGCAAACGTCCTCACCTGATACGGATAGTTGTCGAAGTCACACACCACGCTGTCCACCCTCACCGTCTGGTTGATGTTGCCCGCAATAATGCGGTTGTAAAAGCCCTGCTCCGCAAAGTCACGGTAGTAGTTGTAGGCACTCTTGTCTGCCATCACCAGCGCACGATGCACGTTGCTCTCAATGGCACTCTTCTCCGGTGCCAGCGTGAAGAAAAGTTCGTGAAAACGCCTGACGTGTTCCCTTGCCTCCGCTGGTCTGTTCTGAGAGAGGTCTTGCGAGAGTGCCAGCATCAGCGACTTGCCGCCGTCGAGCACGTAGATTTTCTCCCGCTGCTTCTCCGCAAAACTGTACGAACTCCACACCGACCACACCGTGACCACCGTACACGCGGCCAGGAAGATCATCCCGAACAGCCGAAGCTGCCGGAATGATGATTCGATGTTCTTCAATGATTTGAATTCCATTTTCTCTTTTTGTTGTTACATTTTAATCGTTACAAAATCTGTTATCACTCACATGTCATCTTGCTACCTCGCCAGCCACAGGGCACCGCTCTTGAGTGCGCCGCCGCTCTTCGTGATTGACTTGTTCACGTTACGCCCGTAGTTGCTGATGCCTCCTGCCTGAATTACCCAGCCTGCCACCGTCGGGACGCAGAAGTAGCCGATGATACCGATTATCATCACGATAAGATACACCCCGTCCGACGAGTCGAGCGAAAAACTCGGGTCTGTCTGCATCTGTTCGATGTCGTGTGCTATCGAGAGCTGCTGGATTCTCGCAAGTATGCAACTGAACAGGTCGGCAATCGGGAGCCAGAGATACACCTGGATATATCGGCACATCCATCCCGTGAGCGTACTCTGGAATCCGTCGTACACCGCTATGCCGAATGCCAGCGGCCCGAGTATCGACAGCACGATGAGGAAGAATGTCCTGAGCACGTCAATCATCAGCGATACCGCCTCAAACACCAGTTCCAGTATGTAGCGGAAACCGTCGCGTATCATTTTCTGCAGCTTGTACAGTCCACGCTCCGCATACATCCCCGCCATCGTTGCGAGGTCTGAGGGGGATATGCCAAGGTTCTCCAGTTCCTTGTCAAACTCCGCATCGTCCACCAGGTAGGCCGTCTCAGGGTTGCGCTTCATCATCTCCGCCTCCAGCTCATCCTTCTGCTGCCGCAGTTCCTCCAAGTCCAGCTTCTGTCCTTCGAGCATGGTGCTCACGCCCTGCACTATCGGACTCATCACACTGTTCAGTGTGCCGAGCACCACCGACGGGAAGAGCAGGATGCACAGTCCGATGGCGAACGGACGCAGCATCGGGAATACGTCTATCGGCTCAGCCCGTGCCAGCGACTGCCACACACGGTAGGCAATGTAGAAGAGCGCACCGAACCCGGCCACTGCCCTCGCCACGCCTGTCATCTGTGAGCAGAGCGGCATCATGTCGTCGTACAACTGGCGCAGGATGGTATGGATGTTGTCAGTGTCGATGATTAGCAATAAGTCTGTCATCATGTCTCTCGTGCCTTTGGTTTACCAGTATTTCTGCGCACCCTTTCCGTAGAGCTTCAGCACACGGTCGAGGTCGTGCTTCTTCTTGGCACGGAGGTACGACACCGATATGTTCTTGTTCGTGTAGTACGACACAAGGTTTCGATAGTGCTTCATGTCACGGTAGCATTTGTCCACCACGTCCATCCTGTCCTTGTCGGTCATGGAGAGCGTCGAGATGTTTACGACCGTCTTCAGTTCGTTCAGTACGCCCGTCGATTCCTCCAGCAGTTTCGTGTAGCCAGTGGCGATGGCCGACAGCTCTTCTACGGAAAAGTTCTCGTCGTGCATCATCTTCTGGAACGAGTTCACGTAGATGTCGGTGATGTCGCCCACCATGACGATGGTCTGTTGCACCTTGCGGGCATCGCGCACGAGGTTGTTCACGCTCTTCAGGGCATCGTAGTACTTCTTGCCCTGCTCATAGATCTTCACGGTTTCCTGAAACTCCGAAATCATATTCCTGGCCGTGGTCGAGGTCTCGACAATCTCACGGGTGGAGTTCACGATACTCTGTGCAAGGTTCGTTGGGTCAACGACCGTCCACTGCGCACTGGCCTTGCCGACAAACAATGTCATGCAAAGGCTGATAATCACTAATGCTTTTGTTCTCATTTGTTCTTTTCTCCTTTTGTCGTTAATAGGTTATTATTTGGTGCATGACTGCACCATTTACTGTTTTCTTTTTCTGATGGTTACTACTTACTTTGAGGCTTCCCTACGCTTGTCGGCAAGCTGTTTGATGGCACCTTCGATGTCACCACCTAACTTGTCTGCCAACTGCTGCACCTCCATCTTCTCGGTTTCTTCCGTCGTGTAGGCCAGATATTCCTCCGGGCTTACCTCTGTTGCATAGACTGCCGACTGTGTGCCACCAAGTCCTATCCACACCTCCTTGTAGTTTCGCGACGGGTTGTTGGCCTGGTTGATGGAGAGTATCTGTGCCTTTTCCTTGTCGGTCAGTCCGAGCAGCTTTTGAATCTGGTCGAACTTGTTCAGGTACTTGCGCTGGTCGAGCAGTATCTTGCAGTCGGAGTTGTTGATGATGCTCTCCTTCACGATGGGCGACGAAATAATATCGTCCACCTCCTGCGTCACCACCACTGCCTCACCGAAGAACTTACGCACAGTCTTGTAGAGATACAGCATGTAGGAAGCCATGTTGGCAGCGGTCAGGGCCTTCCACGCCTCTTCAACTACAATCATCTTCCGCACACCTTTCAGTCGTCGCATCTTGTTGATGAACGCCTCCATGATGATGATGGTCACCGCAGGGAAAAGCTCCTTGTTGTCCTTGATGGAGTCGATTTCAAACACAATGAATCGTTTGCTCAGCAGGTCGATATTTTCGCGCGAGTTCAGCAGAAAGTCGTAGCGGCCACCCTTGTAGTACTGGCGCAGCGTAGTCAGGAAGTTGTCGATGTTGAAGTCATCCTTCTCGACCTTGATGTCACGCTCCTGCATCTGCTGGCGGTACACGTCGCGCATATACTCATAGAAGGTGTCGAAGCACGGCACGATGCTATGGTCTGCCTGGATCATACTGATGTATGCTGATACGGCACTGCCCAACTCGCCCGATTCCGTCTTGGTCACGTTCTCTGTCTCGCTCTTCCAGAGCGTCAGCAGCAGCGTCACTATCGAGTCCTTCTTCTCCACGTCGAAGACGTAGTCATCCGTATAGAACGGGTTGAACGAAATCGGATGTTCCTCCGTGTAGGTGTAATAGATGCCGTCCCTGCCATGCGTCTTTCGGTGAATCTGGTTGCACAGTCCCCAGTACGAGTGTCCCGTATCTATCAGCACCACATGCGTACCCTGCTCATAATACTGGCGCACGACGTGGCACATGAAGAACGACTTGCCGCTGCCCGAAGGTCCAAGCACGAACTTGTTGCGGTTTGTCGTGACTCCTTTCTTCATCGGCAAATCCGAGATGTCGATATGCAACGGCCTTCCCGTCAGCCTGTCCACCATTTTTATTCCGAATGGCGAGAGCGATGACCTGTAGTTGGTTTCTTCCGTGAACAGGCAGACCGCAGGTTCGATGAACGTATAGAACGATTCTTCCGCAGGAAAGTCGGCCTCGTTACCAGGGATGCCAGACCAGTAGAGCGTCGGACAATCAACGGTGTTATGCCTTGGCATACACTCCATGCTTGCCAGTTGACTACCGATGTCGTTCTTGGCATGCTTCAGTTCCTCTACGTCATCACTCCATGCTATCACGTTGTAATGGGCACGGACACTGATGAGTCCTTGGGAGTGTGCTTCATTCAGATACAGGTCTATCCACTCCTTGTTGATGGCATTGCTACGGCTGTAGCGGCTCAGCGACTGCATGTTCCTTGCGGTCTTCTCAAACCGCTGCAGGTTGTCATCACTGTTGTCGAGTATCACATACTGGTTGTAGATATGGTTACAGGGCAGCAGCAGCCCTACGGGACTGGCAAATGACAGGCGGCAGTCGCTTCTATCCGTACTCAGTCGTTCGTAGCGAACGTCCGTTCCCACCTTGGCAGGAAGGTCGTTCACATCGGAGAGCGTGAAGAGGCATAGGCGGTTGTCGCCAATCCTCATCTCAGCAGGATCGAGGTCGATGTCCTGAAGCGAGGCATTTTCCTCTGGGTTCAGTGACAGATACCGCTCTATCAATCCTGCCTTGCGACGGGTGCCTACAATCTCGTTGTCACTCAGTTTACGCAGACGGATGAAGCCCGAATCATTCATGATGCGCTCAA
This sequence comes from uncultured Prevotellaceae bacterium, assembly GCA_902799765.1. Classification (GTDB taxonomy): domain Bacteria; phylum Bacteroidota; class Bacteroidia; order Bacteroidales; family Bacteroidaceae; genus Prevotella. Next base: position 9,879 of record CADCBZ010000014.1, read on the forward strand.
ACTGCTCCACTGACTCCAAAAAGCGGGTAGCCGTTTCCTTGTTCTGTTCCTTCGGGATAATATGTCCTCGGCACAGCGTCGAAAAGTTACTCTGCATCCTGTTTCTTTCCTTAGTGGTCTTCGTCAGGTAGAGGTAGCACGTATGATTCAAATAGGGGCGTTCATTGAAATGCCGTTCAAAACTCCGTGACAGAAAACTCATGCCGCTCTTCTGTTCCGGCTTGTAGGTCTCACGGATGAACCAGTCCTGCTTGTGGATGATGCTGTAGTCGGGCAACACTTTTATTGCCTTGCACCAGCAGCCGTGAATGGTGTCGTATTCCTGTGAGGTCACGGTGTAGAGTTCCGGCAACGTCACCTCGAAGGCGACGGTCAGGTCTGCGTCTTTCGACACGATGCAGCCGTTCTCCACAGCCAGCAGGGGCAACTTGTTCTCAACGGTTGTTGCTTTCAGCGTATTCCTCATTGGGTTCTTCCTTTACTTGGTTCTTAATCATTTGGTATGGCTTGCGTCGGTTGATCAGGTATCGGGGATGCTGTCTGTTTGCCATTCGCTTCATCAGTCCGTGCTCTCCGTAGCGTCGGTTGAGGGCGAAGGTCTGCCAGACCAGAACGGAGGCAGACACGACACCCGTACCGATGCACACCCACTGGTTTACTCCAGCGAGATAGAGAATCACGAACAGGACAAAGACTGCAAGCAGTCCACCCGCGAAGATGAAGAGATACTGGGCCTTTAGCCCCTTGAACTCCACCGACTGGCCAATACCCTTGTTGATATTGTACTCAGCCATTGGTTGTTCTCCTTATACCTTATATTATATATAGGCTTAGAGGAAGAACGAACGCAGGATGGTAGCGGCCACGATGAGGAAGATGCAGGCTCCGAACCAGGAGGCAGCAGTCTTCGAGGTATCGGGGTCACCGCTGGAGAACTTGCCATAGACCTTCACGCCACCGATGAGCCCCACGACGGCACCGATTGCGTAAATCAGCTTAGTGCCTGGTTCAAAGTAACTTGTGACCATCGAGGTGGCCTCATTGATACCCGCAAGACCGTTGCCCTGGGCCATTGCAGTGGTGGTTGCAGCAGCAATGAGGGCTGCACATGCGACAAACTTACGATTGGTGCTCACCATCGTATTGCTCAAAAACTTGATTACATTCTTTTTCATTTTTCGTTTACGTTTAAATGGTTTATTACTTGTTGTTAATTGTGGATTGGATAATTGTTGGATTCAGTGGTTTATTGACTCACCTATCCGTAGTCTCTTTCTTTCATCTTTTCTTCTTGTTGTTTCGTTAATGCTATACAAAGTCTCGGATATTGAAATCCTCGAATCTCTCAGGGATGACAAACGGCTTCTTCGGCTCTGTTGTCTTGTTGTCTTCTGCTGTGACCGTCTCTGCCGATGGCTTATGCTCATACTTATCAAACAGGTCGTTGATACTGTCACCGATTTGCGGGAAGGATTGAGTGATAGTGTCGAACAGTTCCGTTCCCTCCAGCCCTTTGAGCACTTCCACCGTCCTTCGCTCTTCCTCCTCCGACATGTCACGCCTGCCCACATTGTTGAAGGCAAGGTCGATGTCGTCGATGGTATCTCCCCGCGCAAGTGGCTCATTAGGTTCATCAGGCTCTTCAAACATGGCTTCAAGTTCCTCTGCAGGAACCTGCTGCCAGACTTTCTTCTGTTCCACCTCGCAGTCCTCGGCCTGTACTTCCTGCGCAATCTCCTTGCCGTCCTCAGTCATCTCGCCCTTGGCTATTGCAGCCTTGCGGTCTGCCTCCTCTTTGCGTTGCCGCATCAATCGGCATTCTTTCTTCATGTCGAAATGGCTCTTACCCATGATGTCATCGTCAGATGCCGTTACTTTCGCAACCTCTGTTTCCGCTTCAACAGATTTCCGTGTATGCGATACTCCAGATGGATACATGATGAAGATGCAAAGTTCATAGACCAAGATACATAGTAGCAGTGCTATTACGATGGTTGCCATTGCTTCTTCTGTTTACAAGTGTCACGGTAACAGTTGTGGAGCAGGCGGTCAATCTGTGTCTCATAGCGCATGAAATGGTCTGTCAAAACCATGTCCACATAACTGGAGATGTTCACGTCGTCAACGTTCAGGGCATTCACTATCTGCCGGATTCGCTCATGGTAGGCATCGCGCAGGTAGGCAGACTTCCCGCGACGAGCGGCCTTGTCCATCGGAGGATTGGAAAACATGTTCAGATATTCTTCATCAAGGCTACCCAACGGTGCCAGACGGAATCTGTCATCATCTTCATCCTTCTTCACCTCCGTATAGTGAGAAATGCCCGAATGTTGAGTGAAGGTTTTCTCCCTTCGCTGATACTTCCAAAGGAGGAAGGTTTCTGCCGTCACAATTGTAAAGATGACCAGCAGTAAGATAATCTGTAAAGTTGTCATTTCGTTTGAATGTTAATACGTTTGAATGTTAATACACTAAGCTGTTCATACAGCCGATTGTTAATACACATCGCGGTAGTTCTTGCTATACAGCTTCCTAATTGGCTCCTCAAACTCCTCGAAGTGATAGGCAAGGATGTTGTCTATATACGTTGAGATGTTCAGCTGGTTGTTGCCGATGACGCTGATGATGCGCTGGATGCGCTCATGATACTCAGGGCGCATATAGACCATTTTCCCCTGTCTGGCCACCGTTTTCATCGGTGGGGTGTCAATGAAGTGGCTCAGAAAGAAGTCTTCCGGCGATTCGTCCACTTTTCTGTCACTCGGAGCATTGACAGGCTTTGCCTTTATCGTCCTCTGCTTTCTCGGTGAGTTCTCAGCTTCTGTTTCCTGTCCCTGTTGCACAGGTTCCTTCTCTTTCTGACGGGACAACGACGGTGGAGCATCAGGCCGGATTCCCTCAATGATACCCTGGAAGTCTACTTCTTGCTCTGTATTCCTCTCCATAGCCGTCAGCCGTTGATGATACCCAGCATCTCATCTGCAAGTTCACGAATGTTACTACCACGTATCAGCGTCTTGTCTGGCGGGAACAGTGTCGAGCGGAACAACGGACGGTTTTCCTCCTTCTCGCCCTCCCTTCGGAACCGCTTGCTGTCGGGGATGACGGTCTTCAGTGCCGTCAGACCCAGTTCCGACATCACATTGTCATACACATCATAGAGGTTTGTCTTCTCGCGTCCGTCCACCATGTTCCACACGAAATAGAGTCCTTTGATGTTAGATTTGCCCGTCGTGATCAGGTGGTCGTTGACTGCTTTGGCAAAAACCATAGAACTCTGCATCACCACTCGGTCTGCGATTGCCGGACAGAAAATGTAGTCCATAGCCGCGACGGTCTTCAGAACACCCTCGTTGTTCAGCGTTCCTGGCAGGTCGAAGAAAACCACCTCAGGCGGGTTCTCCATCTCCAGCATTTTCTTTGCTGTTTCTACGGCATCCTCTGGACGGCTCATCACTACGGGATAAGCCTTCTTCTTGATGCGCGAGAACTGGTCGTAGGCCTGTCGGCACAACTGTTTGTTCTCTTCAATGTTCTTGAAGTCACGGCGGCGCATCTCATCGATACTGTACTGCGGGAAGTCACAGTCCACGACGCCTACGCTTACCCCCTTCACGTAGTGCAGATAGCTCGCCATCAGCACTGTCAGCGTTGTCTTGCCAGCCCCTCCCTTCTGGGTGGAGAAGGCGACGAATTTCGTTTTGTTCATTTCTTCAGTCAATCTCATTTTTAATTGGTTATACTTATGTTTGCTCTTATGCCCATTCTCTCGGTTGACCATTGTGTCAGATGCTGTTGTAATCATCTGTCTTCAAGTCTGGTCAAATGATAGGCTGCATTCATGTATGGCATTTATGGCCGATAGTCACGCAGCTTTGTCATCATGCATCTGTTCAGTTGTTCAAACATTCAAACGCTAAAACGTTCAAACGTTAAAATGACCATGCATATTAGCATTCAGTCATTCAGCCAACTGGCTCAGAAGCCTTTCGACGGTGCAAAGGAACGACTATTCCGTCAACCAGCCAAAATTTCAGATCCGTATGCACCGATATGCTCTCCAAATCCGAGCATGGAGGGCAAGCCTGAAAGTTTCTCTATATCAACTTGATATCAACTTGACATTTGAAGTCTCATAAAACGACGACCTTTGCAACCGCAAACAGAATCGGACAGCGACGGACATGTCGGTCAAGACCGATATTTGGCTGCTCCAAACCGTTAATCCGTCCGCAAGGCGGATTACTTATGCCCGCAGGAGCATAGCAAGGTATGTTTCGGGTTACTCGGAATGCTTCCGGTAACTCACGAAACCCAACCTTGCCCTTGCAGGGGGCTGGGGATTACTCCGAAGTCGCAATCCCTCTGGAAACGTCGCCAAGGCGAGACGAAAGGCTGAATAAAGAACAAGAATAAGGTATCTAACGATAAGGATATGGAAAAACAAAAGAAACGCAAAGGGGGAAGAATCCCCAAGAACAACAAGCGGACGCACTGCGTCATGGTCCGCTTCGACGATGTGGAATGGGCCAGGTTTCTCACACTCTACGAACAGTCTGGTGTCTATGCCAAGGCTGTATTCGTCAAGTCAAGGGTATTCGGTGAGACGTTCCGGGTCATCAAGATAGATAAGGCGAATGTGGACTTCTGCGAAAAACTGTCATCGTTTCACGCCCAGTTCCGGGGTGTGGCGGTCAACTACAATCAAGTAGTGAAGGAACTGCGCTGTCATTTCTCCGAGAAGAAAGCAATGGCCTTGCTATATCGTCTGGAGTCATTGACCCGTCAGATGATGGAGCAGGGGCAGCAGATTGTGGCACTTGCAAAGGAGGCAAGGGAAAGATGGTCGCAAAAATAACGATAGGCAGCAGTTTTTTCGGTGCCATCAAGTACAATGCCGACAAGGTGAATGAGGGGAAGGGGCAGTTGTTGGACACCAACAGGGTTTTCAACAACGGCACAGGTAGGGTGGATATTGCACAAGTCCTGCAGGACTTTGAGCGATGGATGCCAAAACAGACGAGAACGGAGAAGCCTGTTCTTCATGTATCGCTCAATCCGCATCCTGATGACAAGTTGACGGATGGAGACCTCATGGCAATTGCCCATGAGTATATGGAAAGAATGGGCTATGGTGACCAGCCTTATATCATCGTCAAGCATGAGGATATAGACCGCCACCATATCCACATCGTTTCCGTCCGTGTCAACGAGCAGGGCAGGTGTATCGACAAATCTTTCAATTTTCCAAGAAGTAAGCGCATCACCCGTGACATCGAAAAAGAGTATGGACTTCACCCTGCAGACAAGAAGCAGGAGAAGCAGACTGTCAATTCTCTGCATCTAGTTAATCCAAAGGAGTGTGACATAAAAAAACAGGTAGGAAACACTGTCAAGGCTGTCTTCAGTTCCTACCAGTTCCAAACAATCGGCGAACTACGTGCGCTCTTGTCCCTATACAATATCACTGTGGATGAAGTTCGTGGAAATGTTAGAGGTGAGGATTACAACGGTCTGGTCTATTCTGTCATTGATGCCAATGGAGAGAAGGTAGGTAATCCGTTCAAATCCTCACTCTTTGGCAAGTCTGTTGGGTATGAGGCATTGCAGAAGAAAGTCGCTGCATACAAACAGCGTATCAAGGACAAGAACCTAACTGAACCGACAAAGAAATCTCTGGAGTATGCCCTAAAGCGTACATACGACAAGGATGAGTTCGTGAGGCTACTCAAAGAGAAAGGCATTGATTGTGTATTCCGTTATACTGATGAAAGCAGACTATACGGTGCTACCTTCATTGACCATCGCACCCACTGCGTACTCAATGGCTCCCGAATGGGCAAGGCTTTCTCAGCAAACGCATTGGAACAACATTTCAACACTCCAAAGGAAAAACAGATACCCTATCAGGAAGAAACACAATCAGAAGAAAAGCGGTATCATGACAGCGATACATCTACCAATGAGCGTCAGCAAACAAGCACAAAAAAAACAGACAGCGGTATCGACTACCGCTATAGCGCATCAGGTACCGCAACATTCCTTGATGCCCTTGATGTCTTGAATAGCGACAATCCTGCCGTTGACCCAGAGGAAGAAGCATTCCGTCGGAAGATGCAGCGCAAGAAGAAAAAACGTCATGGCCCACGACTATAAGAAGAAACATTAGTATCAACCAATAAAATCTGAATGAATTATGCAACAAGAAGATGATTTGAGAGGACTCGCCAAAGTCATGGACTTTATGCGAGCCGTGAGTATTATTCTCGTAGTGATGAATGTCTATTGGTACTGCTATGCCGCCATCGTGGACTGGCACATCCAAATGGGCATCGTTGACCGTATCCTGACCAACTTCGACCGAACGGCAGGATTATTCCACTCTATTTTGTACACGAAACTGTTTTCTGTTCTGTTGTTGGCTCTATCCTGTCTCGGAACTAAGGGAGTAAAGGAAGAGAAGATTACATGGACGAGAATCTGTACTGCACTCGTAACTGGCTTTATCCTGTTCTTCCTCAACTGGTGGCTGCTCAATCTGCCATTCCCGTTCGTATTTTGTACGGCACTCTACATCCTTACCATTTCAGTGGGCTATATCTGCCTGCTAATGGGTGGTTTGTGGATGAGTCGTTTGCTCCAGAACAATCTCATGGATGACGTGTTTAACAATGAGAACGAATCCTTTATGCAGGAAACTCGTCTCTTGGAGAACGAGTATTCCATTAACCTGCCAACACGTTTCTACTACAAGAAGAAGTGGAACAAGGGCTGGATCAACGTGGTCAATCCCTTCCGTGCAACTATTGTTCTTGGCACTCCAGGTAGTGGTAAGTCCTATGCAGTAGTGAACAACTTCATCAAGCAGTCCATCGAAAAAGGCTTCTCAATGTATATCTACGACTACAAGTTTGCCGACCTCAGTACCATTGCGTATAACCACATGCTGACGCACAAGTCCGGCTATAAGGTATTGCCGAAGTTCTATGTCATAAACTTCGATGACCCGCGTCGCAGTCACCGATGCAATCCCATTCATCCCGACTTCATGACTGACATCTCCGATGCCTATGAGTCGGCCTATACCATCATGCTAAACCTCAACCGTACGTGGGTACAAAAACAGGGCGACTTCTTCGTTGAATCACCAATCATTCTGTTTGCCGCCATCATCTGGTTCCTCAAACTCTACCAAGGAGGCAAGTACTGCACCTTCCCCCATGCTGTTGAGTTCCTTAACCGCAAGTATGAGGACATTTTTCCGATTCTTTCCAGTTATCCAGAATTGGAAAACTATATGTCGCCATTCATCGACGCATGGCAGGGTGGAGCCGCAGATCAGCTTCAGGGTCAGATTGCAAGTGCAAAAATTCCGTTGTCCCGTATGATTTCCCCGCAACTCTATTGGGTGATGTCTGCCAGTGAATTCACGCTCGACATCAACAACCCACAGGAGCCAAAGATTTTGTGTGTCGGTAATAACCCCGACCGTCAGAATATCTATGGTGCAGCACTTGGACTCTACAACTCCCGCATCGTGAAACTCATCAACAAGAAAGGGATGCTCAAGTCATCGGTCATTATAGACGAATTACCCACCATCTACTTCAAGGGCCTCGATAACCTGATTGCCACTGCCCGAAGCAATAAGGTTGCTGTCTGTCTCGGCTTTCAGGACTTCAGCCAGTTAGTCCGTGACTATGGTGACAAGGAGGCCAAGGTGGTACAGAACACAGTCGGTAACATTTTCAGCGGTCAGGTGGTAGGCGAGACAGCCAAGACGCTTTCAGACCGTTTTGGCAAAGTCCTTCAGAAACGACAGTCAATGACCATCAATCGCCAAGACACTTCAACCTCTATCAATACGCAGATGGATAGTCTGATTCCCCCAAGCAAAATCTCCACACTTACGCAGGGTATGTTCGTTGGTGCCGTCTCTGACAACTTCGACGAGCGCATCGACCAGAAGATCTTTCATGCAGAAATCGTAGTCGATAACGCCAAGGTCGCCAAAGAGACCAAAGCCTACAAACCAATTCCCATCATCACAGACTTTACAGATGAAAATGGCAATGACATCATGGATGAGATGGTGAAAGAGAACTATATCAACATCAAGAACGACGTGAAGCAGATTGTCAACGACGAATTGGAACGCATCGCCAATGACGAGAATCTATGCCATCTGCTCAACAAGAAGTAATCTAAAACCATATCATAATCGGAACTGAAAACAATATTGTTTCAGCCCGATTATGATGTGTGACATTGTCGATTCAACAAAATACTGGTTATTCAAACCAAAATATCCTTAAAATCACCCTGAATTAAGTGATTTCTTGTTCAATTCAAGCTAATTAGAGATTTTTTTAGTACTTTTGTACCCAAATCTATGTTCGAACTTGATTATTGTATTTATGACAGACCAAGAAATCATAGAAGGGCTTATTGCTCGTGACAATCATGTGACAGAGAATTTCTTCTTTGTCAAATGTCGGCCACTATTTCATAGTGTCATGAAGATTGTTTTCAACTATGAGGTTGATTATAAAGAAATGGCAGACGAATTATATCTCTATTTGATGGAGGATGATGCAGTAAGATTGAGAAATTTTGGGTATCGTTGTTCTGTGTATCAATGGTTAAAAATACTGTCCATCAGATTCTTTATAAAGAAGCGTAACCGAATGATAGAAAATAACAGTCATTCATCTCTTTATGATATGAAGGAACAAATCTCATCACAAGATTCTAGTCCTGCGAGTAACCTTGATCTCGAAAGGCTTTTTCAGGCAATGCCAACAAAACGCTACGTTCAAGTAATTCGCAGACTCATCCTCGAAGATTGTGACCCTGAAGAGTTGGCTTTAGAAATGAATATAACAACCGCGAACCTCTATAATATCAAACGGCGTGCTATGGCTCAGTTGACACGAATCGCCCTAAATGACATAAAAGCGTATGGAAAATAAAGAGTATATAACCGACGAATTACTTGCTGCATTTCTTGATGGCAATACCACTAAGGAAGAGACTCTGCAAGTACTTCTTGCCCTAGATTCTAATGAAGAATTGCGAGAAGTGCTTGATATTGCCTTACAGACGGAAGATAATTCCTCAATAAAGCCACTTGATTCCGAATTAAAAATGGAGGTACTTCCTATGCTTCAGAAAGCAGCGATAAGTGGAGAAAATATATGTGCCGTACTATGTGAGATTTATATTCTCCACCGTCGCCATCTACCTTACGATGAAGAATGGTTGTTAAATACAGCCCGAAGGAAAGACTGGTTAAAACCAGAAGGAACTCCTTTATACTGTCTTGGCAACTTACTTGCCTATTCTGGCATGTTTGTTGTTCGCAAGTATGACGCTACGATAGAAGATATTCGTCAAGCACTGAAAAACGACAACGATATTGTTGTTGGGGTTGATAGAGAAAAATTGTACAAAGACGACATAGACTTGGAAGATTTAACCAATCATGCCGTTGTTGTGACTCACGCTGATAATGATATTGTTACAGTATTTGACCCCTATGAAGAACCTTATGTGTCAAATATACCTATTTCGGATTTCTTGAATGCATGGAAAGAGTCCCATTATTATATGATTCAAGTTCTCCAATCAGTTGAAGAATATGAGCCACACCCGATTGATGTGGATTCAATTCCTTTAGACAATGAACTCGAAGAACTCCAAGAAGCTATCGCAGAGAATGCTCACGACGTTTGGGCTAAAGCCAGAATCAAAGAAGGGTGGACTTATGGCAAGGAAAGAGATGATGCAAATAAGCACAACCCAGACCTCATACCATATACAGCTCTTCCTGATAGTGAGAAAGAATACGACCGTATCATGGCTTTTAAGACAATAAAGTTAGTAAAAAAACTGGGGTATGATATTGTAAAACGAAAGTGATTATTTGCACCAACAACGTGATTTTGCTGTATTCATAACAACCCATATTATGGATAGGAAGTGGCGAACATATTCAGTTTTTGTAAGTAGTACTTTTGCCGACATGCAGGCCGAAAGAGACTATCTAGAGACACATGTGTTTCCACTTATTAATAATGATTTAAGAAAACACTCAATCATCTTAAGGGTCATTGATCTTCGTTCTGGAATTAACACTTTAGAAACTGGAGCAGAAAGCCAAGAAGAGAAAGTCTTACGCATTTGTATTGACGAGATCAATCGAAGCAAACCTTTTTTCTTAGCTATTTTAGGGAATCAATATGGAACTATACCTTCTCCCGAGAAGGTTAAAAATTTCAGTGAACGAGATTTTGGCGAAAGTATAACAGCCACAGAAATTAGTTATGGTTTTTTGCAACGCACAAATATTCAAGGATGTTTATTCCTTGAAAGAAATAGTGCCTGTTATGAATACATAGATGGGGATACTAGATACAAATATGACGACTCTGTAAATCCTGAAAGACAAAATGAATGGAATAAGCTAAGACAACTAAAAAAACAGATAAAAAAAAGATTATCAGAAGATGGCAAAAGCAATCGCTATATAGAATATTCGACAAGATGGGATGGCACACAAATGGTAGATCTTGACGGGTTTGGAAAGATTGTCAGAGAATCCATAATGCAAGAAATCCTTTCTTTTTTTGAAACTGAAGACACTTCTACTCCATTTTCTGACGAGCAACGTACTCAAGATGAGTTTTTGTTTATACACAGGACAAAGGTTCTAACGCGAGAACGGGTTTTAAAAGAACTATCTTTAAAATTAGAGAACAATAGTGGATTACTGACTATTGTTGGTAATTCTGGGCAGGGAAAAAGTTGCATCTATACTCAAATTGTAGATTTGTGTATAGCTTCGCCACGATATATTACACTATATCATGCAACAGATACTGGTCAAGAGAATAGAAGTATTCAAAGCATGCTGTCCAGATGGATATTTCAGTTGGAAAACGAATTGAGAGTACAGCATATAGAATGTGTAACTTTGGATGAGCAAACCACTTACTTTCGCCATCTGATAAAATCTGTACCCCAAAATAAAAAGTTAATTTTATTGATAGATTCTATAGAAGGTTTCTTCCATAATAACATATCTGAATATCTCACTTTCTACCCTAAAACGATATGTAAGAATGTGTTATTGTGTTGCACATGTTTGCCAGATGCTGCATTAAAAATATCCTCTTACCACAAGTCTACTGAAATATACAATTTACCTTCACTTGTAAAATATGAAGCAGAAGGCATCATCAGAGCCTTTTTCTCAGGTGATAATAAAGAATTTTACCCGATAGTTATAGATAACTTGCTTAGCAAAAAAAGTAAGTTTGGATTCTGCTATGAATCTCCCTTATGGCTGTCCATTGCACTCCAATTCTTAACTCATCTCACGCAAAATGATTATAGAGAGGTTTCTATACTTGCAAAACAATACAATAATTCTTATGACCAAGGAATGATTGCTTACATTTCCAAGAGAATAGAATCTTTCCCAGACAATGAAGAGAATTTGTTTGCAAACTACCTTTTAGCGCTACAAACCTCATTTGGCCATTTTCCAATACTTATATTTAAGAACCTCTCCGTCTGTTATGATGGATTGGATGAGTCGATAATTGCTTTGTTATTAGATAAAGAATGGGACATAAGAACTTTTGGCTATGTAAGAAGTTTCTTGCAGAGTTTTATAGCAGAGCAGGGACAGTTGAAAAACTGGAAGCTCATGCATAAGAAAGTACAACTCCAACTGCCTGAATATGAAAAACTTCGATTGTGCTCAAACATTGCAAGAATATACATGAAGAAATGGAGGGAAGGAAATCTGGTCACTGACAATATCTGCTATTATCTTGTCAGTGCGAATCTTCCTGCAGAAGGATTCGAATATTTCAACTGTGCCAAACATGACGAAGACCGCGCAATAAAAGAATTTATACAAACTATAGATGTTGTTGGGGTAGACAAGCCCATAAACTTCCTTTTTAATTCTTATTCTCACAGGAAGGATGACTATCATAAGTATATACCAGCGGCTCTTATGCTTAATTTTGTAAAAAATGTCATAATGGAAGTAGCTAATGACTCTTTAAGAATGGGCAATATTGAGAGGACTATAAAAGTAATAGATTCTTTTCATTCATTTCTCTTTAGTTTACATATTCCTTACGATTTCAAAGTCGTTTATTATATGTTGACCGTACAAATAAAGCTAAATGCGACAGAGCGCGTATTTGATGACAAACAACAAGCTATAGAATATAACGCCGTTCTTCATACTTTTAAGATCAGGGGACCAATATCCCTTTTGTTAACTCCTGTAGCTCGGAAATATTACAAATGGCAACTATTTAAACTAAAATAATATAGATATGGGTTTTATTGACATTCTTCCATCAAGTATCAGAATTGCCTTATTGTATGTCGGTTCTTCAAAAATTGCGAAGAAAGACGGTAAGAGCAATAAAGAGAAACTACAATTAATTTTAAAAAAAGAAAAATTCTGGCAAGGAACAAAAGGGTTTGTGCCTACCGGAAAAGGTGAAGTAAATTCACCAGCGTTATGCATCGGAATGAGGGATATGGCAGGAATATTTGTTAAGCTCCACTCACCAGACGACGCTCTACGTTATTTGAATGGTATTGGAGGTAAGCTCATGACCAACTTAAATAATCTACCAAATGACAAACAACATGCACATAAAAGACAAAGCATTTATGAGGCCCAAATCTTTGCATGGCTTCACGAAGCAACTGCATACGCCCAGAAAAACGATGTGAATCGTGTAAAGGGGGCATTTGACAAGATGAATCAAAACCTTCTTAGAGCAATTGAGTCCGATCCGTCAAACAAACGATTACACGATATTTATTTATATATGATAGAAAGTACCTTCAATACATTTATTGATATGGCCAAGGAATATTCTGCAAATAAACAGAACATTTATCGTACATGCTTGGATTTGTTGATGACATATGATCAAAGAGACCCCGGTAATGATATGATAAATGAATTTATAGGAAGATTCCACTAGACACTTACGAAGATTTTTTCAGTGTAATGATAGAAAGGGCTGCTTCTGCGGCTCTTTTTTTATGGTTATTGAAATTTTAGTTATGGATTGCGAATTTGGAAATTACACAAACGAAGAACTTTTCAACAGACTTCAAGAACTTATGGAAGTGCCTCATCCTGAAAAGGATGCATCTTTTTTCAATTCGGACGAGAAACTATTATGTAACACTCTTAGAACTCCAGCTTTGAAGGATATTAGAAACATTACACTCTCTTTATCGTTAGGCCATCCATCTGTATATACTGATGGAACCATTATTGTGAAAATTCAGGCTCGGAAAGGTTCGCTTATCAAGGAAGGCCGTTTCCGCTGCTTTGTCTACACAGAGCAATTCTCTCCCATGTGTAATAGCGATGTAACTTATAAATTTAACCGCGAGAGCAGTATCAATGTCAGTATAGGGATGCACTCCTTCCGTATCTGGCTGCCAGGAAAGTACTTCCTACTGATTCGCGACAACACAAACGGCTATCTTGTACGTATTGACTTTGAGATAGACAAGTCTATGAATATCACACAGAAGCCATTTGCAATGCGGCCTATCTGCAGTATAGAGGACATCCTTACCACTAGCTTAGAAAACTCTGAATCAAATTGGGATATACTCTCACAGGCCCCAGGAGCCTCCGAATTGAGGCAATATGCACTGGAGTGTAGGCAGTTGAATATTTACAATGAGTTTCGCAAGGGGCTTAGCGGCAGAGAACTGAAAGCCGATAAAAATTTAATGATATACACCACAAATAGAGATTGGAATGCAGAAATTCTACAGTCTCTCCAGAAAATTGCTGTTCCTGGCTTCTACTACACCCAAGTTGATTGTAATACCCTTTACAATACGGCTCTTCAGAACCCCTATGAGCCACTGAATGATAAGTTAAGCAACACCAACAATCAGGTCTATTGCCTGACTAATCCTGGAGCTTTACTCAATACTGGTGGAAAAGTTGTCGTTCGCCAAATTGTTGAGAAGATATGTGAGGACAAGGAGAAATACAAACTTTGGCTATGTGGGGGCAAACAAGAAATCGAGAGTGTTCTGGACGTATACCCCTCACTGAAAGATATGTTTTTGTGCGGAAACGTGCTGAGCCAATTGTCATATAGTGGCTCTGAACTTGTTCAGGCATTCATCAAGGAATTGGATAATGAACACCTTGACCCTTCTGAATTAGTGATGGATGCCCTTTCAAAAGCAATCCTCACACTTTACGAAAAAGGTTGTTTCTCTACCTGGTCGCTTAGCAGCATCCATCGCTTCGTAAAAGAAGAAATCGCTCCACGCTATCGCCAACGTGCTATTGCCGATGTGATGTCCGAGAAGACTACCTTGCCACAACTGGAGATAGAAGACATTTCACTTGATCGACTGCCCAATTCGACTTCTGAATTTGAGAACAGTATCAAAGAACTCCATGAAATGGTGGGACTGGATGACATCAAGAAGAGCATCACAACTATGGCGAATCAGACACGTTTCTTCGTGGAACGCAAAAAAGCAGGACTCCACACATCGAATATCGCACCACAGCATGCTGTCTTCACAGGCAATCCAGGTACTGGTAAAACCACTGTTGCACGGATGCTAGGCAAAATATACCACTCCATAGGACTACTCTCGAAAGGGGATGTGATTTGTGCAGACCGCACAAGACTGGTAGGCCGTTTTATTGGTGAGACGGAGGAAAACATGAAGGCAGTTCTGGAGGAAGCAAGAGGCAATGTACTCTTCATAGACGAAGCTTATAACCTCTATGAAGGAACATCTGACAGGAAGGACTATGGATCAAAGGTCATAGACAGCCTTTTGACTGTATTGTCACAGCCCAATCCAGATATAATCATCATCTTTGCAGGCTACGAGAAGGAGATGGATGCCATGCTAAATTCAAATCCCGGATTAATGGGGCGCTTCCCCTATAAGTATCGCTTCAGCGACTACGATGCTGACCAGCTGATGGAGATTGCCCTGCACCTATTAGCCAAAGATGATTATATTCTCAGCGATGAAGACCAGGTTATCCTCCTCCAGATGATAAACGACACCCTCGCACAGCGAACCAAGAATTTCGGCAATGCCCGCTGGGTGGAGCAGTTCATCCGAAACGGCATCATTCCTGCAATGGCAAATCGCGTGACACTTGAGACCGACAAGGATTATCAACATATCATCCCCTCTGATATCATGGAAGGATACAAGAAGTTCAACCCTCGCATGATAGAACTTAAGCCCCGTCGTCAGGTGGGCTTCAATTCCTAAACAAAGCCAAACATGATACAGAAGTTACCATCATACACCGACGCATTAAGGGCAATCAATGGAAGAAAAAATCCGTTGGCATTTTTACATCTGGGCATCCTGTATGCCCAAGGTATAGGCACTGAACAAAATGAAATACTTGCCCACTACTTCATTAAGAAAGCTATTGATATGGGATGTAAAGAAGCCAAGGAATATGTCCTCATGGAATATGAATCTGGGAAGAAGGATTTTGCCAAAGAAATTAAATCCATCATCGAGGATAAGGATTATATCACCAAGGAAACAACTGCCAAAATTAGGGCAAAAGTTGAGAAGGAAAGAAAGGCCAAAAACTACGGCAACCTTTCGAAGATCAGCAAGAATCTATCTCTGCTTTATCCTAATTTCAATCTAAACAGGGCTATTGATGATATATTGAATAGTCGTGATACCATAGATGCAGACATCTTATACGCCACTTGCACTTCAAACAATGAAGCGGAAATCTATGTAGAACAGCAGGAGAAACTATTACAGCAACTATTTGCTCCTGCCAATCGCATCAGTATTAATGACAGGGGTATAAATTCAGAACTATTAAGTCATGATGAGAGTGAACTGGCGCAATGTCTCGTCAACTTCACTGAGTCATATCGAATTATCTGCAATCGATATTACGTGCCTCCAGAAAATATCTTCACGATGGATACTTTGAACTTCTTCCCTTATATCAAAGTCACAGATTTGACATTACTGAGGCAACAAGGTCTCAGATGTCTACTGTCTGTAAAAGACATAGAACCAGCAATCCAAAATAACTATCTGAACAACCTACGTAACGACAAAATATTGCTTGATATATGCGAGCAGATTAAAGATCAGGATATGCAACTGTTCCTTATATCATTTGTCGAACTGAACATTGATATCGAGGCTTTGGGTATCACCTCGTTACAATTACTTAGTGCATATAGGAGTTGCAACCTCGTTCCTCATGTTGAGTTTCTGAATGCATTCGTGAACAGACTGACAAAAGCTGGTATCAAACACAACTTACCGCAATATACAACTGAGAATCTTCCTCCAATAAACCTGTAAAACTATAGAACAGCAAGTGTTATCAGTTTAGTAATGCGTTTGAGAAGTCCCTCAAAATACTAAAACATGCTATAGAAAGAAACATTTGTCCTGTCATAATTCATGGAAGAAGCCCTGCAATGTACAATAATGGATATATATATTATCACAATGTGTACTTCTTGAATACCTTCATCTCCTCCTGTTTAGCCATCAAAGAAAAATCGATTCCTACATTTGCAAACTCTTTCATCAGAATTGTATTTTCCAAAAATGTTTCAGTAGCACGAGTAAGATTCTGGCGTAAGATTGTCTTATCCAATTCCTCGTCTCGGCTGACTTCAGTATTACTGGCTATCGTATCGTAGATTGCACGTAAGTTCTCACGGTTATCTTTCTCTGTTTTGGCCTTTGGGTCAATATAATTCTTCAAGAATGAAGCCAATATCTTCGCCCCCATATCACCTTTGAAATACTGACGAGTGGCAAAAAGCAGGAACAATCCGATAACATCCATCTGATTAAGTCCCATTCGACTTGCAACTATTTGGAATAGGTAAACCTCCTGTGGAGCAGCATAGCCATCAGAGCCAATCAACTTAATCAAGTCTCTTAGATAACTCTCCTTCGCCTGCCGGGTATTTGGCATCTCCTCATCAACCTTGTCGTAACCACCATGTAAGGCCTCAGTCAGTTTGTTTTCGTCAATTCCTTCCAAATGACAGATGGTACTCAAGGCCTCTTTTTCTTCTGTAGTAACTTGTCCATCAGCGATAGCCATAGCTGTTAAATCGCGGGCTAATTTGAATTGTGGTTCAGTGACCACTGCTAAAAATCGTTTAATTATGCTCATTTTACATTAAACGCTTAATTTGTCAACAACTTTTCTTTGTTCAATAATATGGAGTTATCCACTACACAATAATCAAACAGCTTATAATCACATGGCCAGTTACTACTTAATGTTGCACGACTTTCGTCATCTAGTTCTTGCCATGGACGGAGACAATTGTGTTCAAGTGTTCGCTCATCGCATCTGTGTAAACCTTTGTCTGCTTTGACGTAACCAAGTATCTCATGTGATGCGTTCCACCTTATATGTTCCAAACGAGCAAGATTCATAATGATACGATTTTCCTCATCATCCAGCAACGTGTATCTAATCTTATCGTATTCACCCTCATAGATAGGCATATTATTCCCGTCAAAATACCTGCGAAAGAAACCATCCCAGTCATAATCGCATCCTTTTAACTCCAACATTGCCTTCTTTAGCAGATATATCTTCGTGCCTGCATGCAGTGCATTACTAAGATCTTGCAACTCTTTTCTTCGAAGAGAGCGCAGACTATCTAACGATCCCTTTTCTAGTGCTTTCTTACGGCGATCATCCCACAGTTCTGATTCTCCTCTTAGTCGAGCATAGTTTTCTTGGTACTTACGACCTTTTAAAGTTATTTCTTCGTTAACAATCATGTCATATGAGTAGATACTATTGGACTGACCAAAAAGTTTAATTATAGATCCCGTTTTAAAAACACAGTCATCGTTGAAGCATTTATTGTATCCCTCATTATAGTGTGAAGCGATTTCTTTCATAAATGTTTCTTTATCAGGATTGTAAGAACGAACAAAAATCCTTAGATTACTCAAATTTTCCCTAACTCTACGTATGTGATTTAATATTCTAATAGCTAATGTCATGCCAAGTTCATCATCTCCTACGGCAATAACAATGTAATTAAGGACTTCACAAAAATTATTATTTAATATTTCTTTATAGAATTCTTGATTTTGGCAATCGCAGGTTTTCAATTCTACTAAGGGAGTAGATCTGTCATAACTTCTTTGTTGCATCACTGAAGGAGCAAAATTCGCAAATGAACCCGCAAGTTCTTTCATTCGCCTGTCAACAACTACACAATGGAACGGACTTCTTTTCTCCAATTCAGGCCTCGCATCACAGTCGACAAAAGCGCCAAATTCATACAAGAATTTCAAAGCGTCACGTCCCACTTCGTCAAATCCAATAATGAGGCTGTTAAATGAAGACTTTACGGTAGTTGGATTCGTCTTGTCGATTTCAACAAAGCGTATTGGATGATTATTTTCATCTGCCTTCAATAATTCAACTGCGAGATACGAAGAATCTACTATACGTACATCTAAGCATTGTTTGAAAGCTATATCTTCAACAATCTGATTAAGCCCATTTCGTCTAGCATGGCAATAGATACGTTGTTTTACTTTTGTTGCCTTGATGCTATTAATTGTAGAATCCGTTGCCAAAGTGGATACTGCACGAATATTCTCCTCTTCATTTTCTGAAAGAAAGAATATATGCAATTGAGCTACCGACTCAAATTTCGTTAAATCTGAAATCAGGCTTCTCAGTTTACTGAGGTTCATCTCAGTAAGTACATCACCATTATCTATTTTGTCTTTGTCCACATCACATAAACGGGATTCGGTAAATGTAACTCTTGCTCCCAGTTCTTCTGCATCTGCAAAAGTCTGCCGTCTATGAGTAAACATCCCGATAATACTATTCAATCCGTTCTGTTCTTCTTCGCCGATGTTATTATTTTCTACAAAGACCAAAATAGCCCTGTCATCTTTAAATCGAATACTATTGGACAGCATACGCGAAGGTTCGTTCATTCCCCAAAATACGTAAAGATGGTTATGCTGATCATCGATAGTAGTCTTACGATGCAAATTGTAAAAAGCTTTCAACCGTGCATACGCTAAACTTAGTAGAATAGCGACTGTACAGAGGAAAGACGCAACTGCTTGCAAAGAAATAAGTCCCTTAATATATTGGTGATTAGATATACCATCAAGGACATTGCTATCAATACTCCCCGTAAATAGTTGGAAGGAGCAGACCAAAGAACGGAATAAATATTCAGCATTGACAAATAGGTAAGTGCCAACCTCATTATCCATATTTTCACAAGAAAAAGCCCAAAGATGTAGAGCCGTTCCTGTGCATAAAAAGAGCCACATCAGGCTTACAAGGAATAGCATAGTCCTCTCTCGACGAGCTACTTGACTATGCCTTTTCTCCCACCATGCTCTACCATATTTCCATAAAAGTCTTATACCATCTATCGTTGCCATAGCAACGAGAAAAGCTGCAATCCATACGTTACTGGTATACAATAAAGCACATAGGATTATACTTAGAGCGATTGAAATTGCGATTTTATTAGCTATTTGTTTCATCTGTATGCTTTTAGTGATTTGTATGCTGCAAATTTAGCAATTTTTCCGCAACAATAGTGACTCTAATGCAAATTTTTGCTTATTTTTATTAATAATTGAATATCAACTTGGAAGATTGGCATGTATTTGTCAGTTCAAAGAGATTTAGCTTTTCAAGACTTGACTCAATCCATCGAATGAGTCGATACTTTTCATCGTTTGACTATAATGAATAGATGGAATGGTCCTAGAGCTGACTTTTTATGTTACTTATGGATAATACTCTATTTCTCTTGTTTCTATTCCTTGACTGCTCTTCCGTTTTATCCAGTTCCCTATTGCGTCCTTTTCTATTATAGTATAATTGAGAGTGTACTGTTCCGCAGATTCACCCTCTTCATCACCCATTTCAGGTGCAACATCTATATGTTCTTTTATTACATAACCGTCTTTGTCATAAGTAAATGTATTAGTGACACCATCACAGAATTTTTCAGTTATTAATCCCAGTGCATTATAAGAATAGCTAACGCCATAGAATTCGTCGAAACTGCCAGAAGTAATGCGTCCGGCCTTATCGCGTGCGACACCTCCACAGAAAACTTGATTCAGTTTTTTTCCATTTTCTGTTAACCAAAAACCATTCTTGTCAAATGTGTATATAGAAGTCCCATTGCTATTCTTCCATTTACAAGACTTCACAGGTCCACGCAAATCAAATATACCCAATTCTCCACGTCCAGGAACGGCTTCTTGGGTATCTTTTACATTTTTCTCTGTATTGTCTTGCGAGTTAATAGAAACAGTATCATCTGTTTCTGCTAAGTCAAAAATTGCTTTGCCTTCATCAGTAAGATAATTAACTGCCTCACTCGACGGAACATCAATTGTTTCCCAGAGATGTGCTCCATATAGATATAGAAGTTTGCATCCATCCTTTGTTGGGCATAGGTACCCAATGCCTCCTATGAATGCCTCGTCTTTATCCTTCTGATCATCGGAACCATGAGTTTTTACCAACTTCACAATGTCATCAGCAGTAAATTTCAATATCTCATCATCAACCATTACGTGTCCATCAGACAATCTCACTATTTTATAACTCTCACTTGGCCCTCCATTGCTGAAAATGCCATCCGTTACGTGAAAGAATACAGCTTGAGAATTTTGATATACATTCTCGATTATTAATTGATATGAAATAGCACCTAACGATTCAATTTCACCTTTTTGGACACCTAGAGGGAAATAGTCTGTAAGTCTCTTAGCCAACTCATCAAGTTTACCCTCTATAGGCTGTTTCAATTCTGGCCCGACCTCAGAAAGTTTCATGATTTCCTTAATGCCCGCAGAAACATTGTCCTGTAGTTTTCCCTCTCCGAGAGGTATGTCAACTTTTAATTCCAGACCCGCCTGTCCGCCTTCTGGCCCGACCTCAGTAACTGTTTTCTCAAAAGTTTCAAATTCCAAAGGAACTTGGACGGGATTGCCACATGCAATGATAAAGATGGCCGTTATGGCTAAAATAAAAAAACTTTTCATACTTCAATGTTAAATGATACTTAGTTAAGATGATAATGATCCATATACTCTTTCGCGAGTTCATAACCTTGATTTTTTGCTTTTCTCAAATATTGCAATCCTTCTTGCTGATAACCATGCTCATACATATATTGCCCATAATGACAAGCAGAATATTTTTCATCATTGTCAGCAGCCTGCTTAAACCACTTCATTGCGATATTAATATCTTTGGCTGTGCCTATCCCTTTTTCATAACAATCAGCAACACGGAATTGACAATCAGCATCACCTCCCTCAGCTCCCTTAAGAAACCACTTGAACGATTCGACACTATTGCACAATCCATATTCCTCTTTATCATATAAACGTCCCAAGGGATAGCAAGCTTGTATTACTCCGCGATTGTATGCTTCATTATATAACTCGACAGCTTTCTGGGGATTAAACGGGGCTCCCCACCCATGATCATAGCACCGTGCTAAATCCCAAAAAGCCACTTTATTACCTAATTTAACAGCACGAGAGAATAATTCAAAAGCTTTGTTGTAATCTTTATCAACTCCTTTTCCTGACCAATATCTTTCGCCCAATCTGCATATAGCCCAGGAATCGCCACTTTCCACTCCTTTCTGTATTTTTGCTAACTCTTCCGCATCTGCGGCTTCTCTTATTCTTGTATCAGCCTTATGGCTACCCAAATATTTTGGTACTAGATAAATGATAGCAATGACTGATGCAATATAGCCAGCAAAAGTATTGTAGCTGATTGTTATGAGGAAGCCTATAAAACTTATTACACCAGCCGAAATATAATAAACTTTAGAGTCACTTTCTTTTGTGTCAAATCGATCTGTAACAGCACCATAAGTAAGATTAACTATTAATGCTAACAACCACAATTCCAATAATTTTAGAATCCAGCCCATTATCGACCATCCTAAAAAATCTGTAAAAATATAATAAAGGAGTGAGACAATAATCACGGATAGACTCCAAATAATGCCAATAATTCCAGTGTCTTTTCTTGTATAATAATCACCTGTCAAATCATGGTCAATTGCTATTTTGTCTGTTACCAATACTTGTGCTGTTAATGCAATAACGAGCAATAGCGTTAATAAATATGAACCGCATATTTCTTCAAGTCTACCCGTATATCCCAAGAAAAAATAAATCTGGCACATTCCAATAACAGCAACTGCAACAGCGGGGAAAATGCGATTATATTTTTTGTACACGAATATTACTGAGCATATACCAATTAACACTAAGCTCCATAATGCTAGAGTAGAATTAGTTGACGGCAAAATATCCCAAGACCTTATTGCATTCCATAAACTAGAACTGAATAAGGGTCTTACAACATGTCCTTCTTTATCTGATGTTGATAAACTCCCACAAGAGCACAACATGCTAAGTGAAACAATAAAGCTTATAAGTATTCTTCGGAAACGAAATACAGTATTCATATCATTCTTCTATTAAATTTGATTCAACAAATATATTACTGCAATTGTAACAGCGAATATGAGACAGGTCTTAACTCACATCAAATTAATCACCCATATGATTAATGGATAATGCTGAAGCAATCCTTTTCAACAACTGGGTATATGACTCCTCAACATGATTCATGTCAAATTGAACAAAATCGAAGTCAACAAGATCATATTCAAGACTCTCGGAATATGGTGACATGTCAAGCCGGACAGGAATCACTTTTTTCTTTCGTTCCATGGCAACGGACACCTCGCTTACTACATTTCTGGATTTGTTCGAATTTTCTGATGACATGAATAACATTACTTTTACTTGTTTTATGGCATCTACAATTACTTTCTTATAAGACACTCCACTAAACATGCCATCCATATCCAACCAACAACTAACTCCCGACTTTTTAAGACGCTCGTATATTGATTTGACAATTTCCGAATCTTTTCTTGAATAGCTTATAAAAACATCTTTGTTAATTTCTACAGGAGAATTAAGTTCATCAGAATTCAAAATAGGTTCATCAGATAGCAGTTCTTCAGACTGTTGCTCTTTTAATAAATGCGATATCGCCTCCTGTGAGGCAAAAGCCTCAAAAAAAGAAAGGAAATTCCAATCATCCTTCTTATCATGACAATCAAAGAGATATATCTCAACATGTAAAGCCTTATTTGTTTTTCGCAAGTTTCTTGCTACTACCTCAGACATCGTTTTGGCCACTTTAGCATAAGGGATTCCAGCTCCTCCAGTCCCGATTGCAGGTAAGGCTATATGTGTCAACCCCATTACGTGAAACAACTTGAAACACTTGTCTAATGAGTGGTCTATGATATACTGAAAAATATCATCTCCAGAGATTCCTTCTGGTGTGTTGGATTTATCAATACTTCTGTCAACAGTGATGCAATGAAATATGTACTTTTGTTTCAAATTCCCTGCCGTTGTGACAACAGCGTCACCAACATTAACAGGAAGTTTTCTATGAGCATCTTCTAAAATCTCATTTCCTCCAGCTTTGACAATTGCACTAGATAAGCCACCCCTTAAATTCATAGTTGAGGCACAACTGCTAACAATTACTTCTGCTTGGCTATCTAATATATTACCAAACAATATCTCTACAATAGAATTGTTAATATGATATTCTCTTTTCTGTTCCATGAGTTAGTGATTTATAACATAGAAAATACAGTAGCCCAACAGAGCCAATCCTATTAATAAAGCATATATATTATAGAAGAACAACCGAAGGATACTAGTTACTATCTGTAATACTATAATATTTATAAACATAAGAATGGCAGCACCATAATACACAATAACTCCGCCAATGGCACCTTCAATGATGGCCAATAAAAAACCATCTTTTGCCCATATACTAATAATTGCAATAGCAAAGAGAATCCAACATAGGAAATATATGCCTATGCTAATATTTGTACAAATATTATCTTTATTCTCGCTTATCCATTCACCGATATTTGACACAAATCTATTTAGCTTATCCCAAAAATCGCCACTGCTATCATTGTATGAAGGGAATCTGCTGACCGATTGTGGCTGGAAATTACGATTTTTTATTCTGCCATATTTGTCTATCTCTGTCATGTCATCTTCTAACTAAAGAAAAATTTTTTTACTCTATTTATTATATGTTTGTCTTTTATTAATGTTTGAACATTAGCAATCTTTTTATCAATGTGTTCTGTATAGTGTTCTAGAGAAAATCGGTTACGTGATGTGCTCTCTGCCCACATTTGGTTTGACCTAGAATTCTCATAACAATATAAGGCTTTTTCGAAATTGTGATCTTCATAATATAAGTCACCGACTCTGTCAAAGTAATTCGAAAGTTCCTTATAATCTTTACAGTGATTTAAAATGTAGGTATAATAATCCATCCCTAAATCCTTTTGCCCAGAACAGATACAAAGATCTGCTATCTTCTCAACGTCCTTAAGTGCCCGACTGCAATTATTTGTGTATGTTACTTCCCAATTAGAGACAGCCTCTTTCAAGCATTCTATTGCCTTTTCCCACTCCTTGCTATTTTTATATAAAAGTGACATCTTTTCTTGTACTATTGAATATCCTCCCCCGAATTCAAATTTTCCAGGCATGGATTTTTTAAACCACATAAATGCATGTTCATCATCACCATTTCTTGCATAAATATCAGCAATAAGGCGGTATATCATCCGGGTTTCAATATGACAGATTCCAAATGTTTGTTCTCGAATCACTTTTGCCTCAATAGCTTTTTTAAGAGCTTCATGAAAATGTCCTTGCTTATTAAGCGTGTCAGAAAGATATTCACACCCTAAAGCCCACCCCAAACTAGTACTATCATAGTCTGTCATATAGGTATCAAGAACAACCTGAAATTTTTTAATCAACTCATCATTCAATACATTTTTTTCTTTAACTCCAGCATACGCTTGACGAAGTCTTAACCTTTTTGTAATTTGATGATTGTTTCCATAGTATTCTTCGCTCCAAGCCACTGCAGTCTTTTGGTTGTCTTCTGCTGCATGGAAGAAACCAAGACTAAGCAGGATAGTATCCTTTAGTTCGTAATTCGCAATCTTCTTGGAGTCATCACCTACACCAGCCCAAAACGCTCTATCCGCAAACAATAAAGCATCATCATACATTTCTAAACAATAATATACCATACTAATGTTGCTAAACAACTCATATGTTTGAGGCATTTCTTCATTGTAACTCATCCATTGGTATGGAAATATCTTCTCATACGTAGCTAAAGATTCTTGGAGAAAGGTAAGTGATTTGTCGAAATTTTGATTTATCGCATAATAATAGCCTATTTTATTTAGTAGCCATGCCCTGTCTTCTAATTGCTCTTCTTCCAATTCATCAATCATAGTTTGATATTTGTGAATAAAAACCATGCAGTCTTCTTTACCCACTTTATCAAAATTGATCAATCTGTCAAAAATCGTATTACACATCGATATGTTAATTACGTCAGACATAAAACTAATTCCTATTTGAATACGGAACCTTAATACTTGTTGTTACCTGGAGTGGGTATGAAAAGATTTCAGCCATATCACCTCCGATAGCAGTGTTATTTGTATTACATACAAGGGTGTACTGGGTGAGATAGGGTAAGAGGCGCTGTGTATAGTGCTCGTTATCACGATTCAATAGGTCAAGTGCCAGTTTGATGGCAACAACCGTAACAAAGTTTATGTCAACCGATATTCCTGGTTCAAAGGCCACTCGTTCCAAATCAGATTCGGTCGTATAGAACCTTCTATTTTGAGTGACCCTTCCTGACATATTTCCAGTTACTTCCATAAAGTCTTGATAGTCTGGCATCCCTTCAGGCAGGCAATAGAATATTTCACCAGCGAAAGCACGTTCCCAGCAACCTATCGACATAAATGGCATACCTACTTGTTTGGCTATTCCATTTGCATATAGGTCACCTGCCCGATTGTCAGCACCCCCTATTACAATCGTGTCTGGATTACAGAAATTTGTCAAGTCATCAAGAGGAACCTCCTGAATGGTCGTATTACGCATAACAACCTCTGCATAGGGATTGATCTGCAATATTCTATCCTTCAAAGCCTCTGTTTTGTAACGCCCTACGTCATAAATGCCGCATTGATGCCTACAAATGTTATGATAACCGAAAATATCGTTATCTACAAGCATAAAATGACCAACTCCAGCCTTGGCCAACTCTAAGGCAGCAAGGCTACCCACAGAACCACATCCAATAAGCAATGCCTTTTTAGACATCATTATGTCTGATTCCAAGATGCCAGTATTCCTCGAAAACACATCTAATTTCAGGGAGTACTGTTCCTGTTCACATTCTGTAAAATCAAACAGGGAAATGAACACTAACTTGTCCTCTTTCCAAAAACCTACAAGAGAAGGAATAGGGGCTGTAGGGATCGCCTCTTGCTCAATGTCTCGATTTAAAGCCCCTCTGATCTTATCTATTGCACTTCCCAGCAGTACTTCGTTGCTTTTATCATTCAGCCATAATACTTTAGAAGATATTTCCTTCCAATCTGGGATGTCGTGCGAAGTTGAATATATAATACCAATTTCTCTACATTTATTATTATCATATGCAATGTCATTAGGCATAACATTATAAAAATTGGTATTTTCAACATAATAACCTACAAGTTTTCCTGTATAATGACATTTGAACATATCCATTGGATATGTCACTTTCGGTTTTCTTCTATTTGATAATTTCAAATCAGTCATAGATAGTTGCGTCTTAGTTTCTTGTAAATTTCTAGTAAATCAGCATAAGCATGAGAGAATGTATATGGAGCAGCATTTTCATTCATAGGTGACTGTGGACTCTCTGTTTGTTCATTATGTATATCCGGGAAAGGGAGGTTTTCTGCAGTCTCATATCTTAGTTTTAGATAATCTTCTGGTATGATGCTGCCATCATCGACAACCCAGTCTATCGGAGTGTAATTTACATTCTTGTCCACATGATACATCGTAAGTCGAAGTTGTGGATCACAATTAACTAATCCAGATATAGCACCACAAGGGGTTCCCATTGCGAACTTGCGATTTGTTTCGTCATCAGTATGGGAAAACTGATCAAAACTGCTTGGATGTCTGTGCCACAGCCCAAGAACAGAAATTTGCTTTTGGTACTGATTGGCTACGACATTAGCCATATAGTTTACAAAGTTTGTATCATACTCAAAATAAGCACTTCTGTTTATTGTATTTATTCCTGGTGGAATTGTCTCGACGACGACCCAGACTCCGGTATTTGTTATGTATCCTAAAAAGATACCTCCTGTTTCCACAGGGTGTTTATCCAAAGTCTCCGTTACAATAGCATTGAATGCTTTTGGAGTAAAAACTACATATTGGTTATCCATAGACTATATACCGTTAGGTGAATTGAAAAGTTCTTTTGACATATCACCAGAAAGTACCAACTCCAATGCAGTCAACCATTTAACTGCCCATGAAATCGTTTGAACAGCAGTAGTCTCAAAACGTGTGCCATAACTAATGTCTTCTGCTCTTGTAGTACAAAGATAATAGCCGTCATCATTACTTCTCAGAAGATGATGGGGAGTCCATCCAAGAGCGTTAATGACAGTATTAATATCCGGATTAATGAGAACTACACGAACAGAACCCCCCATTACAGGATGTGGATGATCATTGTTGTAAATGGCTGCAATTTCCCAAGGCCAGCCATTAGGTAGGACGTTTAGTCTCAAGGTTCCATACCAATATAATCTGCCATCATTCTTTTTATGGAGTGTGAATCTTGGGAAAAATCTTCTCATAGCTTCCTTCTCATCCGCAAGACGCTGCGGATCTATTTCGTACCATTGTCTTACTGCAAGTTTACCCTCTTGCACAACAAGACGATTCCCGCCTGTTCGCCCTGTAACATCGCCGTCACTGCCAACTTCTATAGTTTCCCCACGTCGCAACTTTTCTGCGAGTTGTTTGCGAATCTCACTGGCAGCATCATTAGCAAGTTTACCCTCTTGTACTACAAGACGATTGCCACCTGTTCGTCCTGTTACATCGCCGTCATTACCAACTTCAATAGTTTCGCCATTGCGTAATTTCTTGGCCAACTGTTTACGAATCTCACTGGCAGCATCGGCTAATTTTCCCGATGGAATTGATAATATTTTTGAAACATTCATAATATATAACTGAACTTTCGCAAGTGAATATTCATTCATCAAGCGACTAATTTATACATTTGATAGAGTTTATGGAACTTAGGATTGGCATCAATAACCGCACTCCGATGGTCTCGTAGGCCTCAAACCGTTTCACTGTGCAAAGTATGTTATACTGCATCATGGTCAGCGTGAAGCTGGCAATCTGCGCAGAGAAGTGCACGCTCTGACATCTGCCGAAATCAAGCAGTTGCTTACAATCGTGATAAGCCACCTCGGTTGTCCAGCGGGTAGTGTACGTCCTGTATGCTTTGAGGAAACTGAGCGAGAGATCTGTTGTGAGCAATCCGTTCCAATGCCCATTCCTGCCTCGCTTCGAGAAGAACAGGCGTACGGTGGTACCTGCAAACTTCACATCGATGGTGCAGTAGGTGCACTTCAAGGTCCTATTGTGCTTGGTGAGGCCCTGCTTCTGGAGCTTCTTGATAATCTGGTTGGCCGTCAGATCACCCCACAGGGTGTGGTATTTGGTCTTTCCCAATTTGATCATACCAATCAGATGACACTTGATGTGTCGGCTGGTAATCAGGCGAACGAAGTCTGCACAGGTAAACCAGCTGTCAATGAGCAGATAGTCGAATCGGATGCCGCGCTTGATGGCGTACTTCACCATCTTGATGGCCTTGTCAATCTTCGACATCGTATACTCCTTGATGCGTTCCTCGACAGCCTCTCCGCTATAATCCTTGCTATACCGTGCTTTGCGCTGCCTGTCCGTCAGCCCCTGCTTCTTGTCAGGCTTGCGACCCTCTTCACCATGAAGCGAGAAATCGAGGAACAGTTGGCTCATGCCATCGCTCAGAAGCAGCGTCAGACATTTGTAGCCAAGGATGGTCTTGTGCTCAAGG